>NZ_JAAGVY010000149.1 GCF_010686655.1 Cryomorpha ignava | reverse complement strand
ACTGCACCAGGTGCAATAGGTGGAAAGTCAGCAGATTCGTAATCATCAAAGTAATTGTCAGTATTATCTGTAGTTGTATAAGGAAGTGAAGAAATATTAAGTGGAACTTCACAGATTTGACCCGGTACCGGAATAAATCCTGCACAAGAACAATCTTCTTGAATAACATCTACATAAGTCAATGGATCACCATCATCACAAGCTGTTCCAAAATCGACAGTAAGGTCCGGACAATCGAATGGAATACAAGTCAAAATAACATTATGAAAATTATCATTACCAGAAAAAGATCTTACTCTAAAATAGTAAGTACCTGCTTCCTCAACCGTGTAGTTTTCTGGGAAATTGTCGCAGTCGCTAATAGCTGTAAGAGTATTGCAATCATCTGCAGAATAGAGTCCAACAACAACGTTTGCACTTGAAGTTTCAGAGATTCTGTATTTTTCAGATCCGTCTGAAGTGAAAGTGTACCAAACATCGGCAGTACCGTTTCCGGTGCATTCGTCAACTATTGACTCTGTAGCTCCAACAAACGGCTGA
>NZ_JAAGVY010000148.1 GCF_010686655.1 Cryomorpha ignava | reverse complement strand
GGAAAAATCCAGGTTTCACTAAGAATATTATAGTTATAGGGGTTGTACTGAATATTTGCCTGCCCGGTAGCACAATCGATAAAACTACTATTTGATGCCACCAGTGTCGGACCCTGACAACCGGATCCACAGTTCTGAAAAACATCAACCTCATTCGAGAATCCCTGGCAGCCGTTGCTGTTTTCTACTACCACCTGGTAGGTGCCATACATATTAATATTCCACGTATCACAACTTGCGCAATTTGGCGCGGGTGGGCTCATGGTGGGTCCCGACCAAGTGTAATTAGTAGTACTACCAAAACCGGTAGAAACCGTAGCTGATAGCGTAGCAGAAAAAGGCCCACAATCTAATAAGGTACCCGCTGGCGAGAGAAGTGCTACCGGGGCTGGAATTACCTCTACCGGGCTGGCTTGAATTACCGCCGTTGCAAAGCATCCATTCGGATTAACAATAGTAAGTACCGGGTTGTATTGGGCTATATTATCATTGTTGGGGTATGAATACGTGGTATTTGGATCGTTTGAGTCGAGACCATCACCAAATTCCCAGGTCAAACTCTCGTAGCCTGTGGGGGTGGGCGAAACATTAAAACCCATAGATTCGCCTGCGCAAATAA
>NZ_JAAGVY010000147.1 GCF_010686655.1 Cryomorpha ignava | reverse complement strand
TTGGCAAATCGTTTATTCTATTATGGTATAATATTCTTTATTGAACGCTTTTGAATGAGCTTTCAATTCATTTTGATTAGCTACCATGTGGAATTTATGCAAAGTCCTGAACTGTGACTTATGACAAAGTGCTACTTCGTTTTTAATCTTCCAATATTTTACAATGTCAATTGCAACATCTGGTTTTGGCAGCCCATTGCTTCCGGTTAATTTCATTGAGTACTCATAGGCTGGGATGTTACTTAACATAAATGTCTCTAGCTTATCTGGTAGTGTGAATTGGTAAATTCTTTCGGTAGTAAATGTTGAATCCTGCTTGTTTTCAATAAAAATATCTTTGGTTAATTGGGCAGAAATCCTGTGTTCTGGATGACCGTATCCACCAATTTCAGTATCATAAGTAATGAGAATATGAGGCTTGTATGCAATAATTTTATTTTTAATTATTGTTTTTATACTGTCCTGATGTTCGTACCAAAAGGTAATGTTGTCTTGCATAATGTCATCCCACTTGTTTATTGCCAAACCTGCTATTTCTAATTTTTCCACACCTATTTTGGTTGCGGCACATTTCAGTTCTTCTATTCTGGTTTCATTTATTTCTGTTTCTGGGTTGTGTCCAAGAGTTAGTAAATGTATAGTTGCACCTTTTTCTTT
>NZ_JAAGVY010000146.1 GCF_010686655.1 Cryomorpha ignava | reverse complement strand
AAAATTGCGATTAGTAATTATCGGATTAAGCAAATAGACAAAACTAAAAAGACAGTAACCTTCCAGGTGAAGAATTACAAAAAAGGTGGCCAAAAAGAGCTGCTTACACTCTCAACGAAAGAGTTCGTTCGCCGATTTGCACTTCATGTTTTGCCCAAAGGGTTTACGCGAATAAGGCATTATGGCTTTTTGAGTAGTAGCTGGAAAAAGGAGAAGTTACCTGCGCTGCAAAAGACGCTAATCGCTTTACCAATAAAGTGCATCGAAGAGAAGCCGACCCTTCTTCGGAGATGTCCGAGCTGCAAAAAGGGAAAACTGAAAACCGTAATGACTTTTGGGCAGCGCGGTCCGCCGCATGGTTGGAAGGAATTATTATCGTCTGATAACCAGCTATGAAACATCCTTGCAAAGTGCGAGACAGGAAGACTATGCGTCAGCGGAAAGCTTTTTGCCTGAAAGTGACTAAAAGTCCAGCGTACAGTCGAAAAACTTGGCGTTATGTTATTAAAAATGGTGTTGGAGTTTAAAACTCGGCAACTAACCTCGGCAGATCTGCCAAAATAAATCACACAAACAAACGATAAACGCAAGGCTTTCCCCATAGAGAGAAACCGGATCCGTCAACAAATTATTCATCCCTGGCCTATCGGCGGGACGAATACTTAGTTATT
>NZ_JAAGVY010000145.1 GCF_010686655.1 Cryomorpha ignava | reverse complement strand
AAATATGAAACGTGCATTAGTCATACAATATTTATTAATAGCATTTCTCATTTCCTCATGTGTGACAATCTACAATAAGGATAAGCTCTCGATTAACAAGCTCGATGATAGGAATATTCCGATTCTTAAAACGCATGGGATTTTCATGGCGAAACAGGAAAAATCCTTTCTGCCATTAGTATTGTTCGATAACGGATATTTCCATATGAATTTCTCATATGATCAGAACCCTACTTCAGATAACAGTTCATACCTTCATCAGCTTCAATCAGACTCAATATTCTTCCAGGAAAACAAAAAATACGGCATCTGGGGGTGGGGTGTTTGGTGGACAGAAGGTGACAGTATTTTTATGGAACATTATGTCAATCGAGCAGGTAACTACGACCTGAATTACTACGAAGGATTGATTAATTCAGACACGACATTCAACTTGAAATATCAGCTTGGAACTCGTGCTAAAACCGACACCCTTGAATTCACTTTTTTTATGACCGAGTCCATGCCAGACTCACAGAACTACATACAATTAAACTTGAACAAATTCGGAGAAAAATAGAAATACCCCCAACATTATATTCACGTAATGCGGGCTGAACGTCTAAAAATGAATATCTTTCAAGCAACAAAGATTACGGTATATTGAAAGTAAGTACTTCGAAAACCCGCACTACGCTAATACATGCCGTT
>NZ_JAAGVY010000144.1 GCF_010686655.1 Cryomorpha ignava | reverse complement strand
GCAAAAGTTCTGGCACAATTTGGAGTGGAAAGATCACATAAGGAGTGGCAACCAGCAAAAAAGATATACCGTAAGATGCGTGATCTAAGCCGCTACAGAATACAGTTGCAAGAGCAGAAAACGGCTTTGTCTAATATAGCGCACAGTAAGGAATATTCGCACAATATCTCTACCGATATCAAGCAAAGCAATAAGAAATTGATTGCTGTTTTGGATAAAGAAATTGACAAGATTAAGTCAAAACTGGAAGACATGGTTGCAACCGATGAGCAGGTCTCAGACTGTATAGAAAAGATATGTACCATAAGTGGTGTCGCTATACAAACCGCAGCTGGCTTAGTAGCCGAGGGAGATGGGTTTTTAAGCTTCACTAATGCAAAACAGTTAACAAGCTTCGCAGGATATGATGTTGTACACAATGAATCAGGAACTTCCATTAAAGGACAGACACATATATCGAAGAAAGGAAATCGCTATATAAGACACTTGTTGTATCATGCAGCCATGTCAGCATCTAAGCACGTTCCAGAATTTAAAAGGTTACGTGATAGAATTTTAGAGAGGACACATATACCCATGAAAGCGCAAGTAGCTGTGCAACGAAAACTACTCATTCTTGTTTATACGCTTTGCAAAAAAGATCAAGAGTATGAACCAGACTATTTTAATAAAAAAATAGCCCAAGCAGAAGC
>NZ_JAAGVY010000143.1 GCF_010686655.1 Cryomorpha ignava | reverse complement strand
AACATTGTCTCGGAGCCCTTCGATTGTCCAGAACTTGAAGCAAACTTTGGTTCAGCTTGTGATGACGGCGATGCAAGTACTAGCCTCGACACCGTTAATGAAGATTGTGTTTGTGCAGGTATTCCAATTCCTGATAACGATGAAGCGTGCAACGCTACCAACCTTTTTTGTAATGAAACACTTACCGGTGTATCTTTTCTAGGCGCTACACCATCTTATGAAGATGATTGTTTCCAACCGGGAAATGGCGATATATGGTTTTCATTCACTACACAAATAGGCGAAGCCTATAGTATAGATATATCGGGTAACGGCCCAAGCAGTACAGCTCTAACTTCATCACTTTTTGCAGGAGATGATTGTACTAGCCTGGACACGCTTTTAACATGTAATACATTTGCCATAGGATATATCTTTGGTGAAGCTGATACTATACAGACTTATTACGTTAGAGTAAGAGCATATAGTAACGCACAATCGGTTGACATTACCTTGCAGTGTGGTACACCTCCCGCAAATGGAGACTGTTCTACCGCTGAAGAAGTAAGCTGTTTTGAAACTTATACCGGTTCTACGCTAGCAGCACCAGATTTAGGAACTGATTTAACATTCTGTGGAGTGTCGTCATTTCAAGAACCTGATGCAGACAACGGAGGTAACTGGTACACATATACACCAGATCAAGATATAACTGCTAC
>NZ_JAAGVY010000142.1 GCF_010686655.1 Cryomorpha ignava | reverse complement strand
ATACGGTGCACGATCATGCAGAATGGCTGCGGCAATATGACCTATTTGCGATCCGTATTTTAGACGGTTAACTCTGATATCATTTTCCAAAATATTACAATCTTTAAATCACATCTAAACTCATTAAATATGAAAAATATTCTAAAAATAACATTATTAACCATCAGCATTTTGACACTGTCACAATGCAAAGACGATGAAGACAAACCAGACGAGCCGGATTATGGTGTAGAATACTTTAAATGCAAAGTGAATGGAGTGGAGTTTGATGCTCAATCAACATTTTCTTGCGATGGACGGCATTTCCATTATTATCCTGAAGCATATTTAAGCACACCTGCCAAATATATGGTTTTTGGAGGGCGTAACTGCTCTGAATTTTCGAACATTAGCATAAGGATTAATGGTATGGAGCATTCAACTGGAACACTTAATTTTCTCAATCCAGCTTTTGCAGATTCTATATTTCCATTTTATAAATATGTAAACCTTGAAGATAGTGTAATCTTTTTAGTTGAGAACTTAATTGATGGTGAAATGAATATTGAGCAATTCATTCCAAGAGCCGATGGCAGCAGTCCTTATGGTACGATTAAGGGGACTTTTAATTTCACGGTTACCGATGAAAATGCTGTAGATACTTTCAGGATTACTGATGGTCAGTTTAGATTTGATGTTCCCCAAATATTCTAATTTTATTAACCAAAAAACCAATTATTATGAAAACCAA
>NZ_JAAGVY010000141.1 GCF_010686655.1 Cryomorpha ignava | reverse complement strand
CGAGTTGATAATTAATTACTAAAACAGAAGCTGAGATTTGAAGAATTCGCTCCAATTCACGTATCATATCTACGGTCAATCTTTTTTTTCGGTTAAGGATTTCTGATACTCGGCTTTTCCCTCCGATTATACCAACCAAATCTTTTTGACGCATATTTAACTCCTCCATTCGGATTTTTATGGCTTCGATTGGGTCGGGTGCTTCGATAGGGTAGTGCTCATTTTCATAATTCTCAATCAGCAATGAAAGTACTTCCGCTTCATCACCTTCTTTTGTGTCAATTGGCGCATCGAAAATCACTTCCAAACGCTCAAGTGCATTTCGGTAATCTTTATCTGACTTAATAGGCTTAACGTTCATAGTTTTGTTTTTAAATGGTCTCCGCATTTATTTTGTCATATTCGGCGTGTGTGCCAATAAAACGAATAAATGCCCATTGCTTTTCATAATTGAACTTTACAACTAGTCGGTATGAATTTCCTTTAATGTTGAAAACTACTCGGCTATTTTTTAAAATACTTGCGTTAATGTAGGTCTGTTTTACATCGTTTGGTGAAGACCATTTGGAACTTTTTACTGTGTCGTACCAAGTTTTCAAATATTGTTCCGAATCAGCATGTTTTGCCCAATATTCGCGAAGCGTACTTTTTGCAATTATCCTTTTCATTCACTCTATTGTTAAGCAAATATACGAAAAGTTCTCGAATAATGAACAATTGCGCTTTTTATAAAGGGTAAC
>NZ_JAAGVY010000140.1 GCF_010686655.1 Cryomorpha ignava | reverse complement strand
TGGTAATTTTATTTCAAATCTACTCTCTGGCTTAATAGCATACTCGTTTTTTCAAAAGAAACCAGCTATAAAATATGAAGCCGATTTTAACACGCTGCCACAACTATTTTAGAATCGAACTCAGGTTATTGAACTGCAAAAGGACATTAATAGCCGCAAGAATATTTATATAACCATGGTTACTCCTTACGGGATAAGCGAAAATAAATACAGTCTAGAATTAATTCAAAACTCGCTGGATATGAGTTGCTTGATGTCAAAATAAGATTTTATACTTCGCCATAACTCTGTTTTTAAGGGAGTTTTGGCGAGATAAACAAAAGAACGCTTAATCTCTGAAATTCAAAAAGCTCTGCAACAAATCTGTTACAGAGCTTCTGAGTACCCGGAGCGGGAATTGAACCCGCACGACCGCAATGGTCACAGGATTTTAAGTCCTGCGTGTCTACCTATTCCACCATCCGGGCAAAATAAGAGCCGCAAATGTAATACTTTCCTGCTAAGGATTAAACGATTTTTTCAAATTAGGTTAGAATTGCTTGTTGAGGCGTTGCACGCAACGCCTTTACTGCGTCAAAAAAGGCGATTGATCCCAAAGGGGGGGCTGTCTAGAAAAATCCACCAATCACTTCGCGCTTGTGATTTTTTTATGCGCGCATTTCTGCTCAAGCAAGAAGGGATTCAATCGCCGAAAAAAAAGGCGATTGATCCCAAAGGGGGGGCTGTCTAGAAAAATCCACCAATCGCTTCGCG
>NZ_JAAGVY010000139.1 GCF_010686655.1 Cryomorpha ignava | reverse complement strand
TTTGACGTGGATGGTGTTGTAGCACTTCACAATTGTGAAGATGGCGACACTCCTGCTCAATTTGCTCCAGCATCTCAAAGCGAGCTTACCTCTTTCCCGAACCCTACATCAGGGCCTTCGCAAGTGGTATTTGTAACTGCAGAAACCAGCCGTACGCTTGTAGAAGTGTATGACATGAATGGACGCAATGTTGCAACGCTATTTAATGCAGAAGCACAACAAGGTGAAGAGTACAGATTAGATTTCGATGGTGCTGCACTTCCTAACGGTGTGTACATCTACAGAATGATAACTGCTAATGAAACGATCATTAACAAATTTATGATCGCCAAATAAGTATAGAGATTCTGAAAATTGGCTCAATAGCCAACAATAGAATCTTCTTAAACTAAGTAGAATCCCGGTTGCCGAAAGGTAGCCGGGATTTTTTTTTGAATGAATGATTGATTACTCGTTTAGAAGATCAGTAAAATGAAAAGAGGGAAACACACCTATATTGATGTGAAATTGCCTCGAAAATTTGGGCAGGCTGCACTACGGGAGGTTATTCCCCTTTTTCAGCGGGGCACTTTTGTTGGTCGCTCCCTACATTAAACTAATAACCTAAGTTCGACTATTATTAAGGAATTCAGATTTTCATACATTTCAATAGACAAGGCGTCTTTATAAAGATATAGCGAGCTATATCGAGTGAAGACATCGTTGGATACTGAAATTTAGAGGAAAGAATTTTACATTCCACCTCAACTAAGCGTAGCTGTCTCACGTGGTCATTGAGCGCAGTCGAAATCCAG
>NZ_JAAGVY010000138.1 GCF_010686655.1 Cryomorpha ignava | reverse complement strand
GCTTCGTCAGCATTACTATTGTCAGCATCGAAGCTAAGGAACCAAATTAAGCAGTTACCTGCTCCTGCATTATCAAAATTGATGGCTTCAACATCTGCCATAGTAGCAGGAAGTCCAAGGAGATTAAGATCAGCATCAGTTACTACCCATGTAGCGCCGTATCCTTCCGGAGCATCAGGAGCAGTTGCAAAAGCAACATCAACTGTGCTTGGCACATCGTCGTCAACACAAACAGTTACAACTAAAGATCCATCTTCAAATTGGATTGCTCCACCATCGGCTTCACAAACAAATATTGGAGTACCAAGGCACGCACAATCTTCAGTTACGACATCATTTTCAGTACTGTCATCTCCATCATCACAGGCATCGCCAATGTTTGCTCCGAGTGCAGGACAGTCTAGAATTACAGTACCGACACATTCACAATCTGCGGTTACTACGTCGTTTTCTGTATTGTCATCTCCATCATCACAGGCATCGCCAATGTTCAGGCCAAGGTCATCACAATCTACTACAGCTGCAGCATTAATTACTGTGAACGTTGGGATGTTTTCGTAATCAACTAATGAAGCTCCGTAGAAAGTCATTGCAGAATAGTCAACAGTATCAACATTCGTTTGGTGTCTGATATCTGTTGAAACCCAGGCAGAACCTGCTGGAACATTCACTTGAAATTCCATCAACATATAATCGGTCTCTACATATCCGCCTGCCCCATCAGAGGGAGGAAGAATGAATCCACCAAGAATCGCCTGCGTAAAGCTTAGGTGACCTACGTCTTGTGAAATTACGTTATA
>NZ_JAAGVY010000137.1 GCF_010686655.1 Cryomorpha ignava | reverse complement strand
GCGGTAATGTGCTTGTGGGTGTTAACCTTGCTTCTGTTTTCTTTTATTACCCATTGTACTCCGGTGGTGGTAATGGGTCGGGGCGCTCCGTTATCAGTCACCTGACTGTTGAACACGAAGGTTTGGGGAGACTCTGTTGAAATGTATTTTTTAAGTCCGCGTGCCAAGTGTTTGCTCAGTGGCACATAGCGATCTGTTTTGCCTTTTTGCTTCTTTACAAGAACAGTCATGCGGTCAAAATCGACATCCGATAGGCGCAGTGCGCAAAGCTCATAACTCCTAAGTCCGCAACCATATAAAACGGCCAGCATGAGACGGTGTTTTAGATATTTGGGTGCTTTGAGTAAGGTGCGCACCTCTGCTTTGCTAAGTACTACGGGCAGTTGATTCTGTCGCTTTATTTGCGGAAGTTTAACCCGTTTGGCTTCCATATTCAGAACTTTATAAATGGCACGAAGACCAAAAATAGTGTGTTTAAAGAAGCTTTCAGATGGCGTTTTGTGTAGATTCTGGCAATAAAAAAGATAGTCATTAATCAACTCAGTAGAGAGTGTCTCCGGACTCTTCTTGTAATACAATGCCAAGTGTGCGAGGCATCGCGTGTAGTTGCTCAAGGTACTTTTAGCCTTGCCATTGATTGCAAAACTCTTGCTTAATTTTGTACATAGATTTTCAAAACCCGGTACTTCTGTGATAGCAGTCTCTACTATCGTTTTACTTTTTTTTATACATCATATTGATTTTTAAGATTGGTATAAATCTAAGAAAACGTATTTTGAGCTCCGAAAAGCTTCCGACCGCAGGGAGGATTCGTTCAACA
>NZ_JAAGVY010000136.1 GCF_010686655.1 Cryomorpha ignava | reverse complement strand
TTTAAAGGGAATAACTTATTGTTTTACCGTCAGATTATAACTGATGATGCACTTACTGCTTATCAAAAATATGTTGTAGATTGGGATACCTTTAACCCCTCCCACTTGAGCAGTACCCAAAATGCAATAACACAGGAATACGATGCGCTTAACCGCATCCGCAAGGCAACCTATCCTGCAGATAGAGATGGCCCGGGGAAAGAAATGGTGCCTAAGTACAATAAGGGTGGGGCGTTGCTTTCTATGAAAGTTGACAATACCACTTATGTAAAAGAAGTGGCTTACAATGCAAGAGGTCAGCGCATACTCATTGCTATGGGCAATAAAATTATGACCCGCTATGCGTATGACCCTAAAACCTTTAGGGTATTGCGTCAACGAAGTGCATTATTCAATCACAGCGGTCATACGTACACACCCAATGCCGGGATAAGGCAAGACTTGCAATACACCTACGATCTGGAAGGTACCATTACATCTATAAATGATGCTGCTCCGGCAAATACCTATGCGCAAGGGCCGGGGAACTTAATGAGACTGTTTTCTCACGATCCTTTGCGCCGATTGCTGTCGGCAACCGGGAGAGAAACTTCAAATGTTTATGCTCAACTTCGACTGGTTGTTAGCTTTTGCGAAAGCGAAAGCTTTACAACCATCAATCCCGCATTTTACAGCGGGACCACTTGGTATTTGAATATTAGAACGCAGGACTATACAGATACAAACACCTATACCCGCACTTATCAATACGATAAAATCGGTAATATCCAAAATTTGAAGCACGTGGCCGATGGTCACGCCAATCAGGATTTTATCAGAGATTACACATACGACAGTTCCGATAATAAGCTTAAGGGGTTTACAGTAAATAGCA
>NZ_JAAGVY010000135.1 GCF_010686655.1 Cryomorpha ignava | reverse complement strand
TTGTATTCGGATTGCACTTGGTTGTATTCGGATTGTACTTGGCTGTATTCGGATTGTACTTTTTCATGCCGCCCACCCTGTTCCAATACCAGTTGGATCAGTTCGTCTTTTGAGAGTTTGTCGAGCAGCGATTGCATATACCAAACATACTCTAAAAACCGCATTGTTACTGCTATTTCAGCCCAAAGAAATGAACAATTTAATGGGGTAAATACCGCATTCTTTTCTTGGTTTTCTCAAAATCAATTCCGCGTAATATCATGAAAAGTTCTTCTTTTGTCAGCTCGCTATTTGGTGCGTCAAGACGCGCGGTGGGGCGCTTGAAAGTTCCTTTTTCAAGCCGTTTGTAAAAAAGTACCAACCCGTCAGTATCCCAGTAAAGTATTTTGGCCTTGTTGCGGTCTTTGCTCACAAATACAAACAGGTCGCCGCAGCGCACATCCATATCCATGGCATTTAGCACCAAGCCGTGCAGCCCGTTAAAACCTTTGCGCATATCGCAGGGCTTGCTATAAAGAAAAACCTTGCGATGCGTATCGATGCCAAACATTAGTTGTAAATCGTGATCCGCACACCCGATGGAGTGGTGATTTCCATGCTTACCGATTGACCGCTAGTTTCAATCGCCTCATCTGACAGAACAAAAGATTTAAAATCTCCGGGTGTAGACCGAACCGGTAAATTTTGTGGATGCTTCTGTTGGCTTTTGCGGTATTTGTATAGCCAATAGTTAAACTTGGATAAGCTGATAGCTTTGTCGGATAGAAATTCTTGCCTGACCATTCCGCTCTCTTGCCAGGCTTGAACCAGAGCAAACATTTTTTCTTGTAACTTCATCAAAATTATTTTCGACAAAGATCAGGCGGGGGTGGGAATTAGGCAATATGGGATGGTCGGGTGGATAC
>NZ_JAAGVY010000134.1 GCF_010686655.1 Cryomorpha ignava | reverse complement strand
TGTAAAGTGATTAATTCCCTAAAGGGAAGGCCTCCGCGCTGAAAAATCAATGTTGTGGTTTCATAGACTCCCAAGCCGACTGATTCTAGAACTCAATATTTCTGTAAAAGTGGAAGAAACTTATTTCCATACAAAAGAATCAATAAACCGATTAATATCGTTTCTAACATAATCCAGAGCCGGTTTTGAAGAATCGGGATTTGGGCGGGCATTAAAATAGAACGAACCTCGCAAAAAATGATTGGTACTGTCGGTAAGGTAAAACTGATAAGGCGAGGCTACATTTCCACCCAGATTGTAAACCAACCCATAAACCTTTGAACTATCGTTTTCAATTTTACGGGTTGAAATTTTATTCGCTTTTATTTGGTGTTCAAAAGCCAGACCGTGAGCCTCTTCAATAAATTCGCGCAAGTCGCCATCAACATCTTTATAGGTGAAATACATTTTGGCATTGATCATCGGATAGGCAATATTAAACCAGCAAGGGTGCGCAGTATCCACAATCAATTCCAGCTGGCTATACTCTGATATGTCAAATTCGAAAGGGCAATCCGGAGATTTATGCTGGTATTTTGGTGTGGGCAAGTCTATTCTAAAATAGCCAACAGGTTTTGGTACAGGTGTTTCCCTTCCGCAAGCGTAAAGAAACAAAATGCACAGGAAAACAAAGGGAGTCTTATAATTAGAAAGGTGCTTCACACTCGGGTATTTCAATATTATTGAGATGTATTTCTGTGGTAAAGATAGGAATGTAGATTTATGATTTCGGAATTCAGATTTCAGATTGGAATTAGAGAATCTTCCATTCGTATAAGCAGAGCTCTTCTGTATTAAAAATGAAACGATATGTTTTCCTCCATTCTATAGAAACATCTACTTTTCTACAACTAATTTCTGCGTACTTGACTCGTTACCAGATTTGGTATTGACAAGGTAT
>NZ_JAAGVY010000133.1 GCF_010686655.1 Cryomorpha ignava | reverse complement strand
TTATAGCTTTATAGGTCATGTTTTTACCTCTGTATTTAAAAAGAGTCTTTACCTTGCAAAACATGCCGATGTAATGCAAGCCGGCTTTTTTAGCTGCATGCACCATTTTCCAACAGGTAAACCAACTATCGGTTAGCACATACTGCGCCGCAAATCCTTTCTTTACAGCAGTCTGTATCATTTTAGCCGCAGCAGTTATCTTGTCCGTATCGAGTTCCTTTTTTCTCTCTTGACCAGGACTGTCCTTTGCCCGCTCTTTCCGATATTGATCTTTGTAGTGTTTCAACTTGAGACCGTAAGGCTTCTTTTTGTTTTTCATGCCCCTTCTGTGAAAGGAAAAATCCAGCGGAATGAATACCCCACCATTGTAGTAGCCCATGACCAGAAGTTGATAGCCAAGCACTGACCTGCCTATAACATGATCCCAAATCTTTGATACACCTTCTATCGTACGACCGCTTTTCTCTAAGACGGTGTCATCAAAAATCAGCGCAGTAGTATCACTCTGGCATTTACCGTCTTGGGTTTTTTCTACCGCTTGACGTGCCACACCAAAAAGGAACTGGCGCCAGTAAATGCGACCATTGCCCTTGATTCTGTAATACGCATCTTTTCCGTAACTCGCCAGTTCACCCCAAAAGCTGCCCACCAAGCGATGTACATTCTTTTGACCAGTAAACACCGAACAAATTAAAATTTCAATTAAGCATAGAGCCGGGATGCCTTTTTGCTTCACCTTGCTAAAGATTGAATGTAATTTCCCCAACCTTAAAATTTTTATAAACTCTCTAAAGAATTCGACCTTGCGGTGGGTGGAACAAAAAGAAGTAGTCAGCTCTGACAAATTTTTAATATCTTTGGATTGCAGCATTTTTACGTATTTGGAATTACGCCTTTAAGATACTGTTTTTCAGAATCTTAAAGTAATAAAAATGCTGCACT
Organism: Cryomorpha ignava; assembly: GCF_010686655.1. Classification (GTDB taxonomy): domain Bacteria; phylum Bacteroidota; class Bacteroidia; order Flavobacteriales_D; family Cryomorphaceae; genus Cryomorpha; species Cryomorpha ignava. The sequence continues at coordinate 10 of NZ_JAAGVY010000133.1, read as the reverse complement.
TTTTAACTTT
>NZ_JAAGVY010000132.1 GCF_010686655.1 Cryomorpha ignava | reverse complement strand
AACCTGAGTTCGATTCTAAAATAGTTGTGGCAGCGTGTTAAAATCGGCTTCATATTTTATAGCTGGTTTCTTTTGAAAAAACGAGTATGCTATTAAGCCAGAGAGTAGATTTGAAATAAAATTACCAAACGAGCGATGTCTAGAATGTTCTATTTGACAAATGTTTTTCAATTCGTCATTAATGGTTTCAATGACAGACCTTTTTCGTAACAATATTTTGTCCTTCATTTCCATAAGTACATTTTTCATATTGTTTCGTATTCCGGTTATTAAGTGAAGGCCATCAACGAAGAGTATGTTAGCCAATTGACTTGATACATATCCTTTATCGCCATAGAGTTTTCCTTTTATATTGGCTAAAAAATTTCCGTGCTTTAGCGGATCTCTGTCATCTACATTGGCTGGTGTTATTACGAAACTCAGTATCTCACCCCTGTCATTTACAACCAAATGGAGTTTAAATCCATGAAACCAACCCATGGTAGATTTACCAGTAGTAGCAATATCTTTAAAAACCTTATTTCGTTTTATCCGCTTGTTCTTACAGACGCGTACTGGTGTAGAATCAACAAATGAAATCCCCGTTGATTCACCCAGGCAGCACGTTTTTAAAAAGATAGCTAGCGGAAGACTTGCGGACTGTGCAAGCTCTACAAAACGGTTGTAAGAGACTGTTTTCGGAAATAGATGTTTGAGTTGTTTTTGCACATATTGTTGGTAGAAATGCTTGAGATTTCTGAAGTTCATTCCATGGAAAATTACAAGAATCGTCATCACTTCACTTTGACTCATTCGTGGTTTTCTCTTCGGTTCATTCCCAATCAATCCTTTTTTAAGAACCACTTCAAATTCATTGCAAAATTCGTCAGTCAAGTAAAAAATTTCGGTAACTTTATCTTCGGTAAAATACATGTTGTTTTTGTTAAGTGTTTATTTTTCAACGATCTAAATATACAAAAACACTGTATTTTACCTTTCTATTTTTAGAACTATTTTTCGTTAGTTATTGACAGTCAAGTTGTTAATAATCGAACTCAGGT
>NZ_JAAGVY010000131.1 GCF_010686655.1 Cryomorpha ignava | reverse complement strand
CTACCCTGTTTCAAACACTACCGGTCGGTACATACACCTATATTCTTACAGCTACCCAGAACGGATGTGATGGTGTAAGTGTGCCTTATACCGTAACGGTGGCAAGCCCTGTTGATACCCCAACCGTGTCTTTTAATATTACGAGCTGCGAGCCTTATGTGGTATCGCTTACGGCCACCAACGCACAAAGTGGTACCTACAATTGGAGCAATGGAAGCACCGGCTCTGCCGTAAATGGGTATATGGGTGGCCTATTCGAAGTTTATTTTACCAGCAACAGTGGTTGTACAAGCAGCAATGAAATATCTGTTCCGCATTCGCCACAGGAATATATGTGGAATTTTCCAACCGGTTGCTTTTGTACTGATGATTTGCGTGACGGTAATGACATAACAACATGTGCCGGCCAGGCTGCAATTGTAGGTCCCTATAATCCGTTTGCGTATTGGAGCTACCAGGTGAATGGTGTTGACGTATCGACAGGTACGGGAAACCACCCTTTAGGTTTCTCAAATTTTGGACCCGATAGCATCAACCTTATTTTAGACAATGGGTATTGCCAAATAACCAGCGATGCCATGTATCTTAGCGATAGTTGTTCAGCTTCCGGTTCTCAAGGTTTGATTGCAAACGGAACTTCGCCAAATAACCTTGATTCCCAGGCGAACACATTCAATCAAAATTTAGAACAACTTGCACCGGAAATCCTACTTATACCAAATCCTGCCGCAGATCAAACGCGTATTGAATACCGCTATGATGGCAGTAAAAGTCAAAAAATGATTGAAATATATGATTTGACCGGCAGGAAGGTTAAAACACTTAGACCTCAAAACGATGCTGGTAGTATCTCTTTGCAATTGGGTGATTTTGTAAGTGGGATTTATCAAATTTGTCTCAGACAAGATGGGCGCATTATTGCCCAAAGTAAACTCTCTGTTGCTCCTTAATTTTTATCTTCCGGTGCGGTTTTATATCCGTATCGGAAGATATTTATTCTACTTTTTAAATTCCACAATCATGAAAAAATTAAAACATTCATTATATATTCTTTTTTTTCTACTTTTTGCTACAAGCCTTGTAGCCCAACC
>NZ_JAAGVY010000130.1 GCF_010686655.1 Cryomorpha ignava | reverse complement strand
TAATCCTCATAAGTGAGTTTTCCTGCTTCATCATTGTGTACAAAGAGTTTTCCTTTTAGATTGTAGTTTTCGGGATTGGGAAAACCGTCGCTATCACCGTACCGCATAATTTGACGTTTGGTGACGGCCTTTGCGCTGTTATCTCTTGCCCAGACAAATATAGGGCGTTGCAAATTATCATATGCAAAAAGAGAGCGCGCTCCCTTAGCATCGTTCGTTATAAACGGTAAATTTAATGCATCTACCAAAAGAGTTTGTTCACCGCGATCAATATGAACGGTTTTTAGCATTTGCCCCGCCATGCTGTATTTATTTGCAGAAATTACGCGATCAAAAGGGTCTATTGATTCAACAAGTTGGCCTTTGATGTCAAAATTATATTGCATTACTACATCTTCGTAGCTATCAGTATCTGCATCATAGTGCGCTTTATGCTCTGTGGTGCGAATTACATTTCCAAGTGGGTCTATTGTTTCACTTTTTGGTGTCCAGTAGCTGGTTGTGGGTACTACGCCGGGATTAGTAATTTCTCCCAAATCATTGGGACTATAGTGATACCTTTCCCAGGGTGTAGCAGCATAGTCACTCGGAGTATTGAGTGCTGCGGGTATTCCAAAAACAACAAGCTGTTCCGATTCATCAGGATTTAATGTCTTAACCATTCTTCCCAATGCATCATAGTACATTTTGATGGCAACTCCTTCAGGTGTATTGTCAGGATCATAGTCAAACCCTGAATTAAAATAGGGCTCAAACTGCTCCACTATTTCGCCCTTGTTGTTGTATCTTTTATGGCCACTTACCACCACGTTTAACGGTGCACCACTGCTGCGCTCTTGTCCTACAGCATTTTGATTTGGTTCAAGTTGTCTCGCAGGAAGGCCGCTGTCGCCAAAAATTTGGTTGCCATAAATAACATCTTCTGCTTGTGCCCGGGATTGAACTATTCGGCCATAACCGTCGCTGTATTCTGCTGATTGAATTGTGGCATTTTGTTCATCAACTGGGCTTATATAAGGTGAATTAACATGATGTTCTCTGACAGATTTACGAACAGAAATAGGGTCGCCATCTTCCATAAATGCAAAAAAGTCATAAGTAAAAGTCGTTCC
>NZ_JAAGVY010000129.1 GCF_010686655.1 Cryomorpha ignava | reverse complement strand
TTTCGTGCTTGCTTACAGCATAAATCAAGTTGTTTGTTGCACTAAAAGCAATGTGAACTTCGATGTCGCTTGTAGCGATGTAATCCATTGTAGCTACACCACCACTAAGGGTTACTTCGTAGATATCAGAGATACCATCGGCAGCAGCATGATCTGCAAGGTAGTACGTGTAGTTTTCACAATCTGGTGCTGGAACACACTCACAGTTATTGTTGAGTATACCAATAGCTCCAGGAAGTTCACAAGCATCGCCTATGTTAGCTTCAAGGTCTGGACAATCGAATTCAACAGGAGTACCCATACATTGACAAAATGTGGTAACCATATCGTTTTCAGTCATATCATCACCATCATCACAAGCATCACCAAAGTTGGCTTCAAGATCTGGACAGTCAAATTCTGAAGCACAGTTTTCTCGAACTACTTCAATAGAATTTGATAGATCGAAACATCCTGTAAGATCACCTGCGTTAACGGCATTTCCTTCTAAGAAAGAAGCTGCAGCTTCGTCAGCATTGCTATTGTCAGCGTTGAAGCTAAGGAACCAAATTAAGCAGTTACCTACACCTGCATTGTCAAAATTAATGGCTTCAACATCTGCCATAGTCGCAGGAAGTCCAAGAAGATTAAGATCAGGATCAGTTACAACCCAAGTAGCGCCGTATCCTTCTGGAGCGTTAGGCTCAGTAGCAAAAGCAACATCAACTGTGCTTGGCTCATTATCATCAACACAAACGTTTACAGTCATAGAACCATCTTCAAATTGGATCGCGCCACCATCAGCTTCACAAACAAAAATTGGAGTACCTGCACATTGGCAATCTGTACCTACTGTATCGTTTTCGGTCATATCGTCACCATCATCACAAGCATCACCGAAGTTAGCTTCCAAATCAGGACAGTCAAATTCTGAAGCGCAGTTTTCTCGAACTACTTCAATAGAATTTGATAGATCGAAACATCCTGTAAGATCACCCGCGTTAACGGCATTTCCTTCTAAGAAAGAAGCTGCAGCTTCGTCAGCATTACTATTGTCAGCATCGAAGCTAAGGAACCAAATTAAGCAGTTACCTGCTCCTGCATTATCAAAATTGATGGCTTCAACATCTGCCATAGTAGCAGGAAGTCCAAGGAGATTAA
>NZ_JAAGVY010000128.1 GCF_010686655.1 Cryomorpha ignava | reverse complement strand
CCCAAACCTTCGTGTTCAACAGTCAGGTGACTGATAACGGAGCGCCCCGACCCATTACCACCACCGGAGTACAATGGGTAATAAAAGAAAACAGAAGCAAGGTTAACACCCACAAGCACATTACCGCACACTGTTTACGACATTCCTATGCCACGCACTTGCTGGAAGATGGGCTCAACATCATGAGCCTGAAAGAGCTTTTGGGACATGCCTTTATCGAAACAACGCTTGTGTATTTACACGTTGCAAATACGGGTACGTCGCGCAAGTTCAGTCCGCTCGATACGCTTTTTGAGTAGTGCGCAGCCACTTTAAGGTGGCTGATGTGCTAAGATTGGAGCAAGATTATATCTCGTCAAATACCTTTACGGGTTGGCATAAACGCACGCTTTATGCCATCGAGCGTTGTCGTACGCCAGCTATGGGCGGACATATAGATGAGTGTGATTGCTGCCATAAACTCCACATCAGTTACAACAGCTGTAGAAACCGACATTGCCCTACCTGTCAGGGTCATAAGCGCGAAGCATGGATACAGGCGCGGGAAAGCGAACTTCTCAATGTGCCGTATTTTCATGTTGTTTTTACGCTTCCGTCAGAGCTTAATCCGTTTGCTTTAAAACATCCGAAAGTAGTCTATGATAGCTTGTTTAAAGCAGCATGGGCAACTCTTGAGCAGTTTGGCGCGAACCCAAAACACCTGGGCGCGCAAATGGGTATGATAGCCATCTTGCACACTTGGGGTCAAAATATGAGCTTGCACCCGCACCTGCACTGCATCGTGCCAGGCGGTGGTGTGACTAAATCGGGCAAATGGAAACCAGCAAAGAACAAGGGTAAGTACCTGTTCAATGTGAAATCGATGAGCCAGGTGTTCCGCGCAAAATATGTCGATCTGCTGCGCAAAAGCAAAACGCCCGTACCGCAGGAAATCTACGATAAGCTATTCTCTAAAAACTGGGTTGTTTTTGCAAAACAGCAGTTCCATGCACCAAAATATGTGGTAGAATATCTAGGTCGCTACACCCATAAAATTGCGATTAGTAATTATCGGATTAAGCAAATAGACAAAACTAAAAAGACAGTAACCTTCCAGGTGAAGAATTACAAAAAAGGTGGCCAAAAAGAGCTGCTTACACTCTCAACGAAAGAGTTCG
>NZ_JAAGVY010000127.1 GCF_010686655.1 Cryomorpha ignava | reverse complement strand
ACCATTCCGCTCTCTTGCCAGGCTTGAACCAGAGCAAACATTTTTTCTTGTAACTTCATCAAAATTATTTTCGACAAAGATCAGGCGGGGGTGGGAATTAGGCAATATGGGATGGTCGGGTGGATACAAAAAAACAAATAATTATAACGGCTTTTTGGGATAACAGAGACGATCCCGGCAAACTTTTTAAGTTAATGCAACTTTAATGAAATTACGAGTGAATCATAATAGTTCCGTAGTCACTGCGATAAACTACCCACTCACCGACTTCTCAAAAAAATCGCGTACCGGTTTGGCATCACGGTGTTTCTCAACTATAAAATCAATAAGCAAATCATCAGTATTTATCCTCAGCAAAGCCGCATCTAAAGGCATCAGGCACAAGACTACCATTTTCCGCCACCGACATAAAAACCGACTGTTACTCCTAGGTAGTTATTTTTAATTGTTCCAACTTTGTTTCCGAATGCGTCCTGAAGCGTCGATTCTCCAATAAAGTCATATTCCACCGTCATCCTAAATTTTGACGCCTCGAATCCCCCGCGTAGAAACCCCCCAAATTTCCTGTTTGTATCTAATTTACCTTTATCGAATTCCTCTCCATCTTTGCCGGCAACACTTGCAAGAGTAAACAAACCTAAACCTCCACCAACGAAAGGATGGAAGGATCCGACTAAACCAAAATAGTAGTCGTAAGTCGCCATATATGAAGTATTTGCAGAAAAGTCGGCCGACTCAAATTCATTACCGTTTTCAAGTTTAAGAGCTTTTGCGATTATCGCTGTGCCAAAGCGGAAGCCGATATTCATATTGTCTTCAAGGTTATACTTTAGTTCCAGGTCGCCCAAGAAACCTATACCACCCGACGGGATCGCTACTCCAAGGTCTAAGCCAACTCTGAATTTGCCTTCTTCCTGAGCTTGAGCGTTAAAAGAGATTCCTAATAAAATTGCAATTGAGAGTAAAATGGTTTTCATGATGTTGATTTTTGTACGGTTAACAAAAAGGTTGATTCAACTTGTTAGATATATTTTTTTAAATATTGCTGCTCTAAGTACATGACAAAAATTGATATATATCCATATTGTTCTGATTCTTAGGATTTAACAAACAGCTTGCTAAATGGTCTAATCCATGCTTGAAGATACTTTTTGCTTTGCGGCCATGTTTTTTTAT
>NZ_JAAGVY010000126.1 GCF_010686655.1 Cryomorpha ignava | reverse complement strand
ACGGTTGGGGTATCAACAGGGCTTGCCACCGTTACGGTATAAGGCACACTTACACCATCACATCCGTTCTGGGTAGCTGTAAGAATATAGGTGTATGTACCGACCGGTAGTGTTTGAAACAGGGTAGAACCCGAACCTACAACACCTCCCGGGCTGCGCTCCCACTCAAGGCTTAGTCCCGATGCTGCATTTATAGAGCTTGTAAGTGTAAATGGAACGCTATCGCACTGGGCAGGATTGCCGATAATGGTGGGCGTTGGTAATGGCGTAAAATAAATAGATACCGGCTCCGATGGCGCGAGACAACCGAATTCATCAGAACCCATTACCCAATAATCACCTGATTGGGTAACATCAAAACTTGAAGAACTTACTACCGGCGTGAAAGGTATACTTCCTTGGTACCAAGTGAAGCTTGGTGGGGTTGGTGAACCAGGGTTAAAATAAGTCAAGCTTATTGGAGTACCCATACAAACCGGCGGCGCAGGACTTGAGGATAGAAAGGGCTTAATTACTCCATCCCACAATCCGTTATCCTGAATCTCAATAGTGTTTTGGGTGATGTCTGTACAACCTGCGCTGCTGGTGGCCGTTAGGGTTATCGTGAATTCTGGTGATAACGGTAAAAAACCATAAACTTTATCTGGGTTGGCCTGATAATTTGTAGAACCATCTTCGAAATCCCAAACATAATTTAATCCTGTCGCTGGTGTACTGAGATTATTCAAATGCACTACCACATCATTAATACAAGCAGGTATAAATGGAGAAACAATCTCAAAATCGGCATTGGGCTTATCTGGCAAGTTTACGTTTACAATGGTAGTACAAGGCGGTGCAGCTGTGGTAAGAGTGCTATAAATGATCTCTCTGAATTGATAATCACCCGGCGGGAGTTGCGCATCCGCAGATAGGACGGAATTGCCGGCTACAATCGTTTGCCAGGAGTTTGTTCCTTCTTTATAGGCATAGCTATTGTACATGCTACCTACTTCCAAAGGAAAAATATTGGAATGATCAAAGAGGGTAACGTCGTATAAACTTCCGGTACCGCAGCTTACGCTGTAGTACATATCACCAACGAAGGGTATATACACATTTTGATGAAATCCCTTTGTACATGAATCAGTTTCAACAAAATAGTTAAATGGATATACTCCGGCTTCTTCAAAACTCGCTG
>NZ_JAAGVY010000125.1 GCF_010686655.1 Cryomorpha ignava | reverse complement strand
TCCATCTACAAGACCAGAGATCGAAGCCGTTGTTGAGTCGTTACTCCATGCGTAAGTATAAGAACCATCGCCGCTCAATACAGCAACTGATGCCGAACCAAGTTCGCCACATTGTCCATTTTCAGAAGCACAAGCTATTTCAGGTGCATCGTTCACGATTATTTCAATAGAAGCTTCGGCAGTACATCCATCCGAAGTAACGGTAACTGTATAAGTTGTTGTTTGGGTAGGTGATACGGTAATCGAAGCCGTAGTTGCCCCAGTTGACCATAAGTAAGTGTATGAACCATTTCCAGCAAGTGCAGAAGCTACGAGAGTAGCAGATTCACCAGCACAAAGCACGGTACAATCAGGGATATCAAATAGGTTTGGACCGCCACCGAGAACAAAGTTAATATCGCCGTGTCCTGGGTTTAAGTTAAAGCCAGATCCATTTGTAGGCTGAGCGATTACATCAAAAGTTAACCATGCAGACCCACCGTATTCACCAGCGTTGTTCAGGTTTGCACCCGTACCCACTTGGAATGCTTCATCAAAGCGCGATACATTTACTATGGCACCTGCAAGGGCACCTTGTCCGGTAAGTGTACCAGTGGTAGAAGTATAGTAGTACCAGTCAGTACTAATTAAAACTTCACCGGTACAAACAGGGTCATTTTTAGGCGATCCAGCGGGTGGAGCAAACGTTCTACCTGCGAATGTAATGGCCGCATCAAAGATGAGCGTATTGTCAGCTCTATTGGTATAAGTGGCAGTCAGTTGAGCTGTACCACCGGGGCCTTCCGTAAATGATCCATTGGTTACTGTCCAGTGTTTTTGGCTGGTGTATGCACTTACAAGTGTATTTGACCAGAAGGCATAAGGACCTTTGCAGTTATCGGTGTTTTCTACAGATTGTGTTCCACCGTTGTTCTGCACAGGTTGCAGATCATCTTCGCAAAGAATATCTACAAGTGGTTCAACACTGGTAGCCACCGCAGTACTGCACGCAGCAGTACAATTGTTAGCATCGGTAACAACAACAGAATACGTTCCTGCACCGAGTCCAGATATAGTAGCGGTAGTTCCTCCATTAGACCATAAGTAAGAGAACGGTGATGCTCCACCAGCAGGGGTAACTGTGGCAGAAGCTGATTCACCACAAAGTCCGTCTTGACCAGTGCATTCAGCAGTCAGTTGAGGCTCGTTTTCAATCGATACACTACAAGAATCAGAACAACCGGTTAGATTATCAGTAACAACCACAGAGTAAG
>NZ_JAAGVY010000124.1 GCF_010686655.1 Cryomorpha ignava | reverse complement strand
CACATGGGCCTATCAGCGTAAATCCTACTTTCAGTGTAAAGCTCTCTCCGGGCTCTATAGTGATTTCATTTGTTTTCACATCTCCTACCTTAAAGAAGTACTGCGATGGCATCGGATCAGGCACTTGAGCCTGGACGCCGGCAAAGCCGAGTCCAAGCACAATACATGCCGTCATTAGAGTGTTCGTAATTGCACTAAAGTGTTTCTTTAGCTCTTGTGTTAAATTGTTCATAAGGGTCTGTATTTAATTGGTTTTAATTGATTTATATTTATTTTCATTTAGTTCAGTGGAGCAGTAGCCCCAGATTGATTAAACGAAGCATTCAAAATTGAGATGTCAAAGATGTTAATATTGCCATCACAATTCAGGTCAGCTAGCGGGTTGTATGCTGGATTACCCACAGATGTATTGAAAGCGGCATTGATCAATGAAACGTCGAAGATGTTAACTGCTCCATCGTTATTGATATTACCGTTTTTAATAGCACCTACTGCAAGGCTGTTATCACCTGCTGCGATTACAACATCCTGAATTCCTTTCGCAAGGTATCCTTGTACTTTTACGATTACATCGAAAGTACCAGTTGCAACATCGGCGATACTAAATGTACCATTGGCAGCAATAGTTGTATTGTAGGTTGCTACCAATGTAGCAGTACCCGGCGTGTAGAAACCAACGGTAGCAGGGCGATCACCACAGCTGCTATTCCAGTTTACAGTACCGTTAAGAGTTGCTGCATTGTTGTTTACACAGTCTAACTGAATATTGATGTCGTAAGGTGGTGCAAAGTTTGAATATGCATAAGCCCGCACATAGTATACACCAGCTGCAAGAACACCAAAATCAATTGTTTCAGGAATATCTGCACAATCAATTGAAGTTAAATCACCGCAACCATCAGATGAGAATGCTTCCAGAACTAAATCTGAAGTTGCAATATCATTTATGATATAAGATGAAGTACCGTCGGCTGTAAAAGTAAACCATACATCGAACGCCTGAGCAGCTGTAAAGTTTTCACAAGTAATTGGAGGTAAACTTTGACTTGCACCGGCAGTAGTTTGAACTATAGGTACACCACAAACCAATTCAGTAGCAATACATGCTTCGTCATTTGTGGCCATTGGAATACCAATACAATCGCAGTTTGCATCTATTTCATCATTCACAGTATTCGAATCACCATCGTCACAGGCATTCCCGATATTATTGCTCAAATCAGGACAGTCAAAATCTGTACAAATCAATGTCACGGCGTAAGTAGTAGCGGTGCTAAATGGACGGATA
>NZ_JAAGVY010000123.1 GCF_010686655.1 Cryomorpha ignava | reverse complement strand
AAAAAAGAAAGAGGGAAGTTTTGTATTTCAAATTAACTTTGAATTGCACAACAAAAACACTCCCTCTTATGGCAAATATAACGTTGTTTTCTCAGATTATCTCAAAATTAGATCGCTCAAAATTCAACAAACTTGTCAAAACTCGACAAACAGACAAGCATCAAAAAGGATATGATAGCTGGACGCATTTGGTCTCCATGTTGTTCTGCCAATTTGCCAAAAGTCAATCTTTACGCGATATCAGTTATGGTCTGAAATCAGCCACCGGCAACTTAAACCATCTTGGAATACGTAAAGCTCCATCCAAATCAACCATAGGCTATCAGAATAAAAATAGAAGTTGGGAGCTATTCAAGGACTACTATTACTGCCTATTGGAAAATTTGGGACAGCAGGCAGGCTTTAAACAGGTGAAATTCAAAATAAAATCGAAGATATTCCTGTTGGACTCAACCACGATCAGTCTTTGTTTGAGCTTGTTTGATTGGGCAAAATACAAAACAGCTAAAGGAGCCGTGAAGATGCATACCTTACTTGATTATGACGGCAATCTGCCAGCCTACATCAATATAACCGACGGGAAAACAGCAGATAATAAGGGAGCCTACGATATTCCATTATTGAAGGGTAGCGTTGTTGTAGCTGACAGATTTTACAATGATTTTTCCTTGCTGAATATTTGGGACAGCAATGAGGTATATTTTGTTGTTCGTCACAAAGACAACATACAATTCACCCCAATCAAGGAAAATGAATTGCCGGAAGACCGACATGAGCACGTGCTAAAAGATGAAATCATTAAGCTTACCGGAGTCCAGTCCACAAAGAAATACCCTAAAAGACTCAGAAGGGTAGCAATATGGGATGAAAAGAACGAGCAAATCATTGAAGTCATAACCAATCAAATGTCTTGGACAGCAAACACCATAAGTGAGTTGTACAAAGCGAGATGGCAAGTGGAAATATTTTTCAGGGAAATCAAGCAATCCCTTCATATCAAATCATTTATCGGGACAAGTGAAAATGCCGTGATGATCCAAATTTGGACGGCACTCATTACCATACTTATTCTCAAGGCACTTAAGGCAATGGCAAGGTTCAACTGGCACTTATCCAACCTGGTTGCATTTATTAGGCTTAATCTTTTTGTCAAGATCGACTTGCAGAAATGGATCGATCAACCCTTTGAAGAATGTAACGATCCACCGCAAAATCAAAAGTATCAGGGGGTCCTTTTTTGAAAAACGCGAATATTGGACCGGGAAGTCAGTAGAAGCCGCTATTTTTATGCAAATTGAAATCGTTTAGGACAGTATTG
>NZ_JAAGVY010000122.1 GCF_010686655.1 Cryomorpha ignava | reverse complement strand
TTCCCGAACCCTACTTCAGGGCCATCGCAAGTGGTATTTGTTACTGCCGAAACAGGTCGCACACTTGTAGAAGTGTATGACATGAGCGGACGTAATATCACTACATTGTTTAATCAAGAAGCACAACGAGGCCACGAATACCGCCTTGACTTCAACGGTGCTGCACTTCCTAATGGAGTGTACATTTACCGTATGACGACTCAAAATGAAACAATCATTGAGAAATTTATGATTGCGAAGTAATAATGAGCAATCATCCTAACATGCGCAAGCATCGTCAGTGGCGATTGTACGATAGTGTTAATTTCCAAATTGTGGCTTGTGATAGAATTTTAATTAATATTAGCTGATTTTGGATATTTAAAGTAAATGGAAAAAGGCCTCTTTCGCATTGCGGAGGAGGCTTTTTGAATCAAAAACTGCTCATACTCCAAAACCCATTCATTCTGAAATTGGTAAACAAAACAACACTCAAAGCATTGCTTTTTTAGGTATTCGTCGTGTTATCTTGATTATTAATCATTTAATTCTTGGTGTTGGGCATCTTTTTTATCTTTGCATCGTCATAATTGAATCTTATCACTTTTAAATAAGCTAGATAGACATACAAATACTTTTTGATTCAAACTTAGAATTTAAGATTTCGCAGCAGGAAAATAATGCGCATTTACGCTAAAATATTTAACCGACATATGTAAATACAATCTTCACACTCCATTTCAAAACAACTCCCCTTTGCAATTTTTTCTGGGTCTTTTTTTTAGAATATGAGTTCGAATTTTGTATAGAGTGCCTTCTATTATGGGAAAATCCGATAATTTTTTTTAATTACCAAACAACCAATCATTATGAAAAAAGAATACCGAAATTTTTTGAAAATCTGTTGGAGTCTCTGCCTATTTATGACTCTTGCAACTGGTGCATTTGCACAGGTAACCCATCAGGTTACAGTCCAAAACTTTGAATTTAGCCCTGCCGATCTGGTTATTAATGAAGGTGATATAGTGCAGTGGACAAATATTGGAGGATTCCACAATGTTGACGGAACCTTTGAAACGTATCCCGGCAATACCGAATCATTTGGAAATGATCCTGGTGGTGCTGGGTGGACCTACTCGTATCAGTTTACGACAGCGGGTGTAAATGATTACCGATGTGCAATTCACCCCTCTTCAATGGTGGCATCTGTAACAGTAGTCGCGGCTTTTGATTGTCCCGATCTTGAAGCCAACTTTGGGGATGCTTGTGATGATGGAAATTCCAACACGGGAGCCGACATAATAACTGAAGGTTGCGAATGCGTTGGAATTCCGATTTTTGATTGTAATGAACTCGAAGCAAACATAG
>NZ_JAAGVY010000121.1 GCF_010686655.1 Cryomorpha ignava | reverse complement strand
CCGAATTGTCTTGATAGGATGCTATTTTTTCATAGTCAGTGTTATTTGTATTACACCCAACTAACAAAATCAGGGTTGTCCAGATATAAAATTTACAGTTCATGGTTCTTTTTAATGTTTGCCAACGTCTCGGCTATGGTTAGTACGGGAATTAAAAGTAGTTAACTTTCGATTAAGCACTTAGCCAAATTTTTAATTTTTTCATTTCAAATATTTCTGCAAAATTGAAAATTTTGCGGACTTTGTTCAAGGCACTTCACTTTGGGTTAAGCACCAAAACCCGTATTAATTATAGCCATTGTTGGCAAATCGTGCTCTTTTATTTTCTGCTTATCGTTATTCGTTCATTAAATTCAGAGTCTAAAACTCGCAACAAATTTTCAAGCTCTTGATTTTTCAGATTTAGTCCTATTAGTATTTCTTCTCCAGACCATTTTGCTTCAAGTCTGTTATGGTTTATTCTCATTATTATTTTTTCACGAGGGTCAAAATTCGCATTCGATTCTGAAGATTCGATGTGGTAATTCTCCTTGTCATATTCATCTTCCGCGTAAGTTCTTTGAATCAAAAGATATTTTTCAATACTATTCATTATCTCCTCCTCAGTTTTAAATTGGTCATCCGCTGACCTTGAATCTGAAAATGTCACTGTACACCCCAACTCTTCATCTTGGATTGTCAGTTCTATGCATTGGAAATTTATTTTCATTTTTATAATTTAGTTACTCTTGTATTCACAGTTCCATAAGTTCTCCCTCCACTCTGAAACTATTTCGATTAAATCATTTAATTCCCATCCTTCTGACAAAAGACTAAGTCCATTAAATATTGGAGAATCTGCTCCCATTTTATAGAAATATTTATTATTCACAAGATTATAAACTTCTTTATAGTCAATTTTTAAGTCCTCAAGAGGATTTGTCGTGTGCTTATGCAGTTCAGTAGGTAAATCTCGGTGTTTATAATAATTCGCTAGTACTATGATTAATTCTATTCTTGTTGTTTTAGAACCTTTATTGACCATTTTATCTGAGGAATATTTCAAATGTAGTTTTAAAAGTTCTGGATATAAATCTGAAATACTACTATTTATATAGTTTTGTAAGACAATAAAAACTGTTCCTACTAAATGTTCTGTGTCATCTGCATAAATACTATCCCAATAATTAAAATCTTCTTTTTTACATATTTCTTCAATAGCGTCCTAAACGTTTAAAAAATTCAAAAAAGAAAGAGGGAAGTTTTGTATTTCAAATTAACTTTGAATTGCACAACAAAAACACTCCCTCTTATGGCAAATATAACGTTGTTTTCTCAGATTATCTCAAAATTAGATCGCTCAAAATTCAA
>NZ_JAAGVY010000120.1 GCF_010686655.1 Cryomorpha ignava | reverse complement strand
GATAGTAGGCCCAATTGATGGGAATACAGATGCCGAGGTATCCATTGTAGGAGAGAACGATCAAAGTTGTTTTACTTCTGGTGAATTTGCCCCTGCTACGTTTTGTCCACCTAGCAATGACGAGGCATGTAATGCAACACCAATTTTTTGTGGTGATACAATCGTTCAGAATTATCAGGGTGCAACTTTATCAGAAACTTGTGGTGGCGGTTCAGGTGTAGCTGACGTTTGGTTTATCTTTACTGCAGATGGTACTCAGACTTATACGATTGCAGATGTTGGCCCCGGCTTCTTCGATGCCGTTGTTGGTCTATATCAAGGTGATGATTGTGGAAACCTTGTTTCTGTAGCTCCTTGTGCTGATTCCCCAGAGTCTTACTCTGTAACAGCCGCTGGAACTTATTACTTCTACATTCGTCCTTGGAGTATATTTACAACGAATCTTACTGGAAATGTATCTCTTACTTGTACGCCGTTTGACTGCCCAGGTGTAGGAAATATTGGTGATGCTTGTGATGATGGTGATGCTGGTACTGTTAATGATGAAATTTCCGCAGATTGCGAATGTGTTGGTACACCTCAGGTAGCGAATGATGAAGCTTGTACTGCCATTTCTCTTGCATGTGGAGATAGCCTTTCAGGATTATCTTTCGATGGCTCTACACAATCTTTTGATGATGCATGTTTTGGATCTGGAACCGGAGATGTATGGTTCTCATTTGTTGCAGATGGACTCCAAGTCTACGAAATCAGTGAAACTTCTTCTAGTAATGTAGTGGTTGATCTTTGGATAGGTGACGAATGTGGTGATTTGACTAACGTATTATCTTGCTCTGACAACCCGGAAACGTTAACAGTAGGCACCGCAGGCACTTACTATTTCAGAGTTCGTCCATTTAGCACAGCTACAACCCTTGCCGTAGAGCTTAATTGCATAGATTTTGCAGCAAACGATGAAGCTTGTTCTGCAACAGCTCTTGCATGTGGTGATACACTTTCAGGTCTCTCTTTCGCAGGCGCTACTCAATCTTTTGATGATGAGTGTACAGGTTCTGGAACCGCAGATGTGTGGATGTCATTTGTTTCAGATGGAACTCAGACTTACGAGATCGCTGAAATTAGCAGTAGCAATGTAGTTATTGACCTTTGGTCTGGAGATGATTGTGGTAACCTTACTGCGGTAACGGATTGTGAAAACTTCCCAGAAACAATCGAAGTGATTGATGCAGGTACCTATTATTTCCGTATCCGTCCATTTAGCACCGCTACTACTTACGCCGTGACATTGATTTGTACAGATTTTGACTGTCCTGATTTGAGCAATAATATCGGGAATGCCTGTGACGATGGTGATTCGAATACTGTGAATGAT
>NZ_JAAGVY010000119.1 GCF_010686655.1 Cryomorpha ignava | reverse complement strand
CAGCATGTTTTGCCCAATATTCGCGAAGCGTACTTTTTGCAATTATCCTTTTCATTCACTCTATTGTTAAGCAAATATACGAAAAGTTCTCGAATAATGAACAATTGCGCTTTTTATAAAGGGTAACGGTTTGCCGCTTTGCGAAGGCGGGGATTTTCAGCACTAAACTTCATTAGATGCATAAAGCTTGGATTTAGCACTTCACTGTCATAGAAGTACGAAACTCCCGCTTTTGCAAAACGGCTGTTGTGCGTTCGGCTTTCCTTTTTCATTGGTTATAGTCAGATTACGACCTATCTTTTTTTATTCTGGTTTTGGACCTTTTGAAACAATCGTTCTCACCAAGCCAGGAAACCACCGCTGCAACCAAACAAAAACTCTCCCGTGGGTTGTAAAAACATAATTTCTTCTTCGCTTCATTATGGCCTTCACCATAACTTTCGCAGCTTTATCCGTTGGCCACATTAACTTTGACGGACGTGGATCTGGACGTTCAGGATGCCAAACGCCTTCATTATCAATTCTGGCAATCTCCGACACAACAAATCCAGGATGTATGGTAGTACAACTCACACCAGTACCCTTTAATTCAGCCTGTAATGTCAGACCAATTGAATATACAGCAGCTTTTGAAGCACCATAGGCTCCGACATGAGGATTAGGAAGATAAGCTCCTACACTGCCCACTAAACCAATGCGACCTTGGTTTTGCTTCAAATGTGGCAGGGTATATTTTACCGTCAAGGCTAACCCGGTGACATTACCTTGTAATTGCCTGTTCCAATCTTTTGCAGTCAACTTATCTATACTTCCAAAAACACCAAACCCAGCATTGGCCACAGCAATATCTAAACGCCCCCAAGTGGTTATGATACTTTGCACAGCATTTTCTATTGATTTTTCTTCCATAATATCAACTGGAACTACCAATGTATCTCCACCTGAGTTTTTAATCTCAAGTGCAATCTCTTCTAACAATTCTTTACGTCTAGCAGAAAGCACCACTTTATACCCTAATCTTGCCCACTCAAAGGCCATAGCTTTGCCAATACCAGACGAAGCACCTGTTATCCAAACAACGTTTTCTTTTGTATTTGTCATTGCAAGTTTTATTTAGTTTAACTTTTCGATTTTTAAGCTGACGCACAACGGTTTGTATATGAAAAGTAGGCGATTTCGAAGCACCAAACTTTCGGTTAAGCACAAAGTTTGATACGAGCCAAAACCCTTGAATTTATTACCGTTTCGCCTATTTTTTATATACATTGTTGGCAAATCGTTTATTCTATTATGGTATAATATTCTTTATTGAACGCTTTTGAATGAGCTTTCAATTCATTTTGATTAGCTACCATGTGGAATTTATGCAAAGTCCTGAACTGTGACTTATGACAA
>NZ_JAAGVY010000118.1 GCF_010686655.1 Cryomorpha ignava | reverse complement strand
GGAATTAGCGTGTACCTAAGCGGGCTATTTACAATGGGCTGTTGATGTAAAAGTCAGAATGTACTTGATTGATATAGAAAAGACACGGACACTTGAGGTGTAACAACAAATCAAGGCAAAATGATCACCTCGTTTGAACAACAAGATGTCCGTATCAATGACAAATTAACGAATAATTTCGCAAAGCAACTAGAGCGATTGGGTTGCGATGATTTGGCTCGTGAACTCGGCGCCACTAAACGCACACCAAGGAAGTGTAGTGCTGTCAATCTGCTGGTTTCATTCATGGCAATGATCTCTCATGGCCGCTGCAGTTATAACATCTGGGCGATGTTCCTATCTCAGTTGATTGATGACACGATTAGTAAGAAAGCTATAGAAAAACGAGTCAATCACCTTTTGGTGCAACTTGCTAAGGGTCTATTAGAAGCCGCTCTGAAGGTTCATCATGAGAAAATAGTTGATCCCGTACTTTTCTCTGGTTTTAAAAGAGTGCTGCTACACGATGCCACTCATTTAGGCCTTCCCAAATACATGAGTCATGTTTTTCCTGGTAGTAAAAACGGTCACGGCGAGAGTGCTGTGGCTAAGATACAGGCTGTATTTGAGATGCTCACAGGAAATTTCATTGATATTCATCTAGGCTCATTCAGAGATACCGACTTAGTAGATGCGAGTAGAGCCAACCAAGATGTCAGAAAAGATGATCTAGTGATTCGTGATCTAGGCTATCTATCACTAATCTCGTTAGATGAAATCATATCCAAAGGAGCAAGTTTCGTCAATCAAATAAGATCAAATTGGATAATAAGCAGGGAGTGCAACGGTCATAGAATAGACATGCTCAAGGAATTGACTAAGCATAAGAGCCTGGATATCGATGTATTCCTTGGAGCTAAAAACACCATCAAATGTAGATTGGTGAGTGTAAAACTTGGAGAAAAGGCTGCGGCCGAGCGCAGAAGAAAGGCCAAGATGAACGCTCACAAGAACAGGCAGCCATCAAAAGAGAAACTCAAACTTTTGGGCTATGATATCTTTATCACAGATGTGCCACGGGAAAAGTGGAGCTCTGAAAAAGTCGTCCAAGTCTATGCCAACAGATGGTACATAGAGATACTTTTCAAAGCTTGGAAGAACGGAATGGGCATTGAGAAGGATATACCCAATAACTATCTAGACAAAGATAGAGTGGAGCTGTATTTATATATGCGTATGCTGCAAATTGTGCTGTTGATAATGCCACTCTACCATATAACATCAAGACTTGCCTTCGCTAAAGGAAGACAAATCAGTATAGTCTCTGTAACCAAGTATATAATCGATCACATTTGTATTACCACACTAATAGATAGTCTACCAAAGCATATAGAAAGGATTCTTTACTATTGTAGCTATGAACATAGGAAAGACAGGACAAATCATATAGAACGCCTAATAACAGGGAGTTCTTAAGTACACGCTAATTCCTTTAGGGG
>NZ_JAAGVY010000117.1 GCF_010686655.1 Cryomorpha ignava | reverse complement strand
GAGCTTACACCGGCAATGTAGGAAGTGGTGGAACTTTAATTGAAAAGAAATTAACCAGTTATACAGTCTATGATGATTTTGGTCGGGTGGTATTTGACATTCCTGCCAAAGCAATGGAAGAACTTGAAATCCTCGGCACTTATGTTGTTAAAGTTTCTGATACTCCGCACCCCACATTACAAATAGTAAAAGATTTAGTTTCAACTTACTCGTACGATGAAAAAGGTCGGCTATGGCAAAAAGAAATGCCGGGAACCGGGAAACAAAATTTTGTGTTCGATCATTATGATCGCGTGGTAATGAGCCGGGATAACAAGCAAATAATGGAGGGCAAATGGAATTTTGTGAAATACGATACCAGAGGCAGGGTTGTTATCAAAGGTGCAACAACTATGGCAGGACACCATTCTTTCCATAGTGTAGAAAGTGCTGAACATTTTGAAGATAATGGTGAAATAATTAAAGGGGAAATATTCACAGGCGGAACAGGATCACTTATGGGCTATTCTAACTTGACTTATCCCGTATTAACAGCTTCACAAATAGACTCGATTACCAATGTATATTATTTTGATAACTATGATTTTGATTTCCCCGTCGAATTTAATTTCATTCCATTTAATGCGATTACGTTGCCATTAGAAGTTGTTCGCGGTTTGGCAACCGGTTCAAACACCCGCATTTTAAATGCTGACGGCACTATGGGTGGCTGGTTAGCTACTGTAACCTATTATGATATTAAAAAACGGCCAATACAGGCTTTCACTAAAAACCATAAAGGGGGATGGGATAGAATTGATACGTACTACAATGAATATGGACAAGTAGAAAAGACTATGCAGTATCATCGGTTCGAAGCAACCGATTCTGAACACGTATTTAGTACGCGCTATACTTATTCAAATCAAAGTGGTAAATTACGACAGGTTAAGTGTAGAATAGACAATGATCCTGAAGTGACCGTAAGTTCTCGCTGGTACGATGAGAAAGGACAACTCAAAAAACTAAGACATCATAAGCCTGTAGGGATTTTCCATTATTTACAGAATATAGATTATCGCTACAATGATCAGGGAAACCTTACTCATATAAATAATACTGCTTTAATTGTTGATGCCTTTAACGATGATTCCGATGACGTTTTCGGTCAGGAGCTGACCTATTTTGATGAAAGTTCTGATTATTACGTGCCTCCCCCGTCAATGGATAACCCTCACTCCGTAACTCCGAGATACGGTGGGAATATTTCAAGCATGATGTGGAACGCCAAGACTCCTGACGAAGATGGAGCGATGTTGAATCGCCATGCTTATGTATATCGATATGACGATTTAAATAATTTGACCGATGCTTTATATGGATCGGATTTACCTCTCTCCAGCCCCTTAAATGATTGGACACAGATTAAAGTTTGAAAAAAACTTTAATTTAGAACCAATGAAAAACAAAAAACGAAAAAGCACACAGGAAAAGATCACCATCATTAAAGAAGGTAAGGA
>NZ_JAAGVY010000116.1 GCF_010686655.1 Cryomorpha ignava | reverse complement strand
CAATCCGAATACAACCAAGTGCAATCCGAATACAAAAAAGTACAGTCGGAATATGAAAAGGCGCAAACGGAAGTGACGCGCTTAACCTTTATGGTTAAAAAGTTGCAAGGCATGCTTTTCGGTTCAAAAAGGGAGCGTTTTGAAAACGATGCCCATGCCGATCAGCTCAACTTGCCCTTCGAAGAGCTGGAAGCAAAAAACGAGAACACGACCGACAGTCCGGTTAAAGAAACAATAACCTACTCGCGTGATAAGAACAAAAATCACAAAGGTAGAAACCGAATACCAGACGATCTTCCGGTGCATGAAATCCGAATTGAACCTTTGGAAGACACCACCGATTTAGTGAAAATAGGCGAAGAGCGTACCGAAATACTTGAGATGGCTCCAGCCAAATTCTTCAAGTTGGTTATTGTTCGCCCCAAATATGCCTTACCGAATGGCGAAGGCATTGTATGCGGAAACATTCCATCACGACCTATAGACAAATGCCTTGCCGGCAATGTGCTACTCGCCTTTATTCTCATCAGCAAATATGTTGATCACCTGCCGTTGTACCGTCAGCAGCAAATCTTTAAACGCTACGGCATACATATCGCTCCATCAACTATCGATGGTTGGATAGCGCAGTTGGGAACCTTACTTGAGCCGCTGTACAACGCTATGGTAAATGTGGTGAAAAAAGACGGATACATACAAGTAGATGAGACCCCAACCCGTGTACTAGACAAGACCAAAAAAGGAAAATGCCACCGCGGATACTACTGGGTCTATCACTCGCCGCCAAAAAAGATGGTGGTCTTTGATTACCAACCCGGGCGCGGGAAAAACGCACCGCGAAACATGCTTGAAGATTTTAAAGGCTACCTTCAAACCGACGGTTATCAAGTCTATACACAATATGGCAATAAAAACGATGTGACACACCTAGCTTGCTGGGCGCATGCACGCCGCTATTTTTTTGAGGCCAAAGATCAGGACAAAGATCGGGCGGAATATGCCTTGGCACGTATCCAAAAACTATATGCCATAGAACGTGAAGCAGAAAGCATGACTTCTGAAGCACGTAAAGAACTGCGCCTTGAAAAATCGCTGCCCGTTATTAATGAACTAGGCAAATGGATAGCAGAAGAAAATAAAAAAGTGCTTCCCAAAAGCCTTATCGGCAAAGCCTTTGCATATGCGATTAATCTTTGGGATCAGCTACAAAACTTCCTGAAAAGTGGAGAACTGCTTATCGATAACAATCTGATCGAAAACTCCATCCGCCCCAATGCACTGGGTAGAAAGAATTATCTCTTTGCCGGTTCGCATGAAGGCGCACAGCGCACAGCCATGTTTTATACCTTCACCGGCACTTGCAAGATGCAAGGCGTAGAACCTATGGCCTGGCTTACTGCCGTGCTTGGCAAAATCGCCGATCATCCGGTCAACAAACTTTTTGAACTCTTCCCTGGGAATATAGACATACCAGAAAAGTTAACAAGCTTTGGTGAGTTGG
>NZ_JAAGVY010000115.1 GCF_010686655.1 Cryomorpha ignava | reverse complement strand
AGTCGCCGATATTTGCTTGAAGGGCTGGACAATCATAAATGATCGTTCCGGCACATCCGCAATCCGCACCAACTACGTCGTTTTCAGTGTCAGCATTTCCATCATCACATGAGTCGCCGATATTTGCCTGAAGGGCTGGACAATCGTAAATGATCGTTCCGGCACATTCACAATTATCGGTAATCATATCGTTTTCAGTATTAGGATCTTCATCATTACAAGTATCACCGATATTTGCTTGAAGATCCTCACAATCATATTCTATTGAGCAGTCTTCCACAGTTACTGTTACAGTCGCCATATTTGAGCAGCTACCAGATGAAATGGTTACAAAATACTCAGTTGAGACACCCGGACTAACCACTATTGATTGTGTCGTTGCACCGTTTGACCATAGATAAGTATATGAACCTCCAGTTGGTAATGCCACAGCGAATAGTTCAACTGATTCTCCTTCACAAATCGTTAAGCAAGAAGGAATATCTCCAAGCTGAGGTCCGAGTGGTAGAGTTAGATTGAAGTCACTATGACCTGAATTCTCGGTAAATGCTAGTCCATTTGTAGGATTGCTTACAATCTCTACATCCATCCATCCACTGGCCCCATACACATTCATATCGTTTTCGTTGGCTCCCGTTCCAATTTGGAATGATGGACCCATTCTAGTGAGGTTGACTACTGCTCCTGCAAGATCACCAGTGCCAATTAAAGTACCGTTTGTAGAAGTGTAATAGTACCAGTCTGTGTTATCAACATCCTCGCTACATGGACCACCAGTTTCTTTTGGAGACAGGGGAGGGGCGGTATATGTTCTTCCGCCAAAGACAACATTAAAGTCGAAGCTTAAATTTGGATCTTCATTGTTTACAAATGAACCAGTAAAGAATGCAGAACCACTTGGATTTTCTACAAAGCTACCATCTACAATAGACCAATGCGCGTTAACATCATATGCGCTTAGCAAGTTATTTGTCCAGAATGCATATCCGAAAGAATAACAACCAGTAGCATTAGATACAGAACCGTCACCGTTCAACAATTGCGTTGGATCAAAGTCACACACAATATCAACAAGTGGTGTTATTGATGGTTCGATTGTCACTTCACAGTCGTCAAAACATCCATTTGCGTCTGTAACAACAACAGAATACGTTCCTGCACCGAGTCCGGAAATAGTAGCGGTAGTTGCTCCATTAGACCATAAGTAAGAGAACGGTGATGCTCCACCAGCAGGGGTAACTGTGGCAGAAGCTGATTCACCACAAAGTCCGTCTTGACCAGTGCATTCAGCAGTCAGTTGAGGCTCGTTTTCAATCGATACACTACAAGAATCAGAACAACCGGTTAGATTATCAGTAACAACCACAGAGTAAGTTCCATCTACAAGACCAGAGATCGAAGCCGTTGTTGAGTCGTTACTCCATGCGTAAGTATAAGAACCATCGCCGCTCAATACAGCAACTGATGCCGAACCAAGTTCGCCACATTGTCCATTTTCAGAA
>NZ_JAAGVY010000114.1 GCF_010686655.1 Cryomorpha ignava | reverse complement strand
TCAACATATAATCGGTTTCTACATATCCGCCTGCCCCATCAGAGGGAGGAAGAATGAATCCACCAAGAATCGCCTGCGTAAAGCTTAGGTGACCTACGTCTTGTGAAATTACGTTATAGAATCCGAATGGAAGCAAGCTTCCAATCAAATTGGTAACCTGTGTTCCGGGAACGACTAATTCGTCCTCGTCCCACAGTAGCGTAGCTGTAGCTCCATCACAGGGGCCTATTAGCGTAAATCCTACTTTCAGTGTAAAGCTGTCGCCAGGCTCTATAGTGATTTCATTTGTTTTCACATCGCCGACCTTGAAGAAGTACTGCGATGGCATCGCATCGGGCACTTGGGCCTGGACGCCGGCAAAGCCGAGTCCAAGCACCATACATGCCGCTATGAGAGTGTTAGTAATAGCACTAAAGTGGTTCTTTAGCTCTTGTGTTAACTTGTTCATAAGCATTTGTATTTAATTGGTTTTAATTGATTTATATTTATTTTCATTTAGTTCAGTGGAGCAGTAGCCCCAGATTGATTAAACGAAGCATTCAAAATTGAGATGTCAAAGATATTAATATTGCCATCACAATTCAGGTCAGCTAGCGGGTTGTATGCTGGATTACCCACAGATGTATTGAAAGCGGCATTGATCAATGAAACGTCGAAGATGTTAACTGCTCCATCGTTATTGATATTACCGTTTTTAATAGCACCTACTGCAAGGCTATTAGCGCCAGCAGCAATTACCACATCCTGAACACCTTTTGCAAGGTACCCTTGAATTTTTACAATTACATCATACGTACCTGTTGGAAGATCTGCAATTGAGAAAGTTCCATCGGCAGCTACCGTAATGTTGTAAGTTTCAATCAAGGTAGCTGTGTTTGGAGTATAAAGTCTCACAGTACCATCGCGATCACCACAGCTGCTATTCCAGTTTACAGTACCGTTAAGTGCAGCTCCGGCATTTTCGCATTCTACAGAAAGGCCGAACTCACCTTCACCCGCGCTAAAGCCACCAACGGCATAATAACCGGTAATAGCGATATAGTACGTTTGACCTGCTACTGCTTCAAGCGTACCCACACCTGCAAAACTTTGTGGGACACAATCAAAGTTGCCATCAACATATCCATTTCCTTCAAAACCAGTGAAACAAGTCAAAGCATCACATGTACCTGTGTACACGTTGATGTCTGTATCAAAATTTGTTTCCGGGTTACATGTAGAAAGTATAACATCTCCTGTAGCATCTGCTGTGAAAGAATACCATACTGTTTGTCGAGAATCGCCATCACATCCTACGTTATCAGTGGCTCCGCGAGTCGTTCCAACTACATAATCGTTACATGAGAGTGAAATAGCATCAGAGCATTCATTGTTAACTGGAATGGGATCTCCAATACATTCGCAATTTTCATTAACGATATCATTCACAGTATTCGAATCACCATCGTCACAGGCATTCCCGATATTATTGCTCAAATCAGGACAGTCAAAATCTGTACAAATCAATGTCACGGCGTAAGTAGTAGCGGTGCTAAATGGACGGATA
>NZ_JAAGVY010000113.1 GCF_010686655.1 Cryomorpha ignava | reverse complement strand
TGCGGTTTTATATCCGTATCGGAAGATATTTATTCTACTTTTTAAATTCCACAATCATGAAAAAATTAAAACATTCATTATATATTCTTTTTTTTCTACTTTTTGCTACAAGCCTTGTAGCCCAACCAGACTGGCAATGGGGGCAGGAAGTGCATTTTAAACCGTGGCACATTGCGGTGGATAACTATGGAAATTCCTATGTTACCTGGACATTACAAGACCCTTACGAAATAGATGGAACTCTTTTTATTAGCAACGGATCTGCTGACGCGGCATTGACGAGTTTTGATTGCAATGGTGTTCATCGATGGACTAAAATTATTGGCGGGTCAGGTGGAGATCGAATAACTGGTTTAGGTACGGATACCTTAGGTGGTGTATATGTTACATTAAGTGTCAATGGGGTTCGTATACCGAACTATAATACAAGTTTTGCTCCCGATACAACTATAAATTCTGGTCAAAAAGGCTTACTTCTAGTGAAATATAATACGGAAGGCGATATGCTATGGTTGCGAATGCCCGAAGATACCGTTGTTTTTAACCTCCCGGATGACCTCCAAATTGGAACATCCTTTGATTTGGATGTATCACCTAATGGTGATTGTTACATTTACAGTAAGCTTTCAGAAGGTAGCTATAGCAACGGAGCCTTCGAAGCTACCTTTCCGGGAACCTTAGACGATGGTGAAGATATCTACATTTTAAAATACGACGGTGAAGGAAATTTCGCCAGTGGAGTGCATTTTGATATGTGGTATTCCGGGGCCACACTTAATAGAGGTAGTTTCAACCGGGATCACTATACAGGAAAATACTATAGGTCCGGATATCTCTCAGGTAACGATGAAGTCATTTTCGGTGGCGAGGAAGTTACCGCCAATAATTATGTCGTTCAATTTGACAGTTCAGGTTTTGTGAATTGGAATTTCATGACAGATGATGTAAAGTTTTTGGGGAAACCATCGGTTGATGAGTTTGGTAATGTTTATGTAACGGGGGGTACTTCAAACGGCAATAGCCTTGGTGACTTTACTTTTCAAAATACTTTTGGCTCCTCCGGATTTCCTGTTTTTGCAAAATTCGATTCGTTAGCAAATGTTATTTATGCTACAAATGCTTCTGTTGATGTTAATAGTGGAGGTTTTGCAACGTCCTACTCCAATATGGAAGTGGCTGTTGCTGGAAGATGGGGAAGTTTAATTTCATGGGGTGATGAGTTGATAGACAATACAAATAGTGAAAATCAAGGTTTCAATGTCTTTCTCGCTCTCTTCGACGCAGAGGGACAAGGTATGCCTGAAAGTATCCATACATTAACCAGTTCACCTATGGGTGCTGAAGAACCTTCCCTTCTCACCGCCGACACCCAAGGCAACTTTTACGTTGGGGGTCACTTCAGCGGTCAGTTGTACGTTGGTGACGGCACCCTCTACAACCAAACCGGGACTCAAGAGGGTTTTATCGCCAAGTTTGGTTCAGATTCTTGTTATTGTCCGCTGCCAGTCTCTCTTTTTACATACGACAGTATTCCCAACCAAGCTGGGTATA
>NZ_JAAGVY010000112.1 GCF_010686655.1 Cryomorpha ignava | reverse complement strand
TGTCCCGACCCCCTATAAATTAGACTACAGTTAAAGTTTGAGATTTGTTGAATAATTGTCTTTAGGTTTTTTTTAGGCATTGGCAAGTCAAGTAATCCTACCTGACTTGCTTACCCATTTTACTTTCCTTGACCGGATTATCCCTGGCAAGTTGCTCCTCAGCAGAGCTTGCTTCCGTTTGATCCGATATTTCAAATTTACGCAGCTTTTTCATTTTTCTTGTCATTTAATTTTTTGGGCACTAAAACCTGCTGTCTCGCGAGGTATTTTTCAGGACTAGTAAACCCAATACCAGAGTGGATTCTTTCTTTGTTGTAAAATGATTCCCACCTGATGAATACTTCAGTTGCATTGGAAAGAGATTCGAACTCGAACCTCCTACATACAGCATTAGCAATAATGCTGTGGTACGATTCTATGTGCGCATTCTGCTCCGGTGTGGCAGGTTTGGTGAACTCTTGGTTTATACCTTTTGACTGGAAATACTCCCTTACCATTCCGCTTTCAAACTGCGAACCATTGTCGCAACGCACATAAATTTCGTTCGGCATCTCATAATCCCGAAGCAATGCATCAAAAAAGCTAACTACGTCTTCTTTCTTGATGCTCCATTGCATCATCCACGCTATTAGATATCGGCTGTAAACGTCCACCACGCTCAACATGGGCGCATATCTACCTAGGTGGTGTATGTATATGAATTTTATGTCGAACTCCCAATAGGTAAAAGCTGTGGTAGGTTTTGGCACCAGTTCTTTCACCCATTGTTTTTTATTCTTTGGTTTCGGTCTAGCGACATTTAACAGTCGAGCCTCCTTCATCAGCCGGTACACCTTCTTGTGATTGATCCGGTATCCCAGTTCATCCTTAAGGTAATAGGTGACCTTTAGGTAACCATAGTCTACAAATTCTTGGGCAAGAAGAGCTTTTATTTCTGCCACAACCACAACGTTTTCCACCCGTGTTCCATCCACCTTGAATGTATGTCCGCTTTTACGGATCCCTTTGCGACTTTGCTCGATCAGAGGCTTGGGCTTATGGTAATAGGTACTTCTGGGTACCCCGCAGATCCTAAGCACCAATTCAGTGCAAAACCCTTCTTCTATATACAATTGGGCTACCATCATTCTTTCAGCGACCGTGACTTCTTTTTTTTTAAGAGCTCGTCTTTGATCCTGATCTCAAGTTCCTTCTCAGCCACCAATTCTTTTAAGACTTGGTTTTCTCGCATGAGCTTTTTGAGTTCACCGCTGCTGATATCCAGCTTGCCAGAAAGTGCTGTTTCACCTCCAGACTCAAAGCGAAGTCTCCAAGATTGCAGCGTAGGGTATGAGATGTCGTGCTTACGCGCTGTCTCGACCCAACCATTCTCCTTACCTTCTTTAATGATGGTGATCTTTTCCTGTGTGCTTTTTCGTTTTTTGTTTTTCATTGGTTCTAAATTAAAGTTTTTTTCAAACTTTAATCTGTGTCCAATCATTTAAGGGGCTGGAGAGCCATTCTCCTTACCTTCTTTAATGATGGTGATCTTTTCCTGTGTGCTTTTTCGTTTTTTGTTTTTCATTGGTTCTAAATTAAAGTTTTTTTCAAACTTTAATCTGTGTCCAATCATTTAAGGGGCTGGAGAGA
>NZ_JAAGVY010000111.1 GCF_010686655.1 Cryomorpha ignava | reverse complement strand
GATATCTACGAAGTAACCCTTAGTGGTGGTGTAGCTACAATGGATTACATCGCTACAAGCGACATCGAAGTTCACATTGCTTTTAGTGCAACAAACAACTTGATTTATGCTGTAAGCAAGCACGAAAATTCATACCGTACACTCAATCCACTTAGTGGAGTGTGGGGGCCAACAGTAATGCTTGGTGCTGACTACGGTGAGATTACTGCGGCTGTTTTTGCTCCAGATGCATTAGGTGGCCCAAGTGGTAAACTATTGTTTGGTAGCCAGAATCAAAATGCAATTTTCTCTCTGAATGTGGGTACAAACGTTGTAACACCTTACGACACGTATTCACCTGTTACAGGGGGTGACCTTGCCTTTACTTCTGACGGTATGCTATACATGGCAACTCGCAGCGGAAACGGATTATACGAAGTATATCCTGCTCCAACGCCGGATGTGCTACTTGGAAACGTTCCAATAAAAGTTACTGGTTTAGCTGCCACAGATGGCGATCAACTTCTCTTGTCTGCACAAGGCTTGATGAGTCTTGAGCTGTACAATTCAAATGGCACAAATGCAGGTTCTTATATGCTTGAGCTTGATGGTAATCCTTATACACTCCGCGATGGCGATTTGGCTTCTGGATGTAATACAGGAGAAACTGTAAGCGATTGCGATAACTACACTACCTTCTATGTAAACCACGGGCCTGATATAGATGGTTCAGACCTTTACACAGTTGATTTTGTAGCCGGTAACGCAGAACTAACCTATGTAACCAATGTTGACTTTGAAGCGCATATTGGCTATAACCCAGAAGATGGCTTGATGTATTTTGTAAACAAAGACGGTAGTATAATCCGTGTTTACAACGTGAGTACAAATACATTCCAGGGCGATCTTCCAATTCTTGGTGGTGTAGACCAGCTTACTGCTGTCGTTTACGACTCAAACAATGGAGAACTTTATGTGGGTGATGCCAATTCAGATGCAATCGCATCCATTGACCTTGTAACAGGTATTGCATCTTTCTATGCAAATGCTCCGGTATTTGGTGGTGACATCGCAGTACTTAATGGTACAATGTATCTTGCACGACGTTCAGTGAGCGAATTGTATGAAGTAGTACCTTTCGGAAATGCTATTCTAATTGGAAGCATTCCTGATGGAGTAAATGGTATGGCTCCTTCGCCAAATGCGGGTAACCTGGTAACTTCAAGTGCGACTCAAAATGCATTTGTTGAAATCAGCGCGACTGATGCATCTACAATTACAACCTGGCCTGCCATGCTTAGTGGCGATCCGTTCACCTTTATTAATGGTGATATGGCTTCAGGATGTATTGATAATGTAGAAGGACCAGGTCCACTTAACCCACTACAAGGTGAACTACAAAGTGAACTTACTGCTTTCCCGAACCCTACTTCAGGGCCATCGCAAGTAGTATTTACAACTGCCGAAACAGGTCGCACACTTGTAGAAGTGTATGACATGAGCGGACGTAATATCACTACATTGTTTAATCAAGAAGCACAACAAGGCCACGAATACCGCCTTGACTTCAACGGTGCTGCACTTCCTAATGGAGTGTACATTTACCGTATGACGACTCAAAATGAAACAATCATTGAGAAATTTATGATTGC
>NZ_JAAGVY010000110.1 GCF_010686655.1 Cryomorpha ignava | reverse complement strand
CGAGCCAGATTAATCGTGCCCTTAAAATGGGTGTGTAGTGTTTCGGTTAATTCTGTACTTTTGAAGTTAGCATTGGTTTTCATGTTCTTGAAAGATGTTTGAGATTATCCTTCTAAGATACTGATTATCAATGCTTTATACTAATTTTTTAACATTTAATTTGCTGATTATCAGCGGGTTATATTTTTGTCATGTACTAAATAAAAGAATAGCCAATTCTAAAAACACCTGATTATGGATAAACAACTAAGAAAACTTAATTTTACAGTTTAAAATTTAGTTTCTTCCTTCCTAATTATACAGTTTAGGTAAAATCTTCTGCTTCATAAATCATCTCGCAAAAAATTGGACTCTCTAATTTTTTCATGGATACGGCTCAACATCAGCTACAAATGATGCGCTTACCCAACTGAACAAATCCATTTTTTATACTTTTACGAGAGTCTTTGAGTTTAGGCAAACTTGCTTATATTTCAAGTGATCTAATTACTAAAATGTAGTATTCTTTATAGAACTCTGAACTTATGGAATTAACATGGACAGCTTAATTTCTGGAAGCAGATATATTACAACTTTTGACACTGTAGATCAAACAACTTATAATATTACCGACGGAGAATTCAGATTTCGAATTCAACACAGTTGGTAAACCATTAATTTTTTTAACCAAATAAAACCAAATCTTATGAAAAATACAATCATTCTATTTCTACTTATTCTCACAACAGCTTGCTGCTGCAAAAGCGGCGATGATAATAAACCGGATGAAGACAACAACTTTGCTCAGTATTTTCGATGTAAAGTGAATGGCGAAGATTTTCAAAGTACCGGCGATTTAACTTGTGAACCGCTGTTATTCAATTATTTTCCCGACTCAATTTTTGGGACACCCCAAGGCTATTTAGTTTTACGAGGACGAAATTGCATAGATGAAAGAAGAGTTGGGTTACGATTCAGGGAGGCTGTACCTCAAGTGGGAACATTTTCTCTTTTGCAACCAATGTTTGCGGATTCTGCGCTGCCCTATTATTCATTTGAACCTGAACCAGGTCAAATGAATAGGACAGTCGAAAAACTGGTTGATGGTTCTGTAACTTTTAGCCGGTTTGAATCACGAACAGAAGAGAAACTTGGTACGGTAGAAGGAACTTTCAGCTTCACCGTAATTGACACCATAGATCAAACGACTTATAATATTACCGACGGAGAATTCAGATTTCGAATTCAACACAGTTGGTAAACCATTAATTTTTTTTAACCAATTAAACCAAATCTTATGAAAACCAATTCGATTTTTACTTTACTATTCTCATTAATAGTGTTTACGCTATGTGGTCAAAATATACCAGCACCACAATTCGAAGTTACTGGCAGTACGGCTGATCCTTCTGTCGCTATAGATGAAGTTATTGAAAATCTTGATTTAACAGATGTAACCACGAGTATAGTTTACGACCGCGGTTGGAAACTGGGTCAATTAGAGAATTTTGATGGTGCGATTGCATCAAATACGGTGCACGATCATGCAGAATGGCTGCGGCAATATGACCTATTTGCGATCCGTATTTTAGACGGTTAACTCTGATATCATTTTCCAAAATATTACAATCTTTAAATCACATCTAAACTCATTAA
>NZ_JAAGVY010000109.1 GCF_010686655.1 Cryomorpha ignava | reverse complement strand
TTAATCAAGAAGCACAACAAGGCCACGAATACCGCCTTGACTTCAACGGTGCTGCACTTCCTAATGGAGTGTACATTTACCGTATGACGACTCAAAATGAAACAATCATTGAGAAATTTATGATTGCGAAATAAAAAACAAGACTCTCAAAAAGTTCAGAGAGTTTTAGAAATGAGAAACCCGGTTGCCGAAAGGTAACCGGGTTTTTTGTGTTTATCGCTTGCAGTCGCCAAACAGGAGAAACAAAAGAAAATGTAGATATTGCTCCAGGGGTCAAGTTTCAGGGCGAGAGGAAATAATATCAAATAAATGATACTTGTCTTTAAAGTGTCTGCTCGCGGATCACTAATCTGAACTCAACTTATGTCCGGAGGAGTATTTAAGTAGCGCCTCGATCTGAGATTAAAGATTCTTTTAGAAGATTCGGGGAGGATTTAGTACATCGAATGGGCAAATCCGCATATTCGCACAATTCTTCATTCCGCTACGCACCATAGTTCAAAATCAAATAAATGCATTAGTGGAGGATAATTTTCACAAAAAGTGGAGTAGGAATAATATTGAGCAAAACGCAAAAATTACGATTTTGGTCGATATTCATTATCAGTTCAAAGAAAATTATCAAGTATTCGTCTGGCCTGTTTTGACTATTTAACAGTCTGAACAATAATACGTTAAATGCCTATTTTAACTGAATTAAAGATTTCATTAAATAATATTTATCCCTAAGTTACTTGACTTCATCGTATAATTTCGTACTTTTATAGCAAGTTGTGGGGTTTTTTGATGCTTATTAACCTACTTCACTACATAGACGATAATTCATTAATAATTTAAACCAAATCATTTTTTCTATGAAAAACCTGTTTACGAAAGTGATCGGAGCCTGTTGCTCTCTGATCATGATTTCTTTACTGACAACCACAAATCTGAGCGCTCAGTATTGTGCATTCGCCGGGGTCACTCCGGCTGATGATCACATTACCAACGTTACATTTGCTGGAATTGACAACACAAGTCTTGCCACCGGATATTCTGATTTCACGGGTATAAGTGGCATCGTATCACCTGGGCTCGAGTACCCTATTTCTGCTACTTTAGGGAATAACGGTATCTATGACGAAACGCTGACTGTCTATATAGACTGGGATCAGAGTTTAACATTTGACGCTGATGAGCGCTACGAAATTGGTACGTGTACCGACGGAGGTTGCGCTAATCCAGGTATTTCGGGTATGATAACGGTGCCCCCCGGCGCTACTCCCGGTGAAACAAGAATGCGTGTCATCGGAAAGTATTTTAGCTACCCGGTTGGCCCCTGCACTTCTGATGGAGCAATGCCCTGGGGTGAAGTTGAAGATTACTCTATAACAGTTCTGTCAGGAGAATGTACTCCTCCAAACTTTACTTACACAGTAGTTAATGACTGTGAAGCTGACAACTACGATGTAACTGCTCTTCTTACCGATTTCGGTACAAGCACTTTTATTACTGTTTACCTAACGCGATCTGATGCTGTACCCGTTAATCCGGTTACACTTATTTTTGCGCTACAGGGACAAACTGTTAATATATTAAACAATATTCCTTTTGGTGTTACTGTTTCTGCTTCTATAGAAGGATCAAACCCTATCTGTAACCTCACCAGAAACTTTGCACAAGAAATTTGTCCTGCAGAAAATGACGAACCATGCCTTGCTATATCTCTTTCATGCGGCG
>NZ_JAAGVY010000108.1 GCF_010686655.1 Cryomorpha ignava | reverse complement strand
GAAACTACAGCCCCGCTGCTGCAATGACAGACCGAGGCATGTATAATGATGCCATGACCTTGCTAGACAGCATGCAATTATCTTATAAACTTAGCACCGAGCAGTCTGACGAGATGAACGAATTAAAAACACTATATGGCTTTATAAAATCTGTAAGTGATAATGGTCGCAGTATTGACAATTTAAATTCAGCAGAAATCAGTGAAATACAAGATATTGCAGAAGATGCGACTGCCGGAAGAGCGGCTGTAAAAGCTCAAAACGCTTTGTGTTTTCACTACAATATTTGTTATGACACCAATGGCAGTCCTAAAAGCAATGCAGCTCCCCGCAAACCGAAAGCTACTTATGATGAGTTAGTTGCCAAGTTAAATACTTCATCAGCATTCCCTAACCCGGCTGACCCATACATTACTATAAGCTTTAATTTCTTGCAAGCTCATGAGCAATCTGCTCTCTTGGTATATGACAATCTTGGAAGAAAATTGCTATCTCGTCAAATAGGAAAAGTATATGAAGGACAAGAGCTGATTGACACGCGTAAACTGCCAAATGGTATTTACTTCTACCATTTGGTTCAAAATGGCAAAAATGTGAGTGAGGGTAAGTTTATTATAACCCATTAATAGTATGAAAAGATTTATCTTCATACTCACAATAATCACTTGTGCGGGTGTAGCACCTGCACAAGTAATTGATTACACCATTGACCCTACGTTCAATTCAGTTACGCTCTTCACCCGTGGCAAAGTATCTGATATAGTGCTTACTTCTAATAATGATTATATGATAATGGGTATGTTTTCATTTCAGAACGGTCTTATTGAATCTGGTTCTTTGATAACGAATGCGGGGCAATTAGTTGAGCCTAATTTAGCAGGTACCTATTCTGTTGCAAATTACCAAGAAAAATTACTCTTTTATAATCCCGGCATGGGTATAAGTGACTACTTCGGTTTTCTAACACCCTTCTTTTTTGAGTTTCAAAAGGGCGCTTATAGCGGCCCATTGAGTGATTATGTCTATGACGCCATGGTAACCCCGGATGAAAACATACTGGCTGCCGGTCGCTTTTTTACAGATTCTACATTGCTTGGTACTTCAGAAAGTCATCTGGCACTTCGTCAGCTATGCATGGTTGACTCTACTGGTGCACCAGTACCCGATTTCCCAATGTTGCGTTGTAACCAACCCGTTGATGCAACGATTAGAACGCTTCACAAATTAAGTACGGGTGAGTATATTATTTCGGGTCATTTTGCTGAAGTGGAAGGGCATCCATCGCACAAAATTGCTAAGCTTAATGCTGATTTTTCTGTTAATGAGGAGTTTTCAAGTCCTTTTGGAAGTGAAGGATACTTAGCTTGGGTACATTTTGTAGACAGTCAGGATAGACTTTGGGTAACAAAATCGCTCGAAACTGAATTACTAGGTTATCCCAATTATTCAAGCAGACTCGTTCGTTTATTACCAGATGGTTCAGTGGATGAGTCATTTCAAGCAAATGTGTTTACAACTTATCTTGGCAATGATGTAAACAATCCTACATCTCCTACCGCTACTTCTCCTATTGCTATTCTCGAGGATAGCGATGGAACTTTTATTTTAGCTGGTTATTTTTTAGATGTAAATGGAGTAACGTATAAACGATTAATGAAAATTCATGACAATGGTCAAATTGTACCAAATGCTTTTGGAGGCATGGGAGCAGATGAAGCTGCATGGGATGATTGGTGGGAACCAGCAGTAGGTCCAATAGCAGGAACCGGGATAAACAAGGTTCTCAAACTCCCGGACGGTAAGCTTTTAGTTGGCGGTCAGTTTTCGTCCTTTGGCGGCGAGCCCTAT
>NZ_JAAGVY010000107.1 GCF_010686655.1 Cryomorpha ignava | reverse complement strand
ATAGTGTCCGCCAGAAAACTACCCTTGTGAGTAATTTCATAGAATTTCCAAAAATTTCTCAGCTCAATGTCCGATTAATTATGCTTGATTTATCACCAATCTAGATTTTTTTGATGAAATAGCTTGACTGGCCCTATTTTTTAGTCAAAAATGTATCAACTCGGCACACGCTCTCCTTTTAGTCAACACACAAAATAGTTAAAATACTGATTAAAAGATAGTTGCTAAGCCGCCTGCTTCCGCGCCAATGATTTTTGATTTTTGATTTCGCGAGCTATAAGTTCAGCTCCAATTTTTCGGAGATTATAGGCACTTACTCCTAATCCGATATACCTTTTAAAGTGGGCGTAGCCGCGGTCTGGACAGCGATCTAAACCGCGATGTTCCAACTCATTAATATTTGACTCCACAGCACTATGTTTGTTTCGCAACTTTTTGAACAGCGTTGTTTTTTCTTGCGCAGATTCTTCTTTATTACATTTTCCTTTTTTTGGAAGCACCAGTTGATCTACTTTGCCTACTAGTAACTTTTTATTGTCTTTATGCCAATATCCTTTGTCAAAAGACCAGCTATCAACCTTGAATAGTGGCAGTATTCTTTTAGCTAAACCAGATACAATTTGAGAATCGGCCTCATGATCCATTACTTGGTAATCTACAATTAAGTGATACTGATCAGTAGTTATACCAGCTTTTTTGCCAAGCTCTACGTTCGGTCGTTTCTTTCCTTTTGTGACCCATTCGGTATATTCTTCAAAAATTGAAAACACTTTTTCTGCGTGAGGAATTGTTTCACCTTTTAGTATACGTCTATCTACTAGGTCAATATGTTTTTCTAAATACGCCATATACCCATCCAGAGCTGCCAGTATAGCGATATGATTAAAACTTGATGGTTGGAATTCGATTCTAAAAGCTTCCAGTTTTCGTAAAAGTGTCTTTGCCTTTAGTATTAAATTTTTCGCAGCATTTTTTACACGCTCTTCTTTTCCCTTACCACCCGAAGCACTTCCTATGCCCATGGCACGAGAGAGATTTTTCAAGCATTTAAGCCAGTCATCTAGCTTTCGCCAACCTGGAAAATCCTGGTCAACTACCAGTTTACTAACCATGTCAAGACATTTGCGTCCACTATCCCATAGCAGGTTATAATCGGTGGGAAAATGTACATTGCTTTCAACCACAAAGCTATCGGTTTTTAAGCGTAATGCTTCCTCCCCTTTTTTTTTAAATACATCGTGACCAAACGCAACAATTAGCTGGTTGAGTTCTCGTACTGTTTCATCCGTAAGCAGATCAACATTGTCGATGATACGTTGATAACCAATACTCAATTTGTCATATCCTGATTCTGTCTCAACGCCCATGAGTTGTCTCAAAAGCATATCATGGTTTGCCATGTAATGCAAGTCGTCGTAACAGATATTTTTACAAAGACGAACCTGTGACAAAACAAATATTTGCCATAAATCCATACCGGGTCTTCCGGTGGTGTTGTTTTTTGGCAGAATAGCACGATCTAAGATTTCAAATACTTGGGAGTTCCATTTCGGGTTGGTGAAAATTTCTTTTAGCGCAGCAAAAAGAGCAGGCAATGGGCCATTTCTTTTTGCCATTGGAATAACGGTATCCGCGATGAGTAGTTTACCGATGGATAGTTGTTGGTCGAATCTATTTCTCATATTTCAATCTGGCTATTTCTTTCGTTGTTTTTGGGCGAATCTAAGTCCTTAAAGAGCCTAATTTCGGCATTTTAACCCAGTTTAGAAAGAAAATTCATTCCAGATTCAAGTGACTTATCAACTGTTAATTGTTGATTACTAAATAGTTGCAGGTTTTCTTGCAGGCACTA
>NZ_JAAGVY010000106.1 GCF_010686655.1 Cryomorpha ignava | reverse complement strand
CCGCCCCAAGTCTTTTTCGATCAGGTCGGCTTCGGTGTTTAAGATTTCTGCCGCTTTTTGGCTTACCGCTGTTGTTTGCTTGTGTTCGTAGAGTTCTATTCTTGTGCGGAAGTCACGGCCTTCTTTTAGTATTTGCAAACTGATTTTTAAACTGTCCAGTTGGGTTATTTTGAAGCCTTTTATTTGGTATTCCGCTGCTTGACCTGCGTACTTTATGTTTTGCGGATTGCTTGTGTCAAGCTGTTGTATTTGTTTTGGCTCGGGGTTTTTTCTTTCAACTGAAGCTTTTCCAGTTGAGTTTTCAGTTGAAAAAAATAAGTTGGATTCTTCTGTTTTTAAAGGTTTGCGATTACTTAAAAGCTCGGTGAATATTTCAGGCGAATGACCATCGAGCAAACTGTTTATATCTTCGCCTTTCGGGGTTTCTACTTTTGTGATTTTCACCTTCGGGATTTCGTTGGACAAGATGGCGTTGTATTTCTCCGATGCCTTGTTCCCGCTTTCGTCTCCATCAAACCAAAAAATCACTTCTTCTAATTTGTCCAGGCTTTTGATCGCTTCCAAGTGTTCGTCTGTCAGTCCATTCGTTCCGTAAAGTGCCAGTATTTCAAAGTCTTTGGTAATTTGTTCCTGCTGTAAAATGGTCGCTGCGTCTATGATTGCTTCCGTTAAAATCAGTTTGCTTGTGGTTGGTTTCGGATAGTGCGGATAAAGCCCCTGCCGGTCTTTCAGATAAAAGTGTTTTGCAGATTTACTTCCCGTAACGTTTCGGAAGTACAAGCTTGTGATTTTCCCTTCTTTGTTTTTCAAGGCAAAGGCCAGCCCGTTTTTACCAAAAGGCGTGTAGGCTTTTTCTCCCGTTCTGCTCGTCAGCCCTTTGTCCAACAAAAGCCCAACTTTTAAACAAGATTCAATCAGGTATTTGTCTTTCCGCGTTCCATGGTGGAACTGCCCAGAGTTGTAGCCCATTTCTATTTTCGCAGGGTCTAAGTTTCTGCTTGCCGCATATTCCCGCGCCGGTTTGCTGCTTGCCAGCCCTTTTTTGAAGTAGCCAAAGATTTTGGTAAGGACTGCAGAACGGGACAGGTCTTGGCCGTTTGTGGGTTTTGGTTCTTGTGGTTTTCCGCCCGCAAGCTCTTGGGCTTTGATGATCGCTTCGTGTTTTGTGCAGCTCTCTTTGAACATTACAAAGTCGATCACGTCAAGGCTTTTCCCATGCGTTTTGCAGTTACTGCTAAAACAGTAAGCCGTTTCTGTTTTTGGATAAATCTGCAAGCTCGGTGTTTTGTCCGGATGGAAAGGGCAGCACAAACGGTTGTTCCGGTCGGGTGATAGATTGTAATGGTGCAGGACTTGCGCAAGGGGAAGGTGTGATTTGATCTCTGGGATTTCCATGGGCTTGAAAATATTTTTATCAAACATTATTGTTTTGCAATGATACACGTTTGTTTTAAATAACAAAACACACATGTATTAATATTTATCAACAATGTTTCAAATCACTCGCTAAATAGGTACATTTGAGCTGTATTTGTTTTATTAAACTGCTCTAATGTTTTAATACATGACTATCGGCGAAAGAATAAAAGAACTAAGAACGGCCAAGAAGCTGACCCAAACAGATCTGGCCAAAATGGTTGGGTTGTCCTATATCCAAATCGGAAGGTATGAAACGCACAAGTCCAACCCTTCTTCCGATGTGTTGCACAAACTGGCCAACGCCTTGGACACAACCACCGATTTTTTGATGCAGGGAAGCTCTGACGATGTGGTTTCTGCCCAACTGACGGACAGAGAGCTGTTGAGCCAGTTCAAGCAAGTGGAAAAACTAAACAAAGAGGACAAGCACCTGATCAAGACTTTTATAGATGCGTTTC
The DNA here is from genome assembly GCF_010686655.1 of Cryomorpha ignava. Classification (GTDB taxonomy): domain Bacteria; phylum Bacteroidota; class Bacteroidia; order Flavobacteriales_D; family Cryomorphaceae; genus Cryomorpha; species Cryomorpha ignava. The sequence continues at coordinate 212 of NZ_JAAGVY010000106.1, read as the reverse complement.
TGACCAAAAGACAAGTGCAGAATTTAGCACATTAAAAAAAGCTACCTGATTTATTTTCTTGTCCAAAGACTAAATAGGAAGTGTCAACAATTGATTGTGTTGCAATATTGTTTTGAATATTAATCTCGTAAGCTGCAATTAGAGTATCTTGTAAATTAGTTGCTATTTCTTTTTCAAAAGTGCCAAAATCAAATACTTTAGCACGATAGTCT
>NZ_JAAGVY010000105.1 GCF_010686655.1 Cryomorpha ignava | reverse complement strand
ACGCCTGAATAAAAAGTCCCTCGCGAGACGCGAAGCGACTGCGAACTCACAAAGGCTCGCGTCTCGCGAGGCTTGCCTTTTCTGGCGTCTCGCCAGGTTCGCTATTAGCCAATTTTATCAAAATCAAATGAAATAGTTTATAGCTGTAGACACCAACTTAGAGTGAGTATTAGTTGAACAATACTTAATTGAGAAAACCAGGCGAAACGCCTGAATAAAAAGTCCCTCGCGAGACGCGAAGCGACTGCTGCGCTCATTGCTTATTGCATATTGCAAACTGCCTATTGCTCATTGCCAATTGCATATGTCCTATTGCTCATTGCTTATTGCAAATTGCAAATTGCCTATTGCCTATTATTTAGTCCTCACCTTCTCCCACCCCTTAATCTGCCAGCGCGTATAAGCGGTGCACACGTGATTTCCTTTTACATCATGCACCGGTATTTCGCAGGTATAAAACGCCACGCCATCTTTATTGAGCGGAGCCAGAATTTCTGATTCAAAAAGTGCATCGTCAAGCTCAAAACGCGCATTGCAGCTATGCTTTGCCTGATAGTGGTATTCCACTTCAATCTTTTGCATTATCAACCGATATTTTGCCGGGTTAAGCCGGCGCAGCAATACTAGTCCGCTGCAAAACTCCGCTGTTGTTGCGAGGCCGCATGCGTGAATACCTTTAATATGATTCAGATTTTTACGCTTTAGCGGAATAGTGGTTACTACTGCATTGGTTTCAACCTTTGTGATTTTTATTCCGTGGGGCTTATTAAATGGAATTCCAAATCCAAGTGCGATATTCAGCTTACGTAGCGCCCACTTGCTTGCTTGGGCTTCATTGAGGTATTTTGAGAGATCAACTTTCAAGGATAGCAGCGATATTTGGTTTAAAATATAAATTTCCCTTCAGCACTTTTCCGTCTTCGCGGTAAATGGCTTTTCCGGTTTCATCCAGCTTGCTCATATTGCTTTTCTGGATTTCGCGAAATACAGGTTCCATCTTATCCGACAAGCCATGGCTTAAAATTGTTCCACATAAAATGTAAAGCATATCGCCGAGCGCATCGGCAATTTCAACAATATCACCATTTTGAGCAGCTTCTAAGTATTCTTCATTCTCTTCGCGCATAAGTTTGTAGCGCAGCAGAAAATCAGATTCAGTTAGTTTTGCTTTTTGGCTTGTTGCATTTTCGATCCCAAAGGCATCGTGGAAGGTACGTACCATGGTGATCATTTCTTCTAATTTCATCAATTTGGATTTTTCAAGGAGCAAGATAATGTTTTGATTTCAGATTTCAGATTTTGGATTTAGGATTTCAGATTTAGGATTTCAGATTTATGATTTTGAAATCGGGCTATGGGACTCAAAACGCATTAATTGCTTGGCATAAAACCTTTAATTGAGTGTAAAAAAAATCGAATGCGAATAAAAAATTTGTTAAGTATTCAGAAATTGTGCTTACATTGCAAATCAAGAAGAAAGTTTTCAATCGATAAAGTGATTGAGAAGATGACATAGGGAAAAGAATTAAAACCGAAAATGCTCAAGTAATTCATTTTCGGCAGCCAATACCTCAAGAGGGCTATGTGAAGAAGGTAGGTCGCGGCTAAAACGGTGTAACATATAAAAGGATAAAAATTATACGATGGTTTGTGCGAGCATCCATACGATACCAGTTTGATTTCAGAGTGGTTATTTGCGAATAGCAAAACTGTGAAGTTTTACTGTACTGGATATGCTTGATCGATTGGTTGTCTTGTCAACAGAGTTCGTTTTTTAACCGCAAAGACCGCAAATCCCAGATCAAGCCGCAGGCATGAGATTCTACGCAAAAGGCGCTAAGGATTTTCTGAATAGGATCAATTTGCAGCGATTAGAATTAAATATAATACCGAAAAAAACGTAGACATTACTTTTAAGATTACTAAACCCGCTTAGTTATGGAAAGACTTTATAAAATTCCGTTTACGCTATTTTTTCTGACCAGCAACATGGTTTCATTTGTTTCAAACGGACAAACTACACGTACCAAATCAGGATCAATTTTTCCCTGTGATGACCCACCGCCACCATCTATCACCCTAACCACTGACGCCCCAGCCAACCTCACCGTCTGCGGAAGCTCCCAGTGGGCGTTTGATGTAAATTACACCGGCGGCGACCTGTACCAATGGAAAATATTAGATCCCGCCATGGGAAGTATTGTTGCAGGTAATAATTCACCTCATATTGAGGTGTTGTTCAATAACCCGCTTGGCAACTCCGAAGATGTGGACATCATTGTAGCAGTTACAAAATGTAATGAAATATTGAGAGATACACTGACAATTCATGTAGAGAATATTCCGGACTATATCGTTACCACTACAGATACCCTTATTTGCGCAGGCGAATCTATGGGTTTTAATGTTTCGCCCACCCCCACAGGCTACGAGAGTTTGACCTGGGAATTTGGTGATGGTCTCGACTCAAACGATCCAAAT
>NZ_JAAGVY010000104.1 GCF_010686655.1 Cryomorpha ignava | reverse complement strand
ATAGCAGTCTCTACTATCGTTTTACTTTTTTTTATACATCATATTGATTTTTAAGATTGGTATAAATCTAAGAAAACGTATTTTGAGCTCCGAAAAGCTTCCGACCGCAGGGAGGATTCGTTCAACACCGTGTATAATTAATGGCTAGTTCGAGCTTGCTTACGAAAATCCTTACGGATTTTCTATCTAGTGTTTATTTGCTAAATTAGGTGCTTAAACACGCCACTAATCATACACAATTCCGTTATCGGTTATGCTAAAACGACCGACACAAATTGACAATATAAGATGAGACAAAGACATTTATCAAAGGATATCGAAACAGAATTTTTATCTGCACTCAAAAAAAAGTACTCAGATAGGACTGTTGACCTTTATAGAAACAACTTAGATGTTTTCTCTCAATTTCTTGCATTGTCTAGTAAAAGTATCCAAGATGCAAACTACAATGACATTGTTGAATTTCTCGACAATTTAAAATCCAAAGGAAGGTCAAGCCAAACTAGAAATCAATACTTGGCTTCATTACGATTTTATTACAATAATTTAAAAGGTAAAAAATTCCCATTTGAAACATATAACATTCAAAGAAGCTATGTAGGTGAAACACCTGTTCATATTCCTGAAGAAGAACTTATAGAAATAATTGCAGCAGCTGAAAGTTTTCGGGACAGAATGTTAATTTGTTTGACCTACGGCTCTGGGCTGGAATTAGGAGAACTAAGAGAACTCAAACCAACAGACATTAATTTCAACAACAGAACAATAAAAGTTCGTGGAAGAAAAAGTATGTTCACAACGGTTTTAGCAGAAAACCTTGTTGAAGACTTGAAAGAATATATAAAGGAATATAAGCCAACAAAATACTTGTTTGAAGGCCAAAAGAAAGGAACAAAGCTTTCTGATAATGGTGTGAGATGGACCTTAAATCAAGCTCTCAAGAAGACTGGAATAGTTAAGCACTATAAATTCAAAAATTTAAAATATTCATTCATAAAACACTTACAACACCGTGGTTATGATTTACTTTCCATATTAAAACTTGCTGGTAATTCGAGTGAAGCGACAGCTTACAAGTATCTAAAAATGGATACGAGAGAAGATATGCTAAGAGTTAGTCCGCTTGATTTAATTATGAAGCCAAAATCCGCTTCAATAAGTACTTTAAAATTGTCTAAGAAGGTAAGTCAACTTTCCAATGAAGATGAAAAAAATTACCTCCTTGAAGCTATTCAATGTTTTGATAGTGGTGCATTACGTGCTGGAATAGTAATAACTTGGATTGCAGCAATGAGAAATTTACAAAACAAACTTTTAAAATATCACTCATTACACTCTATAAATACTGCAATTGAAAAACACGTTAGAGAACCAAAACCCATTCGGAGTATAACTGATTTTGCTTACATATTAGAAGGAGTTCAGTTAAAAGCAGCTTGCGACCTTGGACAGATTGAAAAAAACGAAAAACTTGTTTTAGAAAATTGCTTGGATTTAAGAAATAACTGCGGACATCCTGGACAATATAAACCAGAAGAGTATAAAGCGTTGGCATTTTTAGAAGACCTCTTAACAATAATATTTGACAAATAGTGAAAGTAACAAACGAACATACAATTCAAAGTATCAACGAATACATTGATTTAATAGAGAACGTCAAGACTAACAATGTTGCAATCGGTAACAAGGCAGATTTAATATTTCGTGGGCAAAGTACAGACAAACCGCTATTACCAAAACTTGCTAGACTTACTTTGAATGGTGAAATGGCAATAATGGAAAAATTAATGCTTGATGAATTTAAGCGTGGTTCTCTTCCACTTACAGAATTCAAACCAGGAAACAATTGGGATTGGTTAGCATTAGCTCAACATCACGGCTTACCAACAAGACTTCTTGACTGGAGTTACAGTGCTTTAGCGGCTCTTTGGTTTGCTGTTCAAAACCCACCCAAAAAAGACGGTAAGGGAAACTTAGAAAATGGTGTCGTTTGGATTTTAGCAGGTTTAGTTAATGATTTTCGAACTAATACTGAAAAGACAGACCCACTTTCAAATAAGATAACCAAGATATTTCGTTCAACGGTCGTTTCAAGACGAATTTCAGCACAAGCAGGACTTTTCACAGTGCATAAAATTAATGAGAATGGCAAGATGATACGTTTTGAAACAAATCGTGAGTTCAAAAACAAATTAACGAAAGTCATTATTCCTCATAGTAAATTTTCAATTCTCCGCAGACAGTTACACGTTTTAGGCGTAAATAATGCAACAATATTTCCTGACATTGATGGGTTTTGCAGACACTTAGAATGGCGATTCTCGAAATACTCGGACGAACAAAATAGTAAGAATGAAAGAAGCACAAACCGATAACAGGCGTTTGGCAAAAAAGCGGGTTCAGTGGTTAATTGAACATTCTACCTCGTATCAACTTTTGTGGAGGGTTGACAGTTTAGTGCTTCGAAATCCGCTTCTTCGCCAAGCGCCAAACCGTTGGGGGTAATTAAAATATGAAACGTGCATTAGTCATACAATATTTATTAATAGCATTTCTCATTTCCTCATGTGTGACAATCTACAATAAGGATAAGCTCTCGATTAACAAGCTCGATGATAGGAATATTCCGATTCTT
>NZ_JAAGVY010000103.1 GCF_010686655.1 Cryomorpha ignava | reverse complement strand
AACAATTGATTGTGTTGCAATATTGTTTTGAATATTAATCTCGTAAGCTGCAATTAGAGTATCTTGTAAATTAGTTGCTATTTCTTTTTCAAAAGTGCCAAAATCAAATACTTTAGCACGATAGTCTTCAAAATCAATCAAATCAACTTTTCTATTCTTTTTTTCATATAATACTTCGCCATTTTTATTAGTAATAGTCACATTCATAGAAATTGACTGTAATTCTTTTTGTGAAGTTCTGAATGATGCACTTACTAACCAACTATTTCGCTTTCCTGACTTTTCAATGAATACAAATGGGAAAGTGCGATGCTTATAATCCTTTACAATTTTAAATTCAATCTGATAATCGGCTTTATTCAATTGTCCTTTATTGACAGATTGATAAATCATCAAATCTCTTTTCACCCAACAACCTGTAAGTAAAAATATAATCAAAAGTGGTACAATCCTTTTCATCTTCTGGGTGTCAAAGGGGCAAACAAATAGTAATTCGTAAGAGTATATTTCTATCCAACAATGGTACAAAAGCTGCTCTCACTTCTCTTGCCCATTTCTACGGCTGTCGGGAAATTTTGGCGTTCTACTTAGTAAACGAAGTCATAAAATTACTCATATTAGGCACTATCTTTTTCACCACCTCCCCATTTTGGTTCACAACAAAAAAAGCGTTTTCATTTTTTCCGGTTTGTTTAAGCATCAGGTATTCCGCTGAATTTCTGATGGGTGACCAGTACATCACCCGATACTTGTTTTTCACTTCTTCCGATTTTTGCTGATAAAACAATCTCGCCTCCATTGTGCTCATATCCATCTTATAAACCGCGGTTGCAGAAATCAGAAAAATGGACTCATCGCTGTAATCAGGAACGGGTTGAACAAAATCTGCAAAAAAGAAATTTTGATCAATTAGGTAAAGCTCTTGATAATTAATAGGTACCAAAGATTTAAGTTCTTGTTTTTCTATATTCCACCTAAAAGGGCCGCAATTATCATGATGAACCCTTGAGTCAGGGATTTCTTGTGCACTTAAAAGTTCACGATTTAGCTCGATCTTTTGAAAATAGATAAACTTTCCTGACTTATCGAAAGCCAAATCGCTGCCAATCACGTAAGCATCAAAATCAGTTTCCGCTTTTATGTCACCTCCATCAAGGTTGATTGAAAATATATCCATGTTCCCCCTTGGATAGGGTTTTACTAAAGGGCTTGAATTTCCGACATTGGAAGCCGTTGTAAAATATATACGCCGTTCATTTATTCCAAAAGTGACTCGAATAATATTTGCTTGACACTCAAATATTTTTTTTTTATGATGTCCTTTTACATCAGTAGTGTAAATTGCATTCTTCCATGTTTTTTTTACCTCCTCAGTTGTTAAGTACAGGATACTTTCCATGTCGGTTGAATATATGGGCGAGCGCAAGTATCCCGGAACCGGTTGAACTAACATGCTGACGTCACCCGTTTTCAAATCCAACTTAAACAGCCCTGTTCGTTTTTTCAACGAGTAGGTAAATAAGACATAATTACCATCAAGGGACATGGCCGCATCGTTTGTCATAAACGGCTTATTCGACTTGCCTTCGAAGGCAACCATTATCGTCAACGCCATGCAACATAGTAGAATATAGTAAATCTGTTTCATCATCACTACTGATTTAACCATGAATAAGGATAAAGATAGGAATAGCTTATGGCGGTTTTTAAGCCGTAGATGCCATAAAAAGCTCCGCCTACCAGCATGCCACCTATCGGTGAGCCATTGCGTATAGTGCTTATTGCGGTTGATGCCAATTTTAAATCTGCTTGCATAACAGTTTTGTTTAACAATGCTCCTGAAAATCCATTTGCACCATTGTCGTAATAAATGCCATCATGATAAAATGCCCCCCAATCCAAATTATCTGTAGGCGTTACGCCAGCCTTAAAACGTTCGTAGGGGCTTCCTTTAGTTGGCCCTAAATAGTTTCTTTTTTTTCCTAATTTAGTATTCACTATTTCATCGTTGGGGTTTCGGTGCTTGACATTCCAAGCAGATTTCCAGTCTACATAGTCGCTGGCAATGGTCAATGCTCCCAGTCCATATCCTATATTTTCCATGGTGGAATTTCCTTTTTTACCCAGATATCCCCATTCATTTTGAGTAAAGTTGTATGATGCTGCACCAAAACTAATACTAACATCCGTTTGTCCACCGGTATATAAAGCCGTACCAAAACTATTGATGAAAGAACCTGTCGCAATAGCCGCGGTATTGGCAAATGCCATTCCTGAATTTGCAACAGCATTTGCAGCTCCGCCGCTTGCCGCACCTACCACAGCACCACCAGCCATGTAGCCCCATGTTTTGCCTGAACTGTAATCCCATTGAAAAGGGTTTGCAGTACCATTTGCAATGGATCCCCCTTGCCACACACCTATGTCCGCACCAATCGTATAAGGCAAAAGTGCTAATGAAGCACCTGCTGTAAAAGGGGCCGCTATTAATGCAGCAATCGTAAAAATAAACTCCCCATCCGGATCCACATACATCACCGGATTATTCCCCATGGCCAAATACGGATTCGAGAACTGCTCGGCAGGGTCTGGCGTAAACCACCCCTGTACGACTTTTCCGTTTTTAAGCTCGATCCGGTACACGACAATGACCCTTACTTCGTCATTTTCCGGTAGTACCCTTAACGGTAAAGCGGGTTTTTCATAATATGCGA
>NZ_JAAGVY010000102.1 GCF_010686655.1 Cryomorpha ignava | reverse complement strand
TCCTTACCTTCTTTAATGATGGTGATCTTTTCCTGTGTGCTTTTTCGTTTTTTGTTTTTCATTGGTTCTAAATTAAAGTTTTTTTCAAACTTTAATCTGTGTCCAATCATTTAAGGGGCTGGAGAGACATTACCAAGCTCCAAACTTTGTTGTAGTATTTTAAAAGTTGTTCTTTTTGCTCGATTTCTATTGGCAGCTCATTGATATAATCTTGAACTTCGTCCGCAAGTTGTTTCTTAACGTCCGCAAATAGTGGTGGAACGAATAATTCCAGTTCATTGATTGGATATTCAAAAGCCAATTTGCAAAAAGGTTCCCATAATTCTCCAATTCTTCTTGAAAATGCCATATATTCATAAGGCCATACTGAATGGCGGACTTCGAGCATAACGACATAATTGCAATAAGTAACCATTAAAATACATTCAAGTGTTTCTTGATTTGACCAATTTTCTTTTTTACTTTTCTGTTCAATAATTTCGACTAATGTAACTTTTGCCTGAACGAGAAGAGTGTTTAAACTTTTGGCTTTTTTCCTGTATTCTGTATTTCCAAATTCAACATTGACCTCTGAAAGAAATTCGGTTGACCTATCTCTAAAATATTGTAAAATTTGGCTTTTACTTGTTGCAGTTTGTTTTGTTATGTTCATTTGGTCTTTTGAGTTTTTAAATATTCAATTTTTTGTTCAGCTACTTTCATAGCTGCGAGTCCCAAGTCCTCGTCTTGAACTTCGTAAACAAGTTTATCACTTAACCAAGCTATTATGACTTCATTCTTTTTGTCTCCATAAAAATCCGAAAGTGATTTCGCTTGTTCTTTGGTTGGCATTCTATCATTTCTTTCGATTTTGCTTAAAAGTGTTGGGTCAAGAGATAATTCCGCTCCAACCTCACGAAGCAAAAGTCCTTTTGATTCTCGCAATTCCCGTAAAATTTGTCCAATATTTTTCATAAGTCTTTTTTTGACTTGACAATATTTGGCTAATATAATAATATTTTTTTGAAATTCGGTATTGTGCGGTGGGAAAATTTTAGCTCTTTTGGTTTTTTCTGCGTTGGCTTTCGTGTCGGCAAAAACCAAATGTGCTATTTGCGCGGTTGGCTTTTTTTTAATTGGGCATAACGGCAAGTATAAGAGTAGTGGGGCATTTCGAAGAACATACTTTCAATTTAACGAGATGTTCATTGATTGTAGGAAGTTCATATTTAGACCAAAAGCCCCATTATCTCTTATACAATGTTACCCAACGTATTTATTTCCAATTCGTTAGTTATGTAGTTAATTCCATACTCTTTGGGCATTTTTGATTTAATGTGTGGATAATTGCGAATGTCCAATGTGTATGGAATAATGAAGGAGATTATTTGATTTTTATTGTTTTTAAAAGATTCCCTTCTTTGTCAAACTCTTTAACTTTTGGTCGCAAAATTCCTTTTTTATATTCTCTTTCAAAATGCACATTTCCTGATGGATAAAACGTTCTTGATTTTCCTGTTTTTATCCCATTTACATAATTGACAAAAACTTTTTCATTGTTTATGTAAGAAATTTCTACACCTTCTTTCTCGCCCGAAATGACTGTTATTTGATAAATTAGATTTGACTTATATTCCTTATCAAAAACTAAAAGAGTGTAATCATTTAATAGAAGATCTTCATTTAACGTATCAATTGTAAACTTGGTACATTCACGACTCCCATATGCAATAAGTACTTCATCAAGCTGTTTTTCTATTTTAAGTATACATGATTCGGCTGCGTCAAGTTCATGTTGACATACCGCACTAAGGTTGGAAAGAGTGAAAATGAATAATAAAATTTTCTTTGTCATTTTACTTCGTCTTGAACTGCATTTATACCACTTTGTAACACTTGACCGTCAGTTTTTGATTGACCATTACTTTGACCATAAGTAAAGTCACCTTGACTTTTTTGATTATTAATAATTAAAATACCGCCTAAAGGTTTTTCATCAGGAATAATAGAAGTTGCATTGTAATTTGTGACTGTACTATTGTTTTCATCAGGAAAAAACCCAAATCCTTCACCTTTTGGATCACCATTATTCATTAGTGTATTGATTTCACCATGTGTTTCCATCGGAGTCAAATTATTACTTTTATCGGTATTTGTCATAAAAGAATTAACATCTGAATTATTAGTCTGAACATTTCTTGTGTTTTCAACATTTGATTGTGTACCTTCAGCAGAAACCACAGCAATTTCTACAATTTCTTCAGCTTTTAAAACTTTAAAAACAGCGATTGCATTGGATAACGCTTCACCTTCTAATCCACTCTTTTTAGAAAATTTGTCAATGCTCCATTTCAAATCTGTGGTGTAATAAGCATTCTTGCCTTTTCCTTCTACTCTTAGTCCAAAAGCTTTTTGACCGCCAAGACTTTGAACAATACTATGAAATGCAGCTGCTGCACTTTCATTAGATGGTTTAACTGCCTTTCCATCGGGATCAATAAAAAGTATTGGATTATTAACTACAAAATTATACGGCGAATAACTTGGGAATTGAGAAGCTAATGGGTCAGGACTTAACCAACGACTTACAATATCAGGTTCTAATGTCGATTCTGAATACATAGTATCTATTTGTTTAGTACATGACAAAAATATAACCCGCTGATAATCAGCAAATTAAATGTTAAAAAATTAGTATAAAGCATTGGTAATCAGTATCTTAGAAGGATAATCTCAAACATCTTTCAAGAACATGAAAAC
>NZ_JAAGVY010000101.1 GCF_010686655.1 Cryomorpha ignava | reverse complement strand
ATAGCAGTCTCTACTATCGTTTTACTTTTTTTTATACATCATATTGATTTTTAAGATTGGTATAAATCTAAGAAAACGTATTTTGAGCTCCGAAAAGCTTCCGACCGCAGGGAGGATTCGTTCAACAATGTATATAAAAAATAGGCGAAACAGTAGTAAATCCAAGGCTTTTGGCTCGTATCAAACTTTCTGCTTAACCGAAAGTTTTGTGCTTCGAAATCGCCTACTTTTCATATACTAAACGTTACCCAACATAAAAAAGCACAGTATTAGAGTAAGATGAAACTTTTCGACAAGCATAAGAACCAACGTACAAAGCAAGAGATTGTCAAGCCCAGCCGCGCAATCCAAACCTTCGCTTACCAAACACTTGCTTTTTTCCCAACGCTCGGACTGACCGCAATTCTGCTGACCTTTTCAACTTTGACCTCATTCGGACAGATACAGACTCCAAAACCACCGACTTTTGAGAATAACTTTCCGCAACCTTTCACTCCAAACCCAAACAATAATCTGACACCAAACCTTAAAAATCAACCAGCCCAAAACCAACTCAACCAATATCAAAAGGACTTTCAGAAACAACAAAACCAAAGACAAGAATTAGAAGCCATTTATCGTGAAATTTCACAACCGAGTAAACCGACAACAACCGCGACTGTAAATTACGACCTTCCTTCTTGTGCTTCTGTTCAAGGTGCTTCGGCTTACCGTTATGCATTTACTGAAATTTCAAAAATGGCTGAAGGACAGAAAACCTTCACTTTGAAAGAAGCTAATTTTTTGGTCGAAAACGCTTTCTATGAGAACCAAGCACAGTTTGAGCAATTCAATAAGACCATACAACAAATTGGGCAATTCCTAACTTGGAAAATTGAAGAACTGAATTATGATAAGAACAGCAATCTTGCGAAAAACTTGATTCTTTACCGCTTCATTTCAGACACATTAGAAATAAAATCCAAAAATCTAAAACATTTGCCTTTTAAATATGACTTTGACGACTACATGGCAAATGAAGATTGGACAAAAATGTTCGTTGAAAAGGCATTAGCCACAAATTCAGGACAATGCCATTCTTTACCTCTACTCTATTTAATATTAGCGGAAGAAATTGGAGCAAAAGCCCAATTGGCTTATTCGCCAAGTCATTCTTACGTTAAGTTTCAAGACGATAATGACAAATGGCATAATATTGAACTAACCAACGGAATGATGTCTACAGATGCATTTGTTCTTCAATCGGGTTACATAAAAGCAGAAGCATTGCAAAATAAAATCTATATGCAACCACTAAATCAGAACGAGTTACTTTCTCATGTGCTTTTTGACTTAGCTAAAGGTTATGCAGTAAAGTATTGTTACGACAGTTTTGTAGAAACAATCATTGAAAAAGCTCTTGAACTTGACTCAAACAACATTAACGCTCACATGGTAAAATCCGATTATGCAACTATGAGATTTATGTATATCCAAAAGCAATTAAACATAAGTCCTGACAACATTAATCAGTATCCAAAAGCAAAAAAGCTTTTAGATGATATGTATGCGCAATATGCTATCGTTGACAATCTCGGATTTGAAGAAATGCCTGCTGCGGCATATGAAAAATGGCTTGGCACACTTCAGGAAGCTAAACAGAAACAAGAAAGCGAACAAATGACTTTCAAGCTTAATCACGAAATTGAACTGAAAAAATGAAAAAGATTCTGCTAATCATTTCAATTCTATTTTTCAACCTCTTGGGCTTTTCTCAAACTGACCAAGAAATTTATGAACAAGCATTTCAAAAAATAAATTGTATGCTCACTAAAACTTGCTCCGTAAGTTTTAGTGATGCTGTGTTTACAGTTGAAAACGCCTATTTTTCAAATCGATTAAATCAGGAATTGTTTGAAAAACAAATTTTAGTTTTAGCTGAACTTTCAAAGCAGTTTATTGCTTCTCAAGATTTAATTTATGATTATCCAGACCGAAATAAAGTCGTTAAATATGCTGCTTTATTCAATGTACTTACAGATACTACTCGTATTCAGGTGGACAGTTCAAGATATATAGAGATGCAGCCGTACACATACGATTTTACGGACATTTGGGGTCATAAAGATTGGTCGAATATGTTCGTTTCAAAACTACTTGACACCAAAAAAGGGAACTGTCATTCACTTCCTTTTCTTTACAAAATAGTTGCTGATGAAATTGGTGCAGAAGCACATATTGCAATAGCTCCCAATCATTTTTATATTAAGCATCAAAATAAAGCGAATGGTTGGTACAATACAGAGTTGACAAGTGGTATATTTCCAAATGATGCTTGGCTCATGGCTTCGGGCTACATTCATTTAGATGCCATTGTCAATAAACTGTACATGGAGGCATTAAATGACCAACAAATGATTGCATTGTGCATGATAGACCTTGCTAAAGGATATGCAAGAAAATTAAGCATCCTTTCGCATAATGAGTCCATTTTAAAGTGTTGTGATGCAGCCCTTACAGTTTATCCACGTTATATAAACGCCCTTTTGCTTAAAGCTGAAACCAAAAAGAAAATGTTCGATGCGTTAATGGTAAAATACAATGCACAAAATCCTGTCGATATCATGAACATTACCGAAGCTAAAAATATTTTTACCGAAATGACCAATCTTTATGCTCAAATCCATGAGTTAGGTTACCGTAAAATGCCCGAAGAAATGTACCTGAATTGGCTCACATCCCTGAAAGAAGAAAGAAATAAATATGAAAACAAAAAAATCACTAATTTTAGAACGAAAACTAAATAAAATGAAAAAGTCATTTTTACTTTTTGTAGCTTCATTTGGAGTTTTGTGTGCTACGGCTCAAAACCCTTTTGCGGAATATAATTACACGCCTAAAATAGCATCCTTAAGTCAAGGAAAGTATAACGAAACCTTTGATAACGATACCCTTGTTCAAATTGGCTCCATTCTCTTTAATACTAAGTCCAAACAAATTGTTGCCTTTATACAAATAGATCTAAGTACATGACAAAAATTGATATATATCCATATTGTTCTGATTCTTAGGATTTAACAAACAGCTTGCTAAATGGTCTAATCCATGCTTGAAGATACTTTTTGCTTTGCGGCCATGTTTTTTTAT
>NZ_JAAGVY010000100.1 GCF_010686655.1 Cryomorpha ignava | reverse complement strand
TTTAATGCTTAGTGGTGCGAGCACCAGATCTATTCAAGCTGCACTAGGTCATAGCAGCCTTGAAACTACAGAGATTTACACGCATGTATTGTCTACCAACAATAAAACAATGAAAAGTCCATTGGATCTTTTGTACGAAAAGAGTACATTTGAAAAGACCGATAACGGAATGCTCATATAAGCGATATAAACGCTATAGAGATATTTGGGGTTGCGTTTATACGGATGTTGCCTAATATAGCAGAATTCACTCGCACCCAATCCATTCGGATTTTTGAAAAGGGTAATTTGACCAATATTGCGGAAACCAATCTTTGCGGAATTTTGAGCAGGTTTTCGGAATCGAATCTAGTTCTCAATTTAGCCAGTTTGCGGAATTGAGAACCATTGCGGAAAAAAAGCTTGAAAATTATAATTGGACAATCAACCAACGGAATTGAGCCAGTTTGCGGAATTGTTCACTCAAACGGAATACAAGTCAGACTAATAATTTCGGGCGGACTTTTATCACTCTTGCGCACTGCTATAAACAGTCATTTATCTAAAGAATCAAAATTCTGAAACTACATTAGGCAACATCGCGTATAATTAATTGCTAGGCCTGTTCTCCTTCCGAAAATCCTCGTGGATTTTATAGTTCGTTTTTATTTGCTAAATTTACTGCTTGAGACACGCAACTAATCATACTCAAGAGCGTTGGCGTGCATTAAAAAATGAAAGACCGGTAGATAAAAATAAGAAAGCCCAAATAGCTATAAATGAAAACGCGCACAGCTAATAATAGAACAGAACTGGTTATCGTTTTGATGTTTTTTTTTACTTCATTTTCGACTTTAGAAGCCCAAGATGAAATAGTCAGCAGTTTCTATTTGGGAACCAATACATATAACACCGATGGGCTAAAAATTCTCGATGATTTGATAGCAGAACAGAATTTTGTTTTCACTTCAGAGCTGCATTATCATCCGTATTCTCTGGAGTCACAAAAGAAGTTTATCGCGTATTTATCTGCGGGAAACCAGTTGGACATACTTGGTTTGGAGGGCGATTATGCCTTGGGTTACGAGATTAATCACTTTTTGGAAACAGGAGATACGTTACGATTGAAAACTTTGTTTGATCTGCACCCAGAGATGATGGTTAGGACAGAAACTGCAGATTTTTACAAGCATTATATTGCTGTAAAAGCTATGAGGGATTCAATGCAGACTGATTTTGGAGTAAAGGGATTGGATGTATGTTATGGAGGAGGTTTCAAGGGATCAATATTTACAATAATTCAAATACTCGAAATGTCGTCTGACTCAACATTATTTAAAACTGTGGAAGAAGGAAAATTAATGCTGCAAAAAAAGCGGTTGGGGGATAACAGAGTCAGAAACTGGGTGAAGGTGCTGAAAATAAAACTGAATGATGCCGAGCCGACATTTTTACAATCCATTGGAGATTATAACCTTGCTGAATTGTCCAATATTCTTTTTAACATCGAGCAGTCGCTTGAAGTAAAAAAAGGCAAAATGAAAGAGCGAGAACTGGAGATTTCCCACAATTTTAAAAGGTATTGCTATCCCGATGAAAGGGTTTTCGTTCAGTTTGGATATTCACACGTTTTCGCAAACCTTGAGAACCGTTATGGTATAAACGAAAATACATTTATTGGCTTTCTGAATCAAGATAGTACATATGCTAATCGATCTATCGTGATACAATTTATGCCTTGGGAAGGAACTAAAGCATATTTCCCACTCCTTACAGATACGGAAAAGGAGCAAATTGCGCCTGTTGTCCTTAAAAGACCTTTTCCACAGCTTGTGGATTTCCGATACATGCAATCGATCGAGAGAGCTTTTGACTTTTCGATAATTGTAAGCGGGTCGTATTGACTTGACCAAACTTGCATTTCTCCATTTTTACAACCCAGCAGGTCATCAATGACTCATCTTCATGACAGGAGCAATTTGTCTATGCTGGGTTTACTGAAAGATTTACAATAAAGTGTGTTAGCATGATATAAAACTAATTAGTGCTCGTTTTGAGCATCTTACACAAATATAAACTTTATTAGAACAAGATAATTTTAACTTTAGACTTTTAGAAGAAGAAAAACGACACGCCAACATTCTGTATAGTGCATACCCTTCGGGATACGCACCATACAGTTGCCGTTGGCATTCATTAAAATAAGGATATGAAATATTTCATAGTTATAACTTTAGTATTAGTGACTTCTGTCTCTACAATATTTGGTCAATCGAATAGACTTACTTCAATGATTCTTAGATATGAGAAAGTAACCGAATTTGGTTTTGATGAAAAATCTCAGAATTATATACCGACTGATACAATTGAATTTTCAGGTGCAATCTCAGTTGATCCAGAAAAAGTTTTTATTAAAGGTTATAATCAAACTCCAGACAAATTATTGAAGATAGTAGAAATTCAAAAAGAGGAAGGGACGAATAGAGACTTGTATACATGCGAGACTAATGGACAAAGATATGCTGTGGCAATTTCACCTGATAAAAGATATTTATCTCAGATAGGAATCAATGCTAAATTCATCTATGAATTAAAAACAAACAATAATAAAACTGAACAAGTTGAAGTAATAAAACTCGAAACTAATCCAGATTCAAAGAAAATATTTGTTGCACAAACAATTGAAGTAAAACCAATATTTGGTAACGCAGAGAACTTTGAAGAAGGAGAAAAGCAACTTAAGGAATATTTAAAATCTCAAATTGACAAGCAGAAAAATTTAGAATCGGGTAAATGCTATATTTCGATTGTTATTAGCAAAGTTGGAAAAGTTGAAGACGTCAAAATATTGTATGGGAAAAGTGATGAATTTAATCTAACTGCATTAAATATTGCTGAAAATATACCTGATTGGAAACCAGGACAACAAAAAGGAAAGCCTGTTAATTCTTTATACAATTTAGAAATAAAAAAATAACGAAATGCCAACATTTTATAAACGTAATGCGGGCTTCACGTCTAAAAATGAATATCTTTTAAGCAACGAAATTTGAGATTTATTGAATGTAAGTGCTTCGAAATGCCGCACTACGCTTATATTGCCGTTGGCAAACATTAAAAAGAACCATGAACTGTAAATTTTATATCTGGACAACCCTGATTTTGTTAGTTGGGTGTAATACAAATAACACTGACTATGAAAAAATAGCATCCTATCAAGACAATTCGGTAATACCGTTAGAAACCTCTGTCGATGAAAACACCAGAGTCTTACTCATTTTCCCGCATGCTGATGATGAAATCACTTGTGTTGGTCTTGCCTCCTATCTGAAAGAAAAGTATCCACCCGACCATCCCATATTGCCTAATTCCCACCCCCGCCTGATCTTTGTCGAAAATAATTTTGATGAAGTTACAAGAAAAAATGTTTGCTCTGGTTCAAGCCTGGCAAGAGAGCGGAATGGT
>NZ_JAAGVY010000099.1 GCF_010686655.1 Cryomorpha ignava | reverse complement strand
AAAGACTACGCTTTTACGCGGATGGAAATACGCCATGCGCTGAAAACGAGCAAGACAAGGCAGCATGTTTATATGCAGGAACTGCAAGATTATGAGTATGTGCGCCAAGTAAACGGCCACGCAAACCGCGGTTTTAAATACCAAATAGGCTACTGGGACAGTCTGGAAGCCATCCGAGCGAAAATACAAGACCATTTGGATAAACAACTTGAAAAAATATAGCTGGTGTTCCAAGTGCGCGGAACACCAAACGGAACGCCAGAAGCCAGTAAAATGGTTGGGCTAAAAACCATAAACTACTAATAATCAAAATAAAACGCTCGGCTCGCAGCCTTGGCGTTCCGCGTTCTGAAAAAGTGTAAAGAGATGAGAAACTTCGTCATAACATACCCAAACCATCATACCTACCGAAAACAAGCCGAACTTTTTTACCAGGACTTGTTGGCTCTGGGCTTCGCCCCGCGCAGCGCACGGACAAAATACCACAGCCTTCTCGACTTCTTTTGTCGGCTGGAAAAACAAGGCATAGCAGAAACCAAAGCCATCAAAACCGAACACCTGCAATCGTACTTCGACCACTTAAAACAACGCCCAAACAAAGTAAACGGCAACCCCATAAAACTGCAAAGCTGCCTGAACCAAATCCGCGCCATCGGCCAGTTCTTTGACGGCTTGCAGCAAAAAGCTGAAATCTTAGAAAACCCCGCAAGTGCCTTAAAGCTGCCCCGACCGGTCAAAAACCGCCAAAGCACAAGGCAGGTGCTGGAACAGGAAGAAATAAAAGTGATTTATGAAGTTGCAGAAACCAAACGGGAACGCGCCATGCTTGCCCTCGCCTACGGCTGCGGCCTACGTGTGAGCGAACTGGTGGCGGTGGATCTGAAAGACATCCGCTTCCGGGAAAAAATCCTGATCGTACCAAAAGGCAAAGGCAACAAGCGCAGGGTTGTTCCGCTAAGCCGGGGAACGGTGGAAGATATCAGCAGTTATTTTTACGAACACAGGCCTTTTTTTATCGACCCAAGCCATCCGACACCGGCATTTATGCTGCACGACCGCGGCGGACGGATGAAAAAATACACCTGGAACAAGCGGTTTAAAGCTTTGGTGGAAAGAACCGAAAACCTTGACTTGCAAGCCAAGAAACCGACCATGCACCACCTGCGGCATTCCATCGCTACGCACCTGATCGAGCAAGGCGTAAAGGTGGAGCAAGTGCGGGAGTTCCTCGGCCATGCACATATCGAAACCACGGAAATCTATACGCATATCGGAAGAAGGCAACTCAAAAACATGCGCAGATGAAGGGGTTGGCGAAATACATCACGAAAAACTACAGCCCGAGATCGCTGCAAAATTACCTGTATCTGATCGAGCGTTACAAAACCTTTACGCACGAACCCGAAACGGCTGTTTATGCCGATGTGCTGCGCTACATCGCCCACCTTCGGGAGTTAAAAAAGCACCCAAAAACCTTGCGAAACCATCTTTTTGCGGTAAAGATCTACTACCGGTATTTAGTCGAAACGGGGCAACGAAAAACCCATCCGTGTCAAAGCTTGCAGCTCAAAGACCGCATAAATCGGGCGGTGGACGTGCAAAGCCTTTACGCGATGGATGAAATGTTGATTTTTTTGGAAAGCTGCCAAACTCAAACACCGATCGGACAAAGGCAAAAAGTGATTACCGGCTTACTGGTTTACCAAGCCCTGATCGCCCAAGAAATCGCCGGGCTGGACTTGGCGGATATCGATCTGGACAAAGGAACGGTAAACGTAAAGAAAAGTGCAAAGCTCAACGCCCGGACACTCGACCTGAAACCTTCGCAGATCATGCTTTTGCATACCTACATGACCGAGAGCAGGGAAAAGTTGTTGATCAGAAACAGTAAAATAACGACCGAAGCTTTGATTATTACACGCTACGGAAAGCGGATCCCTGCCGGAACGGTGGCCATGGCAACCAATTACGGACGGAAAGAAACCGAGAAAATGCAGCCCTTGAAAATCCGTCAAAGCGTGATTGCCCACTTGCTCAAAAACGGCAATGATCTGCGGGTGGTGCAAGTCTTTGCCGGACACAAACGGGCATCGGCCACAGAAAGCTACAAACAAACCGGCTTGGAGCAACTCAAGACCATCATCGACAAATTACATCCATTGCAATGAAAAACAAAGAAACATCCGACACACGAAAAGCCTTTATCCGGGGCAAAGACGGAACAAAATATTGGTTCGACATGCCGAAAGAGACAGCCGAAAAAGTACTGCGGTTGCAAAAGATGATCTTGGAAGAAAGAAAAGAACGAGCCAAAAAGAAATAGTCAACCGTTAGCTGATTACGGAAATACGTTACAAAAAAGTTCATTCTTTTAAATGAACCTTCTTCTTTTTTTTTTCAACTGAAATCCTTTTTTAAGAACTGAAATCCAATCAATCAACAAACGGAAATCTTCTTTTGAACGAACATCTTTCAATCAACAAAAAACCAAAATCTTCCATCCAATCAACCTCTTTCCAAGAATCAAATAACAGGAAAAGCGGTGTTCGTCATCAGTCGTCCGCAAAAAGCCACGCCAGCCCGGCACAGCCCTTGTTTTTAGTGTTTGTTTTTTAAAGGAATAAAACAAGAGCTGCACCGCCCAAAGGGTGCTCGTTCCTCGCAGGCTGTCATGTCTTTTGCAGTTCCTTCCTCTTCCTCACGGCAGGCTACTCTGTCTTTTTTGCCTTACCAGTCGTGCCTTTGTGGTAAAGCAAAAAATCCACCGCCTGCCAGGGTTAGGCTCACCTGCGGGTCGCTGCGGGCTGCGGGCAAAGTGTTTAAAAAGCCTACCGGCAGTATGGTCTGCCCTTGTGTTGTGCGGTATGGGCTGTCACCATTTTTGCAGAAAAAGCAAAAATGCCCGCCAGCCCACACCTTCCACAGAGTGGCGCAGCGGCCTCGTCCCTCGGCCTTCCTCTGCGCCACACCCTTGCTCAACTCGCAGGCGGCTCGCGAAAAGCTTGGGCCATGTCCGCAACCCGTTCGTTCCTCTCTCATTGCAGCCATAGCCCAGCCGTTTTAGCCGCAGGCGCTTTTTTCCTTTATCCAAGCAATGAAAATCCCGACAGGAAATGAAAACAAGAGCTTGAAAAAGACGTCACTTCCGCGCGAATCGAGCTCATCCCTTTTTTTGCGTTTACGGGCGCTTGGATGCTCATTTTTAAGTATGAAAGCCCCGCAAGCTTAGTGCGAACTTTATAGATCGGGGAAGGGCATTCATACCTAAAAATCGAGCTGTAAATCCAGAGTTCGAAAAGGTAATGAGTGAAAAATCAACGTGCAGGCATTTTTTTTTCAACTGAAAACTTCATCTGAAAAGAAGAAAACCCTATCTTGCCAAACAGATGGGATGTAGAAAACTCGCATATTATGAAAAACCCGCTTTACCGTTAAGGGTACTACCGGAAAATGACGAAGTAAGGGTCATTGTCGTGTACCGGATCGAGCTTAAAAACGGAAAAGTCGTACAGGGGTGGTTTACGCCAGA
>NZ_JAAGVY010000098.1 GCF_010686655.1 Cryomorpha ignava | reverse complement strand
TTGAATTTTGAGCGATCTAATTTTGAGATAATCTGAGAAAACAACGTTATATTTGCCATAAGAGGGAGTGTTTTTGTTGTGCAATTCAAAGTTAATTTGAAATACAAAACTTCCCTCTTTCTTTTTTGAATTTTTTAAACGTTTAGGACGCTATTGATCATGTTGTTATAAAAATTTTTGATCAAGCCGTTCAAAGTGGTTTCAATATTATAGCCAGATGTAATAAAACCCTAACTTTGCAGTTAAATCTGCCAAAGAGCACAAGCGATGAAGCAATTTGAAATACCAGAATATTACCGATCTCCTATCATTGGAAAGCTTAAGAATGCCCGAAAACTGTCAGATCCGCGCAAGCAGGATTTTACACCTACACTTGTAGATTTTGGGCCTGTGTCATTTCTGATTCCACGCCATTTTGGTTTCTGCTATGGTGTAGAAAATGCCATAGAGCTTTCATACAAGGCACTCGATGAGAACCCGGGAAAGCGTATTTTTCTGCTTAGCCAAATGATTCACAATCCGGAAGTAAACCGCGATCTGGAAGATCGGGGCATTCGTTTTATTATGGATACAGAGGGCAATCAGTTTGTAGATTGGGATGAGCTTCAGCCTGATGATATCGTTATGATACCCGCTTTTGGAACAACAGTAGAAATACGTGCCATGCTGGAGGCGAAAGGCATTGAAATGCAAAAGTACAATACCACTTGCCCTTTTGTAGAGAAAGTATGGAAGCGATCTGCAAAGCTCGGTGCCGATGAATTTACGGTGATTATTCACGGAAAGCATCAACACGAAGAAACCAGAGCCACATTTTCGCATAGCTACCAGGGAGCGCCTTCTGTGGTGGTAAAAGACATGGCAGAATCTGAGTTGTTAGCTGATTTTATTCGCGGAAGCAGACCCTTAAACGAATTTGAGACTGCCTTTGATGGCAAATACAGCCCCGGTTTCGATCCGGCAATCCATCTCACGAAAGTGGGCGTAGTGAATCAAACAACCATGCTTGCCACAGAAACACAGGCCATAGCCGATTATTTTAAGCGCGTAATGACCGAAAAGTACGGCGAGGGGGTGGTGAGAAAACATTTTGCTGATACGCGCGATACGCTTTGCTATGCTACCAACGACAATCAACAGGCTACCCTCGGTGTACTGGAAGAAGAGGCCGATCTGGCCATTGTTGTAGGTGGGTATAACAGCTCAAATACATCCCATATTGTCGAGCTTTGCGAAGAAAAACTGAAATCTTACTTTATCAAATCCGAAACTGAAATCCAATCGCCGGACTTGATTCACCATTTTAATTATCCTGAAAAGATACTCGAGCACACAAATGGCTGGTTGCCTAAAAAAGATCACGTGCGCATTGTGCTTACCAGTGGCGCATCGTGCCCCGACTCTGTGGTAGATAGAGTAATGCAGAAAGTTCTTTCGTTTTTTGATGAAGTAACACCGGTTGACGAAGCAGTGGGTATGGCCATTCGTGAAAACTAATACCGTAGAAAGCGTTTAGCTTGTCTCGAAAATCAATTCCTTAGCCCAATCCAGAGCTTGATTTAACTGCTCTTTTTCGGTCATTTTTGTATTGTCGAGAAGGAGCGCATCGGGAACTTGAACCAATGGATTTTCCTTTCGTGTAGTATCGAGCAAATCACGTTTTTCTAAATTGGCGCGAATTTCTTCAAGCGTTATTGTTTCTCCTTTTTCGGCGAGTTCCTCAAAGCGGCGCATGGCTCGAATATCTTTATTGGCAGTCATAAAGATTTTAAGCTCGGCAAAGGGTAGAACAGCACTGCCAATATCGCGGCCATCCATAACGACGCCACCAAAGCGTGAAGCATCTTGCTGCATAAGGCGCAACTTTTCGCGCACCTTTTTAATGCGGCTCACCTGGCTCACCAAAGCAGAAACCTCCATGTTTCTAATCTCATTTTCTACAATCTCACCATTCAGCCGGGTCATATTCATTCCGTTCGAATTCGTAAAATCGACCGTAATATTGTCTAATTCAGTTTCTAGTCCGCTTTCATCAATTTCGTCGTTGTTGGAAAGGCCATTTCTGATTGCATAGAGCGTAACGGCTCTGTACATCGCGCCAGAATCAATGTAAGCGTAGCCCAAAGCTTTTGCTATTCCTTTGGCAAGGGTGCTTTTTCCGCACGATGAGTAGCCATCGATGGCTATATTTATTTTTCTTTCCACTGAATGCGAAGATACAGCGGAAAGTGAGTTTTGAAAAGTTTTGGGCTATGATTTTTTGAAATCGTCGAATTTTATGCTCACCGAAAAGTGATTGCTCACACCCGCGAGGCTATATGCAGCACGCGCATAGCTGAGGTGGAGTTTGGCAATTCTTACCCCCAGACCGTAAGTAATTCCCGCAGCGCCGGGACGTTCTTCAATTTTTAGCTGCTGGCGACGGTTGTAGTTGTAACCAAAGCGAAGGTTGATGTTTTTGGTAACTAAAACTTCGGCATTAAAAACAAGGTGGCGCGCCAGGTTTTCGCCAAATCCGCCGGGATTTACCTGCGTTTCTTCGCCTGTAAGCGGATCTATCTGTGTCTCTTCATCGCTTTCGGGGGTTAAATCCCAGGTTTGAAGATTCTCGCCAATAAGCGAAAACCGCAAAGGTGCTTTGCTGAGCTTTTTAGAAATGGCCATTTGAATTTCAAAGGGCAAAGTTTCATTGGTGTTGTCGGTATAGCTCGAAATTGAACTCCCGATATTTTTCATTAATAAGGTAGCTGTAAATTCTTTTTCGGGATTGTAATAAGTAGATGCAAGATCTACTGCCACCGCAGATGATTTATACTCGGCAAGCTCACTGAAAATGTACTTTACATTCGCGCCAAGCGAAAAATTATCATCGAGCTGGCGGCCGATTCCGGCTTGAAAGATATACTCGCCAGCATTAAAATTGCCAAGCACATTGCCGGCTTCATCGGTGAGGTCAAAAGTTCCATAACCCAGATTTTCTATCGAAAATGTAAGTGTTCCAATATCCTTAAAATAGTGGCCGTAGCCGATGTGGCTGATGTTGGCTTCACCAAAAAACCGGGTATAGCCAAAAGCAATTTGACCGGAACTTGTAGAATCGAGTAGGGAAGGAGCGATAAGCCCCAGATTGAGATCGCCATCTTTTACAGCTATGGCGTTTCCACCCAAGGCAGCTACCCGCGCGGGACTGATGGTTTGTAAAATCTGGTAATTGTCTTGTCCATTGCCCTGCGCAAAAGACTGCGAAATGCCCAAGATAACAATCGCGATGGTTGTAAACAGCTTATTCATTCTTCCGATAAACGAAGTTAGGGTAAATCTATTGTTTTTAAATGAGAAGAAAGTTTTGAGATTGAATTTTATTAGGGATAAGAACTGAATATCCGCTCGCCACGAGTCTGACAAAAGCCGCTCCGCAGCGGTATTCACTCTGGGGAATAAGTCTAAGGCTATTTATGAAATAGATAATCTACAATTTTTGTAGATGAAATTTTAGATTCCGCAGGGCGCATGCCCAGCGGAGCGGGTTTTTATTGAAGATACGGTCTGATTATCTGCTCCACCAGTGGTTAGTCTGAAGC
>NZ_JAAGVY010000097.1 GCF_010686655.1 Cryomorpha ignava | reverse complement strand
GATCCGGTTGTCAGGGTCCGACACTGGTGGCATCAAATAGTAGTTTTATCGATTGTGCTACCGGGCAGGCAAATATTCAGTACAACCCCTATAACTATAATATTCTTAGTGAAACCTGGATTTTTCCGCCGCAAGCGATAAATCCCAGCCCTACACTGGGCACCACTGCCACGGCGTCTGCGAGCTTTGAAGAAGCCGGTGTGTATCCATTTAATTATGTTGTTGTCACTGACTCATGCACGAAGAGATTTAATCAATCTGTGTATATACCCTTTGTGGGGGATATGTACTATAGCGTAAGCTGTGGCAGCGGAAGTTTATATGATGTTACACTTTACGACCACTCAAATATTTTCCCTTTGGAAGTGGGTAGCATGTATAATAGCTATGCCTATAAAGAAGGAACAAATCCTTGGCAAACGATTGTAGCCGGCAATTCAGTCCTGTCTGCAGATGTACAACTACCTGCCGGTGATTACCAATTCAGAGAGATTATATACAGCACCCTTACGACAGCTGCGCCTCCTTGCACTACGATTGTAAGCGTAAACTTGCCTGATAAGCCTGATGCCGATTTTGAGATTGTTTCTCCTTTTGAACCGGCTTGTATTAATGATGTGGTGGTGCACTTGAATAACTTAAGTACACCGGCAACAGGTCTAAATTATCTTTGGAATTTTGACGAAGGCCCTACTAATTATCAACCCAATCCGGATAAAGTTTATGGTTCTTTACCTCCTTCAGGACAATTTACTATCACCCTCACCGCTACCAGCAGCATGGGTTGTGTCGATAGTACCCAACAAACTATTGAGATTGAGGATAATGGGTTATGGAACGGAACGAAACCTACCCTTTTAATCAGCCCTGCACCGCCGGTTTGTATTGGAACGCCGATAAGCTTGACATATTTTAATCTTGGTTTTCCAACCCCACCAAATTTCACTTGGTATCAGGGAAGCATACCTATCACCCCGATTGTGACTTCTTCAAGTTTTGATGTTACCCAAGGAGGTGATTATTGGGTAATGGGTTCAGATCAATATGGCTGTCAGGTACCATCGGAGCCGGTATCTATTTATTTTACACCATTACCAACGCCCACTATTATCGGCAACCCTGCCCAGTGCGATAGCGTACCTTTTACACTTACAAGCTCCATAAATGCAGCATCGGGACTAAGCCTTGAGTGGGAGCGCAGCCCGGGAGGTGTTGTAGGTTCGGGTTCTACTCTGTTTCAAACACTACCGGTCGGTACATACACCTATATTCTTACAGCTACCCAGAACGGATGTGATGGTGTAAGTGTGCCTTATACCGTAACGGTGGCAAGCCCTGTTGATACACCGGCCGTATCATTTAATATTACGAGCTGCGAGCCTTATGTGGTATCGCTTACAGCTACCAATGCCCAAAGCGGCACCTACAATTGGAGCAATGGAAGCACCGGATCTGCCGTAAATGGGTATATGGGCGGCCTATTCGAAGTTTATTTTACCAGCAACAGTGGATGTACAAGCAGCAATGAAATATCTGTTCCGCATTCGCCACAGGAATATATGTGGAATTTTCCAACCGGTTGCTTTTGTACAGATGATTTGCGTGACGGTAATGACATAACAACATGTGCCGGCCAGGCTGTAATTGTAGGTCCCTATAATCCGTTTGCGTATTGGAGCTACCAGGTGAATGGTGTTGACGTATCGACAGGTTCGGGAAACCACCCTTTAGGTTTCTCAAATTTTGGACCCGATAGCATCAACCTTATTTTAGACAATGGGTATTGCCAAATAACCAGCGATGCCATGTATCTTAGCGATAGCTGTTCAGCTTCCGGTTCTCAAGGATTGATTGCAAACGGAACTTCGCCAAATGAGTTTGAATTCCAGGCGAATACATTCAACCAAAATAAAGAACAACTTGAACCGGAAATCTTGCTTATACCAAATCCTGCTACAAATCAAACGCGTATTCAATACCGTTTTACTGAAAGCGAAAGCCAAAAAACGATTGAAATATATGATTTGACCGGAAGGAGAGTTAAAACGCTTAGACCTCAAAACGATGTTGGTAGTATCTCTTTGCAATTGGGTGATTTTGTAAGTGGGCTTTATCAAATCTGCCTTAGACAGGATGGGCGCATTATTGCCCAAAGCAAACTCTCTGTTGCTCCTTAATTTTTATCTTCCGGTGCGGTTTTAAAACCGTACCGGAAGATATTTATTCTACTTTTTAAATTCCACAATCATGAAAAAATTAAAACATTCATTATATATCCTTCTTTTTCTATTTTTTGCCACAAATCTTTTCGCTCAACCCGATTGGCAATGGGGTCAGGAAGTGCGGTTTAATGCCAAAAGTATTGCAATTGATACATACGGGAATTCTTATGTTACTTGGTCATTGCAAGATAATTACGAAATAGATGGAGAACTTTTTGTAAGTAATGGATCAAGTGATGCAGCATTGACAAGCTTTGACTGTGACGGAACACACCGCTGGACAAAGATTATAGGAGGTTCGAGTAGTGATCAAACTTGGGGATTGGGAACGGATACCCTCGGTGGGGTATATTTACTAAGTAACGTTAATGGCGGTCGTTTGGCAAACTATAGTTTGGACATTGATTCAGACACTACCATCATCTCTAATCGAAAAGCCATGCTCTTGGTCAAATACAATACGGAAGGAGATTTTCAATGGATGCACATGCCCGAAGATACGGTAGTTATCAATCCCAGTGATTTGCAATTGGCTGGGGGTCGTGATCTGGAAGTAGCACCTAATGGAGATTGTTACGTATACAGCAAGCTACCCATCGGAACCTATAGCGGCGGAGCCTTTGAAGCTACCTTTCCGGGAACCGTAAACGATGGTGAAGATATTTACATTTTAAAATACGATGGTCAAGGCAATTTCACGGGTGGAGTGCATTTAGATATGTATTATTCCGGCGGAACTTTGGTTAGTAGTAATCTAATCAGAGACCACTATACCGGACGTTTTTATTTCTCAGGATATTCCGACGATGTTGCTATTTTCGGCGGTGAGGAAGTAACCGCCAATAATTATGTCGTCCAATTTGATAGTTCTGGGTTTGTGAACTGGAGGGTATCGACAGATGATACGGGCTCTTCTGGTAATAGTGGATCAAGATTCTTTGGAAAACCTACTGTTGATGAATTGGAAAATGTTTATGTGACAGGGGGCTCCGCAAGTGGCTATAGCTTTGGTGATTTTACATTTCAAAATACTTTAGGAAATAGCGGGTTTCCTATTTTTGCTAAAATAGATTCATCTGGAAATGTAGTTTATGCTACTAATGCTTCAGGAACAAATGCGAATAGCGGAGATGCAGTAGTCTATGCAAATAACACGGTGGCAGTGGCTGGTCACTGGGGTGGTCTTTTTTCTTGGGGAGATATAATCGAAGACAATACAGGTAATGGTAGCCAAGGCTATAATGTTTTTCTTTCTTTTTTCGATGCTTCCGGCTCCGGTTTGCCCGAAAGCTTCCATAGCTTAACCAGTTCACCCCTAGGTGTTGAAATCCCTTCTCTCCTTACCTCCGACAACCAAGGCAATTTTTACGTCGGTGGTAAGTTTAGCGGTCAGTTGCACGTTGGCGATGGCACCCTCTACAACCAAACCGGGACTCAAGAGGGTTTTATCGCCAAGTTTGGTTCAGATTCTTGTTATTGTCCGCTGCCAGTCTCTCTTTTTACATACGACAGTATTCCCAACCAAGCTGGGTATA
>NZ_JAAGVY010000096.1 GCF_010686655.1 Cryomorpha ignava | reverse complement strand
AAGTAGTCAGCTCTGACAAATTTTTAATATCTTTGGATTGCAGCATTTTTACGTATTTGGAATTACGCCTTTAAGATACTGTTTTTCAGAATCTTAAAGTAATAAAAATGCTGCACTTTTTAACTTTTCAATGTTAATTATCAACACAATAGCTCCTGCGAAACTTTAGTAATTTACTCGAAAGGAAAGGATTCTCGATATCTCAAATTCGGTCAAATGTTATAATCTTCCTGATAAAAACCGAATGGTACGACGCCTTACCACCTTTCTACTCCACCAAAACCTTACCCGTCAAAACCTGCTTTTCGCTTATTGCTTTTACCACATACATACCTTGTGGAAGGTTTATTAAATCAATTGTGCCACTTGCGTCAACTATGTTAACTTCTTGAACAAGCCGCCCGTTTAAATCATATATCTGTACGCGTGTAAGTCTCTGATTTTTATCAGGCAAACGAATTTGTATAGATTCTCTCGCGGGGTTGGGATAAACCTCCAGTTTGCCGCGCCCTGCCTTTTCATCCACCCCCACAAAACCGGAAGGTTGCAGCCGCACCAGGCAGCTATAGGGCTCACCACCGAAGGAAGAGAAATTCCCGCCAATTATCAATTTTCCATCTGGTAATTTTTTAACTACTGATACTGTAGGTCCAAATAAAGCAGAATAATTGCCCCAAATTGCGGCGTCTGCTCCCAAATCAGAAAAAGCTCCAATAATAAGGTCGCCATTATCCTGAATTTTAGCAATTTTGTTTACATCATAGCCATTGTATGATGTAATATATCCATGGATTATAAAGGTATCATCGGTATCTTTAATAACAGTTGCATAACTGTTAGCATGATAATCTTCATAGTCAAGAAGAATTGTAGGAATTTGAAAAGTGGTATCAACTGAACCATTGGGCAATAATCTGGCAAGAGAGACAGAGACATCTTCTTGATTAATGAACGTACTGCCCTCTATTGCTGTTAGCCAAATTCTATCCAGATCATCAATAAGGTTGACACCAGCTATGCCCGCAGGATTAAACGGAGATTGAAACGTTGTATCTACGGTAAAGTCAGAGTTAAGCTTGGCGATATTATTATATGCATATCCGTTTACCTCTGTAAATTGACCTGAAATAATATATGAGCCGTCACTTAAACTATCAAGCCTGACTATGTGCGCATCAATAGGCTGTGTGCAATGCACCATCGGGAAACCGGGCACAGGTTTGCCCAAAGAATCAATTAGGCATAACTGACGCAGCCCCTGACTTTCTATATTCGTATTCATCAAGGTGCTATCTGTAAAAAAGCGACCTGCAACCAGAATATTGTCATTTTCTAAAATCAAAACGTCTAAGGCGATATTCGATAGTGGCCCATTGTAAAGCTGTTTTTGAAATTCAAATTTGAAATCTGAATAAAGGATATAATCCTCTGTAAATTGACGCAGACCAAAACCGAATTGAATATACCTATCCTTATATTCAGCTGCATAAGACCCCCCTACTTGACTGAAATCCTCATTCAGTTGGCCATTTTGCTCAAAAAAAACACCAGCCTGAGGATATGATTGAAGATAGTTTCCCATAACAAGATATCTATTCGTAGAAGTGTGAATAATATCTGATACGCCACCTCTTGTAAGTGTTAACCCTGAATTAAAGCTTGGATCAATTGTATAATTAATCACCTGTGCGGGCATTCTGCCTGCACAAGTGATTATTAGTATGAGTATGAAAACAAATTTTTTCATGTTTTTAGTGAGTTACTATAAATTTTCCATCGCTCACTTTTTTACCATTTTGAACCCATTGATATAAATACAGTCCATTGGTCAGTTTTCGGGTGTCAATCAATTCTTGTCCATCATATAATTTCCCAACGTTCCTTGAAAGGACTTGTTTTCCAAGATTGTCATAGACATGAAGTACAGACTTTTCCTCTGCTTTTAAGAAATTAAATTTAATAGTAACGTAAGAATTAGCAGGGTTCGGATAGGCTGATGTTGTATTTATTTCAGCAATTAACTCATTGTAAGTCGCTTTCGGTTTTTGAGGTGTTGCAATACTTTTTGGACTTCCAATGGCATCATAACAAATATTATAATGAAAACACAGCAAGTTTTGGGCAGCCAACTCCATCTTTTTCGTTTCATACATCACATTCCTCATCTCCTAGCTGTTTAAATTAAAAATTATTTACCACACTTTTACTCAACCAAAACCTTACCCGTAAAAACCTGCTTTTCGCTTATTGCTTTTACCACATACATACCTTGTGGAAGGTTTATTAAATCAATTTTGCCACTAGCGTCAACTATGTTAACTTCTTGAACAAGCCGCCCGTTTAAATCATACAATTGTACTTGAGTAAGCCTTTGATTTTTATCCGGAAGCTGAATCGTTATAAATTCTCTTGCCGGATTAGGATAAACCTTAAGTTTACCACGCCCTTCTTTTTCATCTACCCCCACAAATCCGGAAGGCTGCAACCGTACCAGGCAGCTATAGGGCTCGCCACCAAAAGAAGAAAACTCGCCACCAATCAACAAGTTACCATCAGGTAATTTTAAGATCTTCTTGATGTCAGTACCGGCAACGGCTCCGGAAACGGGTTCATAACCCGGCCATGAAGCACCATCGGCACCCAGGTTTGAAAAAGCATTTTCTACTACAGTGCCATCATCTTGTACTTTTACGAGGCATTTATGGTAGTTACCATTTACGTAAACAAAATTACCACCAAATATAAAGGTGCCATCGGTATCTTCAACTACCACGTATGGAGACCTAATAGCAAGAATGTCATCGTTTGAGCCTACCAAAGTTTGCAAGATTGGTCTACTAAATGAAGAGTCCAGTTCACCATTGCTAAGCAGCCGTGCATATCGTATGGGTTCATCAGGGTTTGATTGAAGAGCCACATTGGGGCCACCACCTACCCAAATTCTATCTTGACTATCAACTAACCTGATTCCAACAGCGCTTGAGGGTGTAAGTATATTATAAAACGTTGTATCTAAAGAAAAATCTGGATTAAGCTTGGCTATATTATTATACATATATCCATTTACTTCCGTAAATTGACCTGAAATAATATACGAGCCATCACTTAAGCTATCTATTCTGTGGATAGCTGCATCAATTGGCTGTGTGCAATGCACCATTGGAAAACCGGGCACCGGTATTCCCAAAGAATCAATTAAGCATAACTGACGCAGCCCCTGACTTTCTATATTCGTATTCATCAAGGTGCTATCTGTAAAAAAGCGACCCGCAACAAGGATGTTATCATTTTCTAAAATCAAAACGTCTAAAGCTATGTTGGCAAGTGGTCCACTATAAAGCTGTTTTTGAAATTCAAATTTGAAATCTGAATATGGAGTCATTGCTTCACCGGTGATTCCGAGATGATTTCCAAATTTCAAATAACGCCCTCGATATTCTTGCACATAATATCCGCTAATTTCTAGAAAGTTATAGATATACTGACCACTTTCGGTAAAAAAAACACCAGCCTGAGGTGATGCTTGAAAATAGTTTCCCATAACAAGATATTTATTCGTAGAAGTGTGGATAATATCAGATACACCACCTCTTGTAAGTGTTAACTCGGAATTAAAACTTGGGTCGATTGTATAAATAATCACTTGTGCGGGCATTCTGCCTGCACAAGTGATTATTAGTATGAGTATGAAAACAAATTTTTTCATGTTTTTAGTGAGTTACTATAAATTTTCCATCGCTCACTTTTTTACCATTTTGAACCCATTGATATAAATACAGTCCATTGGTCAGTTTTCGGGTGTCAATTAATTCTTGTCCATCATATAATTTCCCAACGTTCCTTGAAAGGACTTGTTTTCCAAGATTGTCATAGACATGAAGTACAGACTTTTCCTCTGCTTTTAAGAAATTAAATTTAATAGTAACGTAAGAATTAGCAGGGTTCGGATAGGCTGATGTTGTATTTATTTCAGCAA
>NZ_JAAGVY010000095.1 GCF_010686655.1 Cryomorpha ignava | reverse complement strand
ATAGCAGTCTCTACTATCGTTTTACTTTTTTTTATACATCATATTGATTTTTAAGATTGGTATAAATCTAAGAAAACGTATTTTGAGCTCCGAAAAGCTTCCGACCGCAGGGAGGATTCGTTCAACAATGTATATAAAAAATAGGCGAAACAGTAATAAAATCAAGGCTTGTGGCTCGTATCAAATTTTGTGTTTACCCGAAAGTTTCGTGCTTCGTAATCGCCTACTTTTCATATACTAACCGTTACCCACCATAAAAAAATGTAAAATGAGAATCTTAATTGTTATTGGTTTAATATTTATTAGTCAACTCACATACTCACAAATTACTTTCCAAAAAACATATGGAGATATAGGTAAAAGCGAATCAGGGGAAGGAATTACTCAATTAAGTAATGGTGATTACATTATTTGTAGTAGTCAAAAGGCATCTGGCGATTCGATTATTGGAAATTTCGTTGGAGAAGGTGTTATTAGGAGATTAGATGTTTATGGAAATGAATTGTGGACTACTTATTTTAGTGATCCAAATTCGCCTATTCATGATCTTAATTTTTATAACATAATTAAAACCTTAGATGGTAATCTAGTGGTTACCGGTTTGTCAGATTATGGATATGAGAATGACGATTATGATGCCTTTTTAGCAAAAATAGATATAGATGGACAGCTAATTTGGCAGCATAACTATGGGGGTAGCTTTGCGCAATTTGCAAAGAAAGTGATAGAAACATCTGACGGTGGTTTTCTTATGGTTGGTGTAAACCATACATCTGCGTCCGAAAGTTCGCAGGCTTTGTATGCGATTAAAACAAACTCATTTGGAATTCTGGAATGGGAATATACCCAACCAGATGAGCCGGATCCTTCTATTAAACACCGAGCGTATTCCGTAACAGAAACATCTGATGGTCATTTTATAATTGCCGGAAATGTTACCCAAACCGTAACTACACCTGACGGAATATATATAGTTTGCCTTGATAGTTCTGGAGGCTTAATTTGGGACAATACCTTTGCCTATTTTCATGGTCAAGGTCGAGATGTATTCATTAAGGCGAACGGAAACATTTTAGTTTGCGGATGGTACGCACCTAATGGGTTTCCGAGACCATTGGTGATTGAGCTTGATGCTAATGGAATGTTTTTGAATGACTATGAATATAATTATAACGACGACTTAATGGAATGGGCTTATTCGTTTTATAAGGATGAGTCTGACATGGTCACAATGTTAAGTTTTGATTATCAATCGAATTATAGAATTACCCAGATAGATAATAATTTTGATATCCTTTGGAGCAGTTTTATCAATTACAGTTCGGCGACTTTTGCTAATGGAAATCACATAACAAAGACCAATGACAATGGGTTTGCTGGTGTAGGTACCTCTATGATAGAAGACGAGATAGTGCCTGTCGCTTTTAAAGTTGATGAAAACGGAGTTCTCTCTACACCAGACTCAATTTATGAATTAAATCGAATCAGTATTTACCCTAACCCGACAAGTAACCTGCTCTTCATTTCTATTCAAAATGATTCCAAATTACTGTTTATGAAATTATTTGACTTAAATGGAAAACTAATAAAACAATTTCAGTCGTTCGAAAGACGGTTAGACATTTCAGAAATTTCAAGTGGTCAATATTTTTTGAAAGTTGAAATTGATAATAGTGTTGTGACTGAAAAAATAATTATCAAATAAGGAAATACGTTGGGTAACATTATGTATAAGTAATAGCTATTTAAATACTGAAAATTAAAAGATTAACACCAAACAAAATTTAGTGGTAAATTGAAATTTTAATCCTTGAAAGCCGCTACTACTCATACATTAGTCGTTACAAGCCATAAGAATTACATGGCAAATTATTTTCAAAACTTGTTGACTAAGCCAATTACGGCAATGTAGATTTTTATTCCTCCGAATTGGCGGACAGGCACAAAAATCGCAACCGGCAGCTTTTCAATTTGACAGCTTACTCAACTCAAATTTCAATCACGACCAAAATCTAGAATCGGAGACGAAACTGCGGACGTTGCAGAAACTGCCATTTTTCAAGTTTTGCAGTCAGATTGTTGAACAGGTCGGGGCGGGTGGACAAAAAAGCGGTTCGAGCATTTTTTTGTCTTGCCGTGCCGTCGGCAAGCCTTTGGCGGCCGGGGGATTTTTTGTTTCTTTTTCATCAAGGAAAAACGAAAAAAAGGCAAACCTTGAAAACGGTATTTCAATTAAAAGCTTGACTGATTTTAAGACTGAAAAGATACAGGAGTAAGCTGCTGAATAGATGCAGATTTAAAAAAACGGCTTGTAACATGCTGTATAGTGCATTGTGGGTGAGGTGCTTAGGCAAGATTTGGCGATTATTTGAAATCCCACAAAAACCGCTTACGGATTTTGTCCGAGAAAAGAAAAGTACAAAACCGACAAGCGGTTTTTGCTAAGTGCTAAACTGAAGTTGTATCTTTATCAAATCCACAACGCACCATACAGAGACGTTGTGGCTAATTAAAAAATACAATGAAATCAATATCTAAAATATTCCTACTAATTGTAATTATAGGAACAATCTCAAGCTGTCGACAAGCAATTGTTCCTAATGAACTTCTTCCAAAATTTGACAGTATTCTAGAAGACCCAACTCAACTGACAGAATATGAGTTTTCAGAAGGAACACCTTTTAAACATATAGCATTAGCAGTAGAATTTGGCTCTAACAAATTCAAAGACTCTACCATTTTAGCCAAACTAGAAAACACTCACATAAAATACATTACTTACGTTTATTCAGACTTCAAGTCTGACTCAGAGTTTAAGCAAGAAGAATTGAACCGAGAAAGGCTATTCAATCTCTTTCAATACTTACCTGAATTATTCGACAGTAACCTAACAGAGTGGAAAACAATTAAACAAACAGGAGCTAAATCAGAAAAGGAAGCTAAAGAGTTATTTCATGGCTATGCAGTCTATTATCGTCCTGCTCCAACTAAAGAAAGTATGGAAGCTGAAATCGCTTATATGGAAAGTTTGATTGATACTGCATTAACTTTTATTGCGCCAATTTCAGACACCTCGCACATAGTAACAGAAATCAGAACTTCAGCAATTATAGAATTTGAAGAAGGGGGTTCAGAAGCTTATTATGATAGTGATGTTGCTTTTGAAGTTGCGGATTCAGTTTCCTCTTCTGAAACAGGAACATTTGATTTTGGCAATTATTTTCAAGACACCACAGTATCTGCAGTCTTGAATAGAAATAAAGATTGGAACAAAATGCTGATTAACTGTGACCTGACAGGTAGTATGTCGCCATATTCTACACAACTTCTTGTTTGGCACAGGTTAAATATTGATAAAAACAAAGTTCAACATTTCGTTTTCTTCAACGATGGTGACATGACACCAGACAACAAGAAAGTTGCAGGTAGTACAGGTGGAATCTATTACTCCCAAGCCAACGATTTTGAAAAGTTAAAGGAAGTGGCGTATAAATGTATGCGAAGCGGAGGCGGTGGAGACGCTCCTGAAAATGATATTGAAGCAATGCTCAAGGGATTTAAGAAATGTAAAGATTGTGGAGACGTGATTCTAATTGCAGACAATTGGGCAAATATGCGAGACTATGAATTCATTAATAAGATTGACCGACCAGTTAGAATAATCTTATGCGGAACACAATTTGGAATCAACAAACAATACCTTGACTTGGCTAGAGCTACCAAAGGTTCAGTTCATACAATTGAAGAAGATATATCCAACTTAATGGATTTAAAAGAAGGGGAAGAAATCACAATTAGCGGACGCACATTCGTTATTGAAAACGGGAAATTCATTGAAGTGAAAAAAATATAAAAACTAGCCACAATAACTAAGTATTCGTCCCGCCGATAGGCCAGGGATGAATAATTTGTTGACGGATCCGGTTTCTCTCTATGGGGAAAGCCTTGCGTTTATCGTTTGTTTGTGTGATTTATTTTGGCAGATCTGCCG
>NZ_JAAGVY010000094.1 GCF_010686655.1 Cryomorpha ignava | reverse complement strand
CCACTTGCGAAGGCCCTGATGTAGGGTTCGGGAAAGAGGTAAGCTCGCTTTGAGATGCTGGAGCAAATTGAGCAGGAGTGTCGCCATCTTCACAATTGTGAAGTGCTACAACACCATCCACGTCAAAGGCATCAGGAGTAGTAGAAAGCGTGTCGTTGTTTACGACTCTCACGAAATTCACATAGTCAAATGCACCGGCATCGCTGATATCAACAAAACCGTCGGCACGACACACTGTTTTCGCAAAGAAGTAATCATCGCCATTCACTGAAACATATACATCAGCAAACTCGAAGTACTCGTCGCAGCTTGTGCGATTCCAAGTAGTTTCAACGATTTCGATGTCATCACCTGCTTCGTTTGGAATTGCACCATCAAAAGCAAGCGTCAAACTTCCACCGTATCCAAGAGATACGAATACCAAGTCGCCTGTTGCATTTGAGCGCTCAGGAGCACCAAGAGCTTCAAGTGGATTTGTGCGATTTACATCAATCGCACCGCCATTGCTTTTCAAACCTTGAATGTATTCCACAACTTCAGTAGCGTAGCAGTCACCGTTTTCAATAGCGGGTTCTTCACTACAACCATTAATTGCTTCAACACCATCTAGATCGTAGCCATCAAGTGAACCTGTGCTAGCTGAGTTAGTGATACGAATTGCAGATACATAATCAAGACCAGTACCGGCAATATCAACTCCACCATCACGACAAATAGAACCAACAGATACGAAGTTGATACCATCTTGTGAAAGCGCTATATCAGCTTGTTCATCATCACTACCACCACATGCGTCACCTGAAAAAGAAGTTTCCCAGATAAGAATGTCGTTTCCTGGCGCGTCATAAATAACACCACCGAAACCAAGCGTGATAGATCCACCAACACCGAGTGATACAAAACCACCCGCAGCGTTGCTTCTGTCTGGCTCACCAAGAGCAGCAGTTGCATCAGAACGGTTGGCTGGAACAGCAGAACCATTGGTTTGAAGCCCTTGATTAAAGTCAAGAATTTCTGAACCGTAACACTGTGTATTTAAACCACCGCTAAGGATACATCCACCAGCAAGGTCACCATTGAATAGTGGCAATGCGATGTCGTAGGTAGCAACTACTTCCATAGACGCAAGATTAACTTCTTTGAGAAGCGATCCGCCATTTCCATCAGCAAGCAATACGTTTCCGTTGTCAAGAACAGCAGCACCGTTTATTTCATTCACCGGTACGGTAAAAGATGCGCCTGTAAGTACATTGGTAAATGTATTGTTGTTACGTGTAATCAACCAGATTTCGTTTTCTACTTCAATCAAGTCACCACCTTGTACAGTTCTGCTTGGTCCGTAAGGAGTAGCAATACCTGTACCCGGGTTAATTGTATAGACCTGGTTTGTGCTGCTGCTTCCTGCGTAGAATGTTCCGTCAGAACCAACCACTGCGGTTGGGAAACCAGAAATATTCATACCACCTGCAGTTTGAATGCTAAGGGTGGCAATTACAGTAGCAGAGGCTACATCAACAACTTTAAGATTATTGTTGCCACTTACATTGTAAATAAGGCTTCCATCAGGAGATAGACCAATGTGGCCGCCCAGATTTGGCATTACAGTAGTGTAAGAAGCTGTACCATCACCATTAAGTGTTACTTCAAGAAGTGGCTCTGCGCCGCCCCCTGCTGCTTGGTGAATGTAGAATAGTTTGTAATCCAGACACTCACCTTCATTTGGCTGATCGAAAGTATTACAACCCGACGCCATGTCACCATCGCGAAGTGTGTAAGCCTCACCATCAAGTTCAAGTGGGTATGAACCTATGTTAGCACCACCTGTACTGTACAATTGAAGGCTTGTTTGCCCTTGTGCAGAAACCAATAGCTCATCTGTATCGGTAATTGCTAGACCTGTAACTTTCACAGGAACGCTACCAATAAGATTATCAACCGCTGGTGAAGGATAGTTCTCGTATAGTCCATTACCACTGCGTGTAGCAAGGTAAAGCATACCATCAGATCCAAAAGCAAGGTCACCACCTGTAACCGGAGAATAAGCATCATAAGGTGATACTAAGTCAGTGATCACATTCACACTATAAATAGCGTTGTTGTTTTGGCTACCGATAAGTAGTTTTCCATCTGCATTAAATACAGCAGCAGTAAGCTCGCCGTAATCTGCACCCAAAGCTACGGTAGGTCCAAATGACGGAGCCGGAACGTGTGGGTTAAGTGTACGGTATGAGTTTGTATGCTTGCTTACAGCGTATAGTAAATTGTCAACACTATTGTATGCAATGTGTATTTCGATGTCGCTAGTTGCAATGTATTCCATTGTAGCTACACCACCACTCACTGTTACTTCAAAGATATCAGAGATACCATCGGCAGCAGCGTGATCAGAAATGTAGTATACAAAGTCATTACAAGTTGGAGTAACAACCGGAGTACCTTCACATCCACAACCTTCAACGATTACATCGTTTTGAGTGTCATCGTTTCCATCGTTACAAGCATCACCAAAGTTAGCTTCAAGATCTGGACAGTCGAATTCAACAACTATTGGTGTACCCATACAAATACAGTCTTCGTTCACCATATCGTTTTCAGTATCCGGGTTGTCGTCATTACAAGCATCACCAAAGTTGGCTTCAAGATCTGGACAATCGAATACTACCACATCTTCACATGACACAGAAAGCGTAAAGCTTCCGCGGGTTGAAGACCAGTCATAGGTACGAACAGTGATTGTAGTGGCTTCATCGACTGTAAAGTCGATCGTCTCTGCAATTCCTGATGTAAATCCGCTATCAGAACAGTCAATTTCAGAAAGATCATCACATGATCCGCTGTAGATGACTAAAACACCATCATAATCATCACCATTTACGGTAATAGTATATGATACATTAGGCATTGCCTCAAAAGTGTAGAATACATCTGCTGGTGTACCACCAGCACAAGATGGACTAGCTATACCACTTAGTGTAGCACCGTATGTACTTCCTGCAATAGGTTGACCACAAGCAATAGCTGTAGCATCCGCACAAGAGTCATTAGATGGAGCACAAACAGCAGGAGAATCGATAGAAGCAGAAACTTCACAAATATCGCTATCTGCTCCTACTGCATTCACAGATACAGAAGTACCAACAGTGAAAGGACCAAAGGTGAATGAACCATCAGCATCAACTACCTCGGCGTCGCCACCATTAGCAGTTACGTTGTATGTAGCATTGCCTGACCCACCACTCAATGTTGCCATTACGTAGTAATCAGAACCAGCCTCAACACAACCTTCTAATGCTATACCATCTACATCAACTGCCGAAAGTGCTAGCTCTGGAGTAACACAATCGATAACCTGACAAGAAACAGTCAAATCAAAGTTTCCAGCTGCAGAACTAAAACCAGTTACATAAATATAATAAGTCTCATCTGCGCTTGCTTCAAATTCAACAAATGAAGCTCTGTTCACTGTAGCAGTGCCTATAGTACAGTCAAGGTCAGTTTCAGTAGATGAAGCATCGTCATCACCACCAACACATACTAGTGCATCGCATGATCCAGAGAATACACCAAGTTTGGTATCAAATGCAGGACCACCTTCAGAACAGGTAGTTACAGAAACAATTCCACTAAAATCTGATAACGAGTACCATACGCCTGGAGCCGAAGTCAGACCGGTTCCGCAGAATGGAATTGAAGTATTGGCTGTAGCTCCTAGAGTAGTTCCGGAAGCAGTCTCTCCACACACAACAGCGATTGCGTCAGCACAGAGGTCATTTTCAGGAACATCTGGAATTGGTGTTCCTGCACAAAGGCAATCATTACCAATCTCATCATTTTCTGTAGTCTCATCCTGGTCATCACAAGCATCACCGAAGTTAGCTTCCAAATCAGGGCAGTCAAATTCTGAACCACAGTTTTCGCGCACTACTTCAATAGAATTTGATAGTTCGAAACATCCTGTAAGGTCACCTGCGTTAACATCATTTCCTTCCAAGAAAGAAGCTGCTGCTTCGTCAGCATTACTATTGTCAGCATCGAAGCTAAGGAACCAAATTAAGCAGTTACCTGCTCCTGCATTATCAAAATTGATGGCTTCAACATCTGCCATAGTAGCAGGAAGTCCAAGGAGATTAA
>NZ_JAAGVY010000093.1 GCF_010686655.1 Cryomorpha ignava | reverse complement strand
TCAAGTTCTTCCATTGCTTTGGCAGGAATGTCAAATACCACCCGACCAAAATCATCATAGACTGTATAACTGGTTAATTTCTTTTCAATTAAAGTTCCACCACTTCCTACATTGCCGGTGTAAGCTCTCGCTCCATCCAGACGCAATTCTGCTACCATAGTAGTTGCAACTTTTCGTCCGCGTGCGTCGGTAAATAATGATATTATTCTGCCGTCGGGATCTGTAATGGTTTCCTTACGGAGTTCATTCGGAGCATAATGAGAATCACCGTAAGCCGCTGCATTAGAAGCATCATACTGCCATTTTCTAATATTATCGGAAGAAGTGTTCCATCCATATGCTATCTGCGTACCGTGCCCATTTTCAGGTTGTAGTTCTTCTCCTACTCCTCCTATCTCGGTGGGGCGCTGTAGTGGACTTGTTTCAACTTTAGTTATGGCAAACGGAGCTGTACTTTCTTCGTTTGGATCAGTTTGGTTTGAATAATAATTTAATTGTTGACTTGAAGCATCCGGAATATAATCTGTATCAGACTCGTTATCTGCATAATAATAAGGTAAATACTTTGTTAGTGAACGTCCAAATGAATCATATTCAACAAATGAAACCCGCTTAGTTCCATAATTATAAACTCCGAAATCAATAGCTTGCCTGAATCTTCCCAACCCATCTGTAAACTCTATATGCTTAGCAACATATTGTTCGCCTGCAGTCCTGATGTTAGTTTTGGTTCGAGCTGCATCTTTTGCCGTATATAGAGTATGTTTATTATAACTGTTTGGATCTGAAATTTCTTTTTCTCCATATTGATGATGTTCAATCACGTTTCGTTTGCGGTTAAGAACCCATTCCAATCGACCTTTGACGTCGTATTCGTATGTTACTACATTCCCTGTAATTGAGCTTTCATACTTTAATTTTCCATCTGCGAAGTTGCCTTGGGTTTGCATTGTAGCATTAAGCTCGTGAAGACGCAACTCATCAATATTTCCATCTCCAGTTATTGAAATAGAATTATCGTTAGAAGTCCATTCAATAATTTTTTCGTTGTAATTCCAATCGCCCTCGGAAAAGCTTGAATTTTCTAATTCAACGCTTCCAGAACCGTAAGAAGTGGAAACATTTCCTTTAGACCAATAGCTTAATATATATTTCCCTTTTGGTAATAAATTACCCGAATCAAAATCCCCATCATTTCCATCAACTGTTCCTAGATTGTAATATTTATCTCCTGTTAGTGCATAGCTGAAATCTGGTGCGTCTACAATATTTTCTTCACTAATATTCCAACCTCCAAAAAAATCGTCGTCTTCGAAAGAAGTGTAACGAGAATTAGCTAACTTTCCATCATAAATTTTTGCCACAGTCCCATCAGCTTGATGATTCAAGAGTAGAGAATTATAAAGGTCATCGCTATTTCTACTTTCAACGACGAGATTATTATCATTAACTATTGTGAATTCAATATCATCTGAAAGCACTTCTGGAATGTAAAGTTCATCATCTTCATTTCCCATATCAATTTTATGTGACATTTCATAATTAGCTAGTGGTTCTTCCAATTTTGTAGATTTACGGAGTTTGGCTATTGGTATATCTACTCCATTAGTAGACTCATATAAAATCATCCTTGAAGTAAGGAGTTTTTCTACATCTCCAGATTTCTTGATAAAAATCGCTTGTTCTATTGGTAGAGAATAGAGCTTATTTCGCCATAGTGTTTGTATCGTGCCTGCATAAGCACCTTGCGGAGCGTTAGATTGGGTGAACGGAAAATCACCAATAAACTTATTCCTAATTATTGACTGGCTGCCATTAGGCAAGGTTGAGGTAATTTGAATAGGTTTAAGATGAATTCCGTCACTTCTATAATCATAAGCAGTTTCTTTCTCTTCAATTAGATTTTCTTCTTCATCATAGTTTCTTACTATTTTTGTTTTTAGATAGAAGAACTTGGAGTCCAAAGTATACGATTGGCGAGCATAGTATTTACTTAATGTGGACTGAGGAACGCTCCAGTTCAATTTACGCAAGGCAAACTTGGTTCCTTCAATTTCACCAAAAATTACATAGAAATTTGAATTATCTCTTAAAAAATCATAAGAATATATTATTTCGCTTATTTTTTTATTATCTGCATTATAGATTTCTTGTTTTTGGGGTATACCGAAGGTGTTATCTGGAATTTGAATAGGAGCGTATGGATACGTTCTATTTGAATACGCGTTATCTGCAAACCTAAATGTTGTTCGCGACTTTCCAATAGTCTCTGATGAAGAAATAGTTGAACCATTAATGTCATAACCGATGGTCTCAGTTTCAACATTCAAATACATTACTGGTCCGCTTTGAAATAAAAGATTGTTTATCATGTTACTTGCAGTGCCAATCCCGTAGGGATTGGGACCTTGGCTACTTCCACTCAAGTTTTCTTGAATCCATGCATGATAAATGTAAGGTGTTAGTAATATTCCACTTGAAACACCTGGTTCATCAAATCTATCATATTTGTAACGGGTTAGATATCTGCTGCCATTCCCATCTATTTTAGTAACAGCTTTTATTCTTAATCCGCCCGCCGTTAGTCCGTTGGGATAATCAAATGAAATCGTGTACTGACTCGGACACTCTTGGTAGATATTTGTAGTTATATTAGTTGGCAATTCATTAACAGTTTGACGGGCATATATCAGATAAGTACCTTCTTCAAGATAGATATCATTGTCGTCATCAGATAAGATAAATGTAGGAGGATTTCCCGTATAGTGTTTTACAATCTTAACTTCAATACGTCTATCACAATCATTATAGGGATCAGTATAGTTATAACCGTCATGATTGATTTGGAAATTAACATATTGGTCTGTTTCCACTTCCAAATAATTAAAATTTGAGCCAGCCAAACTTACCCAAGTGTAATATCCACCATCTGGATTTGATACATCTTCGATCCAATTTGATACTTCATTATAGCCGGCAGTATAAGTTTTAGTAATAGGTTGTGGCAAATCAATCGTCTGACCCGCTAATCTCCCAAATTGATTTAGCTCATATTCAAAACTTTCTTTACTACCGTTTGAATATTGTATGTCTTTTAGTATCCTATGTTC
Source organism: Cryomorpha ignava (assembly GCF_010686655.1). Classification (GTDB taxonomy): domain Bacteria; phylum Bacteroidota; class Bacteroidia; order Flavobacteriales_D; family Cryomorphaceae; genus Cryomorpha; species Cryomorpha ignava. Next base: position 1,162 of record NZ_JAAGVY010000093.1, on the reverse strand, counting down.
AGTTGTACTTAAATTAGATGACCTATTTGCTTGATTCAAATTTCCTAGATTAGGGCCATCAAATGACAAGGGAACTGTAGCATTTTGATTTATTCCATTTATATAACCCCAATGGTCGAAATCATTATTATTGATCTGACGCGTTACTCCATCTCTGTAAGTAAAATCTATTTTATTATATACAACTAGATCCGAATTTAAATATTGAATATTTTGCAATGTAAACTCCGAGCCAATAGTATGATCATACTCAAACTTGACTTTTCCAATCAAGTCATCGCTGTTTGTAAAGTACTCAATTTTTTCTAGATAAGGATACCCATCGGAATTTTGACTTCTTGTAAAAAGAATATAGCCTTTAATAAAATCTATTCTGTTAATGAATTTCACGTAATCAATTGATTCATCGTATTCCGTTCTGGAAGAATTTTGCGAAACATCTGCGGGGAAATGTGAAATTGATACCGCTCGATTAATTTGTGAATATGGATGACTGTTACTAGCGTATTGAAATGAAGCTAAGACATCATCATGTAAATTTTTAATTTGGGAGATAGACCAAGTGTCAAAATATTCAATTGGTCGCTTACAGGTTGCGTCATCTTCACACGGGCTATCAATAGCAGCTTGGCTCAAAATTCTATCACCTTTTTGAAAGGTATATTCTATACCATTTTCATTTTTAATTGTAAATCCTTCTATATCTAGAAAAAAATCAAAACAGCCATAATCAGTACTGTTATTGGGATTATCAATCAGAGAATAATTAGTTGTAATATTATTCGAAGTCTTTTGATATTCCACAGCGTCACCAATTACTTCACCATCGCATGGTGCACTTCCTCGCGCCAAAGAGAATTTAGATGACGAACCAGGAAGGGTATAATGAAAAATATCTGGTTGAAAATCAAGTGCTCCTTTGCCAGCATTTGTTATTAAGTCGTTGCCACCATTATCAATTATATTAGAACTTTCTAAATTATGGTTTAAAAATCCTCTTGTATATTTAAAATTGTGAAATGCAGAATACTCATATGGCACGTCATCGGGCATTCCATTAACTTGTCTCTTCAAAGAAGAGCCTATATCTAACTGCCATCCGTAGCCAACACAAGTAGCCGTTTCGTTAAATTTTCGACCTTGCCCATTATAAATTAAAGTT
>NZ_JAAGVY010000092.1 GCF_010686655.1 Cryomorpha ignava | reverse complement strand
GATCCGGTTGTCAGGGTCCGACACTGGTGGCATCAAATAGTAGTTTTATCGATTGTGCTACCGGGCAGGCAAATATTCAGTACAACCCTTATAGCTATAACATTCTTAGTGAAACCTGGATTTTTCCAGATGAAGCACTAGGTGAAACTTACATCCTCGGCGCCAATGCCTGGGCTACAGCGAGTTTTGAAGAAGCCGGAGTATATCCATTTAACTATTTTGTTGAAACTGATTCATGTACAAAGGGATTTCATCAAAATGTGTATATACCCTTCGTTGGTGATATGTACTACAGCGTAAGCTGCGGTACCGGAAGTTTATATGATGTTACACTTTACGACCACTCCAATATTTTCCCTTTGGAGGTGGGTAGCATGCAACATCTATATGCCTATAGCGATGATGCCGGTACCAGTTGGAACAATATTTCAGGCACCCCTTCAGACCTGTCGGTAAATTTTCAACTCCCGGCCGGCGACTATCAATTCAGAGAGATTATTTACAGCACCTTTACCACTGCTGCACCACCTTGTACCACAATTGTAAGTGTAAACTTACCTGACAAGCCCGATGCTGATTTTGAAATTGTTTCTCCTTTTGAACCGGCTTGTATTAATGATGTGGTGGTGCACTTGAATAACTTAAGCACACCGGTAACAGGGCTTAATTATGTTTGGGATTTTGGTGAAGACAATACAAATTTTCAACCGAATCCGGATAAGGTGTATGCAAGTACAGGTACTCAACTTATTACCCTCACAGCCACGAGCAGCATAGGTTGTTCAGACAGCACCCAAAACACGATTGAGATTCAGGATAACGGGTTATGGAACGGAACGAAACCTAACCTTTTAATCAACCCAGCACCACCCGTTTGTATTGGAATTCCGATAACTTTGACGTATTTCGATATATCATTCGACGACCCTACGGGCTTCATTTGGTATCAAGGCAGCATACCTGTCACCCCGATTGTGACTTCTTCAAGTTTTGATGTTACTTATGCAGGCGATTATTGGGTGATGGGTTCAGATCAATATGGCTGTCAGGTACCATCAGAGCCGGTATCTATTTATTTTACGCCATTACCCACACCTACAATTATCGGCAACCCTAACCAGTGCGATAGCGTACCCTTTACACTTACCAGCTCCATAAATACAGCATCGGGACTAAGCCTTGAATGGGAGCGCAACCCGGGAGGTATTGTAGGTAATAGTGCTACCCTGCTTCAAACACTACCTGTAGGTACATATACCTATACCCTCACAGCTACCCAAAACGGGTGTGATGGTGTAAGTGTGCCTTATACCGTAACTGTGGCAAGCCCTGTTGATACTCCCGCAGTATCATTTAATATTGCGAGCTGCGAGCCTTATGTAGTAGCACTTTCAGCTACCAATGCACAAAACGGTACCTATAATTGGAGCAATGGAAGCACCGGATCTACAATAAATGGCTATCACGGCGGACTCTACGAGGTTTATTTTACCAGCAATAGTGGTTGTGTAAGCAGCAATGAAATAGCTGTTCCGCATTCGCCACAGGAATATATGTGGAATTTTCCGACCGGTTGCTTTTGTACAGATGATTTGCGCGACGGCAATGACCTTACATCATGTGCCGCACAGGCAGGGATTGTAGGTCCCTATAATCCGTTTGCGTATTGGAGCTACCAGGTGAATGGTGTTGACGTATCGACAGGTACGGGAAACCACCCTTTAGGTTTCTCAAATTTTGGACCCGATAGCATCAACCTTATTTTAGACAATGGATTTTGCCAAATAACCAGCGATGCCATGTATCTTAGCGATAGTTGTTCAGCTTCCGGTTCTCAAGGTTTGATTGCAAACGGAACTTCGCCAAATAACCTTGATTCCCAGGCGAACACATTCAATCAAAATTTAGAACAACTTGCACCGGAAATCTTCCTTATACCAAATCCTGCCGCAGATCAAACGCGTATTGAATACCGCTATGATGGCAGTAAAAGTCAAAAAATGATTGAAATATATGATTTGACCGGCAGGAAGGTTAAAACACTTAGACTTCAAAGCGCTGCTGGTAGTATCTCTATGCAATTGGGTGATTTTGTAAGCGGCATTTATCAAATCTGTCTGATGCAAGATGGGCACATCATAGCCCAAAGCAAACTTTCTGTCGCCCCTTAATTCTATTTATCTTGCGGTGCGGTATTAAAACCCCACCGCAAGATATTTATTCAATATCTTTAAAGTCCACTCCCATGAAAAAATCAATCCTTCTACCCTATATACTTCTTTTTATATTTTCCGCTACAAGTCTTATAGCCCAACCCGATTGGCAATGGGGGCAGGAAGTGCGGTTTAATGCCCAAAATATTGCTGTTGATACTTATGGTAATTCCTATGTGACATGGTCATTGCAAGACCCTTACGAAATAGATGGAGACCTTTTTATAAGTAATGGACAGAGTGATGCGGCTTTAACCAGCTTTGACTGCAATGGCGCTCATCGATGGACCAAGATTATTGGTGGTTCGAGTGGCGATGTGCCATTGGGTGTAGATACTGATACTCTGGGAGGAGTTTATGTAACCAGCAATGCCAACGGCGGTCGTCAGGCAAATTATAGTATAAACATTGATTCTGACACTACCATTATTTCTGATCGAAAAGCAATGCTTTTGGTTAAATACGATACGGAAGGTGATTTTAAATGGCTGCGAATGCCCGAAGATACGGTAATCCTTAATTTTCCTGATGACTTACAATTGGGTGTTTTCATTGATGTGGATGTGGCTACCAATGGAGATTGCTTTGTTTACAGCAGATTATTCCCTGGAACTTACGCAGGTGGAGCATTTGAAGCTACTTATGATGCCACATTAGACGGTGGTGAAGATATCTATGCATTAAAATACAACAGCGACGGTATTTTTTCAGGTGGTATACACTTTGATGTTTCTTATACTGGTAGTCTTATTCAAAGAAGCAATCTAATCAGAGACCACTATACTGGGAAGTTTTACATGTCAGGATATCTCTCATCCGATGATGATATTGTCATTTTCGGCGGAGAGGAAGTTACCGCCAATAATTATGTCGTTCAATTTGACAGTTTAGGTTTTGTGAATTGGAGGATATCGACTGATGATATAGTCGGTTATAGTTCAGAGTTTGTTGGTAAACCTTCAGTAGATGAATTTGGGAATGTATATGTTACTGGTAACTCTTACAATAATTGTAGTCTCGGAGATTTTACCTTTAATAATTCCATTGATAACTACAATTTTCCAATTTTTGCAAAAATTGATTCTTCCGGTAATATCATTTTCACAAACAATGCCTCTGTTCCAGGTACAAGTAAAGGTACAGCAACAGCTTATTCGAGTAACAAAGTGGCTGTAACCGGATCTTATGCAAGTGAGATTTACTGGGGAGACCTGGCAGTTGATGATCCCGACAATAATCAATTAAGAAATGTTTTCTTGGCTTTCTTTGCTCCTTCCGGAATTGGTCTTCCGACCAGTTTAAATGCATTATATGGCTCCCCGGGCGGTAATGAGAGTTCTTCCCTTCTCACCGCCGACAACCAAGGCAACTTTTACGTTGGGGGTCACTTCAGTGGTCAATTACACGTTGGCGATGGCACCCTCTACAATCAAACCGGTACTCAAGAGGGTTTTATCGCCAAGTTTGGTACAGATTCTTGTTATTGCCCGCTGCCCACCGTACTTTTTACTTACGATACTATTCCAAACCAGGCAGGCTATAACTTTGCTTATACCGGCTCGGCAGATGCCGATAGCGTAATCTGGGATTTTGGAGATGGGCAAACAGGCTTCGGTTTTAACCCTTACCACTTTTTTGCAGAAAGTGGGATTTATACCGTTTGTGCTACTGCTTTTAATTCATGCGGAAGCGATTCGGTGTGTATTGCTATTGATGCTTTGGGGCCGGTTGGCATAAAAGCTATAAATGGATTTGAAGAAATACGGGTTTATCCCAACCCTGCTCATGATGTCGTTTACATAAACAATGCCTTGCCAGGTACGCGCATAGATGTGATTAATGCTGTGGGGCAAAACCTGGGAAGTAATATTTTGCAATCAAGCCCGTCCCAAATAGATATTAGCACCTTACCGCCTGGTGTTTATCTTTTGCAGCTTACGGGTATTGATGGTAAACGGGGGTATGGTAGGTTTGTGAAGCAATGATTTATGAAAAACCAAACCAAAAGTCCTATCTTGATCGTTAATTAAATACAACCACCAAACAAGTTTAGTTATGGAAAGACTTTATAAAATTCCGTTTACGCTATTTTTTCTGACCAGCAACATGGTTTCATTTGTTTCAAACGGACAAACTACACGTACCAAATCAGGATCAATTTTTCCCTGTGATGACC
>NZ_JAAGVY010000091.1 GCF_010686655.1 Cryomorpha ignava | reverse complement strand
CCGTCACCAAACGTCAAATTATGCGGTACGGTGATAGCGACGGTTTTCCCAATCCCGAAAACTACAATCTAAAAGGAAAACTCTTTGTACACAATGATGAAGCAGGAAAACTCACTTATGAGGATTACGATTCAATAGCTCTTAGATTTTGAAAAAATCTTTAGAGATATGAACCCCGACATATTCATCGGGGCTTTAAAGGGAATAACTTATTGTTTTACCGTCAGATTATAACTGATGATGCACTTACTGCTTATCAAAAATATGTTGTAGATTGGGATACCTTTAACCCTTCACACCTGGACAGTAACAAAAATAATGTCACTCAAGAGTACGATGCCTTGAACCGCATCCGCAAGGCGACCTATCCTGCAGATAGAGATGGGCCGGGAAAAGAAATGTATCCTGAATACAACAAGGGTGGAGCCTTGCTTTCGCTAAAAATGGATGGAGCAGATTATGTGAAAGAAGTTGCTTATAACGCCCGAGGACAGCGGATATTAATTGCTTACGGCAACAAGATAATGACCCGCTATGCGTATGACCCTAAAACCTTTAGGGTATTGCGTCAACGAAGTGCATTATTCAATCACAGCGGCCATACTTACACACCCAATGCCGGGATAAGGCAAGACTTGCAATATACTTATGATCTAGAAGGTACCATTACATCTATAAATGATGCTGCTCCGGCAAATACCTATGCCCAAGGGCCGGGGAACTTAATGAGACTGTTTTCTCACGATCCTTTGCGCCGATTGCTATCTGCGACGGGTAGAGAGACATCGAATGTTTATGCGCAACCAAGCTGGAATTTAAATTTAAGACCACAGGATTATACAGATACCAATACATATACCCGCACTTATCAATACGATAAAATCGGTAATATCCAAAATTTGAAGCACGTGGCCGATGGTCACGCCAATCAGGATTTTATCCGTGATTATACGTATGAGAGCGCCAGCAATAAGCTAAAGAGCTTTACGGTAAACAGTACGACCTATATTAATCAATACGATGCCAACGGCAGCTTAACCAAAGAAGGCGAAAGCAGATATTATGAATGGGGAGCAAATGATAAACTGGCGGTTTTTAAGAATCAGGCAGGTAGTTCTACGCCAACTGTTTACACCAACTATTTCTACAACGTCCAAGGTGAAAGAATCAAAAAACACACTCGCAAAGGCAACAAGGTTGTTGTTACTTTTTACATGGATGGTGGGATGTTTGAGACTACTTATACCAAGACTGTGGGTGGTAGTATTGATAACAATAGGTTTTTTAATACGATTAAAATTAGCGATGATGGAGCGCTTATTGCAACTATACAAGTTGGTAATAATGTAGATGATAACACTCCTGCAATTAAGTATATTGTTGGCGATCACTTAAATAATAGTACAGCCATATTAAAAGCCACAACAGGAAGTTTGATCAATAGGGAGGAGTATTATCCTTTTGGTGAAACGAGTTTTGGAGGCTTTCAATACAAGCGGTATCGATATAATGGGAAGGAGAAAGACGAAGAGAGCGGGCTTTATGAATATGGGCAACGGTATTATGCGCCTTGGCTTTGTAGATTTGTGAGTGTGGATCCTATTGCGGAAAGCTATCCGCAGTACACATCATACATTTACGCTGGTAACAAGCCAATTACAAAAGTTGACTTGGAGGGATTGCAGGAAGAAAATGCTGAAAAACAAGGGGGTGCTAATGGAGAAAACAACCAGAGTAACTCGACATCAGGGTTCAATGGAACTCAATTCTATGAAACCGCTCGGGCTGACAATGTTATTCCGGATGGTTTCACTATGTCAGGGACACAATTTAATGCAGGTCCTTTCACAATGATTCCGCATTACAATAAGGTTGATGGAAAAACGGTGCCTAGTTTTTATATAGCAGCAGATAAGGCAACTGGAATACCATCATATGTTGTAGGGATTGAGAATAGTGGTGAGTTCATGCAGAACGCTGCCGATTATAAAGCCAAATACAATTTTGCTGCACAAGGGGGATTTCAAGGTTTCTTGTACTCTGAGGCGGTTGACTTGGCTTTACAAGGGGATCTTGAAGGTGCAAAAGAAACTTTTGGAGAAGGGCTTTCCATCGATTGGGATCAAGCTATACATGATCCCGTATATGTTGCTACTACTGTTCTATCTATTGCACATATGGGAGTTGCGTTGAAGGGGCGTGGAGGTCTTAGAAATTCAAAAAACACACAAGTGGAACCCACTGATGATGGTTTTTTTCATAAAATTGACGACTTTGACAACCAATATACAACAGAAAGTCTGGTTGGTAGAGAACCTGCAGGGAAAATATCAATAATAAATGGAAAGCCAGTTAAAGTAGGCGGTAGATTTACACTTGCAAGCCCCAAATTAAGTTATGGAAAAGGTGTACATGATATTAAAGACCCTGGATTAATAAATTCAATGAGACCATACGGGAGTAGATTGATGCTTGGGCCTGATTGGGTTAGATATAGTTTTGCAACAGGAGGTACTGCTGCAATTATTTACTGGGGCTATAAAAAAGCAGTTGACCAACATAAAAAATGAATTTATGGAATTAGAAAAGGCAATAAGTATAGTACAAAAAGTAAACGATAAAAATTTGCATTTGAATATTTATAGTCCAACTCAAATTGAGTTGGCACAACTCTTTAATGTTTCTGAATTTAATTCTTGGAATACTGGAGTTGTCTTTCAAAATGATTTTGGGGCTGTCGTGTCCTTGAATTTTGTGAACGATAAACCCGAAGAACCAACTTTTAGGGCTTTTAAGAAATCTCCATTTTACTCTAAATTTCAGAAAGCAAATGATAATTTTGGATTCACTTATTTTGCGTTAATTTCCGAACAGAGTCCAAAAAATGCTTTAGCAAAATTAAATGCTATACTTCATAGTGTTTATGGTGCAATAAAAGGAGTGAGATTTGAACTTAATTCTTATTAGCGATATCAACTCCTGTTACGACTCATACAATGCCGACGGCTTGGTACTCGATGCCGACTTTACAGGTGTAAGTGCCGAAGCATACAGCGCACCTATTTATACCAAAAATTGGTTTCACTTAGGGCCTGTTCAATTATTAGATGGAGACTGGGGCGAAATAGATTATTTATCAGAATACTGGTCGGGCGACGCGAGTATATTGTCGCGACCCGCTGCATTTACAACCATGATGCGCACCTTAAGCCGCAGGGGACGACGTGATGCCTTACGCACCTTACGCGGCACAGCTTTGCGCTCTGAGTTATTTGCAAAAGACGTTAGCCCACAACGCGAAAAACCATACAGCGTAAAAGAAACGCAAAATTCAGCCATTCTCATAGATTCTCCGTCCACTAACACAACAATAAAAGAACTTGCCAACCTGCTCAATTCAAACTGCATATTCTTCCCCTACCAATACGCAGCCCGCGAAACAATGTGGGAACGCGGTGAAGACCCAAAAACAACCTTTTCGTTTACAGGCGCACTGGATGAATACGGCCAGGTCTTGCAAAGCATCTCAATAGCCGTGCCGCGCGGCAAAGACCCACTAACAGGCGGACAGCTTGGCAATAATCACTATTACGACCCAGCAGAATCAGACCGCGTAGTGCTTAACACAAGCGAATACACTTATAAAGACGAAGCCCAAGGACTGTACTTTGTAGATCGCGTAAAGCAAAGTCAGTCTGAAGAAAATACCGGTACGGCATCGCAGGATGTATTTACCATTCGCGAAAATGCATTTGATGGAAATGCCACCACCAACCTTTTATCGCATCAATTAAATTACTACGATGGTGCAGCCTTTATTGGCGGCGACCTCGGCACATTGGGAAGCTACGGATTGTTAGTGCGCAGCGAATCGCTAATGGTTTCCCAAAAAGAGATCATCCTTGCTTATGGCGATGCTATTCCACCTGTATTTAGCGAAGGCAACACCCCCGACTGGAGCGAATACCCGGCTGAATTTTTACACGAATTGCGTGACCCAAGACTGGGTTATGTGTATTATGACGGAACCGGCAGCGGGCCACACTTAGAGGGCTATTATGCTACCGGTGATAAATTGAAATACGATACCCAAACCACCGGACAACCCAATAATGGGCTGGTGATGGCCAAGCGGAATGTTTATGATGATGAAACTACGATTGTTTACGACAAGTATCATTTGTTGCCAACGAGCGTAATAGATCCACAACGTATGGTGGTGAACTCCTTAATAGATTACCGCCTCCTGGCACCCTGGCAACTTACCGATCCAAATGAAAATGTAACGAGAACTGAATTTAACGCTTTAGGTTTGGTAACCAAAATTGCAGTCTGCGGAAAGATCCCTTCGACAGGCTCAGGGACCACGGAGGGCGACGATCTTCAAACTCCGGGAACGACTTTTACTTATGACTTTTTTGCATTTATGGAAGATGGCGACCCTATTTCTGTTCGTAAATCTGTCAGAGAACATCATGTTAATTCACCTTATATAAGCCCAGTTGATGAACAAAATGCCA
>NZ_JAAGVY010000090.1 GCF_010686655.1 Cryomorpha ignava | reverse complement strand
TATTTTGTTCGTCAGCCAATAATTCTCATGATGCTTCATATCAGATAATATTTGTAATAATCCACCCATAATTCATCTTGACTATCCCGCCATCTTATACATCCTGTTTAAGACAATGTACGCTTTGAGCTTCTTTTTCAACTATTATTTTGTGCGTCAGCCGATTACTCTCATCAACATAATTCGTAATTCACAATTCGTAATTCACAATTCGTAATTCGTAATTCGTAATTCGTAATTCACAATTAAATCCTAGTAATCTTTCAATACATCCAGGCTCTCCTTAATTTCGGTAATTCCAAATATAAAGGCATTCCGAAACATCTGATCGTCATCTTCGCCATTCTTGGTTACCACCTCTTTTTTAGTTTTTTCTACTAGTTCCTTAAATGCCGTCATTTGGCTTTCGGTAACCTCTTCGTCGTTTACCACTGCCGAGATAATCTTATTTGCGCTATCTTTAATTTCAGATGCTTTCTCTTCTATGTCCGCTCCTTTGGCTAATATGTCAGAAGCTGCACTCTGGCTGACCCGGTGAATGATAAGAATGGAATTATACAATTTTTCTGTGGCTCGTATCAGTTCGTGAATTTGGTCGGAATTTTCCCACTGGATGGCCTCCGCCGAACCTTTGGCATTTCCCAAATTGGTATGAAAATTATCGGCTACATTATCAGAATCTTTCTTTTCTGACCTAGTTGTATTGTCCAATGCAATTTCAAATCTCTCACAGGCAGCATTTAATGCCTTTCGCAAATGCATTCTAGCTCGCTGTGACGCTTTATCGGGCCAGACCACTAAAGAAATCAGAAAGCCAACTACAATACCTATGCCTATTGCGATAAGTCGATCTATGCTTGTTTCGAGCGCATCGCTTTCAGACCCTATGGCGATGGCGGCGGCCCCTACTATTCCGTATCTCCATTGAGGTTTAAAGCCAACAATAAGGTTTATCAAAGCTACTGTTACAGAAATACTTATCACAGTAGCGTAGCCGTATGGGATGGCACTCACGAGGCCAAATCCGATAAGGCAACCCACCACCGTAGCCAGAATGCGGCCCTTTGAATGGGCGATGGTGTTTCCAATACTTGGCTCAATAACCAAAACCGCTGAAAGCACGGCCAGGAATACCTCGGGAAGCGAGAAATATTTCATCACCAAAAAAGTGATTCCAGCCGCCAAACCAGATTGCAAAGCCAACCGAACAGCATCGCGCGTTTTGTCTTTCTTAATTGCTTTGGGAATTTTATTAATGGTTTTTTTTAATGTCGAATTCATGAACTATTGGTGTTTTTAATCGGTTATTTTATGGCGACTATGAAAGAATGAATTGGTACGTTTTTGTATTAACAGGTTATGTGGTATGGGTTTGCAAAATAGGGATATTCTTTAACTGTCTTATACAGGATTTTTGAGATTTATAAGATGGACAAGATGTGCTGATGCGATGTATTGAGCGGAGTCGAAATGTGCTGATGTGCGGATGGAGAACATGGCGGGATAAACTACTGTGCGGATGGGTTTGGTGGCAAAATAGTCTTTAACAGGATTTTTAAGATTTTTAAGATGGACAAGATTTGCTGATGCGATGTATTGAGCGGAGTCGAAATGTGCGGATGTGCGGATGTGCGGATGGAGAATATGGCGGGGAAAGGGATGTGCGGATGGGTTTGGTGGCAAAATAGTCTTTAACAGGATTTTTAAGATTTGTAAGATGGACAAGATTTGCTGATGCGATGTATTGAGCGGAGTCGAAATGTGCTGATGTGCGGATGGAGAATATGGTGGGATAAACTACTGTGCGGATGGGTTTGGTGGCAAAATAGTCTTAAACAGGATTTTTAAGATTTGTAAGATGGACAAGATTTGCTGATGCGATGTATTGAGCGGAGTCGAAATGTGCGGATTTGCTGATGTGAAAAGGTATTTCTGACAAGTCCATGAACCAACGACCAAAGGAAGCCCGTAAGGGAAACTTAGAACTAAAAACTCTTTCACACTAAAAATCGTTCGCGTAAGGTTCTGGGGGTGTAATTCTGTTCTCAAAAATTTCTACCTTGCGCCGATGAAACTCAAAAGTATATTTGGCGCCGTACTAACCGTGATCGGCATTGCCGGATTGATATATGCCGCGGTGCTCTATGTAAATGATACAGGAACACTCCGTTCCCTCCTGGTATATGGAATTCTGGGCTTAATCTTTTTTGTATCCGGAATTAAATTGATCAGGGATTTGTGATGTCAGGAAATGGATGTTTTCGAATGAAATGGAATAAAAGGGTATCTGGAGGGTGTCGATCATAGAGTTGCCATAGTTTTGTTGTAGTACTGCCATGGAGATGGCGTAGGCTTGTGATGGAGTTCTATCATTGTTAATCCTTGCTTGAATTGAGGTTTTGCTGATGAGCTGATACCGACGGCTACGGGGATGACGATAAATCCAGATTTCTAGCCCTACCCTTTCTCCCTATAAAACTTATCTCTCAACCTATAGGTCAAATCATTTATTACTTCCAAATCAGGCCTCTCGGGTAGAGATGAATTCTCAAATGCCTGTTCCATTTCAGCTTTTTTCTCGTCAGCCATTTTTAATAATTCGGCATACGCATACTTACCCGATTTTATTTCAAGAAGAAAATCCCTGTTGGGGCGTTTTACATTTACCACATGATCACTTCCTATTTCAACCGCCATTTCCAAAAGTCTGAATACATGCATCATGTTCTTTGCATCGTAGTTTTTTCCGTGGCTCCTTGTGTTCTCATAGCGATCATCGTTTCGCTTCGCCACCCAATCCCAATATTCGCGATACTCCTTGCAATAACTGGAATAACCATTTCTATTAAAATACATCAACGCCTCTTGCTCAGTTCCTTTCGGGATGGAGCTTAAAGACACATCGTTTGAACCTACACCCTTAACAACTCCCGAAAAACCGGAATCTTCAGAATAATACAAACCGTACATATCATTCATGTGCTGAATGTTCACTAGTCCACAATTTTCTTGCGTCCAACCTTTAATTTCAAGGTACTTAAATAATGGAATCGCTCCCTGCTCATAGTTTACGTAGCAATAAGACAAAACACCTCTCCTTTCTTCCGCCACAGGGTTTACAATTTTCTTTTTCAGCCCCTTCGCCTTTTTTATTTGCGCTAAAGCAAACTTGCCAAAAGTATTGCCGCAGAGTTTGGACAAAATCAGTTTCGTGTTTAGCTCTGATAAAATGGGATGTTTATATATAATCGCTGATTCAGGGGTATTCAAAAGCTCAAGAATATTCGGGTTGTTTACAGAAAGTAATTCCATAAAACGTCCAAACTCATAAAATACAATGTCGTTCGTTTCATTATTTACTTGCGGCGTATAATTCAAGCCATAAAATTCCGCTTTTGGCAAAATAAAAACACCCTTAATATCTGTATCGGAAGCAGGTGTTTCTAATCCATAAGCCCTGCTACCACTTATACACTCAAGTATTATTAAGCCTCTATTTCTTAAATCTTCTATGGTCATCGATTATTTAATGTATTTCTAAAAAAGGCATTTAATTCGCTCAACCGTCCTTTTGCGGCAGGTAGATTTTTCGCCTCAGTATCAGCCCTGGCAATGCTGACCTTCATAAACTCTATTAAATCGTGCTCGCCGCTGTGCAGGTATGATTCGCTAATGGTAGATTTCAGTTCAATAAGTTCTCCAATTCTATGCGTTAAATCTGTATTCAAATTTAAACCATTCAACATTTTACCAAATTCTATTGGCGGCATCTGCTCACTTTCCAAAATCCACAAACATGCCACCGACGCTCTCAGAGCATAAAAGAACTTTTTGAGTTTATACTCTTTCGATGTTGACACTTCATCAAATGCCTTCTTAGCCATGCTTAAATAATGGTGCATGGTAGCAATTCTCGAGTAAGTGACATTGGCCATTGAATTTAAGCCTTCCAGAAATGCATCATCGGCTTTGTAGATTATCGGCGATTGAATTCTTTCCAACAGCGGCGGATTTGACTTCCAAAGCAGCCTCAAACTCTTTCGCAAATCCCAGCCGCTTATATCGATCTCATTATTCTCAAGAAAAAGCTCAATAGTATCCTTTTCCTCCACCAGACTCAAATACCAATCTTTTTCATGTTTGTAAATTACCCGTACATCATAATCACTATCAGGCGATGGAAAACCCCATGCCCTGGAGCCTGTTTCGCATGCCAAAAGGATTTTTATTCCCTTTTCTTTCTCCAACTCTGTCAAGTAATTTTTAATCTTTTCTTTCATCCGTTTTACTTAAACTTAATTTGTGTCTTTCTCAAACATCAGCTGCAGCTAAGATAATATTTGATTTTACTTTTCAGTGAATGGCTAAACTGTCTTATACAGGATTTTTAAGATTTATAAGATGGACAGGATTTGCGGATGAGTTAATGTGCGGATTTGCGGATGTGCGGATTTGCGGATGTGCGGATGTGCGGATGGAGAATATGGCGGGGAAAGGGATGTGCCCCGCTGAAATAGCGGGATAAACTCCTCATGCCTGCGGCTTGATCTTGGATGTGGGGATGTGATC
>NZ_JAAGVY010000089.1 GCF_010686655.1 Cryomorpha ignava | reverse complement strand
TAAAAAAACATGGCCGCAAAGCAAAAAGTATCTTCAAGCATGGATTAGACCATTTAGCAAGCTGTTTGTTAAATCCTAAGAATCAGAACAATATGGATATATATCAATTTTTGTCATGTACTTAGAATTAACAGATTTAATTTTTTCATTTTAATAAGATTTTAAGTTAGAATTGTATTCGTCAGACAAATATAGAAGAAATTTCCTATTATAATTATTAAAGTATTTTGAGGGCAACGCATTATAATTATGAACACCCAAAATGTGTTTAACTATCTATATGACAATTATATAGTCCGTAATTTTCAAATGTATATTTCGTGTATTAATATGATATTCAATTAGAAAAATAAATTATGAAAGACAACACAAACCCGCGCATGGATCGATGTAAGAAGCACGAATTAACTGACTTAGTAGCTATCTCAATATGTGCCGTTATATGTGGTGCTGACTGTTGGGATGAAATCGAAACATACGATAATGAAACAAAGAAATGGCTTTCCACTTTCCTGAAGTTGACCAACGGTATTCCTTTACACAATGCGTTCAACAGGCTCTTTAGCAAACTGAACCCAGTTGAATTCGAAACGGCTTTTGGCAATTGAGTAGCCTCATTAATACAGGCTGTAGGAGGTGAAGTGATAGCTCTAGATGGTAAGGCTATTCGAGGGGCTAAGATCAACGGCAAGTCGTCAATCCACATGGTAAGTGCTTGGGCTTGTTAGAACAACCTGGTAATTAGACAGGTGAAAGTTTCTGAAAAATCAAACGAAATATCCGCAACACTCGAGTTGTTGTCAAAGTTGGCTATCCGGTGTGCCTCCGTGACCATAGATGCCATAGGGTTTCAGGAAGAAATAGCCACAACTATAAAAGCTTCAAAAGCTGAATATGTATTGGCAGTGAGAAGCTACTGGGCTAGTCTGTATGAACAAACTATCGATGAATTTAGTTTGCCAAAAACCGGATGCATACAGCAAAAATACATGGTGGTCATGGCCGGATAAAAACACGTATTTGTGCTGTAATCGATAAGTTTGAACATATTTCAAATCCCAGAAAACGGAAATGACTCAAATCTCTTGTACGCATTGACAGCTGATGAGAATTCAAGAAAACAGGTAAGATTGAAGAAGCTTCCCTGTATTATTTAACTTCAGTTGAGGCAAAACCGTAAGTGTTTCTAAAAATAATACGTAACCACTGGCATATCGAGAATCAACTGGATCGGAAACTTGATTTTTCTTTTGGGGAGGAGGTTAGTCCAAAACGAAGAGGAAGAGCAGCAGAAAACTTTTCTCTGCTCAAATAATTAGCACTAAACTCGCCGAGAAAGAAAAATCTACCCGGATAGGTGTCAAATCAAAACGGAAAAAAAAGGATGAGAACTATCTGCTAAGTTTATTGGCAATTTAAATGCGCTTACCCAGATATTTTGTCAATTTGATGTGCATTACGACTAGATAAAGCCCTGACACGTAACTATCCAAAATCCCCAGTTAAGTATGCTATTATATATTAAATCGTAAATATCCGATGAACTGAAATAAAAAATATCGAAATATAACGACAGCCCTACGACGGATGCCAAAAACAAATTGCTGGAACTCGTGGAAAAAAAAAGTAAAAAGTTGCCCAAAGAAATTATATAAAAGAAAATTTGGTCTCTTCAATCAGGGATCCCACTGTAACAACATCCTAAATCTTGTAATAAACAACTAAATCGTGGATTAAGGCATTAATAATTTACACTTCAAAGAAAGCCAACTATCCAGCGATAGATCTAAATCATTTAACCAATGTACAATCATGTGTTAGAGAATGAAAAACGGAAGTGCCGGAAACGAATTATCAATATCTTGATAGCTAATGCTTTACTTATATGCAATTCAGTATATTATTTTTTATCTTTAACTTAATTTTGGTTTTAACCTTCGTTTTAAACCCCATTTCTATGATATGGAAAAAGTTTTATTAAATGAAGAAATGCTAAGTGAAATCCGTGATATACGAAGAAGCAAAGAATATTCACAGGAATACATGGCAGTGGCGATGGGGATTTCCCAAAATAGTTATAACCGTCTTGTGACTGGGCAAACCAAGATGACCATTGATAAACCCTTTCTGATAAGCAGACTTTTGGAAATTCAAGTCTACTCTGAGAGAGAGACGGACAGTTATAGAGGCTATCGGATTTCTCCCTAAATATTTCCCCAGGCCTGTTCTATAGGATCTCTGGCTATCGAAATAAGGCAAAACTGTGCTTTTCTGATTTCCAAGACCGCATTCATACCAAGATGTAATCTATAGATAATTTTAAATTCCCACCTTCTGAATTCGCTTTACAATCCTGTTTCCATCAATCATAATTTCAGCAATGTAAACTCCGGTTGGCAGTGTGGACACATCGATTTTTTCACCCGGTTTTATCTTGTCAACCCGCAGGCTTTCCTGCCCGGTTATATTCACAAAGCGAATAGATTCTATTTTTCCTTCTGTTTCAACTTTTATAAAATTGGTAGATGGATTGGGAAATATAACTGTTTTTTTAGCGATTCGATCTTCGATACTTACAGTAGATGAAACATTTACAAAAACATTCTGACAGAAATTATTTCCACCACATTCACTATTAATTGCCAGGCACACCCAGTATGTTCCGCTGTTCTCGTAAGTGTGGGTAGGATTTTGCTGCTGGCTATATCCACCGTCGTCAAAATTCCAAATATGTGAATATCCAGCGCCACCTTCGGCGGTAAACGTAACGGTTCCATTATTATCTTCATAATCGAAAAATCCGCTTGGCGAGGGGCAGCGCTCAATCATAATGGTATAAAACGCCCCTTTATTTGATCCTCCATCATCATCGCGTACAGTTCCTGCTGCAATATCAATGGTGCCATCGTTATTGTGATCGCCAATTAAGGCAATACGCGTTCCAAAACGGTCGTCGTAGTTTAGGTCTCCACCAAAATTTCCTTGCAATCGGTTAATCTTTTTATGGTTTTTAACCGTTCCGTCAGGACGCATAAAGAGAATCCAAACGGCACCAAGATCAATTCCGCCATCATCATCGCCGGGAGCACCAACGGCAAGATCTGAAACGCCGTTTTCATCTAAATCGCCAATACATCTTACCGAAATACCAAAGGCATCATCAATATTCATAAAGCCATTAAAATCACCTTCCAGACGGGAAATCTTTTGAAGATCGGTAATCGCACCCAAACCATCGCGGTAGAGCATGTAAACCGCTCCAAAATTTGTATCCTGATCGTCATCGCCCGGAGTTCCGCAAATAATATCTGTAAAGCCGTCGCCATTCATGTCAGCAAAGCTCAACCCTGTTCCAAATTGGTCACCATCATCGAGTTTAGCAGTTAGAAGCGGAAGATTTGATCCGATCTCGTTTTCGTAAACCAGTTCATTTGTAGCTGAAATTGAGCATACATGAATAGATCCGGCTCCGCCGGAAGAAGGGATATAGACTTTCCCATTTTCCTGTGCCAGATGCGCACCGGTTTTTAAGGCTGCCGACATTTCTGCGGGTAAAATAAGATTTGTGAGATTGAATCCGCCAGGCGCACTCAAAAGTAAAAACAAGGCGCCTGAAGGCTGAATGCCCGGAGCGCCAATGAGGTAGTCAGGCTCTCCATCTGCGTTTCTATCTGCCAGTTCTAAGGCAGCTGTGCCGAATTCGGCGCTGCTAATACTATCGAAATAGGTAAAATCGGCTGTTGAAATTTTTGCAGAACTTGCTGCAGTTCCGTCCTCCGCGAGCTCTATAAAGTAAAAAGCTCCATTACCATCGTATGGAGCACCAGAAATAAGTTTGTTTTCTGAAAGCGTCTCACTTAAAAAACCGAACATTCCCTGATTGCTCAGGGGAGTGTTCAAGTTTCCGTTGGTTTCTGAAATTTTCCTGTAATCGGCTACTGTGCCGGTTTGTGCGCAGGTATAAAGCGCTTGTAAAATAATACCCCCTGTTAGTAGAACGTGTTTCATAAATTGCAGTGTTTATTTAACAGTTCAAAGGGAGGTGAACAGGAGGTTTTACGGGAATGAGTCTTTTGGAGTTACGTTTTAGGGTTGCATAAGAATATAATCACTTTTGTTTAAATTATATTGATGTCAACGCTGTAGTGTGCTGATAAATCATTATTTCAAACTTGTGATAGAATCAGAGATTAAAATACTTTATGTGTCAAATATATGAATAGCAACTCTTTCCCACACCCCATGCATTCCTCTCGGCGAAAAGCCTCGTCGGATGCAGGAAGGGGAGCTCCCACACACACGTTTCGACACTGCTCAATGCACCGCATCATAGAATGGAGAAATATCATCTATAATATTAAATTTGAGTATAATTGACAAGAGGAAATCTTGCAATTTTTTCGAATGTGAAAAAGACAAACGCCATATCAGACCCATTAATCATATCTGGAATGCACGATGGTGCGAATCGAAAAGTGTTTGATAACGCCAGAAAGCTAAGAGAGAAAATGACTGAGCCAGAAAAAATACTATGGAACTTTCTTCGTATGAAATCCTTAGGAGTTAGGTTTTGCAGGCAGCACCCTATTAACCTGAGTTCGATTCTAAAATAGTTGTGGCAGCGTGTTAAAATCGGCTTCATATTTTATAGCTGGTTTCTTTTGAAAAAACGAGTATGCTATTAAGCCAGAGAGTAGATTTGAAATAAAATTACCA
>NZ_JAAGVY010000088.1 GCF_010686655.1 Cryomorpha ignava | reverse complement strand
GATGTGCCCCGCTGAAATAGCGGGATAAACTCCTCATGCCTGCGGCTTGATCTTGGATGTGGGGATGTGATCGGTGGCTAAACTGTCTTATACAGGATTTTTAAGATTTATAAGATGGACAGGATTTACGGATGAGTTAATGTGCGGATGGGTTGATGTGCGGATCTGCTGATGCGATGTATTACTTGCTTCGCTGCGTCCATACGGAGTCACTTCGATCCTGAGAGCGTTTCACTAAGTTGAGCGGTGGTTATCGAGCGAAGCCGAGATGAGTCGAACATCTCTGTTTAATAAAAATAGAACATCATTTTTTAATAATTATTGAACAAGCGTTTCAAAATGGCTACAACAGATTCCTTTAAAAGTATTGTTCCACTAGTAAAAGACCATTCGGAATATATGGTTTCGTCAATCAAAATAAGAGTTTATTTTCTGGATTCCCGTTTATTTGAAAAACGCTAATGAGGTTATTTCATCGCCAACTATCCAAAGTTTCAAATTTAAAACCACTATAGCAAATCACTTGTCGGGAAATGATCGTTTTGGTATAGATTGGTAGGTTTTGGTAGGTTTTAGTATGAAATGGTAGAAATTGGTATCTCCAGAGCGGGGTAACCTTAGTTGCACCTTAGTTGCACCTTAGTTGCCACCTCTTTACTCTTTGGTTGTAATTTGGTTGTTTTGGAGATGCTGACGATGCTCGGGCAGGGGAAAAAGCCCTTGCCCAGAGGAAAAGGGAGGCGTGATTGACCGCCGTGGGCTTTGGTGAATCTGAACCTAAAATGAATTTTCTATCAACTAAAAATTTTTTTAATCTATTCATCTTGATCATCCCTCTATCTTACAAATCGTGTTTAGACATATTTTGACGGGGCAATTAAAATCATTTTATTTCCGCTTTCGGTAAACTCTTCTTCCAATGCTTTTAAGAAGTACAACAGAATGTTTGTGTCAACGAAGAGTTTAACTCCACTCATTTCGCATTTTCTTTTGGTATTTCAGTGGATCAACATCAGTCTTTAACACGCCTGCATACTGTCTAATATTCCTTTTAGGAGTTTTAGAAAAAGCTTCTTTTAAAAGCCTCTTCATCTGTATTACAGAAGTCCCTTTCTTTATAATTGTTACCATGGGCATTTAATTGTTTATAAATATAAGAATGATTTCTTAAAAGACAACACTGGATGGATCATAGCTTGGCTTCGTGCCAATAAAAAGTGGTGGTCGCGGTTTACCCCGGCAAACCACCAATATAACAGGTAAACTCCTTTTTAGGAACACCTTCATGTCTCTCCAAATAGCGCATGAGTCGTCTAGCCTTTTGGTAAGATGCGTGCCACTCTTCGGGAAATGTATCCATCTCGTAGTATAATTCTTTAATCTTCCCGTTGGGCTTGGTGAATTCAATAGATAGCGAGGCGCCATCGCAGATCATTCCAACCTGATGGAGGCTTGGATTCGCGAGTCGCGAGAAACGAGGCGCGAGGCGATGATGCTTCGTCTGCCGCGCAAATATTCGATAGATCTGTAGCCCATCGCACTTCTCAGAGCACCTCTATGAGATGAATATCGAAAATGAGCACGCTATTCTGCGGAATGCCCGATGGTGGATTCGCACCATACGCCATTCCCGATGGGATAAGCAGTTTGCCCCTGCCACCTTCTTTGAAATAGGGTATCCCCAGGGTCCAGCCTCTGATCACTTGATTGAGGCCAAAGGCCACTCCATCTGTGCTGCTTTCGTCAAATACCTGTCCATTTGTAAAATAGCCCCGGTATGCCACCTTCACGGTCGAAGATGCAGTGGGACTTTCTCCCGCACCCGTCTGCTCATCTACGAAATAGAGTCCACCACCAACATTTTGCGCATCCAGGCCATTATCGGCGATATATGCGCTAATAATTTTTTCGTCAATCTCAGATTGATTCTCCCCATCATCCTTCTTGCATTGCACCGATACCACTGCCACAAATAGAAATAATAAAATGCGCTTCATCATAGTTTTTACTCATTGAATAATTGCAAAGATACGATTGGGGTTTTTATGAAATAAGATTCTTTTGAGACTCGCGTCTATAGTCGCGAGTCTCGAGAGGATGATGGTTCGTCTGCCGCAGCGGTACAACTTAGCATCTCGATCTCACGACCGAAGGAAGTAAATGCAGCTGAACGGGGTCTAGCCAGGATTTAACCATTATCCGAATTTAGTATCTTGAAGTTCCGCAGCACAAATAATGGTGCAGAAGTAGATTAACACCATTCATGAATGTGGATTAGAAAAGCTCAACACCGCGCTGCCAGTTAAAAGAAAGCCAATGATGGCTAAGGAAAGCCGGTGAAAAACTTCTATATCAATGCATAAAATTGATACATTGCAATCAAAATATGAACCATGATCAGAAAAACGCCCCCCTTACAATATGCATCGCACTTCCCCTTCTATTGTGGGCTACTCGTTGCGGCACTCCTTACTATAACTTCAATTGCTGATGCCCAGGAACCCCAACCCATTGAGGTCCGAAGGATGGTCATTGACCTGGAATTGGCAAAAGTCGTGGGAGTCAGCAATAAAACGAAAAAAGACGATGAATTGGCATCTGTTGGAATTTATAATATTCAATATAGCCAAGCCTTTCAGTCCCAAAATAACTTTTATGCCAATACGCTCAAAGAGTATATTGAAGAAGCATTTGTGCAACAAGGGTTTAAGGTAGAAGGCTACGGTCATGTTTTTCAGGAAGTACGGTCAAACATCTCTCCCAGGTTTGCGCTTGCATTTGACTTGAATGATTTGCTTTTCAACTATTTTCTTCAATTTGGAAGCACTCAACCCAACATATTCCATACTCAGATGAATGTTCGGCTGCAGGTTCTGAATCTCCATACAGAAATGATTGAATTGAATAAAAAAATAAGTTCGAAATTCTACTCCACGGCAACAGGTTTGCCAATTGGGACGGCCGACTTTTCCAACTACTTCGAAAAAGCCTTTGCCCAACTGGTAGACGACATGCTGGGCGATCCGGAAATAAAGGACATTTTGTATGCATCGGCAAAACCAACACCTCCTCAGTTTGATACCGAGGTACTCCTGCCTATTGCCGGCGCTCCTGAGCGAACACCCATAAAATCGGCTATGGAAGCCACAGTCACCATCAAAAACGGCTCAAGCCATGGCAGCGGTTCCATCATTTCCCGTGAAGGGCTCATCCTTACCTGCCACCACAACATCAACGCCGCCGAAGAAGTACAAATCATCTTTTCTAATGGTATCCGCACCACAGCAAAAGTGCTTCGCAAAGACCCCGAGTACGACCTGGCTCTGCTGCAGCTCACCGACATTGCCGCCAGTCCGCTCTACCTTGCGGGTAATGCCCAACCTGAACCCGGTGAAGAAGCCTGGGTGATTGGCACACCGGCGACTACCGAGCTAGGACAATCGGTATCGCGCGGCATCGTAAGTGGCAATCGCATAATCGAAGATAAAGAATACATTCAAACTGATGCCAGCATAAACCGAGGCAACAGCGGCGGCCCATTGCTCAACGCCCAGGACCGCATCATCGGCATGGTCAACGCCAAAGTAATCGGCAGTGGTGTGGAAGGCCTTGGTTTTGCCATTCCAACAGCCATAATTACGGAGAGATTAAAATTGGTGGTAGAGTGAAATTTGACAAGGGTCCAAAATGGAACCTGAAGAATCTCACTCTTTTTTAGTTATGCTAGTGTAAGCGCGTGATTCGTCGTGAATGCTCAAGTCAAATGCAAACGTCCCCTACTCATCCGAATACAGCACCAAGTCAAGGCCTGAAAAATTTGACAAGTGCTTATCCATCTGCTTAAACATGGCGCGTTGAGACCAGTTTGTATCCGGTCCTCCTTTTTTCATTTTTGCTTTATCCGAGCCTCCCCAAGTTACAGTTGATGTGTAACCACTTACGCCGATATAAATTTTATTGGAGCTATCCGTGTCTGCATAAAATTGAAGCTGACCTCGGAACTCTCCCATCATAAAGTCAAATAGTGAGCCTGTATCTGTCAGCATAGTGTTAACGCTTTGGCCGGCTTTTGCTTCTTCAATTGGTTTTGATGATGGTTGAACAGTCCAACTCGTTTTGTTTATGAATTCTGTGAATCTGGAAACGGCGGCACTTTCAGTAGCATCAGTTACATAAAGTCTTATTGTGCTTGCCTCTTTAAATGCCTTCTTTTCTAACATTTGAGCTTGTAAGGCATTAGACAAAGACAAGGTCAGAAGGATGGCTAGGGTGGTAATTAATTGTTTCATAGATAGGGTTTCTTGTTGGATGGGGATATTTAATGGAAATTGAGAAAAGCACAAACGGGCAAGGCGTATGAGGGTTTTAACTTCACAGAGAAGAAAGGATAATATATGGTATGCTCTATTTTGAAAAATATTCCTGCTTTAAAGTATCCGTTTACCCCGAACTCGGCAAGACACATGCCCAATGTCATTAAGTTAAGTGAATACTCAGTCCTGCGCTTCACGGGCCGCTGTCATCTATGATGCTGCGATAAAAACGAACCATATTCATATAGATCCGGTTTTACGCCCTGCGGTTGTGAGAACGCTCCGCTGAGTTGTCATCATTTTTGCGAAAAGGCAAAAATGTCGCCAAAACCTAAATGCGTGACATTCAATCACCCAGGGATGCGCTACGCTAAGTTTTTCACAAGTGTTTATTTTTAAAGTGTTCAAGAGGTCGCTTCGCTTAGTTCACCCTGGGCTATTATATGCCAGCCTTTCAGGCTTTTAACAGCTGCGTTTCTTGAAAAATATAAGTTCATCAAACTTGACAAGCGAGAAAATTTTATTGGTTTTAAACCAATAGCGTCCTAAACGTTTAAAAATTTTAAAAAAGAAAGAGGGAAGTTTTGTATTTCAAATTAACTTTGAATTGCACAACAAAAACACTCCCTCTTATGGCAAATATAACGTTGTTTTCTCAGATTATCTCAAAATTAGATCGCTCAAAATTCAA
>NZ_JAAGVY010000087.1 GCF_010686655.1 Cryomorpha ignava | reverse complement strand
AGTCCTTAAAGAGCCTAATTTCGGCATTTTAACCCAGTTTAGAAAGAAAATTCATTCCAGATTCAAGTGACTTATCAACTGTTAATTGTTGATTACTAAATAGTTGCAGGTTTTCTTGCAGGCACTAAATAGTTTTCTTAGGCAGATGCTGAATTAAATTTTCATTGCCCGATCCATGGCTCTCTTATCGTCTTTATCTTTTAAATCGTTTCGCTTATCATACATTTTCTTACCTCGTGCAAGGGCGATTTGCACCTTTGCATAACCGCTGTCGGCTAAATAAACGCGGATAGGAATAATAGTTAGACCTTTATTTTTAAGTTCTTTCTCTAGGTTTTCAATTTCCTTTCTATTCAAGAGTAATTTTCTGTCACGAGTAGGAGGAGTGTTGTTGTAACTCGCAGGCTCATAAGGAGATATGTGCATGCTCTTAATCCACAATTCTGAATTTTTAAAGAAGCAGTAAGCTTCCATAATACTAGCTTTTCCCGCGCGTACCGATTTTATCTCAGCACCGGTTAACTGTATACCCGCTTCAAATTTATCGATGAGTTCATACTCAAAAGAAGCTTTCTTATTTTTAATATTTACTTGACTGCCCATGGGAATGCTTTCGTGCAAACTTATTCTAAAATAAAAAGGTCGCCAAATTTGGCGACCTTTTTATATATAAACTTGCTTATTATTTTTTTGCTTTACTGAAGTTCTCTGACACCTGCGCCCAGTTAATTACATTCCAAAAAGCGGAAATATAATCTGGTCTTTTGTTTTGGTATTTCAGGTAATATGCGTGTTCCCACACATCGAGACCCAAAATAGGGGTTCCTTTCTTATCTGCAAATGACATAAGTGGATTATCTTGATTGGGAGTGCTGGTAATATGTAGTTTACCATCGGCACCAACAATTATCCATGCCCATCCCGATCCAAATCTGGTGGCAGCCGCCTTATTGAAATCTTCTTTCAGTTTGTCCATTCCACCAAGGTCACTTTTAATTGCGTCTGCAAGTGCACCGCTTGGGTTTCCGCCACCATTGGGGCTCATAACTTTCCAGAAAAGAGAGTGGTTGTAAAATCCACCACCATTATTGCGGACGGCAGAATCTGAAGCATCCACATTTTTCAAGATTTCTTCAATTGATTTTCCGTCTTTATCAGAGCCTGCTATGGCATCATTGAGTTTGCTGGTGTATCCTGCATGATGCTTGTCGTGGTGAATTTCCATCGTTTTAGCATCAATATTGGGCTCTAAAGCGTCGAATTTGTATGGTAAATCTGGCAATTTAAATGACATGATATTTTCGTTTTAAAGGTTTGTAAATTATAACACCCAAATCTAAAGATAGTTTAGTAAAAAGAGATGAATTTTAGATAGACTTAACCTATCTGTAAATAGAATGTAGTATTATTTTTCGAGAGAAAGTGTCCAATTTATGGCTGTCGGAAGGTCAGAGAATAGCTCTACCGGGCAGTCGGGCTTATGGAAAGTTTTATAAAAATTGGCTACAATTTTTTGAGCAAGCCCTTCAATAATAATTGCCTGGGAAAGACGAATTGCAGAATGCCGCAGATCTTTTGCAAAATAATCGCGGGCAGCGTTGGAAAAAACAACCTGTGTCTTTAAGAAATATAAAATTATGTGGCAGGGCTTATCATTGCGGAGCTTGTAAATGGTCTCCGTATGCTTTCTTGCGTGCTCTAAACCAAACTCATCGCTAATGTCTTTATAAATGACTATTACAATATCGCGCTCCAATTCTACAAACTTAGCAGAAGGCAGTTCAGCGCAATGGAGCTCTTTTAAACCGATGTTTTTTTGGTTTATCATATCGACTTATGAATTATGAAGATAGATATAATTTCATGAAATCCATAATTCATGCTTTGATTGCCTTCATTTAACCGTAATTTTGTAACCAAATTTCTATGATGTACAAAAGTTTCGTAAGGCCTCTTCTCTTTAAAATGGGGGCTGAACCCGCTCATAAGTTTACCTTCAATTTTTTAAAAGTCGCTTTTCAACTTCCTTTCACTAAGTCATTGGTTTACGGGCTGTATAATCTAAATGGCAAGAAGTTAGAGCGCGAAGTTTTTGGATTGAAATTTAAAAACCCGGTAGGTCTTGCTGCCGGATTTGATAAGGATGCTAAACTTGTAAATGAACTGGCATTTATGGGGTTTGGATTTATTGAGGTCGGCACTGTAACTCCAAAGCCTCAATCTGGAAATGCGGAGCCAAGACTTTTTAGGTTGCCAAACGATAATGGCCTTATAAATAGAATGGGTTTCAACAATAATGGCGTAGAGAAAATGCGAAAAAGGTTGGGGCGGCGCTATGCTTCTATTATTGTGGGGGGCAATATTGGTAAGAATAAAACAACTCCTAATGAGAATGCTGTAGATGACTACATTGCCTGTTTTGAATCGCTTTTTGATGTGGTTGACTACTTTGCAGTGAATGTATCGTCACCAAATACACCCAATTTACGCGACCTTCAGGAAAAAGAACCACTTACAAAACTACTCAAAACCTTAATGGATTTGAATAATGCCAAAGTTAAGCCAAAGCCGATTTTGCTCAAAATCGCTCCCGATTTAACAGACTCTCAGCTAGATGATATAATTGAAATAGTTAGCGAGACCGGAATTGCAGGTATTATTGCGACGAATACGACTATAAGTAGAGAAAATTTAAAAACCGATCAACAAGAAATCGAAGAAATAGGAATGGGAGGTCTCAGTGGAACCCCTGTAAGAGAAAGGTCTACTGAAGTAATTAGATATCTGCATACAAAATCAAATGGCGCATTTCCAATAATAGGCGTTGGCGGAATACACTCTGCCGATGATGCAATGGAAAAGCTTGAAGCGGGAGCGTCACTATTGCAACTTTATACCGGATTTATTTACGAAGGTCCCGATTTGATCAGAAAAATTAATGAAAGAATTATTGCAAATGGTTGAATTAATAGAGTGCCCCAGAGATGCCATGCAAGGCATCAAGACTGAAATACCAACTGAAACAAAAATTAATTATATCAACGCACTGCTCAAGGTAGGCTTTGACACCATTGATTTTGGATCTTTTGTTTCGCCCAAAGCGGTACCGCAAATGTCAGATACTATTAAGGTTCTCGAAGGTCTTGATTTAAGCAACACAAATTCGAAGCTCCTTGCCATTATAGCCAATACACGAGGAGCAGCAGACGCCTGTGCATATGAACAAGTTGATTATTTAGGCTATCCGTTTTCAATTTCAGAAACCTTTCAGCAGCGAAATACCAATGCATCAATTGAAGAATCATTAAAAAGGGTAGAGGAGATTAAAAATCTGACAGATAAGCACCACAAAAAACTTGTTGTTTATATTTCAATGGCTTTTGGGAATCCATATGGCGACCCATGGCACCCAGATATTGCGGCAGACTGGGCAAGCAGGTTGCACCGCGATTTAGGAATAGAGATTCTGGCACTTTCTGACACTATCGGTACTTCAGATAGCGCATCCATAACCAATTTATTTTCTACACTGATTCCGGAGCTGCCGAATGTGACTTTTGGAGCACATTTGCACACAACACCATCTTCGTGGAAAGAAAAAATTGACGCCGCATATATGGCAGGTTGTCGCCGGTTTGATGGTGCAATTAAGGGATTTGGCGGTTGCCCGATGGCAGCTGATGACCTTACGGGAAATATGGCTACAGAAAATATACTCTGGTATCTGGATGAAGTAAATGTCAAGACAAAGGTTGATAAGGTATTATTTGCCAGGGCAATGGCAATCGCTGAAACGGTATTTCCTTAACCTTTTTTCAATTCCAGTAAAGTAATTTCCGGAGGCATTCCCACTCGTCCGGGAAAACCGATATAGCCAAATCCGCGGTTAACATAAATCATTTGACTTGCTTCGCTATAAAGTCCGCCCCAGCGCGGGTAGCGGTATTTTACGGGGCTCCACTTTATAAGGCCGGGTATTTCTATGCCAAATTGCATGCCGTGGGTATGGCCAGAAAGTGTTAAGTCAATTTCGGTTTTACCAATTACCTTTGCGTCCCAGTGAGAAGGGTCGTGGGAGAGAAGGACTTGAAAATTTTTGGAATTTGTGCCTTCCATGGCTTTGTCTAAATCTCCATATTTGGTAAATCCACCTGCACCCCAATTTTCTACTCCAATTATTTCAAAGGTTTCTCCGGCTGCTGTCGTAAAAGGTGTCCATTCGTTAAGTAAAAGTTTAAACCCAATTTTTGAATGGTAGGCCTTTAGCCGATCGAGGTTTTCATTTTTCGCCGAAGCGTTTTGCCACTCTGCATAATCTCCATAATCATGGTTTCCCAAAATAGAATACTTACCATATTTCGCTTTAAGCGCCGCTAATATGTCATCCCATCCATCGGTTTCTGTAGCAAAATTATTTACCAAATCACCCGTAAAGAAGATAATATCGGGTTGTAAATCATTCACCATTTTAATTCCTGCTTTCACTTCTTTTCCATCTTTGTGAAAGCTACCTATATGAATATCAGATATATGAACTATTCTCAAACCATTCGCGGAAGCGGGAAGATTAGCAAAATTAAGCGTTTTAGTGATTACTCTAAATGCGTACCGGCCTTGAATCATTCCATACAAAATGCCTGCAAATGGAATAGCAGCGAGAATCCAGCCGAGTTGAGAAATAAATTTCCAGCGCGATATTCTGTCGCCATCCAAGGTCTCAACAGCGGGCTTTTGAACGAAAAATGAACTCAACCATTTTAAGAGATTTACAATATCATCAAATAAGTGAAAAACCGCCACCACCAATTTTGGAAGAAACATAAGAACGACCACCCCAAAAGCCATTGAGAATAAATATGAATTCATCGGGTTTGAGGCGTCTCTACTAAATTGAGATAATGCGTAAATGATTAAGCCATAAGTCGCTAATGAACTTATTATATAGCCAATTAACGCTGTATTTCGCAATACTGTATTTGTCCAATCTTCGCTTACTACTTTAAACGATTTGAAAGCGTAGAGATCAATGGCAAGAAAAATTGCGATAAAAACAAGAATTGGAAGAATGCTTTTCATGAATGATTAATAGAAAATTTATAGAATTATAAGCAGTTCGGGTTTCTAATTAAGCTTTTTAATCAATACTGTCCTAAACGATTTCAATTTGCATAAAAATAGCGGCTTCTACTGACTTCCCG
This sequence comes from Cryomorpha ignava, assembly GCF_010686655.1. Lineage (GTDB taxonomy): Bacteria > Bacteroidota > Bacteroidia > Flavobacteriales_D > Cryomorphaceae > Cryomorpha > Cryomorpha ignava. Next base: position 68 of record NZ_JAAGVY010000087.1, on the reverse strand, counting down.
GTCCAATATTCGCGTTTTTCAAAAAAGGACCCCCTGATACTTTTGATTTTGCGGTGGATCGTTACATT
>NZ_JAAGVY010000086.1 GCF_010686655.1 Cryomorpha ignava | reverse complement strand
AATAAAAAAACATGGCCGCAAAGCAAAAAGTATCTTCAAGCATGGATTAGACCATTTAGCAAGCTGTTTGTTAAATCCTAAGAATCAGAACAATATGGATATATATCAATTTTTGTCATGTACTTAGGAATAATTTAATAAACTGACACAAAGACTATCAAGGTCGCAGAAATTCAGAATACACTGGGAAAAGGAATTTTTGGTTACCCTAATAAATAGAAATTAAACTACTGCCAATTGCTACCTGGATCTCCCGCAGATTACGTCCACAGGGATTAAGGCTGCAGCAAAAATCGCCGACAATTAAAATAATTGTTTATAATTATTCTTGTGGTATCTCCTCTTCATCAATGCATTGCGCAATTTTCACAACCTGAATTTCCTCGAGAACGAAATTAAAATCTGAATTTTTTAACTGCTCCTCCGTAAACTTTTCAGGAATAAAATAGATTCCGTTTAGTTTCCCTACGCTTGATTTTAACCCATCGAGACATACGTCTTCAATACGTCCGCTTTCGCGCAAAAGCCCCTCGTAGTAGAGCAAAATATCAAAGCTGTACGAAACAGGATAATTATTGGTGTTTTCAAAAGCTAAAAGCAATGCGGGCTTTTTCGTTCCATCGGCGTCGCGCGCCTTTCCCCATTTTGTAGAGACATCTAGCCCTTCAATTTTTTGATAGGCTGTGTATCCAATTTGGCTGCAGCCATTAATTCCGGCAGTAATTGTTATTAAAAAGAGAATCAAATGTTTCATAAAAATGGGATTTGCTGTGCTACAAACTTCGCTAAAAGAAATTTGATTTAAGCATGAATGAACCAAATTAATGTGAAGGTGTACAGGATGAAAAAAAAATACAATGGCCAATTCCATTTCAAAGCAATTGCAATTCTGGGCTGATCCACGCTGGCTGCAAATTTTTCTCCTTTCCAATTTTCTAATTTACGGATGGATTTTTCTCGGCTGGTACGGCGAATTAAGCATTTACCTTACGGCAATTACCTCGTGCCTTTCCACCCAATACTTCTTCGCTTATCGACTCAAACTGCCAAATGGTTCGTGGAAAAGCTCTTTAATCAGCGCGTTGGGACTTTGCCTTTTGCTTAAAGTGAATGGCTGGGAATGGATGGCGTTGGCAGGATTTCTTACAATCAGCTCCAAATTTTTACTGCGCACCACATCAAAACATATTTTCAATCCCACTAATTTTGGGATTATCGCTTTAATGCTCCTCGGGCAGGGGTGGATATCGCCGGGGCAATGGGGAAGCGGCGAAATTATTGCTTCTTTAATTACCCTTGGAGCTGCAATTGTGCTTTTCGGTGTAAATAGATGGGATGTTGCACTTACTTTCCTGATTTCATTATTCTTATTCGAATCAATTAGAAATATCGGCTGGCTGGGCTGGAGCTGGGATGTCGTTTTTCACAAATTCAATTCTGGAACCATTTTGCTCTTCGCCTTTTTCATGATTACCGATCCGCGTACATCTCCAAACAAGCGCAGCGGTAGAATCTTATGGGGCATAATGATCTCAGTACTCTCTTTTGGCTTATCGCAATTCTTTTATTTCTATCAAGCGCCTCTTATTGCACTTTTCCTGGTATCGTTATCTACACCTTTAATCGACAAATACTTTAAATCAAATCCATTTCAATGGAATATTCATTCACTTAATACAAACACTTATGAAAAATAACATCAAATTTTCAGCTATTTTATTGATAGCACTATTCTTAAGCACTGATATTTATGCATTCTGCGGTTTTTACGTTTCCAAAGCACCGGCAACACTTTTTAACCATAAGTCTGAAGTTATACTGGTCCGCGACGGCAATCGATCTATCATTACCATGAGCAATGATTTTCAAGGTGATGTAAAAGATTTTGCCATGGTAATTCCCGTGCCGACTGTACTCCGCGAAGATCAGATAAAGATTTCTAATCGCGGCGTTTTCGATAGACTCGATGCCTACTCGGCACCACGACTCGTAGAGTATTATGATGAAAATCCATGTCAGCCCATTTTTGCTAATGAGTACGCTCCGTCATCTACAATGCAAATGAAGAGAATGAAGTCTGAATCGGACAAAGACGCAGAAGCAAAAGAAGATTATCAGGTAACTATAGAAGCCAAATATACAATAGGTGAGTACGATATTATGCTTTTAAGTGCTGAACAATCTGATGGGCTTGAGCGCTGGCTAACAGACAATGATTATAAAATTCCCGCTTCCGCGAGAGAGGTTTTGGAGCCTTACATTAAAAGCAATACAAAGTTTTTTGTGGTAAAAGTTAATCTGGAAAAGCATAAAGAAAGTGGCTTTAACTATTTAAATCCTATTCAGATATCTTTTGAATCGGGAAAGTTTATGCTCCCAATTAGGCTGGGAATGGCCAATGCCGTTGAGGCGCAGGATTTGATTATTTATGCATTTTCGAAAAGTGGGAGAGTAGAGCCTGTAAATTACCGCACCGTAAAAATTCCTTCTGATAGAAATGTGCCTTTATTTGTTGAAAGATATTTTGGTGAATTCTATACTGATTTGTTTAACAGAGCCTATTACCGGGAGGGAATGAATGCTGTTTTTCTGGAATATGCATGGAATGTAAGCCCGATGAACGGCATAAAATGCGATCCATGCGTTTCGCCACCTCCTGTTTTTAGTGACTTTGCCGAAGCCGGTGTTGACTGGGTGTCGGGAATGAACAGCTCAAGTGAAGTTTTCTTTACGCGGATGCATGTTCGTTATACACGCGAAAAATTTCCGCAGGATTTGTTTTTTCAAGTTACTCCAAACAGGGAGAGCTATCAGGCTAGGTATATTATGCATCATCCTGCCCAAGGCGACTTATCGTGCTCTGAAGGACGAAACTACCGGGCCGACCTGGAGAGCAGAAGAAGAGTAGAAGTAGCCGAATTGGCGACTCTTGCCGGATGGACAAATCTAAACTACGGGGATTATATCACAGAATTTAGCGTAAGAAATACCCGTGATAAATATGCCCCGAATAGAAATGAGCTTATTCCATTATTACCATCTCCCGCTGATTCGGGAAACCAAAACATCGGAAAGTACTTTCTAATCATTTTTGGATTAATTGGTTTGCTAGTACTTTGGACAGTAAGAAGGAGTTCGCTTAAAGAAAATGCGCTTACTTAAAACATTTGTGCAACGTTTCTGTTTTTATTTCGTCAAAAGGTTGGATCTAATCAATTCAACCTTTTTCTATAACCCTATTTTGAAATCATTTTTTGTTTAAACAGTGATTTTCATTGTTATGACAAATTTTTTATCTATTTTTCAACTGATTTAAGGTTATGAGAAAACTTAATATACTACTACTTGCATTTGCTGTCATTTTTGTCGGAGCCAATGCTCTTGCACAAAAATCAACCGGCGAGCAGCCTGATAAATTGCTCAACGTATTTGTACCCAATGCTTTCACGCCAAATATGGATGGCTTAAATGATGTTTTTAAGCCTGTAATAAGCGGTGGTGCAATAGATTTCTACGAGATTGTGATTTTAGACCGCACCGGAAAAGAGGTGTTTTCATCCTCAAATCCCAAAGAAGTTTGGAACGGAACTTTTAGAGGCTCCGATTACTTATCTTCTCCAACCTTGTTTGTTTATTTCCTAAAAGTAAAGTCGGTTGAGAGTCTTGAATATCAAGTATTCAAGGGCCATGTAGTAATGGTTAGATAAGTCGTTATGTCTTCATCAACTTTCGCACATTGAGCTTTTTCTCCAGTTTCTGGGTCGTATCATTTACCTTCCCGTCTTCTAAACTCACTTTTCCAATAGCGCCAGCTACTATATAGCTTTGCTTTTTAAGCTTAGAATCTCTGCAACCTATTGAAAGTATAGCTTCCTGCATGGCTTGCTTTACAGTATCGGGCTCTTCATGAAAGCGAGCTGCAATTTCCCGCAGTTGTCTTGCATAAAATTCATCTGAAAGGTTGTTTTTCTGACGAGCCACTTCGGCGAGCGTAAAATAAGCGTAGCACTTATAATCGCCTATTTCACAATTTGTCCATTCATCAATAAAATGAACCGCGTGAGGAGACTTTGCCATAACATGGTGACAGAATTTCTCTGCAAAAGGGGAGAGGTACAACTGTTTTACGCGGTTATTGAGCTCATCGAGTGAGTAGCTCTTTCCATCGTCAATGTAGGTGGCAAGTACCTTCAAGTCATGATTCGTGCTGGCGTACAGTTCGTCTGCCAGGCAAGGGTCATTCTTTATGTTTTTGGCGACATTTTGAACACGTGAAAAGTTCAGTCCAAATGTTTCTTCACCACAGGTGTCTAAAATTGACCACCCGTTTTTCACTCCTTCTTTACTCTCTGATTTCAGTTTAGAAACAACTTCATCAACAGTCATAGAATAGTCTAAATTGGTTTATTTAATCGAAGTTACTATAAACTTACCGAGTAAAAAAAGGATTGCCCAAAGGTTCAATTGATTTAAATAAGTTTAAAAATGGCATATTCCAGTTAACTTTCTGATTTTTGTGGTGTTAGTCTATCGAAATAAAATAAACATTTAGTTATCAACATGGCATACTTTAAATCTGACTTCAATACTTTCTTTAAAGAACTGGCAGCGAATAATAATAAAGACTGGTTTGATGAAAATCGGGAACGCTATCACCAGAATATCAAAAAGCCTTTTGAAGATTTCGTTGCAGCTTTAATGGCAGAATTGCAAAAGGAAGATCCGGCACTGACTGGCGATCCCAAAAAAGCGATTTTCAGAATAAACCGGGATATTCGATTTGCAAAAGACAAAGCACCATATAAACTTAATAGAGCCGCTGCGATATCTCCTTATGGAAGAAAGGATGGCGCTCGACCAGGATTGTACATACAGCTCGGTCCTGAAAATGTGCGCATCGCCGGTGGTGTTTACAGTCCAAATAAGGAAGAGCTTATGGCTGTACGTGAAGCTATAATGAACAACCCCAGAGAATTTGAAAAGGCTATAAACGACGAAAATTTCCTTGAAACTTTTGGTGAAATAGAAGGCGAAGAAAACAAAAGGCTTCCGACAAAAGAATTGATGGAAGCTGCAAAAAAGCAACCTATGCTGTTGAAAAAGCAGTTTTTTTACTCCGCAGTATTCCCGCCGGAGATTGTGACCGATGATTTGCTCATAGATTTAATTGTTGAGAAACACCGCGATGCCAAACCTGTAAGAGATTTTTTTGAGAAGGCTTTGAATGGGTAGAAGATTGAATTGAGATCCTACAAAATGATATCTCTAATATTTAGTCAAACACAAATTTGATTCTTAATTTCGCATATCATTCGCATTGAATACCAAATCCTTGCAGTTTAGCTACGCCTAAATCAGTAGCGAAAGGAAGTATGGCGAAAATGAAATCGGCGGAAAAGTAAAGTTTTGAGTCTGAATCAAATAATTGTAGTGATTGAATTAATTTATTTCATATTAAACTAACTTTGAAGCAGCAATTTTAGTACATGACAAAAATATAACCCGCTGATAATCAGCAAATTAAATGTTAAAAAATTAGTATAAAGCATTGGTAATCAGTATCTTAGAAGGATAATCTCAAACATCTTTCAAGAACATGAAAACC
>NZ_JAAGVY010000085.1 GCF_010686655.1 Cryomorpha ignava | reverse complement strand
TACGATAAAATCGGTAATATCCAAAATTTGAAGCACGTGGCCGATGGTCACGCCAATCAGGATTTTATCAGAGATTACACATACGACAGTTCCGATAATAAGCTTAAGGGGTTTACAGTAAATAGCATAACTTATGGCAATACTTATGACCCAAACGGCAGTTTAACCAAAGAAGGTCAGAGCAGATATTATGAATGGGGAGCGAATGATAAACTGGCTGTTTTTAAGAATCAGGCAGGTAGTTCTACGCCCTCTGTTTACACCAATTATTTTTATAATGCTAAAGGCGACAGGATAAAGAAACACACTCGAAAAGGGAATAAGATTGTAGTAACCTTTTACATGGATGGCGGGATGTTTGAAACTACTTATACCAAAACAGTTGGTGGTAGTATTGATAACAATAGGTTTTTCAATACGATTAAAATCTCTGATGACGGTGCCTTGATAGCTACCATTCGTGTTGGAAATAATGTGGATGACGATACACCAGCGATTAAATATATTGTTGGCGACCATTTGAATAATAGCTCGGCTGTGCTGAAGACTACTGGGACACTTATAAACCGCGAAGAGTATTATCCTTTTGGTGAAACGAGTTTTGGTTCTTATCAATACAAGCGATATAGGTATAATGGGAAGGAGAAGGATGAGGAAAGTGGGCTTTATGAATATGGGCAGCGGTATTATGCGCCCTGGCTGTGTCGGTTTGTTAGTGTTGATCCTATTGCGGAGGATTATCCGCAGCTTAGTAGTTATAATTATGCTGGGAATAAGCCGATAACTCATGTTGATATTGAAGGGTTACAAAGTTCTGATGATAGCGAAAAGAAATCAGAACCAAATTTCAATACTTATACATCTCCTTCAGGAGATACGTTCATTGCTTCCGGGGTGCATAATGTTGCTAGTGCAAAAGGTAAATCAGAAGTAATGACAACAGCTGGAGTGATGGTGGAAACTAGAACGAATGCTGTACTGCAGTTTGATTGGGGTGGGAATAACTATAAGGCACATTTTAGTTCTGAAACATTAGATTTTACGGGATATAAGGATAAGGATGGAAATGCCTTTCCAATTGAATATTCAAGTGGTCAATATTTTGCAGATTTACATATTACTGTCGAAGAGAAAGGTGATGGAGCATTGGCGTTTACTGCCGTAATTTCGGGAGCTGAGAACTGGGTGTGGAATGAATCAGTCTTCAGTTTTGATATTCCAATTGACTTCAATTCTAGTCAGGGATTTTCATTGGACAATCTTTTGGGTTCACCAACTGTTTCAAAAAATGATACTATTAGTGGTGGTGCATCTGGAGGTGGTAGTCATACATCCCCAGATTTGAATATCCCAAGTTCTATTAGTGGAAAATCAGAATTTACAGGGAGAATCTATTTTGATAGCTTAGACCAGGATTTACCATCTTTGTTGCAAGGATTAAGAGTGGAATATATCGAAAACATAATAAATGTTGGAAAACTTGGCTCTAATCTGGATGCAAGTATAGGTGGCAACTTTTTGAAGGCTTCAAATGCAAATTTCCAAACTGTAATTCGTGCTACTCAATACACGGGTTCTTTAGGGCTACAAGAAAAGTCCAAAATGAGTAAAGCTCAAAGAAAGATTGGGAATATAAATCCGACTCTTTATGATTTTAGGGCGTCTTGGGGTAAATTCGATAGTCTCAAAATAAGTAATCCACCAACCAGAAAAGATTCAATTAAACATGGACATTTATAAATTAGGATTTTTAATTTCGATAACGTTGTGTGTTAGCTGTAATTTTACAACAGAAAAACCGATCACAGTAGATAAAAAAGCGAATACAAGCTGCGATAGTTTAGAATATCATTTATACGCAAGTTTTCCAGATAGTTTTTTACTAAGGAAACCTTCCGTTGAATTGATGAATGATACTCTTAAAATCCAATACCTTCAAAAATGGGAGGTACAGCATAATGTGTTGATGGAGGCGATTATTTCGAGAACCTACCACTTATTAGAATCAAATAATTACTTGGGAAATATAAATGGTCATGAATATTCCATAATGGAAATTATAATTTACTCTTCGTCAGGTGACCATTTAACATCACCAGTCCAGTTATCACTAAGTAGCAGCCAGCCACTTTTAAATAATGAGTGGATGAGCCGTTCATATAGAAACATGAATTATTATATATTAAATCAAGTTGACCCTTCCAATTATTGGATATACGATGACCTATTAGGTATGTATTATAGAGAAACAAATGACGAAGACTTTAACTTAACCTTTTTTGATGTTTATATGGATATAACAACTAATAAAGTAATTCATCAATTTGAAAATCGGGTTTTGGATTCACTCGTTGCGCGTTGTTATCGTAATTCGAAAACTATTGATCCAGCTATTATTCGCCAGTTTAGAGATTATCTCAGAGCTATTGAGTTAGAAAATAATGGAGAGTTTAAAATTATTGATCAAAAGCCAGATGGCTATAAAGAAAGTACAAAATGAAATATTTACTCCTTATACCTTTAATATTTACCTTTTCATCTTGCTCAGGTCAAAATAAGTGCGAAGACATACCTAAAAAAATGGAAAATTATTTCCCTGAAAATTTTTTTCAAACGAGTCCTGAAATTGGTAAGGATGATGAGGGTAGGCTTCAGTTCAAAATAGTGGTTAATCACAAAAGCTGGAACAATGTTTTTTATTTTTCAATGGTTTCCCGGATACATCATTTGTTAGATTCTTTAAATTGTTTAGATGTTCGTCAAAGATTAACTGAGGGAGGAATACGTTACTATGTTTACAATGGGTTGGTATCCAAGGAAAATGAATGGAACACAGTTGTTTCGGGAAGTGCTAGATCTATAGATAATTGGCAGTTTCCCCGCTATCGTGAGTTAAATGATATTCTTATAAATTCTGATCCTTTGCAAATCAATGCGTACGATCAAATACTGAGTAACTATCACTTAGTTTTTGAAGATCCCAAATATGATATAACCTTTTCTGACTTGTATGACGGAATTGTTCAGAATAGAATGCTAATGAATGATGATTTTGAAATATTAGATTCATTAATTCAGAATGCTCGAATGAACTCGGCAGTTGTGGACACAAATCTTATAAAAGAAATAAGAAGACTAACACCAGCTGTAGGATATGGATTTCAGGAAGATTTAAAAATCATAGAGTTACCGATTGATGAAAAGTAAAGAAGGGATTGAGTTAGTGTATTTATAATCAAGATGTCAATACTAAAACCAGCGTATGACAGCTCAGATAACAAGTTGAAGAGCTTCACTGTAAATAGCACCACTTATGGAAGTAATTATGACCCATACTGCAGCTTAACAAAAGAAGGTCAGAGCAGATATTATGAATGGGGAGCGAATGATAAGCTAGCTGTTTTTAAGAATCAGGCCGGTAGTTCTACGCCTTTTGTTTACACCAATTATTTTTATAACGCTCAAGGAGACAGGATAAAGAAACACACTCGAAAAGGGAATAAAATTGTTGTTACTTTTTATCCCTGCCCAGAGCGGAGTCGAAGGGTGGATGGTGGGATGTTTGAGACTACTTATACCAAGACTGTGGGTGGCAGTATTGATAACAATAGGTTTTTTAATACGATTAAAATCTCTGATGACGGTGCATTGATTGCTACCATTCGTGTTGGAAACAATGTGGATGACGATACACCAGCGATTAAATATATTGTTGGAGACCATTTAAATAATAGTACGGCTGTGCTGAAGACTACTGGGACACTTATAAACCGCGAAGAGTATTATCCTTTTGGTGAGACGAGTTTTGGAGGATTTCAATATAAACGGTATCGGTATAATGGGAAGGAGAAAGACGAAGAGAGTGGGCTTTATGAATATGGGCAGAGGTATTATGCTCCTTGGTTGTGTCGGTTTGTTAGTGTTGATCCTATTGCGGAAGATTATCCCTTTTACTCTTCATACAACTATGCAGGGAATAAACCTATTAGTAAAGTTGATATTGACGGCTTGCAGGAGGAAGGGGCACCAAAATTTGACAGCGGGAATAAGGATTTTGATAAAGTAGCGAATCAAGCGATTAATGATGCTGGTGCGGAAAATGTAGATATCCAAATTCATAGTATTGATGGTATAATTGAAGGAAGAATTACGACTAATAGTGCTACAGCCTTCTTCGATAATAATGGATTCTTTTCGCTCACGGAGAATGGGGAACGGCAAAGTTTGGAAGTTCAAGACGACGGACGATTATTTCCAGGTGGAATTTCGGCCGGGATTGGTCAAATTGGTGAAGGTCTAGGAAGAGATTTGGAGTTGAGAAAAGAATTATATATCGATAACTATAAGGCCGACTTGGAAACTTTCAAGGAAAACCCCAACCAAGCGGTCTTTAACAGACAAAATAATCTAGGTATTGTCAGAGAGAAGTCTTCACCTCTTGGGAGAGCTTTAGCGGAAAAACAGAAACCCTTTAATGAATCTGTAAGAACTACAGAGAAAATATTGGCTGGCAAGAAAGATCTCGGCAGAACAAATGTGAGAGTAGATAAATTTACAGCTTACAGGAAAGTCATCAGGGGCGCTGGTTGGGCAGGTATTGTTTTAGATTTGTATTTTGCCGCTGACCGCATTAAAAAAGCCGAAAACAAGCCTGAAGCCATCATGTCTGAAGCCATGGGACTTTCTGGTGCATTTATGTTGGGTGCTACATTTGCAATGTATGGAGCGGTACTAGGGCCCGTCGGTGCTTTGATAGGAGGTATTGTTGGGGCAACGCTCGGGTACTATCTCGCGTCTGGTGAAGCTTCTAAAGATATTAGTCACATGCAGGAAGGATTTCAAAGTCCAGGAGGTGATAATCCAATGCTTTTTAAGTTATGAAAAACTCATGGATGTTGTGGATGCAGACCCTCTTTATCAAACATTCCCCTTCGATAGAGAATGCGTCGATAAGAATTTTAGGAGAAGAAACCTGCACTGCTAAGGTACATGCCAACATACGCGATAATGGGAATCTAGAAGGAATCGGGATTTATTCAACTAGTGACAAATGGTCAGGATTTTACATTGTTATGGATTTATCAGTAATTCACAAAATCAAAATAGTTCAAGATTCAATAAATACTGATTATGGTGATGATGACTTGGCTTTTAATGATGAAAATAAAAGAGATGTGTTCACCTTTTTGAAAAATGCAGTAGATCAAGGCTGGCGCGAAACCACTTTTTACTACAAAGGAGATCCATACAAAGTTCAGTTCACCTTCGGTAATGATATGAGAATTGAATTGAGTGAGTTCATATATCCACTTACCGAGCTTGATTATCCACTATTCGGAACTAAGATTTACAGGTTTTATTATCATTTTATCGAAAAATTTGCACATGAGCGAATTACTATGAGGGAATTAATCGTGCAAGGATTGTCAATTTCAAAGCTAAAAAATGAATATTAGAATTAGTACTTACGTATGATGTGATTGTCAATTTTATCATAGAATCGCTAATAAAAAAGGTAATAAGCTTAAATCGGATAATCACAGATTGCCATGTTGCTTCCAAATCAATTTCCGCATAAAACTTTCGACAAATCTGACACTCCTAGAATAAACAAGAAAATTTTGATTAGAATCAGGTTATTCAAACCTGAAATTTGAAATAATGAAGGCTGGACTTTTATCTTATCAAGAAGCCGTTACCAAACGCCAAATTATGCGGTACGGTGATAGCGATGGTTTTCCCAATCCCGAAGTCTATAATCTAAAAGGAAAACTCTTTGTACACAATGATGAAGCAGGCAAGCTCGCTTATGAGAATTACGATTCAATAGCTCTTAGATTTTGAAAAAAATCTTTAGAGATATGAATCCCGACATATTCATCGGGGCTTTAAAGGGAATAACTTATTGTTTTACCGTCAGATTATAACTGATGATGCACTTACTGCTTATCAAAAATATGTTGTAGATTGGGATACCTTTAACCCCTCCCACTTGAGCAGTACCCAAAATGCAA
>NZ_JAAGVY010000084.1 GCF_010686655.1 Cryomorpha ignava | reverse complement strand
GAAAGTAAAATGGGTAAGCAAGTCAGGTAGGATTACTTGACTTGCCAATGCCTAAAAAAAACCTAAAGACAATTATTCAACAAATCTCAAACTTTAACTGTAGTCTAATTTATAGGGGGTCGGGACAACCTTCCGACCCAGGAAATTTTAATGTAAATTTGAATTATTACAATGAAAATTTAAATTACGATCTGGGTGGCAATATTATGCGCTTAAAACGAAATAGAGCTATAACACCAACCAGTTATCCCTACCCAACTCAAATGGATGATTTAACCTATACTTATAAAAACAATGGCTATTTACCCGAAGCTATAAACGATAGTGGAGAGGGTAGTTTTACACCTCAGCGTAAGCACTTTGTTGACCAATCAAGTCTTGTAGAGCAATACGTTTATGACGAAAGCGGTAGATTGCAGGAAGACAAAAATAAGGATGTATTGATGGAATATAACCTATTGGGTCTGCCCCGAAGGGTTTGGCAATCTTCTTATGCTGCTTATGACATTCAATATATTTATGATGCTGCGGGAAACAAACTGCAAAAAAGAACAATTACGGATGATTGTGATCCTTTGCCATGCCAATCTGCTATCACCAAAAAAGATTACATCGGCAATTTTCTTTATGAAAACGGTGAGCTGGTTATGATCTATCACCCGGAAGGAGTTATAAGGCCTACACCCCCAGAGGCTGACAACGATACAGAATTTGTTTATGATTACTTCATAAAAGACTATTTAGGAAACGTACGCGTGGTGCTAACTGAAGAAAACGCTTATTACACAGAGAAATTTTTATCCACTCTGGAAGAAGCTCATAGAGAAATAGAAGAAAGGAATTTCGATAACGTGGGTGAGACAGCAGAGGATTTGCCAACAGGTTATCCCGTTGATGGATCTGCAGAGCTAAACGAGAAAATTGCTCTTTTAAGTGCTGCAAATGGCACCGAAATAGGGCCAAGTATAGTTATGCCTGTACGTCGAGGTGATCAGGTCTCTCTTCGCACCGATTATTTTTATACAGAAGATGCACCGGGTGCGACGTATGACAATTTAAATATGCTCGTAAATGAAGTACTGTTGGCACTTGCAGCATCCGGCTCCGGTGTACTGCGACTTACCGAAGGTCAGCTTATTGATTTGGCTGCGGGTGGTAATCAATACAGCACTGCGATTGGTTCTTTCTTCTCGAGTAGTTTTGATACAACTGACGTTAGTAAACCGTTTGGTTACCTCGTCTGGATGTTATATGACAACGATATGAATTTGCTACCCGCGGGTAGCGGAGCCAAAAGGGTTACAGATCCAAATGAGTTGAAAGATTTACTAGAAGAGAATATTCCTGTGGTCCAGGATGGATACCTACATGCCTATGTAAGTAATGGAAGTGCTTCTAATGTCTCATTCGATAATTTCTTAATCACTTATATGCGTGGTCAAACGCGTCAGATTAATCACTACTATCCGTATGGTTTGTCAATAGACGGACTGGATCACTCTGATGAATATTTGAATAAATATACAAGTAAAGAGCTCCAAACTGGTGAGTTCTTTTCTCAGACCTCATCCGGGTTAGAGATGTTTGATTTTGGGTCTAGGTTTTATGACCCGCAGGTTGGAAGATGGTTTACGCCCGATCCTGCAGAGCAGTTCTCGAATCCGTATTTGGCCATGGGGAACAACCCTGTGATGTATGTGGATCCGAATGGGGAGTTTATTTGGATGGTGCCTTTGATAGCGGGTGTTGTGTTCGGTGGTGTGAATCTGGGCATCCAAGCATCTAACGGGAACATTGATAACTTCGGGGATGGTATTACAGCCTTTGGAGCTGGTTTTGTTGCTGGTGCAGTTATATCTACAGGAGTCATGTATGGCTTAGGTGTCCCTATACTTGGAACAGTAATAAAAGGTGCGGGAATAGTTTATGGTGCAACTACCGTCTTCGGTGTAGCAGATGGTATCCAGACAGGTATAAATACTGGAGATTGGACGCAACTTGGCAACGCAGGGAAGCAATTTGCTGGTAATTTTTACCTTGACGAGAACAAGAACTTTTTTGGTCAAACATGGCAGGGTATAAGCCGGTTTAGCTGGGAGCTACCTCAAACCACAATCGGTCACGGATACAGTCAAGTGAGAAACGCATATAATGGAGTAGATAGGGTTGACTTTTTGGGCGGTGCAACATTTTCTACCAAGGAGAACACCGACAACAGACAAGGGGTATCTATTGGGAATTTTATTAACATCGATATAAGATCAGAGATCGAAGAGAATTTTCAGGAATATGTTACTGGAAATTCGGAAAAGGGAATCCCTGGAGATCCTTTGTACATGCATGAATACGGCCATACTTTCGATAGCCGCTTGTTCGGCCCACTTTATCTTTTTGGTATAGGCATCCCAAGTGCATCAGGTGCAGAATGGACAGAGATCAGAGCAAATAAGTTCGCGAGAAAATATTTTGAAGATGAATTTGACGTTGATTGGACACCTTTCGAGACACGTTATCCGTTAAGTCGCTAAACTCTGAATCATGAAAAAAATAATCCCTATTTTGATTATTGGCTTGTTTCTAATATCAGGCAGCTGCGAAAAGAATCCTTTTGTAGAAAAATTTTATACTATAACAATAATCAACCAATCGTCGCAGATGATATATTTCTTGGGCTACGATAAATTCTCTGAAATACAGTATCCTGACACTACGTTGCCTATCCAAAAACCGAATGCCACTATTCTTGGACATGGTGCTAAATTTTTTATAGATAAACGCGAGCCATGGTCGGAAGAAATAGATGAGTTACCAGCGGACACTATTTCGTTCTTCTTTTTTGACAAAGCGGTCTTTGAAGACTCATTGTGGACTGAAATCAAGAATGATTATTTGATATTGAAACGCTATGACTTGAGCCTTCAGGATTTGGAAAATTTAGATTTTAATATTCCTTATCCACCAGTCGAAACAATGGAAGGAATGCAGATATATCCACCGGAATAGCAAAGAATGGGCTATAGAAAACTCACATATTATGAAAAACCCGCTTTACCGTTAAGGGTGCTACCGGAAAATGACGAAGTAACGGTCATTATTTTGTATCGGATCGAGCTTGAAAACGGAAAAGTCGTACAGGGGTGGTTTACGCCCGACCCTGCCGAGCAGTTCAGCAATCCGTATTTGGCGATGGGGAATAACCCGGTGATGTATGTGGATCCGGATGGGGAGTTTATTACTTGGAGTATAAATAAACAAGGTTTCAGCATTGGAGTAAATTTTACGCCAATTGGTTTAGGTGTAGGCGGCGGATTGTACTTTGGATGGGGTGATGGATTTTCAATTGGAACGTATGGAGAAGTCGGATATAGGGTTGGGGGCACAGGCTTTGGAGCGGGAGCCGCAGTTACACAAAGCGTGGACTATAATTTTAAACAGCAAACAGCAACAACTACCACCAGTGCTGGAGTTTATGCATCCTTTGGCCCTCTGAATACCGGTGGCAATGTTGCATCCACCTATGACCTTACTCACAGTGAACATGTTGGATATAGTTGGGGTGTGAGCGCAGGAATTGGCGTGGGGAATGAAAAGGGAGGAGTAGGTCTCTTTGTTGGTTATGGTTCAGGTGGATGGAATTATGGTCTTGGTGGGTATTATGACCCAAGAGTTGAATTTAATCCTTATAAAGTTGCTTTGCAGTTAAATGAAGATGGCACTTATGATGATAAATCGAATTCAACCTCAGTTGACAAAAGCACAAACTTTGAAAACAATCCATATATTACCGAAACTTATGATCCAGTAAACGATATGTACACCTATGAAGTGGATGTTCCACATGGAAATAAAATCATAGAAGTTAGAAATGTTAGGCTTGAAAATATAGGGCAGGTGGGTAAGCCTTCGCAGAATAAAGGTGTATATACTTTTACTACTTTGAACAAAGTAGGGAGTGCTACATTTTATTCAAATAGGCCATATACTGACAATTACTTCAACTTTAGGAATTTTAATTCATATCATAATAGAGGACAACAATTCCGGCCTAAGTATCTAAATCTCTTTGGTTACAATTGGTTTAGATAATTATGAAAATCATTATCTCTATATTTTTTAGCAGTTTACTTAGCTTTTCATTGCTTGGGCAAAACGGTGTTTCGGTAACAGCTTCCGGGAAAGGAATCGATGGAATAGCAGGAATTGATTTCGGTATAGTTTTTTCACTTGTCAATGTTGAAACAGGTACAATTTATTACTCGGAACTTCTATCAGTATTTAAGCAGCGCTATTCAATAATTGAGAATTTGCCACCTGGTAAATATCAAATATTTTACTTTGGTGGGTCAGCGATTGTAGAATCAATAAACAACCCGGTACACCAATATTTCGGATATTTTGAATTTGAAGCAGGAAAGAGTTATTACTTGGGCAGTTTTATTGCAAAAATGAAGATAGGTAAATATGGACACAGACCCATTATTTATACCATTGAATGTGATGAAATTCCTAAAAAAGTGATTAAGACTTTGCAAAAAAGGAAGCTAATTGAAAAAGATGAAGAAATTATAAAAACCTATCCTTACAATGCAGACACCTTAATAATTGGGGCAGAACTGCAGAGATGAGTTAATGATAGGGTAAAGATGTTTCCAGCCGAAATAGAAAAATATGGGATGTTGAAAACTCGCATATTATGAAAATCCGTCATCGTTACTAAAAATTGTGCCAAAAGAATCCAGTTTTGTCGTAATTATCGCGTATCGGATCGAGCTTGCAAACGGAAAAGTCTTACAGGGGTGGTTGTTGCCCGATCCTGCCGAGCAGTTCCACAATCCGTATCTGGCGATGGGGAATAATCCGGTGATGTATGTGGATCCGGATGGGGAGTTTGTTTGGATTCCAGTTATTATTGGTGCGGCAATAGGTGCGTATATTGGTGGTTCTACGGCTAACCAATCTTATAATCCAGGTAATTGGGATTTTCAGTCAGGAAAAACTTGGGGATACATGATTGGTGGTGCAGTAGTTGGTGGGTTGTCAGGCGCGGCATCTTATGCAGTTGCAACTTCTGGAATTCCTTTTGCGAATACCGCTTCTATAATGACAGGTTCATTTACGAACAGTTTGGGAATGAACATAGTTACCCAAGGTCAAACGGATGTTAATATTAGTTTCGGTGCAGCTTCTTATAATTTTACTCAAAATGAATGGGGATATTTGGGTAAGGAAGGAAATTCCACTATTGAAAATATAGGATATAGTATAGGCGCATTGGCAAACATTAGTGATGGTGTCGGGTTATTCGATCAAATACGAGCTAATAACCGAAATAATTTAACGCCCGCTCAAAAACAAACGCAATACGAAAATAATTATCAAGAAGGATGGTATGATGAATATATTGGTCCCAATGGAAATGCTGACCCAGTCGTAACGAGAGCAAACGGCAATGTCCCGCAAACACCGCTTGGCGAAGCAGGTTATCAACATGATGTTGCATACTACAATCAAGGAGCAGATGGTGCAAGGGGAGCCGTATTTAACACAAGAACTTTAGCTGCAGACCGTGCTTTAATATCTTCAGCAAGAAGTATTAGACAAAGCTTCAAAAATGGTGCTGATATCGCGTTACAAACATACAAATGGGCAGGAAAAGTGAGAATGGCTTTCGTACCGTTGGTTGGCTATAAATATACTCTTACGAATTACTATTTGTTTGCCCCTTTGACACTCAGAAGATGAAAAGGATTGTACCACTTTTGATTATATTTTTACTTTCAGGTTGTTGGGTGAAAAGAGATATGATGATTTATCAATCTGTCAATAAAGGACAATTGAATAAAGCCGATTATCAGATTGAATTTAAAATTGTAAAGGATTACAAGCTTCGTGCTTTCCCATTTGTAATCATTGAAAAGTCAGGAAAGCAAAATAGCTGGTTAGTAAGAGCATCATTCCAAACTTCACAAAAAGAATTACAGTTAGTTTCTATGAATGTGACTATTACTAATAAAAATGGTGAAGTATTATATGAAAGAATGAATAGAAAAGTTGATTTGATTGATTTTGGAGACTATCGTGCTAAAGTATTTGATTTTGGCACTTTTGAAAAAGAAATAGCAACTAATTTACAAGATACTCTAATTGCAGCTTACGAGATTAATATTCAAAACAATATTGCAACACAATCAATTGTT
>NZ_JAAGVY010000083.1 GCF_010686655.1 Cryomorpha ignava | reverse complement strand
GTAGAACCTATGGCCTGGCTTACTGCCGTGCTTGGCAAAATCGCCGATCATCCGGTCAACAAACTTTTTGAACTCTTCCCTGGGAATATAGACATACCAGAAAAGTTAACAAGCTTTGGTGAGTTGGAAAATCAGGCGGTGTAGTTGGTCGGGTGGATACTCCTCGGGTATCAACCCCGCTAAAATCAAAATTTGTTCTTAAAGTTCAGCGGTGGGTTAATCCTGATTACTTCAGGCAATATCGATTCTTCTTCAACATAATTTTTCGCAGAACTATAAATCCAATCTTCTGGTTTATTAACCCATCCCGCTCTTACCGGATTGTTGTGTATGTACAAAACTTTAGTCCATGTAAATTCTGAGTTGTAAAGTTCTATCGCTTGGTTACCAGTTTGCCAAACCTTCACTGATTTGTTTTTAGAATCATTATTTCCAGCACTTTCAAAGATTGGCAACATCCATTCTTTCCTGCTTTCGGGGTTATGTAAAATCCACCTAAAGCACTCGGTGGCAACATGTCTTTTGAAATCTCTGATTGTGTCACTCAATTGAAAAGGCTCGTTGCAGTTAGCTATGAGGTGCAAATGGTTTGTCATTATGCAATAACAATAAACATTCAGGCCTTTGTTTTGAATGCAATATTTAAGCGAAGTGATCACAATATATCTAAGTTCTTTTCTTGAGAATAAGTCTATCCAAGAGACAACCGTTGGTGTTAAAAAGTAAGTCTTATTTAACTTTATGGACTGTTTTTCACCTTGTCGCATTAATCTAAGATAGGGAATAATTCGCGGAGTATCGACCACGCGGTCTAAAAACGAATGCCGCAGGGTTGATACCCTGCGGAGCCGAGATTACCATAATCTAGCTGAAATCCTGATTTTATTCGGCTACTTAGAAATTTCTAAAAAGAAGAAACTCTCATACCTTGAGTTCTATTGGGTCTTGATGCGTGTTCCAAAATGTCAATAAGTCAATCTTTTCAGATGAAACTATTTTATAGAAAAGTGTGATATGCCTATTAATAACACATCTGTGAACCTTTTCAAGCTTGTTATGTACGCCATATAATTTAGGGTTCAATGCAATCCTATCGATCTCCGCATCCACCTCGTTTAAAAAATTATTTATCGTTAGCAAGTCCCATTTCTCTGATAAATATTCAAGATTTTTATTGAGCGTAAATTCTGATTCATCAGTCCACTTTATCTGATAACTCATTCTTTATACTTTTGCCTCAAGCCTTCCATTACCTCATTATGAGGCCTTACTTCTCCATTTTTAGATTGTGATAACCCTTTACTAATAGATGCCTCCAACATTGCGTCCTCCTCTTCTTTCCTCAAGGCATAATCCAATAAATTCTTAAATGCCTTTACCAGGTACTCATCGTTTATTTGCTCAAAGCGCTTAATAATTGCTGCTTTTTCTAATTGAATATCCATAAGTCTTTATTTAGATACCTGTAAATATAGGTCTTTCATATTAAAATTCGCTTCCATTTTCTCATCACACACTGTAAAATCTGTCAATAAAGGCTGTAAGATTTGCTTTTAAGATTTTGACAAACTAACCGATAGGATAATTATTAGTAATGATGTATAAATCTTCATAGCTATTGTTTTGCAAATTTACCATTGAACATTTCGTTCTCAGTTTTAATCGTATAAATATAGATACCTGAACTAAGATTTGAAACGGATATTTGAAGGTGTTGTCCCAGTTCAACTTGATCAACTTCATATACCTTTTTGCCGTCTATAGAGTAAATTTTAATATTTGCTATTTCATTTATATCACTTTTAAACGAAAAATTTCCATTGTTGGGATTTGGGTAAACCAATAGTTGATTTTCAGAATTAGAGTCATTGTCTCCCACAGCAGTCAAGCCACCACTCGCATTGGTCATTTTAATTATTGTTCCATAATTGGTTGGCATGTAACAAGTATCTTGATTTACACAAGTAATACATGTTGCCATACAACTTGACCCAAAATGAGTTTCTCCTACTGGGTATTCTAACTCTTCCCATGTATCACCACTGTCAATAGTTCTCCAAAAAGTTCTAACACCACTATCTGAGAAATAAGTTCCAATTGAAAATCCCACATCATTATTTGGGAATTCAAAGGCTCTAAAATTTGTGCAAGAATAATATTGATTTGTCCAAGATTCACCACCATTGTATGTCGTGGCCAAATAATAATTACTCCCACAACTTGAAGAAAACTCCCGTATAGCAACTATTCCTGTATCCTTATTAAAAAAGTGCATATCCCTTGAACTACCGGTATTTTCGGGAAGAAATATGGCTTCCCAAGATTCGCCGTAGTCAGTTGATTTATAAAACTTGTTGTCATAAGGGAGTGCATACACTGTTGAATCATTAACTATTTGCAGTTTAGCACGACCGTAAACAGTTCCAAAATCTGCGTTTTGCCAAGTGTCTCCACCATCATGTGTAGATAAAAAGGCGTAACCAGGGCCGTTTGCAAGAGCAACGAAGCCAGTATCAATGTTTAAAAACTCTACGGTAAAAGCTGTATGTGTATTCTCAATAACATCCGTATTTAGGGCGCTCCATGTATTACCTTGATTTATTGTTTTCATTATAAGGCTATTGTACCCAACAGCGTAACCCACACTATCTGTTGGGAAGGTTACTTGATTAAGAATTCCATCGATAATTGTAGGAACCCAAGTAAGGCCATAGTTTTTTGTTTTGAGAATAACATGAGACCCTACAACGATAATAGTGCTGTCATTTAATGCAACGGAATGAATTAAAGCCTCATTTGTATGTGTAGAAAAGTTATCGAAAATTTCGAAGTCTTGGCTTTTCGCAGATTCATTAAAAATGAATGAGCTTACGATAATAAAAAGATATAAATAAATTTTCATAATTACAGCTTTGAAAATCTACCAAAGTATGATTGTTTTTCAGTAACAATCGTGAGAATGTAGATTCCAGATTGTAAATTTGGCACAGAAATTCGATGGGATTCTCCGAAATCACTTAGAGTATCTTCAAAAACCTTCTTCCCGTCTAAGGAGAAAATACTGATTTTAGATTCTCCTTCTGATTTGCTCCTAAGAGTAAAGTTACCATTATTCGGATTTGGCTGAATGGCAATCTCGTCTTTGAATGGTGAAAGGGTTTTAACACTTACAACTAGAGTTAAAGGCTGAATATTGAATCGAGCAACAAATCCATCGCCAATTTCTCCTTCAAAATCGTTAATTAGGTTAAGTTGACCTTCAAAATAATCATCCTCACCTGTAGGATCTAATAAGGGGAAGCTGTTGGAGCCACCGCCCACACTCTCTGTCCACCCAGTCATATAGAGCTTATTATTAGGTGCAGTAGCAATTCCATAAGCTACATCACCATAACCACCACCAAAGTAACTGCCCCAAACAAGTTGTCTGCTTTGATTGATGGCTGCAATGAAAGCGTCTCCTATTCCATTAAAGCTGGCTTGGTTGAAAAGACCACTAATATTTCCTTGAGTGCTAGTAAGCCAAGCATCTGCAGAACTAACTGTGTAACCACCTACATAAATCTGATTGTAAGCATCATAATCTACGGTAAGGCAAGCATCAACATTCAGCCCTCCAAAATAAGAACCGAAAAGATGGGTGCCATCAGAAGCAAATTCGGCAATAAAACCATCACCATGATGATCCGTGCCAAAAATAGGAGAGGAATCAATAGAACCGCCAAATGTGCTATTCTCATCGAGGGGATTTAAAGTAGGAAAACCACTCGAGCTCATTGTTCCCCCTACGAAAACTACATTTCCCGTATTTTGACTAACCGCAATATCTTCACCTTCCTCAATTAGATTACCACCATACCAAGAACTCCAAGATAGGTTGTCATCTTCATTGAATTTTGCTATGTAGGCATCGCCAAATCCACCACCAAAAGTACCAGAGTAATTAGGGTTTGTGCCAATTTGAGAAGCTGGTTGGCGAGACGCACCAGTAATATATTTGTTATTATTAATATCAACAGCTATACCTTTGATTTCGCAGAAGGCTTGATGCCCAAACATCGTTGACCATAAAGCTTCTCCTGATGGTGCGATTTTCAGTATAAATCCACTTCCAGAGTTATAGCTAGTTGTTCCATCCTGATTATAAATTTCTATGTCGCCAAAACTCCGACCAACAGCATAAACATTGCCATCCATATCGACACCCACATCATTAGAGACAGTAAAATCGAATGGGCCAAATTGAGTTGCCCAGAGGCGGGTGGAACCTGAAGGGTTTAATTTGATAACAGCTGCATTGTTGGCACCATTAGGTTGTATTTCATTTTCAATGGGAAAATTATCTGAGCTGGAATAACCGGAGAATACAACATTATTTTCATTATCGACATCGATGCCATATCCTCTATCAACAGCCGAACCACCGTAATAAGTAGCCCACTCATTAGTAAGCGTAGTTTTGTTAAATTTAGTTACAACTATGTCTAAATTCATGGCATGGGTAAATTGCACGACTCCGGTAGTAACAGGAAAATTACTGCTTTTTGATTGTCCGCTTACAAAAACATTTCCATCAAAATCAGTTGCCATATCATAAAACACTTCCTGTTCTGACCCACCATAAAATGTACTCCATTCTAAATTACCAATACCGCCTCCACTACCTGCAGCAGTAACTGCTTTCTTTTGAGTTAAAACAAGTGGAATTGTTGTGTCAAAGGTTCCTAATGAGAGCTTAACGTGATTATTTATTATTTGATAAGACGGAGTCCACGAAAGTGCAACATATTGTCCGTTATTGTTTACTTGGTAAGCCTGGTTTAATTCGTAAGTGAGCGTGCCTAGTGGAGAATAAATTGTAAGTGTTGTTCCATTACTAGCTGCTATAGAATCAGCCCCTTGATATGTCCAATCTAATGCTGATTGTTTAAAACCTGGGTTACACACAAAACCAATACCAAGTCCACTTTCTTCATTTGTTATAGTAGCATCAATATTTTCCCAAATTCCAAATGCAATTGCCTTATTATTGGTTTGGATTCTTTTTGAATCAAAGTGGCTTAAAAAATAATTTTCATAATACCTATTTATGGAAATTGGTTGGAATTTCTGACTGCGCGCGTTGGAGAATGCCATATCCACTCTGCACAGACTATCTGTAACTACCCAATTAACAGACGTGTCGGCATGTGCCGAATTAAATTTTTGCGAACTTGTGTCGTCACTTTTAGTGAAAACATAAGAAATTTTATCCTTTTGAATGTAGCTTACAGGATAGTCGTTATCATTAATAAACTGTACTTGAGAAGTTGGTTGAAAATTTGTTTTTAAAAGCTGTCCTTTATTTGGTGTAATGTACTTTGTTGAAGAAATTGTTTGAGAATACCAAGGATCAATATAATCTGAAATACTATATTTTACTGTAGTGTAATTAAACTCCGCAATGTCAGTTTGAGATTGGCCAACTACCACTATGTCTCCATTCAAATCTGTTGCAACTGCAATAGCTCTATCGTCACCATTGAAAGCACCATTAAAATTGATTTTATTTTGAACAATTCCAGATGTGTTGTAATGTAAGAGTTGATAGTCGTTATTAGAAATAATATAACTGGTGGCGGCAACTACGGGTTCATCATTAATCAGAGCAATACTTATACCCTTGTCATCATTATTATAGCCGCTATCATATTGTTCATTCCATAATGTAACACCATTTGAATTTAATTTTAACGTTATTATGTCTTTATTACCGTCCGCGTTACTAACATGTCCGGTAACATACACATTCCCATTACCGTCTAAAATCAAAGATTCAGCTTCATCATTTCCATTTGACGGATCATTGTATTCTGTTACCCACTCAATATTTAAATCATCGTCTAATTTTGCAATTTTTAGATCAAGTCCTGTTCCCGTATTGTGTACAGAACCACATAGATATATGTTTCCGTTGGTATCAATTTCTAAATCAGTTAAAGTATTCATTCCTTCATCACTACCACCAGTTCTTAAAGAACCTAAAATTTGACCGTTTGTAGCAGACACTCTCAATGTTGCAATTTCCCATCTCAACTCTGGTGGGTTTTGACCTGTATATGACTGACTAATTCCTGAAACTACAATGTACGAGCCATTAAGTTTTAGTTTCAAGGCTCCATCATACAAGTTTTGATAATCATAAGTATTAGTCCATTGTAACACTCCTGAACTTGAATACTTAGAAATAAAATAGTCTAACGAAGAATTTGCCGAAGTGGCTCCTGCAAAATAAACATTTCCTGATGCATCACAATCCAGAGTGGTTCCAATATCAGGGCCAGCTTGCACACCATCTAACTTACGTATCCATGATATACTACCATTCACATTAATTTTCAATAAAATGGCTTCATAATCATTTTCGAAATTATAACCATTTTGTGCGCTTCCCGTTACGAAAAGATTGTTTTGGGTATCTAATTTTAGATCTAATGGGTAGTCATTTCCTTGAAAATCACCATCATATAGAGTGCTCCAAATTTCAATACCATTTGGATTATATTTGGTCACGAGCATATCATAATTTCCATTTTCATTTATAGTAGCACCTGCCACAAACACATTTTTGTTTGCATCTGTAATTGATTTAGCAGAAAGATAGAATTGTTGCTCACCTCTTTCATGAGCCCATTGTTCAAAAAAGGCTGATTGAGTTTGCGCTTGGATAAAACTAGCTGTAAAAAAGAATAATATAAAAGTGAGAATTTTTACATCAATCTTTTTTAGTTTGGCAAATGGCAAATGGCAAAAATTGACTAAAATTTTTCACGCTATTAGCGCGAAGGCTTGTTTGTAGAGTAGTTTTCATGAGGAGGAATATTTAGTTATGATTACAATGTAGTTAAAAATTACTAATAATGACATAAAATTCACAAATAATTTTACTCTATTTGAAACTCATGACGCTTTTTTGTTTATGCGAAACTTAGGCCAATCTATGAGTATGTTAAGCGGGATGGTGGCTTCCGGAGCGTAAGGTTGATTCCAAAATGGACTTCAATTCTTTGCTTAATTCTGCATAATTCTCAGCATCCTTAGCTACTTTCATCCGTCAATAAAGTGATAGTCGTATAAACTACCAAGCGTTGGGAATTCAATCCAAACTGAGATTATTCCGCTCGAAACCACTCATTTTATTTATAACCTGAGTTCGATTCTAAAATAGTTGTGGCAGCGTGTTAAAATCGGCTTCATATTTTATAGCTGGTTTCTTTTGAAAAAACGAGTATGCTATTAAGCCAGAGAGTAGATTTGAAATAAAATTACCA
>NZ_JAAGVY010000082.1 GCF_010686655.1 Cryomorpha ignava | reverse complement strand
AAGTAGTCAGCTCTGACAAATTTTTAATATCTTTGGATTGCAGCATTTTTACGTATTTGGAATTACGCCTTTAAGATACTGTTTTTCAGAATCTTAAAGTAATAAAAATGCTGCACTTTTTAACTTTTCAATGTTAATTATCAACACAATAGCTCCTGCGAAACTTTAGTAATATTAATACCGATCTTAGAGGTATCTTAACTAATCATCCTAAAAAGCAGAATCAATGATAGTAATCGTCTTTGGTTTACCGGGTTCGGGAAAGAGCTATTTTGCATCGCGGCTGGCAGATAGAATTCATGCCGGATACGTAAACAGCGACCGTGTGCGAAAAGAGCTTTTTGAAAAAAGTGATTATTCTAAAGAAGAGAAAAAAGCGGTTTATGAGAAAATGCTTAAAGTGATGAAGGGAGCCATGGAGCAGAACAACGACCTTGTGCTCGATGCAACTTTTCACGAAAAGGAAACCCGCGATTTATTCATCAACGAAGCAAAGGGAACGGCCACCGTATTTTTTATCGAAGTGAAAGCCGATGAAGAGATAATCAAGGAAAGGTTGAAAAAAGAAAGACCTTATAGCGAAGCTGATTACGAAGTGTATAGAATGATTAGTCAAAAGAACGAACCGCTGTCTGAACCACATTTAATACTGCAATCAACCAACGACAATATTGATGAAATGCTTGAAAAGGCGGTGACAACCTTAAACTTGAAAAATGACACGTCAGGAGATCAATAAACTTTTAGACTGTGGTGAATTTCCGGAACGAACTGAGCAAAGGGAATTAATAGAAACGCATATTTCGTGGGTAATTCTTTGCGATGCTTTTGTGTACAAGATCAAAAAGCCAATGAAGTATTCATTTCTCAATTTCACTACTCCCGAGCTTCGAAAGTACTACTGCGAGCGCGAAATTAAATTGAATAAAAGACTTACTGACAATGTTTATTTAGAGGTTTTACCTATTCGAGAAGACGGAAAAAAAATTAATCTGGGAGGCGATACCGGAAATGAAATAGACTACGCCGTAAAAATGATTAAGCTCGATGGCGAAAAGCAAATGGATAGGCTTTTGGCTGCCAATAAAGTAAAACCGGCTGATATAGAAAATTTGGCCGATAAAATCGCTTCATTTCATAAAAGCACAACTGTAATTCGCGAAAAAGATGCTTTGGCTATTCAAGATGAATTCAATGATTTAAAATCTGAAAGAGACTATGCGTCAGTGCAATCAGGAAAAGAATACGTCGAAATGATTGATAGGGCAATTGCCTTTTCAGACAAGTTTATCAAGCTGCATTCTGACTTGGTAGCAGCAAGATTGAAAAATGGATTTTACAGAGATTGCCATGGCGATTTACATTCCAGAAATATCTTTTTGTTGCCAGAGCCGGTACCATTTGACTGTATTGAATTCAACGACGATTTTAGGCAGATTGATGTTTTGAATGAAATAGCTTTTCTATGCATGGATTTGGATGCTGCTGGAAGAGATGACTTTTCAGAATTGTTTCTGGAATCATACAACCGCCACTTCACTGCCATGAGCACGCCGGATGAACGCATGCTCTTCGTTTATTACAAAGCTTACCGCGCCAATATTCGGGCAAAAGTAAGCAGCCTCCGCGCGAGAAGTGCTGCGACTGATAGTGAGAAATTAACTGCGTTGAGCTCCGCAGAGAAATATCTATCCTTAATGAATGGATACATAGAAGAACTGGAGATGAATTAAGAAATTCAACATGCATTTGATCGCATGCAAGAATTCACTCAAAAAAACGTAAAAAATAATTTCAACCACGTTTACCAGCTTCCGCCGCCACCGCCGCCAAAACCACCACCCGATGACCCGCCGCCACCCGATGAGCTGCTTGAAGGAGAGCTGACCATTGTTGACTTGGCAGCCGATATAGAGCTTGAAAACGAATTGGCAAAATGATTCATCGTAAATGCACCTGGTGGCGATATGTACCAATCTGGTGGCTGTAAATTAAGGCCATCAAACTTTTTAGCCCATTTGTCAAACATGCCAAATGCCAGCGCATAGGCCATTGTGGTCTCAAAATATGTTGGACTTTCTTGCAAAAGCATTTTGAGCTTATTCTCTTCGGCTACTTTTATAAACTGTTTAAATCCCTTCAATTCAGAAAGTACCTCATTTCCTTTCTGATTTTTCTTTATAAGATGAGTTGACATAACCAAAAGAAGAATTGAAACGGGAATTACCACTATTGCTGCCAGAAGGCCCCAAAAAATCAGAAAGAGAAAAAATAGCCCAATGCAGAGAAGTATCAGGCTAACAATCACTGCAATTTTAATCCGCGCTGCACGAGGGTCGTAATAAACCTGTGCCTTGTCTTTTAAACTATTTTTAGCCGTGCCCATTGTCGTATAAAACTTATTTTTCAGGCTGCTTATCAGAATTTCATTTGAGGAACCAAAAAGACCGTTGAATACTGTTCGCTCATAAACCGGTGAATCTGCAGGCAGCTGCTTAAGTTTTATAAGTCTGGTATCTGAACTTCCAAACCAGCCACTTTTGGGAATTTCTTCCATTTTTAGGTAGCCTCGTGAGCCCCAATATGGAATGAGTGAAATAAGATCTTGCGTATCGCCGCTATCATCTATTAAAAAACCTGCCATTGCCGGATCCATTTCTTTTGGTGGAAAATAACTTATTGCAGCAACTACGCTATCGTCTTTTCCATACCTCTTCCAAATAAAATAAAACAGAATGATCAAGGCACCAAGAATGAATGTCCAGCCATACTTTGCCCAGAAAGGCCACAAAGGTTTTATTTCAGCAACAGAACCAAGCGGAAGATTGAGTAATACAGTAACACTCTGCCCCATGTAGGAAAAAAAATTCTCGCGGCTTTCTGCTTTAAAAGTGCCGTTCTCCACACTTACATCAAATTCATTGCTCGCTTCAGTTGAACCAGTTTGTCCCGAATAGACAAAGAAATTTTTAGGGTCTATATCTACATTTTTAGGAAGGTGAACCGTAAAATCAATTTGCTTAAAAACCGCGTCCCAGCCATTTGGTTTTACATTCCAATAGAACCGAATCTGATCTTTTTCAAAAAGAAACGCATTGTAAACCCTATACTTAATCTGGTAATGCTGCGAGCCAATAACCGTTCTATCTTTGTCGCCAATCTTTATTCGAAGGTTATCGCTTACCTTTTGAACAAAGTCAGGATCTGCATCAAAATTATGACCCGGCACTTCAATATCTCTGATTTTAATTTTCCGCTTTTCCGACTTATTCTCTTCGGTAAGCAAATCATAATTTGTCTGAATATCTCTGTAAATCCCGTGTTTGTATTCGGTAAAAGTGAGGTCGTAATTCTCAACTACATCAAAGTATCCTTCAGCATTTATGGAAATATCTACATGGGCTTTGTTTACTTCAAAACCCTGACTAAATGCTTGTATAGAAAACAGAATCCCAAGTAAAACTATAAACAGTTTTTTCACGAGCTGCTCTATTAGTTAAAACTCACTTTTACATTTTCGCGACTTACTTCGTCTGCTTCAAAATAGTCGAAATGCTTATACTTGAATATTCCGGCAAACAACACACCGGGGAAACTTTCGCCATAGGTGTTGTTCTCACGCACAGTACCGTTGTAATATCGGCGGCTTCGCTCTAGGTTTTCTTCTATCTCGTTAAGCTTTGCCTGTAAATCAAGAAAATTTGTGTTTGCCTTTAAATCAGGATAGGCCTCGCTCAATGCAAAAATGCTGCGCAGGGTTTGCTGGAGCTGGTTTTCTGCTTTTATCTGTGCGTTTATATCATCGCTGGGCACAGCCATTGCAGCATTTCTGGCATGAATAACGTTTTCTAATGTCGTTTTTTCATGGGCTGCATACCCTTTTACCGTTTCCACAAGATTTGGAATTAGATCATAACGTCGTTTTAAAGCTACATCTATATTGCTCCATCCGTCTTTAACGGTATTTCGGTTTTGCGCAAAGCGGTTAAATATCTGAACAAGAAAAAAGGCAATCACCAAAATGATTCCTATTACAACAAGTAAAACACTCATAATTGATTGGTTAGGTTTAAAAAATTAAGCACTAATATAACCAAGTTTTTATTTTCTATCGCCCAAAGTCCCTATTAATGAAATTTTCCAGGATAGTCTCGGTTCTTAACACATTGGGAACATTTATTATTCTATTTTTGACATCCCGGTTTCGGGTCGATTCATATTTCAACACTTGAAAGGAAGATTTCTTGGCATATTCTTGTTATTCAGCTTTGTAGCTCCGGTCGCTACGACGTATATTATTTTGCAATACCAAAAAAATCAAGTCAGAAGAACAGTCAAATGGAAAATGATAGCCGGAGTTGATCGGGACGAGTTTGTTTTGTTCAAATTTACTGATGCCGAAAAAGAGAACGACCTGCGCTGGGAGCATTCAAAAGAATTTGAATACAAGGGTGAAATGTACGATATCGTAGAAACCCAATTCAAAGGCGATACTACGTATTACTGGTGCTGGTGGGATTATGAAGAAACACAGCTCAATAAACAGCTTGATGGTCTTCTTGCCTTTGCTTACAAGAAGGATACTCGAACCCATAAGAATCAAAAGATTTTGCAGTCATTTTACAAATCACTGTATTTTTCAGATTCCAAAATACCTTTTGCTTTTCACAGCGATCAACTCAATTTAATTTGCCCTTCACAAGGGGGCTATTTTAAAACGCATTCACACGCGCCCCCTGTTCCCCCTCCAGAGTTAGTATAAATCACAATTTGATTAAATTTCATTCGTCTGTGTCTAAAAGACACGGACTAAACCTATTACAATTAATCTAACACACTTATAATGAGGAAAATTATAATCATGTTATTGTTGTTCATGGGGGTGGTGGGTTTTGCCCATGCACAGATAGTAACAATAACAGATATAGAAACCGGTCGACCATTAGACCTGGTGAGCATGACAAGTAAATCTACCCGAGCTTTTACAACTACAAATGCAGAAGGTCAAGCAGATATATCAAAATTTGCCGATTCGGAGCAAATAGAATTTCGTTTGCTTGGATATAAAACCAAGTACGAGAACTACGCCCAAATTCAAAATTTAAATTTTAAAATTCAATTAGCGAAAACCAATATAAATCTGGATCAAGTGGTGATTTCAGCAACACGATGGGAGCAGGAATCGGAAGATATTCCTGTGAAAATTGCAGTAATATCAAGCCAGGATGTGGCATTTCAAAATCCGCAAACCGCGGCAGATCTGTTGACACTTTCCGGAAAGGTTTATGTACAAAAAAGCCAGCAGGGTGGCGGTAGCCCAATGATTAGAGGGTTTTCTACCAACAGGCTTTTATATACCGTAGATGGCGTGCGCATGAATAACGCTATTTTTAGAGGTGGAAACTTGCAAAACGTCATCAATCTCGACCCTTTTGCAACCGAAAACACCGAGGTTTTATTTGGCGCCGGTACCGTTATTTACGGAAGTGATGCCATAGGAGGTGTTATGAGTTTTAGCACGATTAAACCGCAGTTGTCATTAACTGACAAACCATTGGTAAGCGGCAAAGCCGTAACCCGCTACTCAAGTGCCAACAACGAAAAAACCGGGCACTTTGACGTAAATGTGGGCTGGAAAAAGTGGGCACTTGTAACCAGCATTAGTTCGTGGGATTACGACCACTTAAGGCAAGGTAGCCATGGCCCTGACGATTACATTAAGCCAATACATGTGCAGCGTCAAGACAGTACAGATGTAATCATTACCCAAGAGGATCCGCTGCTTCAAATTCCATCGGCGTTTTCGCAGATAAACATGATGCAGAAACTAAGGTTTAAACCCAATGAACAATGGGATGTGCAGTACGGATTTCACTATTCAGAGACATCGCCTTACGGCAGATACGACCGGAATACACGCTATAAAAACGGTACACTTCGCTACGCAGAGTGGAACTACGGACCCCAAAAGTGGATGATGAATAATTTATCAGTCAACCACAAGGCAAGCAATGTAGCATTTGATGAGGTGACTTTGCGCCTGGCATTTCAAAATTTTCAGGAAAGCAGAATAGATAGAGCTTTGAATAAAGATGATAGAACCGTGAATGAAGAAAATGTAGATGCTTACTCCGCAAATCTCGATTTCACAAAATCATTTAGCCATAATAATAAGCTATTTTATGGTTTTGAATACATCCTGAACGATATAACATCTATTGGTTCTATTACAGAAATTTCTACTGGCAATGTCTCGCCCGCAGGAGCGCGTTATCCAAATTCTACCTGGAGTTCTATCGCTGTTTATGCAAACGACGAATATCAGATTTCTGAAAAGTTTACGGCAGTAGCTGGTTTGAGATACAACCAGTTTGTAATTGATTCAGATTTCAGCAACAATGTTGATTTCTACCCACTGCCTTTTACCGAAGCCAAAATAAATAATGGTTCGCTTACAGGTAGCTTAGGTGCGGTAATCAGGCCCACTGATAGCTTTGTAATTAATACCAATTTCGGAACTGCTTTTCGCTCTCCGAATGTTGATGATGTCGGGAAAGTTTTCGATTCTGAAGTAGGTGGTGTTACCGTTCCAAACCCTGATTTGAAAGCCGAATACGCTTACAATTTCGATCTTGGTATTGCCAAAGTATTTGGCGATGTGGTGAAAATTGATGTTACTGCATATTACACTATTCTTGAAAATGCTTTGGTAAAAAGAGACTTTCAATTGGGCGGGCAAGACAGCATCATTTACCAGGGTGAGCTAAGCTCGGTACAGGCTGTTCAAAATGCGGCTGTAGCCAATGTTTATGGTATTCAGGCCGGTTTGGAAATTAAGCTACCGGCTGGGTTCAGCATTTCGTCAGATTTGAATTATCAGGTGGGTGAAGAGGAACTAGACGATGGCAGCACAAGCCCATCTCGACATGCTCCCCCCCTGTTTGGTTTTTCTCGCTTAAACTATAGAGCGAATAAACTGCACTTGCAATTTTACGCGGAATATATGTCAGAGCGCAAGCATAATGATTTGCCTTTCGAGGAAAAAACAAAAGTAGAATTGTATGCTTTAGATGCAAATGGAGAAACATACGCACCTTCATGGTACACGTTAAATATCAAAGCGTCGTATGATCTATCAAATGTCTTTACTATTAGTACAGGAATTGAAAATTTGGAAGACACCCGGTACAGACCTTATAGTTCCGGAATCTCTGCACCCGGAAGAAACTTTATATTCTCGTTAAGAGCCAATTTTTAAATTAAAAAAGTCAATCGCCTTAAGTTTGAGGCGATTGACTTTATTTTCTTAGAAATAAAGAATATTAATTCACAAAAATACCATTAACAGTCTTTTCTTGTTTTCCTGATATCGTATGACCCATGTAT
>NZ_JAAGVY010000081.1 GCF_010686655.1 Cryomorpha ignava | reverse complement strand
GTAGAACCTATGGCCTGGCTTACTGCCGTGCTTGGCAAAATCGCCGATCATCCGGTCAACAAACTTTTTGAACTCTTCCCTGGGAATATAGACATACCAGAAAAGTTAACAAGCTTTGGTGAGTTGGAAAATCAGGCGGTGTAGTTGGTCGGGTGGATACAAATCCTTAGGGTATTTAAAAAGATAAGTAGGTTTTCATTATCCAAGTTTTTAATCCAATTGATTAATTCTTTCCGGTCAATATTCAATTCGTCATTATTCAACGTAATGCATGATTAAAGAATAGAGAATTTACGAATCATCTTCCGAATACGCCAATTTATTTTTGGATTCCAACCTGAATTTTGTGCCAAAGTATCCATGTCCACAAATTTCAGTTAATATTGACCTTTCGGAATTTAATCTATGTGCGGAATATTTGGATTGTGGAATTTTGCGGGCGCCAAAGGCAGTAATTTGCTCAAGGCGTCTGATTTGCTCAGGCATCGTGGTCCTGATGATGAAGGGTTTACAGTGTTTGAAAAAGGACAACCAGAATCTTTTTCGGGTGCTGATTCTGCGGAATCGAAGTTTGAAAAGCTCAATATTGATTCTTCCACACCTTGTGCATTGCTTCACCGACGGTTGTCTATACTCGATCTTTCTCCGGCAGGGCATCAACCAATGGTTCATCCAACTAAAAATATCCACATTGTTTTTAATGGTGAGATTTACAATTACCGTGAACTTATTGCTGAACACAAACTCGAAGTAAAATCGGGAACGGATACCGAGATGATTCTGCTGCTTTACGCAAAAATAGGCACAGCAGCTTTCGCGAAATTTCGTGGTATGTGGGCTTTGGCAATTGTAGATATTGAGCAAAGAAAACTCATTTTGTCGCGAGACAGGTTTGGAATAAAACCCTTATTAATTGCTCATCACAATGGCGGACTTGCATTTGCGAGCGAGGCAAAACCATTGCATTCCCTTCCGGGAATGAAAGCGCAATGGGAGCAAAAGAAGTTTTTGCAGTTTGTGGTTTATGGAGCAACTGACGATCCGTACGAAACATTCTTTAAAGGAATAGAAGCTTTAAAACCCGGACATTTCAGAACCTACGATCTGGATAGTTTAGATTTTGAAGAAACAGAATATTACAATCTGCGTGAGCGGGTAGCTCAAGGCGAATATGCAGATGAGCGTTTTGAGACGCTTTTCAGCGAAAGCATCAGGGAACACCTCATTGCCGATGTAGAAGTGGGTTCTTGTCTTAGCGGCGGCCTCGATTCGAGCCTGATTGTTGCCGAAGCGGCAAATCTTTATAAAGGAAGTTTCAAAACCTTTACCTGTTCGTTTCCCGGCGAATTGATCGATGAATCTAATTACGCGCGCATGCTTGCCACTGACGATAGAAATTTGGTGCAGCATTTTACCACTCCGTCTTCGCAGGAATTTCTAGACGGTTTTGACGATTTAATTCGCAGCCAGGAACGCCCATTTGGTTCGGCTTCCATTTTTGCACAGGCAGCCGTAATGAAGCTGGCATCTGAAAATGGTATAAAAGTTTTGCTTGATGGGCAAGGTGCCGACGAGATTTTGGGCGGCTACTATCCCTTTGCCGGAGCCTACCTTATATCGCTGCTCAAATCAGGACAGGTGGGCGCATACAAACGCGAGCTAAAAGCGCTGAAACGTCATTTCAATCCAGAAATGGAAACTGCCATGATGCGATCTGCTTTTTATTCACTTCCGCAAAGGCTGCAGGTCATGGCCCGAAAGCAGAAGCGATTGGGATACAGTTTGATAGATTCGGAATATACGAATGAAGCCAATAAATTGAAGTCGCCTGAAAGGGGTGCTACAGATTTTATGGAATTGAGCTTTAGAAGTGTGGAGTTTGGCCTTTATGAACTTTTGCAATACGAAGATCGAAACGCAATGAACTACAGCATTGAAAGCCGGGTGCCGTTTCTGGATCACAGGCTGGTAGAATGGGCTGTTGGCCAGAAACCCGAAGTAAAAATACAAAATGGCTGGACGAAATATCCGATTCGGATAGGCTTGGAAAAACACAATTTAAAACCTCTTGCATGGCGAATTGACAAACTGGGATTTGTGGCTCCCCAGGACAGATGGCGGATGGAACTGGCAGATGAGATTCTCGAAAAAGTTAAAAACTCACCTATTTCCGAGCTGCTCGATACCAGGGCAGTACACGA
The DNA here is from genome assembly GCF_010686655.1 of Cryomorpha ignava. Taxonomy (GTDB): domain Bacteria; phylum Bacteroidota; class Bacteroidia; order Flavobacteriales_D; family Cryomorphaceae; genus Cryomorpha; species Cryomorpha ignava. Next base: position 5,582 of record NZ_JAAGVY010000081.1, on the reverse strand, counting down.
TCTTTTCTCCAAATCTTTGAAAAGCAATTCGGGATTGACAGAATACTGGAGAATCTATGCTCTGTTGAGGTGGATGGATGTTTTTGATGTTGAATTGGTTACTGCTTGAATTGGCAATAGGCAATAGGCAATGGGCAATAGGCAGTAGCAATGAGCAATGGGCAATAAGCAATATGCAACTATCGATCAGAATTGGATTGATATTAATTCTCAATACCCAATACCCAATACCCAATACTCAATACCCAATACCCAATACCCAATACTCAATACTCAATACTCAATACTCAATACCCAATACCCAATACTCAATACCCAATACCCAATACTCAATACCCAATACTCAATACCCAATACCCAATACTCAATACTCAATACTCAATACTCAATACTCAATACCCAATACTCAATACCCAATACCCAATACTCAAACCTATCTTTGCACCTATAAAAAAAACCTAATTCTTGAAAATCACCATCGTCTGCGGGCATTTTATTCCTTCTCTGGGTTATCTGGAAGTGCACCTTGCGCGGGCATTTGCGTTTCTCGGCCATAGCACAACTGTTATAACCAGTACCATTATTCCGGCTTACGTTGGAAATTTGAAGAATGGGTTTGGAGATAATCCCGATGGTGTGGAAGTAACCAGGCTTAAGCCGCGCTTTACTCTGGGTCAGATTGTGATTGCCGGCGGAATAAAAAGGAAGTTAAACAGGATTCAGCCCGATCTGGTTGTGGTCATCGGACTTGGTAAAGCGTTTCCGAAACCGGTGTTTGCCACTAAATATCCTGTGGTTTCGCTATTTGGTGACAATACCTATTCGTATGCCAATGGATCGGTAAAAACGAAAATCTTATTTAATTTATTCAAGAAGGCTACCTATCGAAAAGCCATCCGCGGAAGCGCAAACTTGGTTGCTTATACCCCCGAAAGCTTTGAAGCCGCTGCTGTGATGATGGGTGGGAGGGAAGCTGCTATTTTGCGAAAGCAGACCCAATTTATCAGTTTGGGATTTTGGCCAGATGCATTTTATACTTCTCCCATTTCGCGAAATGCAAAGCGTGCAGAGCTGGGTTACTCCGAAAGCGATAAGGTGATTATTACGGCCACTCGCGTGGTGCCGGAGAAAAAACTTGAAGCTGTTATTCCACTTTTGGCCACAATTCCACCGCATGTAAAGTGGCTTGTTGTGGGTAGTGCCGGCGATGAATATAGCCGAGAATTGGATGAAAATTTCCAGTCTTTTATCGGAAAGGGGCGAATTAAAATGCTGGGATATGCCTCAAAATCAGATTTGAATGCACTTTATAATGCTGCCGATCTGGCACTTTATACCGTTCCGGCTATTTCAATTTTTGAGGCCATTGGTGCCGGATTGCCGGTGGTTGTAGGTGCCGATAAAAGCCTTGAGCGAATTGCCAATGGCGGGTATTGCCTAACGCCTTATCGTGGCTCAAGCACCGATCTTGATGCCTGGGCTGCAGCCGAAAATGAATCGGAAGAAGTACGGATGGAAAGGAGTTTGCAAGCTAAAAGAGAATTTGGCTGGGAAAAATTGGCCGAAGAGTTATTGCGTATTTGCGATCGGTAAACATCTATTTTTTATAGGATACAAACCAAAAGTTTTTTTAGATTTGATGATTCGAGGTTTCAATTTTAAATGAAATAATTAAACATACTTAAAAATTTCCGATTCGGAAAAGATCTAAAAACTATGAAAATTAGAACTATAGCTACAGTTTTATTCGCGATTATCACACTATCTGGTTTTGCCCAGTTCCCACTTCAGGGTGCAGGTGATAAAGACTTTCAAGCACTGTTTACTTCAAAAGTTTACGTTACCAAAACGGGAGATTCCAACATGGATAAAGCCATGGAAAATGCCTTTAAAAATTATTGGAAAATAACGGATTATGAGATGATTTCGGGTGGTGATCTTGAAGAAATGATTCAGGATGAATCGAAATTTTTCTTGGCATCTGTTGAGGTTACCCTCGAAAGTTCTAATTCAACGATAAAGGATAGAACGAATAAGTATTTAATTCTGACACGTGGTGGTTATAAAAACATCGATAAGGTGAAAGCCCAAAACTGGATATTCGCACTTCCGATGGATATTTGGGGGGCAGAATCTGAAATTACTGATATGGCTTACCGGATAGAGCCAACCATAAAAATGATGAATAACGCCATTCAAAGTATCAAAACAACTGAAGCCAAGGTAAGTGCTGGTAAAAGTGCCGCTAATTTTATGGAAGAACTATACGCTGGAAAATCAGTGCTTTTAAAAGGTAAAACCTTATTGATAAACGAAAGCCATGTTAAGCCTGAAGGATGGAAGCCCCAAAGCTTTGTATTGAATGCCGATGAAGTGATTTATAGATCGTCTGCTACAAAATCAGAAATAGAAGAGGTTTATCCAAACAAATTTGAGATTGTTGATAAGCAGACTTTTAGTGAAAGTATTGCCAACCACAGAGCTGGAACTGCGGTGGTAATTCCAGTTGCCTTCTCAAACCTAATTTTCTATGTTATTGATACCGAAACTTACGAGTGCCTTTATTATGGATTTCAAACTTCTGGTCTTTCGTTAAAATCGAAATCCTATGCTGCCATAGTTGAATAAATGAGAACAGCGTTGTTGCGAAACCTGCTATTATAGCAATACTACACCAACCCTTCATTAAGTGCTTTGGCTACTGCCTCGCCAAGCGAATTTACGTGTAGCTTTTCGTAAATATGGCGCAAGTGGGCATTTACTGTGTGGTAAGAAACATCAATTCTGGCGGCTATCATTTTATAGCTTAATCCTTTGGTAAGCAAACCAAGAATCTCTGTTTCGCGTTCTGTAAGATTATAATCCTGAGTAGCCTTTGCAGGTGTGTCTTGAAAGAATCGCAGCACTTTGGCGGCGATTACCGGGGTCATTGGTGCGCCACCGTCATTGGCATCGTAAATGCTTTCAATAATCTTTTCGGGTGTGGTTTTTTTGAGAATGTAGCCCGAAGCTCCGGCCTTGATGGCTTCAAAAATTAAGGTTTCATCCTCAAATACCGTCTGCATAATAATAGTTACTTTAGGATACTTTACCTTAATTTTTTTTACGGCCTCAATACCCGATATCCCTGGCATTTCAATATCCATTAAAATAATATCGGGCGTAACCTTCTCTATATTTTTTATGGAATTGATGGCATTCGGAAAAGTGCCAACACAGAGTAAGCCTTCGTCCATTTCAATCAAAAACCGAAGGCTTTCCAGTCTCTCTTTATTGTCGTCAAAAATGGCGACGCGAATAGGTTTTTGGTCACTGCTACCCATGGTCTAAACTTTTGAACAAGGTATTACTTTTTACAATTGCGAGATGTAACGAATTCTCGCTATATACATTACCGTATGCTTTTGTTTTATAATTATTCAATATCAAATTTTATTGTAGTTCCTTTTTGATCACTTTTGATTTCAAAAAATGTTGAAAGTATTCGAGCCCGGGTTTCCATACTTTTCAAGCCATTGCCATAGGATGTTTTATCGATGTCAAAACCTTTACCATTGTCTGATAGTTCAAGTCTGAAATTCTGGCCATGCTTATAGATTTTTAAACAAATATCATCCGCTTTGGCATATTTTGCTGCATTGTTTAAAGCTTCTTTACAAATCAGCAAAATGCTGCGGCGTTCCTCCAGGTTTAATCTATGATTGTAAAATTCAGGATCTATTTCCATGTCAAATTTACAATCGTTTACTGCCAGAATGCTGTATCCAAAAGTGCTAATGCGCTCGAGTAATTTTTCGGTAGAATCATTTTGTGGGTTGATTGCCCACACCAAATCGCCCATTGAATTAAGCGTAGATAGGGCGTTTTTCTCAATGGAAAGCAAGAGCTCTCTGGTTTGAGTGAGATCTCCTTTGGCCAGTTTGTCTTTTGCGGCATAGCTATAAATACTTACACTGCTTAGCGTGCTGCCCACATCATCGTGAAGATCTCTCGAAATTTTATCGCGCACGCCCTCGTATTCAAGCTGTAGCTTTTGCTTGTCTTCTAGCTCGTTCAGTAATACTGTCTGAGCCTTGAATTTGTCTTTTTCAAATTGGCGCGCTTTGAAAAGCAGTCCTGAATTGAAAATGGCTATCTCAATAATGATGGCCACCATTGTAATGGCTATTGGGGCTATATCAATATAATTATAGAGATTAAAGACAGAAATTGCCATTGCGGCTAGATGTGCGGTAATAACGATTGCTCCGGCGGTAATTGCAAAACGAGCGAGCCTGGTTTTTACGGCATAAAAGCCCCTTATTGCTAGAAGGCTTAAAACAAACTGAATGCCTACACAGCTCAAAATGAGTACGCTTTTTGGCAAATCATTTGGAATCAACGTATTTGTAAACAAGATCAATACGGATAAAAGCAGAAAGAGGTATTCAAAATACCTTATAATTTTATTCCAAATCGGCTTGTGAACGGCCATATCTAAAAAGTGCCTGATAAAGCGCAAATAGAAAAAAGCCGGCAAAACGAGGAGAATGTCATTAAAATTGGCTACAAAATGGGATATAAATATTTCGATACCCTCAAAACTCAGAGTGGATATAACGTGTCTCGGCCAGAAATAGGCAAAGAGAGATAGAAGATAAAGTACGTAGTAAAAGTATTCAATTCTTCGCACCAGAAACCACTGCAGCATAATGTAAAAGAGTTGAAAAATGAGAAAGCCATTGAAAAACACGTGGAGGTTAACCAGGTTTGAACTTCCTATTGGTCGCTTAATAGCATTAAAATCGTTTTTAGTACCAACAAATGTATTTAGCGATCCAGAAGAAATATATCTCACATACTCCGTGGTTTTGATGTAATACGTTCTAGTTTCCCCAGGATTTAATGTAATAGGTAAGAGGTAACGATCGAAGAAAATAATATCGTCTTTATTAGGAAGCAGAAAACCGATTTTCTTCTTAATAAGAATACCATTCTCTTCCCAACAATAGATCTTTTCGGTACAAGGATTAGAGTAAATGACTCCTATATATATTTTATTAGAGTGATTTTTTACATTTAGCTTAGTCCAAACGCTTCGATTCGGGTTTAGCTTTGACAACAAATTTTCCGCATCTTCTTTTGAAGCGTTAAACGCTTTGTTTCTAACGTCGTCGTAGCTAAATTCATTATTGGGGTCGAGTAAAAATTGCTCTTCATTGATTTCCAGCTTTATTATTGAGTCGCCAATGAAAGGTGCGGCGTAACCTACAAAAGAGTTTGCCAGGGAGAGAATGAAAAAAAGAATCCACTGAATCCGGTTTATAGCCACTATGTATTTTGTTTTCTGGGCGTGAAATTAGTCGAAAAGATACAGAATTTTTATTTTGTTTGATTTGGAGTGCGTGGGTGGCCGTCGCTCGTGTCTCGCGAGGGACGTTTCGTCCGGCGTCTCGCCGGGTTTCTTTGGCTGTGAAATGTTTTAATCTGGATTTTTCAGGGTTTTGTTTACTAGACTATTTTTTATCAAGTTGAGCCTGGCGAGACGCCAGATAAGACCACCCTCGCGAGACGCGAGCGTGTGGGTGTGTGCCGTCGCTCGT
>NZ_JAAGVY010000080.1 GCF_010686655.1 Cryomorpha ignava | reverse complement strand
GAGCTTACACCGGCAATGTAGGAAGTGGTGGAACTTTAATTGAAAAGAAATTAACCAGTTATACAGTCTATGATGATTTTGGTCGGGTGGTATTTGACATTCCTGCCAAAGCAATGGAAGAACTTGACATCCTTGGTATTCGTGTTGTTAAAGTTTCTGATACTCCGCACCCCACATTACAAATAGTAAAAGATTTAGTTTCAACTTACTCGTACGATGAAAAAGGTCGGCTGTGGCAAAAAGAAATGCCCGGAACCGGGAAACAAAATTTCGTGTACGATCATTATGATCGGGTTATAATGAGTCGGGATAATAAGCAAATTAATGAGGGCAAATGGAATTTTGTGAAATATGATACTAGAGGCAGGGTCGTAATCAAAGGTGCGACAACTATGGCAGGACACCATTCTACACATAGTGTAGAAAGTGCTGAACATTTTGAAGATAATGGTGAAATAATTAAAGGGGAAATATTCACAGGCGGAACAGGTTCACTTATGGGCTATTCTAACTTAACTTATCCCGTATTAACAACTTCACAAACAGACTCGCTTACCAATGTATATTATTTTGATAACTATGATTTTGATTATCCTCCATATATGGATTATATTTCTTTTAATGGTATTACAGCTCCATTAGAAGTTACGCGTGGTTTGCCCACAGGGTCTCAAACCCGTATTCTCAGAGCTGACAATAGACTTGGCGGCTGGCTTACCACAGTTACTTATTACGATGACAAAAAACGACCTATTCAGGCATTTACTCAAAACCACCTCGGTGGTTGGGATCGAATAGACACTTATTACAATGGTTTTGGACAAGTGGAAAAAACGGTGCAACATCACCGGTATAAAGCGACAGATGCTGATCGCATCTTTACCACAAGTTTTGCCTATTGGAGCGTAACCGGTAAACTACAAAGTGTAAAGTGTAAACTTGATGACGATGATGAAATGATTGTAAGTTTCAGACAGTATGATGTGAAGGGACAATTAAAAAAATTAAAGTTGCATAAAGCGCCAGGAATAAGCAACTATCTTCAAACTATGGATTACAGGTATAATGATCAGGGGAATCTTACCCATATCAATAACACCGCCCTTATAGTCGATGCCTTTAACAGTGATGACGACGATGTTTTTGGTCAGGAGCTTACCTATTTTGATGAAAGTGATGAATATATCAGAACAGGACCATGGAACCAAGGCGACCCTTATCCTCACCAGGTTTTACCTCAATACGGTGGAAACATATCGAGCATGATGTGGAATGCTAAAACTCCTGACGAAGATGGAACAATGTTGCCGCGCCATGCCTACGTATATAAGTATGATGACTTAAATAATTTGACTGATGCCTTGTACGGATCAGATTTACCTTCCGATCCCGGAAATTTTAATGTAAATTTGAATTATTACAATGAAAATATAAATTACGATGTTGGTGGCAATATTATGCGCTTAAAACGCAACAGAGATATGACAGCCGGCAGTCAGCCGGCTCCTACTTTTATGGATAATTTAACCTACACCTACAAGCACAATGGATATTTGCCACAGGCTATAAATGATAATGGTGAGAAAGATTTTGCACCACAGCGGAAGCATTTCGTTGACAAATCATCAGCATCAACCCAATATTTTTATGATGTTAGCGGAAGATTGATTAAAGATCAAAATCGAAAAATAACGTTAGCCTACAATCTTTTAGGTCTGCCAAGACATGTAAGATCCGGGCCATACAGCATTCATTACATGTATGATGCCGCCGGAAATAAATTGCAGAAATATAGATTGGACGATCACGAATGCCCCTATGGCAGTCCGTGCGATCCAAAAGATTCTTACGGCATAGATTACATCGGCAACTTTGTTTATGAGCGTGACAAATTAAAAATGATTTATCATCCGGAAGGAGTCATAAGACCTATTTTTCCAACTGAAGACAATCCAAGAGAATATGCCTACGATTATTTTATAAAAGATTACCTTGGCAATGTGCGTGTGGTACTAACAGAAGAAGATGCCACATATACTGATAAGTTTTTAACCACATTAGAGGAGGTTTATAGAACAATAGAAGAAGCTGATTTTGATAATGTTGGAGGGCGAGCAGAAGATTTACCCACCGGCTATCCCGTAAATGGCTCCGTAGAACTAAACGAAAAAATAGCCTTACTATCGGCAGCCAATGGCACAGAAATAGGGCCGAGTATTGTTTTGCCTGTTCGCCGCGGAGACAAAGTATCATTAGAAACGGAGTACTTCTATAGTGAAGACGATCAGGCAGAAACCTATGATAATTTTGGACTTCTTGTCAATGAAGTATTACTGTCTTTAGCAGCAAGTGGAGCGGGTGTTTTAAAGCTAACTGAAGGACAACTTATAGATATAGCCACGGGAAGCGGCGAATACGGGGCGGCGCTTTCTGATTTTATGTCGTCTAATTTTGATACTACCGATGTAACTAAACCACACGCATACCTTATTTGGACATTGTATGACAATAACATGAAGCTTATTCCCGAAGGTTCAGGTGCACTGCGGGTTACTGATCCGAATGAGTTGAAAAGACTGCTTGAAGAGGCGATCCCTATTGTAGAAGATGGATATTTACACGCTTATGTAGCAAATCACAGCTCAAAACCTTCTGTGTTTGACAATTTCATGCTGACTTATATACGTGGGAAAACCCGACAGATTAACCACTATTATCCGTATGGTTTATCAATTGATGGATTGGATCACTCTGATGAGTACTTGAATAAGTATACCAGTAAAGAGCTCCAGACGGGTGAGTTTGACCCGGCGCTTTCATCGGGGTTGGAGATGTTTGATTTTGGGTCGCGGTTTTATGATCCGCAGGTGGGGAGATGGTTTACGCCGGACCCTGCAGAGCAGTTCGCTAATCCGTACTTGGCGATTGGGAATAACCCGGTGAATGGCTATGATCCGGATGGAAAGTTTTTTTTGGGACCTGTTACTTTGCCTCTGTTCCAAATCGTCGGAGCAGCTTCTATAAGTGCGTCTACTTTCGTAACGTTATCATTATTTGCCACAAGCACATCTATAGGTTTGGCAGCATCAACAGGATTAGTATCTACAGGAAGTGCTTCGGCGTTGCCTGGACCGCCTGATACATGGGTTTATGACAAAGCGAGAAATGAATACAAATGGATGAATGATATGGGTGGGAATGAAACTGATTTTATAATGGAAGGAACTAAATTAAACGATGGTACTTGGACATTTGATGGGGGGATTGATGTAAGAGGGGCACATACGCAATTAGCGGTAAAAATGCCTTCACCGGAATTTGCAAATACTGCTAATCAAATGTTAAACGCCTCATTCGCGTCAAGCATGCTTCCATTGGCTGACAAGGCTTTTAAGAGTATGAGTACTATGGCTAATTTATATGCAAATCAGATTTCTAAAGATATAGTTCGGTACGAATTTCCCAGTTTTAAAGGCGGTAATAACAATTTCTGGTATGGAAAACCCAATGGAGTTTATACTGGAAATCCTGTGAATACTGTGCCTTCTTCACTTGGCAAAGTGAATCTTTTAAATAATACAGCAAATCATCTATTAGCTTCATCAAATAGTTTGACTGCAGGTGGCTATGGATTGGGCGTTTATAATACATATAATATTAATTCACTACATAGTAGTGGTCATATTAATGAGTATCAGATGATGTTGGAACAGAGTTCTAATTTTTACACAACTTTTGGCGGTATCTATGGTGCCGCATGGGGTATTGGATGGGAAACTGGTAGAGCACTTACCAACATTCCAGGATACCATGATAATGTTAGAGTTCCTCTTCAACGTTTATTCAATCTTAGATAATTACTGAATTATGTTTAAGGTCTTTTATTATTACTATTATCTTTTTTACTCAAAGATTCTAATTCAGTCCGACCCTCATTTCGTAACTATTTTAGCATTAAGTTTTATGGAGTCATTATGGATAAACGGGATGTTAGATACGATTAGCGTTTTTTTATATTGTCATAAAATAGGAAAATATTTGATGATAGGAATTTCAATTTTTATGCTTATAATAAATTTTTTTTACTATCAGTCTGAAAAAGTTAAAAATAGAATATTGACCGAAAAGCCAATATTCTTTCATAATCATAGAATAACTGTTTTTATAGTTGTTGGAATATCATTGATTGGAGTATCTTGGATGTTCTGGGGATCAATGTTTTCAAAAAGTTTTCTTCAAAAGTGTTGATTTACTATTTTGATTTACCGCAGAAGGTCCTTTAATGGCAGCAGCCATTGCAATTTCTCAATTGGGTTTTAGATAGTTACTAAATTATGTTAAAGGGGTTTTATTACTCAAGCTACTTTAAAGGTAGGAGTTCTGTATATTAATTTGACTTTCTTGCGCATTTTTCACAACGTTATAGTCTATCAATTTGCATATGCCCTCAAAACTTGTAGATGTTGATGTCGCTGGGCTAATTTGCAATACTTTGGTATTTTTTTAGTGGCTGGAAAAGGAGTAAAGACCACTTTGAACAATAGTTTTAAATGCAAATAAGTAAATTTGAGATATGCGAAACGGTTTTTCAAAATTGGAACCCGCTCCGTATTCTAAGGTTAAACCAAATGAAGTTATCAACAAAAATTGACTTTGTGCTGATAGCTTTCAACAAAGGGTGTGCCTCTCCTTATTACTGCAAATGCACGGTGAAGTAGCTTGTTTCTAACTATGTTTAATGTACTCATCTCGCTTTTTCCTTCTTTTAAGCTCTGCATCGTATTGTATAGCAGTTGATGCAGAATTATTTAATAATGCTTTAATTTTTTTATTGGCGTAATGGCTCACTCTGGTAAGGCTTGTTCCCGACTGCTTTTTAAATGGAGCGACACCGCAATAGCAAGCTAATTCTCCTCCATAAAAGGAATTGGAATGGTTGTAGCGGCTAACTTAATCGTAGTAACCCAATGCTTTAAGGCTTTTGAAAACAACCTCTGCATCGCCGTTAATAAGGTCGATTATTTCATTCTCTACTATAGCTATAGCTTTAGTTAATTCTGCTACTAGTTTCTCCTGGATTGTAAATAAAGGAGGATTTTCTCCCTTCTTATATACTCTTTTTAATTCTCCAAGTTGAGTATAGTATCCGGCTCTTTGTACCACCATTTTTTCGCGCAGTGCGATCAACTGTTTCATCTTTTGCAACAGTTTTGAAGGTAGTCTGGTTTCTTTTATGCTCTCTCTTCTTAGGTGTGCATATTGTGCAATGCGCATGGCATCCACACGATCATCCTTTCCCCTCACCATACCTAATGAGCGCTTAATTTCTATAGATGGAACCATGCAATATGAACGTTTCTTTTTCTCTAAAAAAGTCGCTAATTTCATTCCGTAAAGTCCCGTATGTTCAAAGCAAATCAACAGCTCTGCAGATTTAACTTTCCCTTCAATTCTCGCCCATGTTAACATCGCTTTAAAGCCTTCTTCATTGTTTTCAAATTGCTGGTAAGCTTTGCGAGAATGCAAGTAAGCATCCAGTGTAACTTTTGATAAGTCGATACCTAGTGTTTCTTTAAAGTTTTTCATAATTTTGAGATATATTAATGTTGCCGCTCGCTAACACCTTTAAAAGACCTTGAGTCTACTATTCTAAATGGCGCTGACAACGGTTTAAAAGAATGGGGACTAATACGGAGCATAGGGCTCGAAACCTAGCTGCATTTAAAGTTCACCCCATTCTTTTTTTATTCACAATTTTACAAAGTTTTCAGTCTCCCCCGGACCCCCTCTTTTCAACAACATTATCAACATACATTGTTAATTAAAAAGTGTAATACAAATCTAAAGGCTGCATTCCCCTTATCGCGGAAAAGCGATTGACTTCTGTAGGTAACGTCGCTGGGCTCCGCTACATTTGCAATGCTGCGGTCAAAATATAATTCCTTCATTTACTGCTCTTTAAAACACCGTTACTTATAATTTATTCCCTGCGGTCATGAGATCGTTGCACTAAGTTGCAATGCTGCGGAATTTAAATGCATTATATCATTTCATCAGAAAGAAGTCAGCAATAATCTTTTGGTTTTATTAACTCAGAACCTGTGACACAAGGGTATAAATCTAATATTAAAGAAAACAAGGCCTATTATCTAACTATGACAGTCGTAGGATGGATCAATATTTTTTCGCGTGAAGTATATCGAGAGATATTGGTTAGTTCTTTGAGACATTGTATTCGTGAAAAAGGACTTAATTTATATGCGTACGTAATAATGACGAATCACCTTCATTTAATTGTAAATTCAGATGAGCCTTTTGAGCTTAGCTCAATAATCCGTGACTTTAAAAAATTTACTTCAAAAGCGATCATAAATCAAATAATTGCAGGGCCAGAGAGCAGAAGAGAATGGATGCTTAAATTATTTTCGGGATTCGCATTAGACAGTTCTCGGCACAAAGAATACATGTTTTGGCTACCAGGCAATCACGCAATTGAATTGTACAACTCGAAGTTTACCTGGACTAAGATAAATTATATACATGATAATCCAATCAGGGTAAGAAGACAAGAAGATTGGATTTATTCATCAATTCTAATTATATGGATTTGGAATCTAAGATTCCTGAAATTGTGCGAGTATCACCTTTATTGAATTTTAATAGTTAAGTTTAATAATGATATTGGAGATGACAATTAAAGACGAGATTCCGCAGCATTGCAAATGCAGTGGAGCGGGAAATTTGGATTGTTGAAGTTTGCAATAATCAGGAAAGAAGATTAATGATCAAAGGCTACATAATTTGGTTTATCACATTTGTAATTTCATTTTTTGGATCAATTTTGAATTCTGGATTAGCGGTATATGACTTTTATCCTGATTTTTTAGGTGGTATTTTTCAGACTATATTTATTCTGATACTTTTAGCAGGAGTGGTTTATGGAGTATTAAAAACATTACAATGTGCATTGAGAAAATGGAAGGTCATTCATGCTTTTCTAATGTCGTCATTCGCAATTCTTAGTGCAAAAATGATATTATCTGTGTATATTCCTCTGGTCATTGAAATGTATGAAGGAAGTCTCAATTGTGCATTATGTCTTTAGATGTTGGTGCAGAAAGTTTCGGGCAGGTATTAATTGCACTATTAGATATAGACAAGAACGAAAAGGATAATAAGCTATGAAGACCTTTATTTATTCATTACTACTTTTTGGGGTGGTATTATTCTTAGCAAATTCTTGCAAGGAAGATGACAACGGTTGTCCTGCATCATTCTTTAAGAAACATGATGATAGAGTCGTAGTTAAAAACAATCATCCGTTTGAAATTGTGCACCAGTTCAGTTTTCGTTATCCGGACACACTTATCGATAACCTTTCGGATCCAATCACAGTTGGTTCAGAAAGTAATAAAACATTGGTTTCGGGAGAATCAGATCGTCTTATATTTAACGCTTGCTGGGAAAATATTTTTTCTCGAGAAATCAATTCTGATACGCTTCTCATTTTTTCATACAGTTTGGATTCGCTAAATTTAAAAGGATGGGAACACATTGAATCACAATATGTAGTGCTGGATCGGAAAGCATATAGTTTACAAGATCTGAAAAATAATAATTGGCTGATTGAACTACCCTAATTATCCTTCACGACCAGAGGGAGTAAATATATCGGAGCGATGCAGGCCCCAACCACTCACGACTATATAGTGTCCGCCAGAAAACTACCCTTGTGAGTAATTTCATAGAATTTCCAAAAATTTCTCAGCTCAATGTCCGATTAATTATGCTTGATTTATCACCAATCTAGATTTTTTTGATGAAATAGCTTGA
>NZ_JAAGVY010000079.1 GCF_010686655.1 Cryomorpha ignava | reverse complement strand
TGGTTTAATGCGGGGCATTTGGTTTAATGCGGAGCATTTGGTTTAATGCGGAGCATTTGGTTTAATGCGGGGCATTTGGTTTAATGCGGAGCATTTGGTTTAATGCGGAGCATTTGGTTTAATGCGGAGCATTTGGTTTAATGCGGAGCATTTGGTTTAATGCGGAGCATTTGGTTTAATGCGGAGCATTTGGTTTAATGCGGGGCATTTGGTTTAATGCGAGGCATTTGGTTTAATGCGGGGCATTTGGTTTAATGCGGAGCATTTGGTTTAATGCGAGGCATTTGGTTTAATGCGAGGCATTTGGTTTAATGCGGAGCATTTGGTTTAATGCGGGGCATTTGGTTTAATGCGGAGCATTTGGTTTAATGCGAGGCATTTGGTTTAATGCGGAGCATTTGGTTTAATGCGAGGCATTTGGTTTAATGCGAGGCATTTGAATTATCTTCATACATTACATCATTTACATAAACATAAAAAACCATCCATGGCTACCAGCCACAGCACCTATAATGGTTACAAGACTCAAAAGAAGTAAAACCCAATGTGCGCGGTGCACAATCGCAAAGGTTTTTTCAGGATTCCTTTCGGCGTACTTTTTAAAAAGCCGATGTAAAACAAAAGGTTCGAGAATAAATAAAACGACCGTAAAAATGAACCAAACGAGTGTCATGGCGTGAATCCACCAATACTTAATATCGAGATAGCGGTGCCAGCCATCGAGAAGGTAAAGCATGTAAAACCCGGTAAGACCGGTAATAACAGTGGTGATTTTTGCCTGAAGCGCAAACCTTCCTTCTATCGCCTCAAAAGTTTTTATTCGATCTTCTTTCGATTTTAATTGCTTAACGGCAGGGATAATGACGGTGGTTACCATCGCTACGCCACCTATCCAAAGCACCACGGCGAGTACATGCAATACGCGGGCTAAAGTGAGCCTGTCCATAGTTGTTTTTGCCTTTGATCAGAGCCCCAAAGCTACACATTCTTTAAATCAGAGAGTCTTGTTTTTATTTACTTAAATATAGAAATCCCCGGTCTGCTTGGTTGCAGTAATGGGAATTGCATCTCGAATTGTTTTGAAGTTTCGACTTTAATGAAAGCATGACAAAAATATTTGCTGCAAATAAACCGCCTCCCCAAATTTTGTAAAAACGGTGCATTCCAAATAATAGCCCTATTTACATAGACCAATAAATTCAGTAAAATACTTAACTTCACTTTTTTAAAACCAAATAAGCAACCAAAAGGTCAAATACTTCAATGCCAAAACCTGCAACACATTTCACAATAACAAAACGGGTGCAATGGCGCTCCATCTTTTCCATTCATTCTATAGCTTTTACAATTTTCGGTGTTCTTTTTGCCGTTGTCGGTCTGCAAGGCTTTCTATTACCAAATAATTTTCTCGATGGCGGAGTAACCGGTATATCCATTTTGATTACCGGATTTGCGCATATTCATATCAGCATTTTGCTCGTCGCCATAAATATTCCCTTTATTATAATGGGCTTCCGCAAAATAAGCCGAACCTTTGGTGTTCAGACGCTGATTGCGGTATTGCTGTTGGCAGCAGGTATGTATTTTATTCAAATTCCGGTATTTACCAATGATAAACTACTCATAGCCATATTTGGTGGGTTTTTTATTGGGATGGGAATCGGATTTGTAATTCGCGGGGGCGGCGTAATAGACGGGCTGGACGTAATAGGACAATACACTGAAAAAAAATCGGCGTTTACCGCGAGTGAAATTATTCTTGTCTTAAACGTTCTGATTATTTTAGGAGCTGCCTATAAATTTGGTATAGAAGCCGGTATGTACTCTATTCTGGTATATTTTACCGCTATGAAAACTACGGATTATGTGGTTGAAGGATTTCAAGAATACACCTCACTAAATATTATCTCCAGACATTCTGATGATGTTAAATCGCTTATTGCAAATGAGTTTAGAAAAGGACTTGTTGTGTACAAGGGCGAACGTGGCTTTCTGCCAGAATCGTTTGATATAAAAGCCGATTGCGATATTATTGTAACAGTGGTTACCAGACTCGAGATACACCGCCTTTCAGAAGCTATTCTTCAAATTGACCCAAAAGCCTTTTTATTTGTATCCAGCATTAAAGAAGTTAAGGGTGGCACTGTGAATATCAAATAGCTCAACCTCCTCTCGATTGAGCGTGCAAAGTCAGTTTATTTTTGGCAGCCAGAAAATTCCAGAGTATTCTTAAACGCTTACTTTTTCCGAAATTGACAGGTGAGAAAAAAATTAAATTGTTAAATAAGGATATTTTTATCCTTTTTGATTCATTAGAATAGGTCTGTAAATCATCTAATTACACCGAATCTCAATATACACCGATCTCAAAACTGACAATTGTCATATTTCTTTTGTAAAAGGAGCAATAGATTTGTTTCATATTTAACAGGCACAAAAAATGAATACCATGATACATCAAACGAAATCTCGAGAAATACTGATCTCTAAGTCCTTTTTACTATTTTTTGCCGCAGTTGCCATACTCACTTTTGCATGCAATCCACAGCCAGAGACTGCCGAGCAGAAAATTCCGCACGACAACGCTACGATTAAAGTAGAAGGCAAAATGATGGCAGATATGTCGGCGCCGCCTTATGTACCTGCTCCGGTTGGAAACAGGGCAGCTAAAAATCTGGTTGTGGAAATGGAGATTCTGGAGCATGAAGGCACAATGACCGATGGTGTGCAATACACTTATTGGACATTTGGTGGAACCGTTCCCGGTAGCTTTATTCGCACACGTGTAGGCGACGAAGTTGAATTTCATCTTCGAAACCATCCAGACAACAAGCTTCCGCACAACATTGACCTCCACGCTGTAAATGGCCCCGGTGGTGGAGCTGCGTCATCGTTTGTTGCTCCAGGTCACGAAATAGTATTTTCATTTAAAGTTCTATCTCCGGGCTTGTTCGTTTACCATTGTGCCACTGCCCCGGTAGGAATGCACATTGCAAATGGTATGTACGGACTCATTTTGGTTGAGCCCGAAGGCGGACTTCCAAAAGTGGACAAAGAATTTTACGTAATGCAAGGAGACTTCTACACCAAGGGAGATTATGGCGAGCCTGGTTTGCAGCCATTTGAAATGAAAAAAGCCATTGAAGAAGATGCTGACTACGTAGTATTTAATGGATCTGTAGGTGCTATGACAGGCGATAATGCGCTAAACGTAAATGTTGGCGAAACAGTAAGGCTATTTGTAGGGAATGGTGGCCCAAATCTCGTTTCATCCTTCCACGCCATAGGCGAAATATTTGACAGAGTACATGTAGAGGGCGGCGATTTGATTAACGAAAATGTTCAAACAACACTTATACCCGCAGGTGGAGCAGCAATCGTAGAGTTTTACGTAGACGTACCCGGCGATATCATTCTAGTAGATCACGCAATATTCCGCGCATTTAATAAAGGTGCTCTGGCCATGATAAATGTACACGGTGATGCCAATAAAACAATTTACTCCGGTAAAATAGAAGAAGGCATTTATCTACCTGAAGGTGGAACAATACAGGAGATGCCAATCACTGACGAGGCGGCAGCTGCTGCCAAAGAACCACTTGCCGCACTTTCTAAGGCTCAAAAAATAGAAATGGGAAAAAACGTATATATGCAAACCTGTTTTGCATGCCACCAAGCTAACGGTCTAGGAATTGCAAATGCATTCCCTCCGCTTGCAAAATCAGATTATCTAAATGCAGATGTAAACAGAGCTATTGATGCCGTGCTATACGGATTGGCCGGTGAAATAACAGTTAACGGCAAGCAATATAACAGCGTAATGACTGCCCAAACTGTTTCTGATAGAGAAGCTGCAAACGTACTTACATATGTATATAACAATTGGGGCAATAACGGAACCGAAGTAACTGATGAAATGGTAAATAGCCGAAGAAGAACCAGCGCAAAGAAATAGAGATCAATTAATTGCACTTTAATAAATAGCAGCCATGTTTTACAAACTTATCTTATCAATTACCTTATGCTTTGCTAGTTTAATGGTTATGGGTCAGTTTGAAAACATGGCTGTAATTAAAGGCGGAAGCTATACGCCGTTTTACGGGACAGACTCTTCGAGAGTCGTTTTAAATGATTTTGCATTAGACACTTACCCGATAACAAATGCCGAATACGAAGATTTTCTTGGCAAATACCCCGAGTGGAATAAACACCGTGTGATTGCACTTTATGCTGATGGCAATTATTTGATTCAATTTGATGAGAACGGAAATCTTCTTCCCGGCGAAAACCCAAAAGCCGCAGCAACCAGTGTTTCGTGGTTTGCAGCCAGAAAATATTGTGAATGCAACGGAAAACGCCTGCCTACCCTCGATGAATGGGAATATGTGGCCATGGCAGATGAAACCACAGCCGACGCGAGAACCAAAACCACCTTCAATGAATTTATTCTGAGTTGGTACGAGAAACCAAAAACCAGCTCTCAATCTATTGGTACCACCTTTAAAAACTATTGGGGCGTGTACGATATGCACGGCCTGGTTTGGGAATGGACGCTTGACTTTAACTCGGTTCTCATATCTGGCGAATCGAGAAAAGACACCAAAAAAGACAATAATCTTTTTTGCGGAAGCGCTGCGATAGGAGCTTCTGACTTAATGAACTACGCAGCATTTATGCGCTACGCCTTTCGCGGAAGCATAAAAGCAAAATATGCAGTGCGCAACCTGGGATTTAGATGCGCAAAAGACATCCCTGCCAACTAAAAGAACAACAATGAAAACGCTAAAAAATATCCTCGTGCTGCTTGCGGTAGCCCTGTACGCCTGTACCCCAAATACTGAAAATGCGAACGAGCAAAATATTGAAACACAGCGAAAAAATACCATAGGCGAAACATTACCGGAGTTATCTATTTACAATTTGCCCTCCACCTGGACCACACAAAACGGAAAGGACATAGAGCTTAAAGATTTACAGGGCGATGTAGTAGTTATGGTAATGATTTACACTACCTGCAAAGCTGCATGCCCCAGACTAGTGGCTGATATGCGAAATATTCAATCGCAAGTACCGGGCGCAAATAACAAAAACGTGAAATACGTGCTTGTGAGTATCGATCCTGAAACCGACACCCCCGAGCGATTGAAGCAATTTGCCATTGACAATGAAATGGATAGCAACCAATGGGTATTCTTGCGCGGATCTGAAAACGACACACGCGAATTTGCTGCGGTACTCGCTGTGAGTTATAAGGCTATTTCACCTATTGATTTTTCGCATTCAAACATCATAAGCGTGTTTGATAAACAAGGAGTATTGGTGCATCAAAAAGAAGGACTTGGGGTGGATAGCAAAGAAACCCTTGCGTCAATTATTGAATTATCAAACATCTAATTTGCTTTAATATAATCATATACGGCTTTAAACACGGAAAAAATGAAAAAGATAATTCTCTTTATTTTCATTCTCGTTGCCGGAAAAATATCGGCACAGCAGTTTGATCTTTCTGCCGAAATTAGGCCTCGATTTGAGTTTAGAAATGGATACGGCAATTTAATACCCGATAATGCAGACCCCGCAAGTTTCGTATCGCAACGCACCCGATTGAATTTCGGGTTTCAACACGACCAATTAAAGCTTTTTACATCCTTGCAAAATGTTAATGTTTGGGGCGACGTAGCAACGTTATCTAAAACGGCACAATATGGCCTTGTTTTCCACGAAGCCTACGGAGAAATTCTCGCCACATCAAAATTGTCATTCAAGCTAGGGCGGCAGGAATTTAACTATGATGACGAGCGTATTTTTGGTGCAGTAGGCTGGGCGCAACAAGCGCGAAGCCACGATGCACTATTAATGAAATATGCTGCATCAGAAAACCACCAAGTTCACTTGGGGCTTGCTTTAAATGCATCTGAAGAAACTAATTTTGAAGTGCCTTATGAAATAAGCCAATACCAAAACATGGAGTTTATATGGTATCATGGAAAATTTAGTGCTTTAAATATTAGCGTGTTAGCTTTGAATCAGGGAATGGCTTTTCAAAGAGATTCTGTTCAGGAAACTGCCTACAACCAAACTTTTGGCGCGCGCCTTTCTTATGCGAAAAATAAGCTCAAGGCAGATGGAGCGATTTATATACAAACGGGAGAATTGGGTACAACTACTTTATCTGCCTGGTACGCTTCCGCGAATATTGGCTATGGACTGAGCAACCTGTTCAACGCCGGTGCCGGATTTGAATACCTTTCTGGTACAGATCAAAACTCAAGAAAAAACGAGTCAAATTCTTTCAACCCATGGTTTGGAACCAACCACAAATTTAATGGGCTGATGGACTATTTTTACGTCGGAAATCACATAAATTCCGTAGGATTAACCGATGTTTACGCTTTTGGCGAATACAAAAATAAAGCCTTCTCCGCAGCTCTCCGCCCCCATTTATTCATGGCATCGGGCGTTATTCTTTCGCCGGAAGACAAAATCATGGATAGCTATCTCGGTACCGAAATAGACTTTACCGCAGGTTATCAAATAAATTCCTATGCCGGATTAAAACTTGGCTATTCGCAAATGTTTGCCACAGAATCTATGGAAACTCTAAAATCTGGAAATGCCGATAATCTGAATAACTGGGCATGGGTAATGGTGACGATTAAACCGACACTGTTTTCAGCTTCGAAAGCCAAAATTGACTGAGAATAGTGTTTATGGGTGTGCGATGTTATATTTGCAGCTCACAAATAATAAAATGATGAAAAGTAGTTTTAAATACATCGCAATTTTTGGCTTAGCTCTTTCTATTGCATCATGCACAGGCAGCAGCACAGAGAGCGATAATACCGATCAGGAAAAAACAGAAATGAACGACCAACGTGGCGATGCTCAAATGGTTCGCTTAGATGTAATGCTAAATGATGGCCGACAGTGGGAGGCAAATCCCGAAACGGTTGCGGGAATCGAAAAAATGGAGGAGACTATCAAAGATTACGATGGAAAAGAATCTTCTCCGGAAATGTACCGAGAAATGAGCAATCGATTAATGGAGCAGTTTGAATATATTTTTAAGGCATGTACAATGAAGGGTGAAGCACATGACCAGCTGCACAATTACTTAAAACCTATGAAACTATATTTTGAGGAATTAAATTCTAATGATCAAAAAGTAGCAGAAAATGCTGTTAAGAAGTTCCAACAACATTTAGATGCATTTCCAAAGTATTTTAAGGGATAGTTTGAGTGTTGAGTATTTAGTATTGAGTATTTAGTATTGAGTATTTTGTATTGAGTATTTTGTATTGAGTATTGAGTATTGAGTAAATATTAGAACAGCACTTGCTCAGCAATTGCTGTTTTTTTTTTGCATAAGCGCTAAATGAAAACAGCTGACTGCCCTCTTTCTTTTAACTCTAAAACTGATATGCGAAAGAACGCTATCTTTTAAGCTTTCGCTTCCTCCGATTTCTTTAAAGCCAGTGAATAGGCGGTTTGATAATGTGTTATCAAGACTTTCCAATCGAAATTTTCTGAAAAGTCTTCCAGTTTGTTCCGTTGTAGCATGCGATACCTGCGGCTGGTTTTCACAAAGTGAAGCATATATCTCCCCAAATTTTCAGCAGCTTTTTTCTCGCTCACATCATTTCGCTTCAGCACCATTACACCTTTGTCTTCGTGTTCTGAATCAAGTTTTTCTACATAGTTACCAAAGCCTGAAAGGTCTGAAGTTATTGCCGAAACCCCGCGCGCCACACATTCAAGTGGTGTGTAGCCCCACGGCTCGTAATAGCTCGGGAAAATTCCCAAATGACAACCGCGCACAAATTGGCCATAATCAATTCCAAAAAGCGGATTTGTTGACTCTATAAAATCAGGATGATACACCATTTTTACACGGTCGAGCGGCGAGTTTACCATTTGCTGCCCACGCAGGAAATTCAGTAGTTCATCATCTATATCATTTATCAGATTGTGGGTTACCACGATAGGCCACGACTTCGTTTTCCATGATTGAATGGTTCGGCGATAGCGCAACTTCCAGTAATCGTCTATCAATTCATTTAAATCTGGTAGTTTATGCTCTTCGCGCGAACTGGCAGCAGCATAGAAAAGTCTTTCACCAAGTTGTTTTTCAATCGCTTCACAATTCCGTTTTATTTCCTGCATTACACCTCGCGATTCGAGCACTTCGGGATTAATAGACCATGTGGGTCGTTTGGTAATAAAAAACATGACTACCGTTTTCTTAATTCCCTCTTTCACCATCATTTTATTAAGCCACTGCAGCGCCAGTAGTGTAATATCAAACCCTTTATTTCTGAATTCGTATCTACCAGAAGTGAAAAAGTAAAGTGTATTATCGAGATCAAAATCATAGGAATTAAAGAAATGTCCTATAACAAATTCGTGAATTTTATCTTTAAATAACTCATGCCTGTTGTGAACCTCGTGGTAAGCTACGTATCGGGTAATATTCAAACCATTAGGCGTAACTACATCGGGGTTTTTGCCCAGCAGGTGGTAGCATTCGCGTCCGGTTACATCGCTTACTGTGGTAAATGTATCTGCATTGTGAGCAGATAAGCGCTCAATTTGTACTTGTGGCAAAATCCCAAAGCGACGCGACTCTGCCTCCCAGTCAAATTTATCGAGTTTAGCATAAAAATGTGGATCATTGCCAGCCAAATATCTTCCTAGCATTGTTGCATGGGTTGTAAAAACGGTTGATATTGGCATTTTCTCTTTCCTTATATCCAAAACAGGAATACTCGCCATCCATTCATGAAAGTGAGCAATAACTTTACGTTTCCCTTTTAAAATTTCTTTACTGAGAATGGTAAAAAAGGTCTTATTTAAGTCTCCCCACATCACCACCTTATCAAGCAGCGGATCTTCGCGATGGGTTGCGATACCAAAATCTGCATTTAAATGCCGGTGCAGCGAATCAAGCCTGTTATACACATTTTGCGGGTTTAGCAGCACTACGCGAGGCCGCCCAGTAACCAACCAGCGCCCATAGCGCACATCAAGACCCATGTTTCGCATCTTCTCTACTGTTCTTCCAATGGGGTCAGACAGGTTATTAATGGGGTCGAACTCTGCCGAAATATTCTCATTTTCGAGAGGCCCAAGTAAACAATAATTATCTCCAAATACCTCAACGGCAGCGGGCACTTTTGATCTGATAACGGTATATATTCCACCTACCTGATTGCATACTTCCCAGGCACATTCAATTATTAAAGGGTCTTTTTCGTCGGTCATAATAGAAAGCTGATTTGGCTGGTAAGTTAAATAAAAGTTTAAATACAAACAGTTTTTGCTCGCTGCTTCTACATTTTTTTATTCTGATATCGATTTTCAGCTATTTTCTTGTTTCAGAAACAATGATTTCATTCAGTCAATTTCGATGAGGTTATGCTTTAAAATTGATAATAATGCGGAATATTGAAAATCTAAATGGATAAATTAATAAGAAATACTATTTTTGCACTCCCAAATTGAAAAATTGGTCGCGTAGCTCAGTTGGATAGAGCATCCCGCTTTTGGGCGGGACGGTCGCAGTTGGAGAACATAAGTGCTAACCAGACACTAAAAAAATTGGTCGCGTAGCTCAGTTGGATAGAGCACCTGCCTTCTAAGCAGGCGGTCGAAGGTTCGAATCCTTCCGCGATCACTAGATGATCAAGCTATAAATTTCGTGAAGCGAAATTTATGGCTTTTTTCATTTTAAAACTTATCGTGCTCGCACGAAATAAGTTTTAAAATGAAAAAAGCCTAAAGCTGCGAAGCAGATTTATAGCTTGATTCCCTTATCGGATAAGGAAGGATCATTCGACCGAAGGGAGAATAATCCTAAAAGGTTGATTGAAATAAAAAAGCCTAAAGCTGCGAAGCAGATTTATAGCTTGATTCCCTTATCGGATAAGGAAGGATCATTCGACCGAAGGGAGAATAATCCTTTTTAGCCGCTAGCCGCTAGCCGCTAGCCGCTAGCTGCAACATTCCTATTTCCAAATACAAAATTCACTGCACTAAATAAGTTTTAAAATGAAAAAAGCCTAAAGCTGCGAAGCAGATTTATAGCTTGATTCCCTTATCGGATAAGGAAGGATCATTCGACCGAAGGGAGAATAATCCTTTTTAGCCGCTAGCTGCAACAT
>NZ_JAAGVY010000078.1 GCF_010686655.1 Cryomorpha ignava | reverse complement strand
GCGTACATTGTCTTAAACAGGATGTATAAGATGGCGGGATAGTCAAGATGAATTATGGGTGGGTTATTACAAATATTATCTGATATGAAGCATCATGAGAATTATTGGCTGATGCACAAAATAAAAGTTGAAAAAGAAGCTCAAAGCGTACATTGTCTTAAACAGGATGTATAAGATGGCGGGATAGTCAAGATGAATTATGGGTGGGTTATTACAAATATTATCTGATATGAAGCATCATGAGAATTATTGGCTGATGCACAAAATAAAAGTTGAAAAAGAAGCTCAAAGCGTACATTGTCTTAAACAGGATGTATAAGATGGCGGGATAGTCAAGATGAATTATGGGTGGGTTATTACAAATATTATCTGATATGAAGCATCATGAGAATTATTGGCTGACGCACAAAATAATAGTTGAAAAAGAAGCCCCAAAGCGTACATTGTCTTAAACAGGATGTATAAGATGGCGGGATAGTCAAGATGAATTTAAAGATGGCTTAATTAAATTATTAAAATATTATTTGGTATGAATGATGATGAGATTAATAGACTAACCCACAAGATAATAGGATGCGCCATGGAAGTGCATAACCATTTAGGCAATGGATACCAGGAGGTAGTTTATCAAAGAGCTTTAGCCATTGAGTTTGCTTTGCAAGGTATTTCATTCGTGAGAGAGATGGAAATGGGTCTTGAATATAAAGGTCATAGCATAGGTACACGAAGAGTTGACTTTTTTGTAGAAGAAAAGGTCATGCTAGAGCTCAAGGCTATCGAAAAGCTGGAAGGGGTGCATAAAGCACAAGCCATTAATTATTGCGAAGCATACAACATCGCCGACGGTCTGCTAATAAATTTTGGTGGTGAACGCTTGGACTACAATAGGGTATTCAACAAGAAACTAAAGAATAAATCATAAGAACCTTTTATCCACCCAACATCCTGTCCATTTTATAAATCTTAAAAATCCTGTTTATCCATTTTTCCACCCAACATCCTGCCCATCTTACAAATCTTATAAATCCTGTTTATCCATTTTTCCACCCACCACCGGCACATCCTGTCCCTAATCAACCCCCTGAATAAAAGGCCCACCTTGTTTGTCAATTTCTCTGGCAAGGGATTTTGCCGTATCATCTAATTCGAGAACCGTTTTGCTGTACTTTTCAAGGTCACTTTCCACAACTTCCATGTTTTTCATAGCGCGCGGAGTTGGGCCGTAGGTGCTTCTGCCAATGGAGATGTTGATGTCACTTACGCGGTCGCCCAGAGTGGCCGGACTCTTTTCGCCTATCTTATTTCGTGCACGGTTGCCATCCAAATTTTCGGTAAGCAGGTTCACATTTTTGCGTAAGCTGTCTATTTCGGTAAGCAGATTTGCGGAAGCATTTGGCGTAAGCGAATAGGCTCTCTTTAGAGCAAGCGAAACCTTATCAAGTTGTCCGGCCTTATAGGTTAATGCCTGATAGCTTTTAACTATGCTGCTGTAGCTATCTAAAAATTCTTCTCGCTTATCTGCCAGCGGGTTCTCCAGACTTCCCTGATAAAGTGGTTTAAGCATGAAAGTATCGGGAGCGGAAAGAGCCGTAACGATGCCGTTTTTTTCTTTTGCCAGTGTTACTGTATATTGACCCGGTGGAGCAAGAATTCCCTCCGAATCACTCTCATCTCCAGTTGCATTCCATCTGGCAGAGTCAAGCGATACCAACTCTGTACTGGGGTAGCGCATATCCCACGCCACACGGTGAAAGCCTTTCTCTCTATTGCCTTTTACTCTTTTTACCAGCGCGTTGTCACTGTTTTTTACCAGCAGCCAAATATTGGTATGCTCCTCTAGCTGCTCATCTTGCAAGCTGTCCCATCCGGCAAATGGGATGTCTTTTTTGGCTTTAGCCAATTCCTTTTCACGCTCAGTACGCTCTTCCTTTTTAGACTGATAGCCTTCGTGCAAGTGGTACGTAAAAAGGGCGCCATGAGCCGGGTTATCGGCCACGTAATGGCTGTTTCCCTGATTTCCCTTCTTTTCGTTAAAACTTAGATGCGACCGCGGAATAAACCACCACGAATCGCGGGTAGGATAGAGGCTGCCTTCTTTTTTGAGATCAGTATCGCTCAGATTTCTAAAAACACTGATGTTATCAAAAATGTAAAAGCTGCGGCCAAAGGTTGCCGCTACCAAATCGTCTTCGCGCCGCTGTATGGTTAAGTCGCGCACAGCAATAGTGGGCATTCCACCTTTAATTTTAGTCCATTCGCCCCCGCCATTGTGGCTAAAGAAAATGCCATACTCAGTACCTATAAAAAGCAATTGCGGATTGATGTGATCTTGAACCAATCGCCAAACCAGGTGGCGGGCGGGCAGGTTGCCCACAATGCTTTGCCAGGTTTTACCTCTATCAGAAGTTTTAAGCAAATAAGGTTTGTAATCGCCGCTTTTGTGATTGTCAAGCGCAATGTAGGCCGTGTTTTCATCATGCAAATCGGCGACAATATTGTTTACATAAGCCGTAGCAGGCACGCCGGGGAGGCTACCCACTTCTATTTTTCGCCAGGTGTCGCCGCCATTTTCAGTTATTTGTATTAGGCCATCATCTGTACCAATATAAATGAGTCCTTCTTTAAGCCCACTTTCGGCAATGCTTGTAATGGTGTTATAGGTGCTCATGGCATATAAATCCCAGGCATTGTCTATACTCTGTTTCTTGCCCATTATGGGCAGCTCTATCCGGTTTTGATTTCGCGTAAGGTCTGGCGATATAGTAGTCCAGCTATCGCCGCGGTCTTCAGATTTCCACAGCCGGTACGACCCGTGGTACAGGCGGGTAGGGGAGTGCGGGCTTATAAAAATCGGGGCATCCCAATTGTAGCGTTCATGCGGCTCACCGGGCGCGGCCATAGGTTGTATTTTAATGACTTCGCCCGTTTTCATGTCTATTCTTGCCAGATTTCCTTCTTGCCATTGGGCATACATAATATCGGGGTTGCCGGGCTCGGTAGCAGGTTGGTGCCCGTCTGCAAATAATACCACCTTCCAATCGCTGTTTTGAATTCCCTGCACATTATCCGTTCTCGAAGGTCCCCCTTCTGTGCTATTGTCCTGCGTGCCGCCATATACATTGTAAAACGGCATAGCATCATCTACAGCCAACTTATAAAATTGGGTAATGGGCATGTTATTAATCATTCGCCAGTTCTCTGCCATGTCATGCGATACGTAGAGCCCACCATCGGTTCCCAATAGCAGAAACTCATCATCGCTCTTGCTAAAGGCCATGGCGTGATTATCAGAATGCTTGAATTCTTCTTTCATTTGGCGAAAGGTCTTGCCGCCATCTTCAGATATTTGGGTGCGCACATCCATCAGGTAAATGCGGTCAAACTGGTGCGGACTGGCATACAATTCCTGATAGTAATGGGGTCCTGTGGCACCGGAAACAACATCAGATTGCTTTGACCAGTTTGCACCGCGATCGGTAGATTTATAGATGCCCCCTTCGCGATTATCCAGCTCAATAGCCGCGTAAACCACATCGGGCTGCTGTGGCGAAATGGCCAGACCAATCTTCCCCATATTCGATTTGGGCAAGCCCGATTCCAGTTTTGTCCAGGTATTTCCGCCGTCTTCACTTCTGTAAATGGCCGTTTCAGGGCCGCCACCCATGTAGGCAGCAATAGTTCGGTGGCGCTGCCAGGTGGCTGCGTACAGGCGGTCTGGATTACGAGGGTCAATTAGCAAATCTGTTGCACCCGTCCATTCGGTATCGCCAAGGGTTCGGATCCAGTTTTCGCCTCCATTGGTGGTTTTATAAACGCCACGCTCGCCGCCTTTGCTCCAAAGTGGCCCTTGCGCTGCCACCCATACAATTTCAGGATTGGTAGGATGGACGATTATTTTTGAAATATGCTCAGTATTTTTAAGGCCCATGTTATTCCACGATTCTGCGCCGTCGTTGCTCAAATAAATGCCGTCGCCATATCCCACATGGCGCCCACCTACATTCTCGCCCGTGCCGAGCCATATGCGGCTGGGGTTGGAAGAATCTATAGTGATACAACCCGTAGAATAAGATTTTTGATCGTCAAACACTGGTTTCCAAGTCGTGCCGGCGTTAGTGGTTTTCCAAACGCCGCCAGAGCCTACGGCCACATACCACGTATTTTCATCATTAGGATGAATGGCTATATCGGCAATTCTACCCGACATAAATGCCGGGCCGATGCTACGCATTTTGAGTCCCGAGAAGTTATCGTCTTTCCACAGGCTATCTGTGCTTTGTTGGGCAAATGAACTAAAACCGATGAATACTGTGCAGACAATTAAGGCGAGAATGGAAGGGATGGTTGATTTCATAGGGGTGAAACTAATAAAAATATTGATTGGTGATATCCTTCCAAGTGTCTTGTACACGATCTTTAAGATGACAGGATGTGCTGATGCGATGCATTAAGCGTGTCGAAATGTGTATAGAGATTAGGTGAGAAGGTCGGGGTGAGGTCCAAAATGAAATACAATAGGTCATATTCCAAATCTTTTAATAAATTCACATGAATTTTGATCTCGTACAACCCTTGCAAGAAGTTCGAAAAATCAGAAATATCAACCAGCGCGACTGGTATTTTGAAAAAAGCTAACCTCCAAACTTCAAGATTATGAGTACAAGAAGAACTTTCCTGAAACAAACCGCCATCGCTACGGCCGGTTTAGCAATAGGGCTGCCCGCACTTGGAAATCTGCTACCCAATTCAAAAACAAAAGTCATTATCATTGGCGCCGGTTTTGCCGGATTGGCAGCTGCATACCGGCTGCATCTGGAAAATGTGGATTTCATTATTCTGGAAAGTCGAAACAGAATAGGCGGACGTGTGTTTTCGAATAAGATAACCAATGATCTGGTTATTGAATTTGGAGGGGAATGGGTTGGTAATTCGCATTTTAGAATTCAGGAATTGTGCAGGGAATTTGAGCTGGAATTACAAAACAATCAGTTTGATACCCATCTGATTTATAAAGGCGAATATTCCCCTTCCGGGAAATGGGATTATTCCGAAAAATGGAATGCTAAATTTCAGGAAATTATCAAAAATTATCCTTCCCTTACCGATGCTGACAAAATTCAATTAGACAAAACTGACTGGTGGCGCTACTTGGTGCAAAATGGCTGCAATGGAAGGGATCTGGATATCAGAGAATTAATGGATAGCACCGATTTTGGTGAAAGTATACGACACGTTTCAGCTTTTTCGGCCTTGTCTGAATACGCCGAGAGTAGCGAAAAGAACGAAATGGATTTGAAGATAAAAGGCGGCAATGGAATGCTTGCCGAAAAGCTGGCTGACAAAATAAGTAAGGATAAAATATTGCTTCAGCATTCTGTTACCCGAATTGAACAAGGTGATAAAGTAAAAGTGCTCTGTGCTAACGGTCAGGTGCTTGAATCTGATAATATCATTTGCACCATCCCCACATTTGCCATCAACAAAATAGACTGGCAGCCTGCTTTGCCCCTTGAAAAAATGCAAGCGCTTAACGAATTGCAATATGCCCGCATCAACAAGCACGCTATGGTTTTTGATAAGCGCTTTTGGGGCGACGAAAGCTTTGACATGGTTACCGATGAATTGCCGCATTATTTCTATCATGCCACAAAAAATCAGAAGTCACCGGCAGGAGTGCTCATGTCGTACAGCATTGGCGATAAAGCCGCAGTAATTGCCAATCAAAACAATGAGCGCAATGCACAAATGGCGATTCAGACTTTAGAACCCCATTTTGGCAAAGTGCAGAATTTACTCACCAAACAAGCCAACTACTATTGGGGCAATGATGATATTTCGAAAGGAGCCTATGCCATTTATGGGAAAGGTCAATGGTTTCGGATTCGACCTATTTTGCAGGAGCCTTTTTTACATACCCATTTCGCTGGCGAGCATCTTGCAGATTGGCAAGGATTTATGGAAGGAGCCATCAACACCGGCGAAGATGCCGCAGCAGCGGTAATAGGATAGTTAGAGCACGGCGAGCCGACAGGGTTAACCCCGAGCTCTTATTGGCCCTGTCGGCGTTAATGAAAAGTCCCAGCTAATCATTAACCACAATAGCGTTATTAAACTTCATATTCTTATCAATCAAAAAATATCTGTTATTCAACTTTGTTATATTTGGAAGTTTTGAATGAAAAAGATGAAACTCTTAGTTTTTGGTGTCTTGTGTACTACTCTGATTGGCTGCAGTTCTGAGGTTAATCGCCCGATTTTTCGCGAAAGCACCATCAATTATACTTTAGAAGACATAAAGTACTCTAAAAAGAATGATTCAATTTCAATATTGAAAACCAACTCGCGTAATTACCGTCTGTATATTGTAGAAGAATCAAATTCTTTCGTCGCCATCTGGACGGACAGAATCCCAACCACAGCAATTGATTCAACCCATTCAGAACTCGATAATATGTTGAATAATAAAGAATTTACAGATGGCTTAATTGCACGTTTTCGTGTGGATTCAAGTGGTGACATAGATTCTTTGATTAATTGGCCTGAAGTGAAATCTCACATAGATTCTGTGACTACGATTTATATGGAAATGAATGGGTTTTCACCGGATGAAATCGATCACATAAAACCATTTCTAAATAGCTATCAATCAAAAGAAAATATGATGAATAGCTTGTTTAAAGGTTTAGGCGTTTTCCATAATTTACAGTATTGATGCCGATTTTTCAGATACCCTTTTAAGGCAGAGAATAAGCGCTAATTTAAACCATCTAGAAGGAACAAATGAGGCAGAAATTCGAATAAACCATCTGACATCTGATCTTGTAGATTATACCGTAACCTCTGAATATATTACAGCCAGTGATCAGGATTTTCTACACGACCTGGAAAAGACGACAGGTAAAGAGGTTGACTTTAGCAAGTTCAATAAGGTTCATGTGATTGATACGATTTACTATCAATTCAATTCAGATTTGCAGGAGCTTGTATATGTATACGCTAAGCGAAAAATGGCAATGGATACTATGCAGTTTTTCATGAGATTACTATCCAAAAGCAGTGATATCCGGCTTCACCAATAGGCTCATAGTCTCGCAGCCATCGTTTTTTCAGTTTTTTACCTTTTAGCAATTATATGAGTTAAGGGTAATGACCAATAGATAATTACCCTTTTTCTCAAAACACTTAATTGGCAAAGAAACTCACATTTTCAATAGATAACTATGGCTCGCGACCCGAGACTAGCGACTCGAGACAAACGGCGTATCTCCAAATTTCAAATTAATTGATACCTTGCAATTTCTCAAATCAAAAAACGATGGACTACCGCATAAAGAGTTTCGACGAATACAAAGACACCTACAAACGCAGCGTTGACGATCCTGAAAAGTTTTGGGCTGAAATTGCAGAGCATTTTACCTGGCAAAAGAAATGGGATAAAACCTTAGAATGGAATTTCGACGAGCCTAAAATAGAGTGGTTTAAAGGTGCCAAACTCAATATTACCGAAAACTGTCTGGACAGGCATTTAGCAAAGCGCGGCAATAAACTTGCGCTGATTTGGGAGCCAAATGATCCCAAAGAGCGCTACAAGCGATTTACATTTAAAGATATTCACGAGCGCGTTTGCCGTTTGGCAAATGTGCTAAAGTCAAAAGGAGTTAAGAAAGGGGACCGGGTGGCGATTTACATGCCTATGATTCCCGAACTCATGTTTTCATTGCTCGCCTGCGCGCGAATTGGCGCCATTCACAATGTAGTTTTTGCAGGTTTCTCTGCCAGCGCCCTTGCCGATAGGATTAATGATTCGCAATGTAAAATGGTGCTGACCGCAGATGGGCTCTTTCGTGGCACCAAAGAAATACCCGTGAAGGCAGTCGTAAATGAAGCACTAAAAGAATGTCCTTCTGTGCAAACTACTTTGGTAGCCAAGCGCACCGGCTGGGATGTAAAAATGCAGGAAGGCCGTGACTTTTGGCTTGATGATGAGCTAGAAAAAGCTGAAGCCGCTTGCCCCGCAGAGCCTATGGATGCTGAAGATCCGCTTTTTATACTCTACACATCGGGCAGCACCGGAAAACCAAAGGGAGTAGTGCATACCTGCGGTGGCTATATGGTTTATACTGCCTATACTTTTGCCAATGTTTTTCAACCCGAAGAGAGTGATATTTACTGGTGCACTGCCGATATTGGCTGGGTAACCGGTCATTCATACATCGTTTACGGTCCACTTTTAAATGGCACCACTACCTTGATGTTTGAAGGTGTACCTACTTATCCGGGGCCGGGAAGGTTTTGGCAAATTTGCGATAAGCATTCTGTAAGTCAATTTTATACAGCACCTACCGCCATCCGTGCACTTATGGCGCATGGCGAAGATCACGTTCTTAGTTACGGCTTATACACACTTAAAGTATTGGGTAGTGTAGGCGAACCCATCAACCGCGAAGCCTGGGAGTGGTATCAGGTGCACGTAGGCAAGGGGCGCTGTCCGGTTATAGATACCTGGTGGCAAACCGAAACGGGTGGGATCATGATTTCTGCAATGGGCGATTTTATGCCGCTCAAGCCTACCTTTGCAGGGCTTCCCCATCCGGGAATACAGCCGGTTCTGCTATCACAAGAGGGCGAAGAAATTACCGAACCTCACGTTCAAGGCTATTTGGCCATAAAATTTCCGTGGCCGGGAATGTTGCGCACCACCTGGGGCGATCATGAGCGGTGCAAAAACACCTACTTCTCACATTACAAAGGCTATTACTTTACAGGCGATGGCGCCAAGAAAGACGAAGACGGAATGTTCCGCATCAGCGGCCGTGTTGACGATGTAATCAATGTATCTGGTCACCGCTTTGGCACCGCAGAAATTGAAAATGCCATCAACTCACTCGACGATCTCGTAGCCGAGAGCGCCGTTGTTGGCTACCCGCATGAAATTAAGGGTCAGGCCATTTACGCATACGTCATCACCAAGCAAAGTCCCGACAACCCCGAAAAGCTTCGCGCCGAGATCGTGGAAGCCGTCGTTTCCGAAATAGGCCGCATTGCCAAGCCCGACAAAATCCAGTTTGTAACCGGCCTGCCCAAAACCCGCAGTGGCAAGATTATGCGCCGAATCCTCCGCAAAATCGCCGAAGGTGAGTTCGACAAAGTGGGCGACACCTCCACTCTGCTAGATCCAGACGTAGTAGATGAGATTAAGGCTGGGGCTTTATAGATCGCACGGCGAGCCGACAGGGTTAACCCCGCGCACTATTGGCCCTGTCGGCGTTAATGAAATAGACCCACGGTGCTCAAAAGAACCTCCCTATCTCGTTCCATATCACTGACAGGGAGAAGTTGGCTCGGGGTTAACCCTGTCAGTTCACCGATATCACTGACAGGGAGAAGTTAACTCGGGGTTAACCTCGTCAGTTCACCGAGTGCAGTTCACCGAGTGATAAGGTACTCTTTGTGAGCAGTAATCATATTCTCAACTCCACCAAAGTACAATAATAGAGAATCTCTATCAAGCCAGGTGGGCTGGCTGGTGATGAGCTCCGGGTAAGAAGAATGTCGGCTGGATTCAAGATTTCTGTCGAGCTTTGACTTTATAGGGTTGGAATGGATGTACATAATGCAAGTGCGGAGATATCTTTCGTCGGAGAGTAATTTCCTTTTGAAGGGTCTTTGAATTAAATTTCCGTGGCGATCTTCCTGCTTATTGATAGCCTGTGCGTAGCCATTTAAAAAGTTAGAGAAATGCTGACTTGCCACAGTAGCGATAGATTCAGGTTCATCATTGGGGGCGGAATTTGAGATTAGAGTCTTCTGCTTTTTAGTAAATGAATGGTGGTCCAAATCCAATTCAGTTTTTTCTTTTACCCGGATTATGAAGTGAAAATGATTGATGTGCAAAAAGTAGCAAAGCGTCTCTACCATTGGCGAAATGTGAAACTTGTATTTATCGAGGAAATATTTATAATTCGCTTCTGTATAAAATAGCTTATCCCTTCCGTTAGTACGTCCGAAAACGTGGATAACAGCCCCTGGCAATAGTTTCTCAATATTTACCATAATTTTCAAGTTTGGCAGGGTTAAGTTAGTGAATTTTTTTATTAGTTGTCAGCTCACCGGGTTAGGAGCTCCGCGAGCCGACAGGGTTAATCCCGAGCTTTATTGGCCCTGTCGGCGTTAATGATAACGACCCAATTTTATCAAGAATATCAAAGAGAACATTCCGACTCGTTCTATATCCGTTCCCATATCACTGACAGGGAGAAGTTAACTCGGGGTTAACCCTGTCAGTTCACCGAGTGATATTCTGCGTTAATGAAATAGACCCACCCTGCTCAAAAAGACATCCCTATCTCGTACCCATATCACTG
>NZ_JAAGVY010000077.1 GCF_010686655.1 Cryomorpha ignava | reverse complement strand
AAAGATATAGCGAGCTATATCGAGTGAAGACATCGTTGGATACTGAAATTTAGAGGAAAGAATTTTACATTCCACCTCAACTAAGCGTAGCTGTCTCACGTGGTCATTGAGCGCAGTCGAAATCCAGCGAAGCAAGTAATTTAAAGACGGTCTGAATCCCAAAGAATAATACATACGCACTCCCAAAGGGTCGTCGAACTCAGGCAAATACCTCAAAGCGTCGATTTTCAACAATGTTCATTTATAAAACGCTTTCAAGAACTCGTGGCGCCAAAATGCCATATAGTTATAAGATTGGACTTTAAAAGTGGAGTTTTAAACACGATGTGTATAGAAATTAGACAGTTTATAGAGTGCCACTAAACTTCACATGCATCGATTTCAAAATCCTGTATTTCAACCAAACAGCAATCACCAACCGCCAACCGCCATTACTCTTGCGGCTTCTCCGGCTCCTTAGGCCCATTCGGAAAATGAAAATCAGGAGAAGTAGTCTTAAAATGCAGATCGCGTTGTGGATAAGAAATATCAATTCCGTGCTTTCTAAACTGTCGGTTTATATCAAATCGGATTTCACTCTGAAGTGTTTCTACAACCCAAGTTTTCTTAGCCCAGAAAAAGACAACAAAATCGAGTGTACTCTCGCCAAAATTCTCAAACCGAACAATTATCTCACGATTCTTACTTACATCGGGATGACGCAGTGCACAATTGTAAAGAATATCTTTTACCAATGCCGTATCGCTTTTAAAGCCCACTCCGATTTTAATATTAAACCGGGTAAGTGTCGCGCCATGAGTCCAGTTTACCACCCGCTCGCCGGTAAGTTTAGAATTGGGAATAATAATGTACTTCCCATCTCGCGTCATAACTTTAGATGTGCGAATGTCTATTTGCTGCACGCGCGCCACAAGACCCTCAACTTCAATCACATCTCCCACTTTTACCGGCCCTTCAAAAAGAATAATTAAACCTGAAATTATATCGTAGAAAAGATACTGAAGTCCAAATCCGAGCCCCACCAAAAGTGCACCAGCACCCGCAAGGATGAGTTTCATGTTTATTCCAATACTGTTTAAGGCTATGAGCAAGCCGACACCGTAAAGGGCATATTTGGTAAGTTTATAAACGGTGTATTCCTTACCCTCATCGATCCAGGTTTTACGAGAAAAATTCTTTTTAAGCAGGATTCGAACTAGCCGCGATAAAACCCTGGTGACGATGATAACCAGGATGATGAGCATTATTTTACCAAGGGTGATGGAAATATCGTAAGCTCTTACCAGCTCAAAACCAAATATTAGCGCAACCAAGTCTGAAAGTCCAAGACTCCAAATGGAGACAACAATAGACAGGACAATAATGATACTTCGGCCAACTTTTAAAAATATCTGTTCTTTTTCGTAATCAAAAACATCCAGCGCGCGTATTCTCTTATGGACAAATATCCTGTATATCCGCAGCAAAAGCTTTGTTACAACTATGATTAGGAGGACGATTAAAATATTTCCAATCGTAAAATTGAAAACATCTAAATTGTAGAATGAATAATTAAAAAAGTCGCTCATTAAATAATTGTTGATCCAAAATATTTGCCGACTTCCATTTTCATGCCGTCTAATTTAATTTTTTCCTGGAGAAGTAGCGTGATTTCTTCTTCATTTTCTGCGGCTTTTATAGCTCTCTCCAACTTTTCCCTCATTTGTGTTACGTGACTCTGCTTTAGATGCATAAGCGGATCAAAAACTGCCTTCCGCAAATTTCCCTGTTCTGACACGGTGTAAATCTTGTGCTGAGCTTCCCAGTTTTCACTCAATTCATATGGTGTTGCGATCATTCCGGCAATGGCTTCACTAAAAGAAGGATCGGGATTGTTTACAAAGTAATTGGTATCGGGAAATATTTCATTTTCTTCAAAAAAGGAATGAAACTCATCAATAATTCTTTTGTAAAGCGGCGAGTCAAATCTGATATCATCGGTTGATAAGTCGTGTAATATGTATTCGGCCACAATCACCTCCAGCTCTTCAGCTACATCTTCTTCATTTTTAATTTCAACAATTATCTGCTGATTTCCATAGGTCAGCAGAATCCGGGCTATTTCTTTCTCGAAAATGGTGGAGTTAACTACTTCGGCTTCTTTTTGATGCCGAACTTTCTCATTTTCTACTTTTGTAATTATTTCGGGATCAACACCCGCGCGGGCCAGTTGCTTCTTTCGCAAGAGTTTATTCAGCTCATTGTACAACGCCTGCTCGGGAATTTCGAGTTTTTTGCTGCAACGCTCAATATAAATGCTCCTCGCAATATGATCTGTAATATGCGAAAGGCTTTGAACGAGTCTTCGCGTGGCCTCTGCCTTTTTGATCGGATCGTTACCACCATCAGCGAGCATTACATCGAGCATAAAGTCGGTAAAGTCTTTAGGCTCTTCTTTGAGGTAGCGCTCCAGCTCGGTGCCCGATACCGATCGTGCAAAGGAGTCGGGGTCATGCCCTTCCGGGAATAGCACCACCTTAACGTTCATCCCCTCTTCCAGCAGCAGATCTATTCCGCGCAAAGCGGCTTTAATACCGGCGGGATCTCCGTCAAAAAGCAGCGAAACATTATTGGTATAGCGCTTTATAAGTTTTATTTGGCTTGGTGTGAGCGAAGTACCTGATGAAGAAACTGCGTATTCAACCCCAGCCTGATGCAGCGAAATAACATCGGTATATCCCTCTACTAAAAAACAGAGATCTTCTTTTATAATACTCCGCTTCGCCTCAAAAATGCCGTAAAGGCTACTACTTTTGTCGTACAATTCACTTTCTGGCGAATTGAGATACTTTACCTTATTATCGCTTCGCAGGGTACGCCCTGCAAAGGCAATATATCTGCCGCTTACATTTCTGATAGGGAAAATTACGCGTCCGCGAAAAAAATCGTACTTGCCGTAATCACCTTCTTTTGTAAGGCCCAGCTTAATAAGTAAATCGGCATTGTAACCCGCCTCTTTTGCAGCTTTTAAAAAGGCGTCATTTTCATCGAATGAATAGCCAAGCTCAAACTTTTTAATCGTTTGATCATTAAATCCTCGCTCGCGAAAGTAGCTTAGGCCAATAGATTTGCCTTCCTCGCTTTCCCAAAGTGCCTTTATAAAATATTCATTCGCAAAACTATTGATAAGTGCCAGGCTTTCGCGCAGCCCCACTTCTTGCTTTTGCGCCGGATCCATTTCTGTTTCCTCTATCACTATCTGGTACTTGTTTGCCAGATACCGAAGCGCTTCGGGATAGGTCATACTCTCGAGCTCCATCAAAAATGAAACTGCATTTCCTCCTTTGCCGGAGCTAAAATCCTTAAAAATACCCTTTGCAGGCGATACAAAAAACGAAGGTGTTTTTTCATTACCCCACGGACTCAAACCTTTGTAATTTGAGCCGGCTTTTTTAAGCTGCACAAATTCGCCAACCACTTCCTCTATCCGGGCGGCATCAAAAATCTTGTCTATGGTATCTCGGGCTATCACTTTTCTTTGCCTTGTTATCTAATTAATGAATCGGGAACGAATGATGCACTATCCATATTTAATTTTTTAATCAAAATTCCGGTAGAATCGTAAAACTGCCACAATCCTGTGCGCTCATCATTATAATAACGACCATCGTAACGCATCATTCCATTTTTATAAAAAACCACAATTGGCCCTTCGCGAAAACCGTTTTTATAGTCGCTTTCGCTCCACTTGTATCCATTCGAATAAAATGATTCCCACTTGCCAATGCGTTTGCCGTCGCGTTCCTTTCCGCGAATTTTGACTGCCCCGTTATCGTAATATTCAACAATATCCTTTGCAGGGCTTTCAATTTTTACGGTGTTATCTGC
Organism: Cryomorpha ignava; assembly: GCF_010686655.1. Lineage (GTDB taxonomy): Bacteria > Bacteroidota > Bacteroidia > Flavobacteriales_D > Cryomorphaceae > Cryomorpha > Cryomorpha ignava. The sequence continues at coordinate 6,819 of NZ_JAAGVY010000077.1, read as the reverse complement.
AGCTTTCTGACCTTCGTTTTCTGAAGATCCACAAGCCGTCAATAAAATTCCAAGTAATGCAAAGATCAACTTATTCATATTAAGGAATTTAATACTTTACCAGTACGTTTTTAAAATTCTTTAAATATCGGAATAATTCAAAGCGATAAAAACCAATTTAATTAAACAGGAAGTCTAATAATTAGTTTTTTTCTATGATTTTCCCCACTCCGCCCCTGAACTAATCTCTTTACACAAGTTTACTAATTTCTAAAATAGTGTGGCAATAATTAACTAAACTTTTGTAGCTCAACCCCTCCGCGCACCCCAGCCCTTCCGTACGGACTCATAAAATCTAAAGGGAGTCCCCGCACAAATCATTGTCACGTTAGAAATTTTATTGAGTAAAACTCCTGTCTTTGTTGAGCACCCATATTAATGATTAAGATTTTTAGTTTGGATAATCTGTGCGGCTACACCCCCTTTAACGCCTGGTCGCAAGAGAGTTTAACTTGGAGGTATTTAATAACAGTAATTACAATTACATAAATTTTCAGAATAAATCTGTAAAGAGAATAGGACACGGTATAATGAATATTAGAAATTAAATGAAAGGATTCCAGTTGTAATTAATAACGCCGTTTGCCCATTGCTCATTGCCAACTAAGCGACCTCACGCAGCGCAGCAAGTAATGTTGTCCATTGCCCATCACTATTGCTCATTGCCCATTGCGTATTGCCCATTGCCTATTGCCTATTGCAAGTTGCCTATTGCTCATTACCTATTGCTCATTGCCTATTGATTTCACTTCTTAACTGCCGCCCCTGCGGTCAAAAAAGTTCCAATTTAATTATTACGGCGCGTGGTGGATACCCACGCGGAGCGATCAGCAACTACGGTTAAATTCCACGAAATTCTAATTTGCCCATTGCCCATTGCCAACTAAGCGAAGCGACCTCACGCAGCGCAGCAAGTAATTGCTCATTGCCGCCCTCGTGCATTCCTCTATATACGCACTCCCTCCGGTCGTCGGCGAAAAGCCTCGTCGGATGCAGGAAGGGGAGTTTACCTCACGGTATAATAAGAATTAGAATCTAATTGGAAGGATTTGAGTAGTAATTAAGATCGTTATTGAAAATTGCCTATTGCTCATTACCTATTGCCAACTAAGCGACCTCACGCAGCGCAGCAAGTAATTGCTCATTACCCATTGCCAATCACTTCTTCCGTTCAATCGTATAATTCACTAGTCCTTCAAGCGCTGTGCGAGCTTCTCCCTCTTCAAAGCTATGAAGAATTTCTAAAGCTTCCTTTCTGTATTGAAGCATTATTTCCTGTGCGTATTCTATTCCACCGCTTCCGTATACGTAGTCTATCACGCGCTGCACCTTTACTTTGTCGGTATTGTCGCGTTTCACGGTTCGTATAATCCATCGCTTATCGGCCGACGATGCTTTTGAAAGGGCGTAAATCAGCGGCAGGGTCATTTTCTTTTCTTTAATATCAATACCTGTGGGTTTTCCAATCTGATCGCCATTGGTGTTGTAATCAAATAAATCGTCTTTTATCTGAAATGCAATTCCCACTTTTTCGCCAAAGAGCCTCATGCGTTCATTTGCATCTTTGCCGGCATTTACCGAGTGGGCACCGCTTTGGCAACAAGCAGCAATAAGCGATGCCGTTTTTTGACGAATAATATCAAAGTAAACCTCTTCGGTAATATTGAGTTTACGCGCCTTTTCCATTTGTAGCAGCTCCCCCTCGCTCATTTCGCGTACAGCAGTACTCACTATTCTAAGCAGCTCAAACTCTCCGGCATCTATACTTAACAGCAGTCCGCGAGAGAGCAGGAAATCACCAACCAACACCGCTATCTTATTCTTCCAAAGCGCATTTATAGAAAAAAAGCCGCGGCGTAAATTGGCGTCGTCCACCACATCGTCATGCACGAGCGTAGCAGTGTGCAAAAGTTCTATAAGCGATGCAGCAGTATAGGTGGAGTCGTTTACCTCTCCGCAAACTTTTGCCGTAAGGAATATAAACATGGGGCGCATTTGCTTTCCCTTGCGCTTAATAATGTAATGGCTTATTTTGTCGATGAGCGGAGTATTGCTTTTCATAGACTTTTTGAAACGAATTTCAAATTCGTCCATCTCGTCTGCTATTGAAGCCTTTATTTCTTTTACGCTTATCATTTAAGGGCGCAAATATCCGAATTCATTCGCACATTGAAGGTCTATTCTCTGAGTTTCAGCTTTACGAATTGTGAATCATATCCCGAATTGGTCAGCAGTACTACGCCATCGCGGGTTTGATAGAAAAAATTTGTGTTCAGAACCGGCTTTTCTTTACTCGATGTGTATAGCGGAATCTTTACCGTTTCTCCATTTTTATGCACCACAACAAGCACTGCCACAGTGCTTGCCGCAGATGTAAGCTGCCGGTAGCCGCTCGAAGCATCTACTCCTAAGTCCCTATTCCGGTCATTATCGTTGTAAATAAAAAAGGTTTTATCGCTTTCGCTGAATGCGATGTACGAGGTATAACTGTCATATAAACTCGTAGACGACTGAAATTTGGGAATCATAATATTATATTTAATCTTGCTTGACTCATTAATTGTGGTGAGCAAAATTTCGTCGTAATTATAAACCGTTATAATAGAATAGGTTCCCGTGCCGGGATTAAAAACGGTTGATGTTTCAGTATAATTTTTTTCGCTGATAAACTGAGTACCTCCATCTGCCGCTGGAAACACATAGTCGAGATTGAACATTCCGAGTTCAGTTTCAGAAATATTACCTCCCTTGGGTCTAAATTTGGTTCTAAACTCACGGTCAAATGGGTTCAGTCCCTGATTTAATATTTTGCCGGTCGTTTTATCCAGCTCCAGCGAAAAAGTTCCCGCCATTATCAAATCCACCATATTGCTATAGTAGCCAGCTACCTGAATATTATTGTTCTTATTGAGAAAGAGCCTTACATCATAAAGCCATTTTGAACCAAGAGAAAGCGATTTTTCTACAAGTGTTTCAGTTTCCCAGCCATATTTAAAAAGTGAGAAGTTTCTGCCAATATTCCTGTCTTTATTAAGTGCTGAAAGCGATGGGTTGATAATAGATGCCAACACATAAATTGCTCCAGAGCTATCAACAAGAGCATCGGTATATTCCAAAACATTAGAAGGATAAGGCAATTCTATAATTTTTGAGTTCACCATTTCCAGAAGGCTGTTAAAAAGCAAAAGCTCAAATTTCTCGTTTTTCTGTGGTTCCGTTTCCTGCGGAAGAATAAGGGTAAACAACTCGTTTCCATCGTCTTTGAAAATAGTAAAATCTCGTTCTGTATTTAGGGCCTTGCGATTGACTCTGGCCAGCAAAGTTGGAGTGGCTTCAATATTCGGCTTGTCCAAAATTTCATATGCGTAAATATTTACCGAATCGATTGCCGACTCTGTAGTAGTAGCAATAAAATAAAGCTTTCTGCCAATATTAAGGGTTTGGATTATTTTGGGTTCATTGCCTTTTAATTCAGACAGGCTGAAAATTCGCTCACCGAGTACTGTGAGGCTATCGGTAGAAATTTTCTGAAGGGCGTATGGATATTTCTTTCTTTTGTTTTGTCTGAAAACATAAAATACATCATCATCGGCACCAAAAACTTGATTGATCTCATATCCTTTGAGGCTCTCTATGGGTTTTCCCCAAATAAGGTTGGGTTTATCTTGCGAAGCAAGACTAAACGGCACCAGCAATAGCAACAATAAGATAGATTTTGCGTAAAATTGATGCTTCATTTGTTTATGTTTCATCCCGATTCCCTCTTAAAAACATCATTTGTGCCAAACCCTGTTTCTTACAAATATATCGTCTTCTTTTTACTTTTCGCATCTCTGAGCAGCTTTGGTCAAAATATTCACGAAGAATCTGAAGATGCTTACTGGCCCGATTCGCTATACGCTGTTCGAAATGCGGTGAAAATAGATCCACTTCAGGTTATTTTTGGCGATTTCAGTATTTATTACGAGCGTATTTTCAAATCGCGGTATAGCGCAGAGTTTGGTGTGGGTTTGACCCGCAGAAATTATGCCGCAGGTTGGTTTGACTATTCTTTAGACAATCTGGGCGAGAATGTTGATATTGAAACCGGTTATGCTCTGTCGGTTTCAGCACGCAGGTATTTTAAAGATTCAGGAGAGCTTAACGGGCTTTATCTGGCTTTGGGTTGCTCGGTAAGATCTTACAAAACAGATTATTTCGTGATTGACAGTGCCGGTACGCTTACCGATATTTCTTTTGAAGACAACCGTCTGTTCACATCAGGATCTATAATTCTTGGCTATCAGGCACTGCCAGTTCGCAGTAATATTTTTGTGGATGTTTATCTCGGAGTGGCTTTGGTATACAAGGATTTTCATATTGTAACAAGTTCAGACATCAATGACCCTTCAGCCTATTACATTGCAGAAAAATATGAATATGCTATGGGTTTGGAAGTGGGGGTGAAAATAGGGTTCGGGTTTTAGAATAAAGCCGATAAAAATAGAAGTAAAGACTATCTTTTTATATTCGAATATGGTCTAACTCAAAAGACCTCAAAGACTTTTGAACTAAGCGGCGCGTTCTCACGCAGCGTAGCAAGTAAACTTTTGAGGTCTGAATTCAATCCAACTTTCTACTGAATAGAAATGCTTACGTAGCACAGCAAATGCAAACCACTTTTCGATTGTGACAATCAATCAATATCTTTAAGCACAGCCTTATTTTTATTGGCCAGCTGTCCGCAGGCTGCGTCAATATCTTTTCCACGACTGCGGCGAACATTTACAATTTGATGATTCTCTTCTAAAAATTCGGCAAAGGCATCTACTTTTTCGGGATCGGCTTGCTCAAATATGCCTCCATCTATGGGGTTGTATTCAATGATATTGACTTTGCAGGGCACATGTTTACAAAATGCGAGTAGCTCGCGGGCATCGTCGATAGTATCGTTGAAATCTTTAAAAATAATGTATTCATACGTTACCCGTGTTGCCGTTTTGCGGTAAAAGTATTTCAATGCTTCGGCGAGAACTTCCAGCGAATTGGTTTCATTGATTCCCATTATTTTATTCCGCTTCTCGTCATTGGCTGCGTGTAGCGAAAGTGCCAGATTAAACCGCACATTGTCGTCAGCGAGTTTGGTTATCATTTTGGCAATACCGGCAGTAGAAACGGTAATACGCTTTGGCGACATACCCAAACCTTTATCGTCAGAAATACGCTGGGTAGAAGTGAGCATATTTTTGTAATTGAGCAATGGCTCGCCCATGCCCATATACACGATGTTCTGGAGGGGTTTACTCTGTAGAATTTCAGCGTCTTTGTAAATTTCGGCTACCTGATCGTAAATTTCGTAAGCTTCCAGATTCTTCATCAGCTTGAGCTTTCCTGTAGCGCAAAATTCACAAGCCAGGCTACAACCCACTTGCGATGATATACAAGCCGTGGTGCGGTTTCCGGTGGGAATAAGCACTCCTTCTACCACATGACCTTCGCGCAGCTTAAATGCGTATTTTATGGTGCCGTCGCTACTTATTTGCTTGTCGGCAATGGTAATGAAGTAGATTTCAAATTTCTCTTTCAGCTTTTCGCGAAAGTCAAACGAAAGGTTCGTCATTTCGTCAAAACTCCGCGCTCGCTTAGACCACAGCCATTCGTAAATCTGCTTTCCGCGAAATTTCTTTTCGCCCATTTCTTCTACGGCAGCTATTAGCTCTGCTTCGCTCAACTTTCTGATGTCAACTTTCTTCTCCATGCTTTTGCAAAGGTAGTTAAACTGTTGTAGACGTAGAAATTCCCGATTGGCGTTAAAACTGGTATCGGACAAAAATAAATTCTTAAAATAAAAAAGCGACCCGTGCGGGTCGCTTAAATAATCGTTAAGGATGAATCACCTAGTGTTTTATCATTTTTTTGGTAATTAATTGTCCATCTGCATAAAGCGTGTAGAAATAAATGCCGCTTGCTACTTTTGATCCATCCCACAACGAAGTATGTTCTCCACTACTCATTTTTCCATCAATAAGTCTTTCAAGCGGACGACCGGTTGCATCAGTAATTTCCAGAATTACATCTGCAGTTTGTGGTAGATTGAAAGTAATTCTTGTTTGATCGTCAAAAGGGTTTGGAACATTTTGCTGAAGCTCCAGTTCATTATGATTATCATTCAGTAGCGCTCCCGTTTCACCGCTGCCTGGTTTAGGGGTGCAGCAATTCGCAGTCTTTTGCTGCATGGTTTGTACAGCTGCAAGAACAGATTGCATATCGCTTTGCATTTCTTCCAGCTGACTTGCTTGCGCTTCAAGTTCTGCCTCTAAATTTGCTATTGTTTCGTTTTGAAGAGCAATTTGAGCGGCTTGATCAGTTACTGTAGTGTTTTGTTCTTTGAAACCGGCTACCAATATGGGAATCAACGATTCGTATTTTATTCCTTTTAAAGGTATACTAGTTCCTTCAATGAAACCGGTTGAATCCATTCGCTCTGGAATTATAATATCCTTTACAATTTCAGGAAAAACTGCTTCCATTTCCTGAGCTAAAAAGCCATATTGGATGCCTTCATCAAAGTGCAAATCTCTATCTTCAGGGTTTTGCATGAGATACGTTTTAGGTTCCATTTGAATTAATAACTAAAGTTTCGCAGGAGCTATTGTGTTGATAATTAACATTGAAAAGTTAAAAAGTGCAGCATTTTTATTACTTTAAGATTCTGAAAAACAGTATCTTAAAGGCGTAATTCCAAATACGTAAAAATGCTGCAATCCAAAGATATTAAAAATTTGTCAGAGCTGACTACTT
>NZ_JAAGVY010000076.1 GCF_010686655.1 Cryomorpha ignava | reverse complement strand
TCAAGCTATTTCATCAAAAAAATCTAGATTGGTGATAAATCAAGCATAATTAATCGGACATTGAGCTGAGAAATTTTTGGAAATTCTATGAAATTACTCACAAGGGTAGTTTTCTGGCGGACACTATTTATTAACCATCTTTTGAAGACGATAGTACTCACGACATGCTAAATTATTAAATTTCAAAACTTTTAGCTCCTTGTACAAATCGTTGAACTCAATCGCCTCAGATATCCGGATATCGACTTTATTAACAAAGCTGCCGTCAACATTTAAATTTTGAAATATCTTAATGTACCTTAGGGCAAAAGATTCAAACAGAATAATCCATTGGTCATAAAGTGAAACTGCCTGTAATGGAATTGTGGTGTTTAAAAGCTTTGATTTAAGCTGTGATTCATGCGAATGATAGACAGAAAGTAAAGAAAGTAAGTCATCGGCGTAACTTAAGTCTTCTTTTACAAAATATTCTTTTACTGCAAAATCAAAATGAAGACCCAGAGTATTTGCTGCCAAATCAATCTCATTAAGCTTTTTAATGCACTTTGTCGCAAGAGTCGGCAGAAATGACCTACGCATAAAAAACGTAACTTCTTCAAAAACAGATTCCTCTATGGCATCAAGTATCTCATAGCTATCTGAATTGAGATTTAAATCATTACCGAGAATGAGTCGAGCCTGCGATTGATCCAAGCTTATTTAATTTTTTACGATCCGTTTAGATATGCGCTGTCCAGCCATATTGATGTCAAGAATATATACACCCGTTTTCAGAGAACTTATATCGATATTATCTAGTTTTGAGGCATTATCGATCCGAAGCTCCTTCACGACTTTTCCTACAATACTAATGATCTTTATTTCGATGGGATATACTGCGTGATCTGGAACTTCAAGTCCAATAGTGCTTGAAGCCGGGACCGGGTAAATCATTATATCTGCTGAATGAGCAGACAAAATACCATCACTAAGGTTTGTTTGAAACGAGAATTCTGCAAAGAATATATCTGTAAAGCCATTAGAAGAGATTGGTGCTGCATCGGTATCCAGGGAAAGTGAACCGGAATACGAACCTATTGCAAGTACATTTCCATTGGGATTAAAATACGCATCTCGCGCAAACTCACTGCCAGAGCCACCAAAAGTCCTGGCCTCCATAAAGTTACCTGTAGCTTTATCATAGGCGGCCATATAAATATCCATCTCGCCTTGCGAAGCGATTTGAGAAGTAAAATCGCCGGGGTTGAAAATAGCCACATTATCAAATGATCCTAAGGCAAGTAAGGCTGACCCAGATTCAATAATTCCCGATACATAGTCTTCTATACCTCCACTTTCAATATATCTTGCCCAAATGAGCGATTGATTTACAAGGTCGTATTTCGCAAAAAATGGATCTGCAAATAAGGGCTGGATAATGAATTCATTTCCCTGATCGGGATCAAAATCTGTATCACCCTGAATTCTTCCTGCCACATATAGGCTCTCACCACCATCTGCGAAGTGAAAGCATGAAATTTCATTTGAATTATCAGAATTATCAAAATTGTATTCCCAATCTAATGATCCATCTGCATTGAGCACAAACATTTTCATATCACTTTGGGGAATACCAGAAAGCGAACCGTTTGTCATCGCACCAAGAGCAATCTTACCGTTTTGGGCAGATTTAATCGCGGTAATATCATCGTTATTCGGCGTTGAAACTTCAAAAGACCAAACATACTCCCCTTGAGAATTGTACTTTATGAGTGCAGCATCTGTAGCGCCCGATTGGGGATTTAGAACAACATTGTTTGCGCTTGGATCTACATCCACATCACCATTGTAACGGAGACCGTAAAAAATATTGTCGTCGGCATCTACATGAAGCGCACTACCATAATCAAAGAAAAGTGAGCCAAAGGTATTCACCCAAGTTAATTGACCATCAGAGTTATACTTCGCCAAAAACGCATCTTTACCCCCGGCACTCACTTTTTGAATTGGGCTACCAAGAGGATTAAAATTTACTGTATTCGAAAAACTTCCAGCGATACATATATTATTGTTTGAATCAATTGTTACACCATCTGCATCCATTCCATTATTGAGGCTAATACGGCCAAGATTAAAAGCCCATAACAAACCTCCTGCCTGATCATACTTTGCCACGAAAAGGTCGGGCGTACCCAGAGGATTTAATTCATTATTATTTGCAGACGGATCAAAATCTAAATTCCCCTTAAAACTTCCGTAAATGATCATATTTCCTTCAGAATCATAAATACCTGACTGACCGGCATCTATCTGTGTACTACCAATTCCGAATTGCGTTATATTGCTAAATACTTCAGCCTGTGCGTAAGCTCCTATAGTGATTAGAAGGGAATATATAAGGAGAGTAAAATTCTTCATAATTGAGTATTAATAAATATAATGGCCTAAAACAGCTAAATTATTACGTCCTTCAGGGTAAAATGTTCTTAAACGGCTCTTTATGTATTGAATCTAAAACGTGAATAAAATATGAAAGACGAACAATAATCCAGCTCAAAAGTAAGTAAACCCAATAACAAGAGCTATGTCATGAGCAGAATTTTCTATTTTAATGCTTCTCTAAAACGAAGCGATTGTAAGTCGAAAGGAGTGAATTAAGACCGATACAACTGACTAGCTCTTCAGGTCTATTCTAGGAATAATGTTGTAAGGCTCTGATTCACATCGATTTTAATACCGCGCACACCGGCTGATTCACCGGCTTCAATATCTCGGTATTTATCGCCAATCATTACAGATTTTTTAGGATCGATGCCGTGGCGGTGAATTGCTTTTTCGATCATGCCTGAATGTGGCTTACGGCAAAGGCAGTGACTAATAGCATCGTGATGCGGGCAAAAATAAGTTTCTATAAAGTCAATTCCAGCCGCTGTGAATTTCGTAGTCATGTAATCGTTAATCTCCTCAAAATCAGCGTACGAATAGCGTTGTTTTGCAATTCCACCCTGATTTGTAATTACGATAATACAATATCCCGCCTCTGTCCACTTCTTTAAAGTATCAATTACTCCCGGCAAAATGGTAAACTCTTGAATACAGGTGGTATAATCGCCCGGATCGTGATTAATAACGCCATCTCTGTCTAAAAAAACGGCAGGTCGTAAATTAGTCTTGCTCATAAGTCTCAAAGGTACGATCTGTGTAGAAAATCACGATTTTTTCAATAGTTTTTATTTCGGATTTGGATTTTGATTTCATTTTCGGCTGTTGAGTTGTTATTTCATGCGGTGCTTTATTGATCGTAGGAGTATCATCAGGTTTTTTTGATTCGGGATTTTTTCCGGTAATAAGCCACCCGGAATCTACCCGTGGAAAATTCTCAAGTACCTTTTGGATAAAATCTAAGGAAGGATTATTCCGTCCGTTCAAAATATGCGAAACACTGGAACGCTGAATTCCGAGCAAGTCAGCGAACGACGAAGCGGTGTGATTATTCACTTTTATTATAGTTGCAATTCTATCCTTTAATTCCATGGTTACATTTGTAACATTACTCTAAAGTTCTTTCAACTGCACAAAGTTAATCGAATATTAATTTGAATCGATACCTTGAACTGATAGCTCATATAAAGTGCACAACACACTAATAGAATATGTTTTAAACTACATAATACTAGGCAGTCGCACTATTTACATTTGTAAATTAGAGAGTTTAGTTCCGTGAACAGTGTTGCTTTTCCAGCCACTTAAAGATGTTACATTTGTAACAATTCAGCTCAAAAAGCCAAAAATATTAGCATTATTGGAATAGTTGAATTTTGCGATTTAAGGCTTTAATAAGAGTTTGGTATATCTTTGTACCAAAATTAAATTTGAATGCAACAGAACAAAAAAGACGAAGAATTTTATAATCCGATTGACAAAGACAAGATTACTGAAACACCTGGCTTAATTCCCTACCCTCATACAATTGGCAGTCCGGCTTTCGCTCCAAATCAGGAAGGCGCCATTAAGAAAACTGCGATTCGGGTTATGGAGGAACAGTGCCATACACAAATGGATCAAATAAGAGAACAGATTGCCCTACTCGCCAAACAGGCAGAAAAAATTAAAACCCGTATGGAAACCTCAAAAGCGATATATGGTGCCGATATGGCTTTTGAGCCTCTTGCCGGCGAAACTTACCATTTATACGCCCGTGAGAAGGATGCTTTTGTATTATCTATGGTTGGTCCAAAAGAATGGGGACGAAAAATTCCTTTTAAGCATTATGTGGCCACTGTAAAATTGCTCTCCGATCGCACCTGGGAGGTATTGGAGTAAATACGTCGCATGAAAGTACAGACGTTGCACGCAACGTCTCGACGATTTTAAGCCCTAAAAATCTCTTCTTTTCAGCTGCCAAAATATTCCGAAAAGAAAAACAAAGCCCCACCCTGTAGCTTTCAAAAACTCTACCAGCCCAATATAATCTGGAGTTTCTAAAAGGATATAGCGCGTAAAAGGGAATGCCACAATAGATGAAAAAGCTTGAAGTGGCAATAAAGAACCTATCAAAGGATAAAAGTGACCAAGAATTCCTGCTGCAATGGGTTCAATCATAAGGGTATAAATCAGCAAAACCATTATTGTAAATGCTGATTTTCTGATTATCAGAGCTAAAAACATGGTAAACAAGAAGTAAAGTAAAAGCTGATAGGCATGCGCGGGAATGAAAACTGCATTGTAAAGAATGGCGTCAACAGATGTGTCTGAAGCATTCAGAAAACCGAGAATCAATCCGATAATAAGAATAACGAGAGCAGAAAGCAACGCTAAAAAAATCGCGAATGAAAGTTTTGATAGAAAAAACTCTGTTCTCGAAAGTCCGTCAATAATATTTTGGCGATGCGTTTTAAACTGAAACTCATTGGTAACAGAAATGATTATGAGCAAGGCCGGAAATATTTTAAAGAAATAACCAAGCCAGGCAAGGTTTTGCCATATATCTTCAAAATCGTAAATAGGAAGAATTACGGGACTCAAGCCACGATAAGTTACCCCCTGATTTTCCAAATATTGCAATATAGCGCCGCCGCTAAACGCTATTAAGAGCAAAGCCACGAAGTAGATACCCAGTAAAATCCAAAATGCACGATTGGTTTTAAGCTTCAGAAATTCGAGTTTTACGAGTCTAAGCATTCGATTCTGATTTAAGTAATTGAAGAAATTTTTGCTCCAGCGTGTTTGTATTTATTTGCAACCGGTTGAGCACAATTCCACTTGCAATAAGGGCGCGGTGAAAATCTGTAATTTCTATTCCGGGTTTAAGAGCAAGCTTAAAATTGCTTCCTTCTTTTCGGAAAGAAGCTGCAAAATGTGAATCAGAAAGAAAGGCAGCGAGCTTTTCGGGATCATCACTACCCACTTCAACATTGGTTTTATCTTGGTCGAGGTCGGCAACTTTGCCTTGAAAAATCTTCTTGCCGAGACGCAATACTGCAAAATCGGTGCAAATGCGTTGCACTTCGTCAAGCAAATGGCTGGCAAGAATAATTGTTCTGCCCTCGTTTGCCAAATCAATTATCAAATCTCTAATATCGGCAATACCCTGTGGATCAAGCCCATTTGTCGGCTCATCGAGAATCATAACTTCCGGATTTGAAAGCAATGCAGACGCAATAGCAAGTCGCTGTTTCATTCCGAGCGAATAATTTTTGAAAGGATCATTTTTTCGCGAAAGCAAACCTACTCTATCAAGCACCACATCAATGCGGCTTGTATCAACCTGCTTTATTTCTGCAACAACCTTCAGATTGTTTTCCGCCGATAGATAATGGTAAAAACAAGGAGATTCTAAAATTGCTCCAATTCGCCTTCTTACTTTGTGAGTTTGTTCTCCCTGAAACCACTTAAAGCTCCCCGAAGCGGGGTTTACAACGCCGAGCAACATTCCGAGTGTTGTTGATTTGCCGCTCCCGTTTGGGCCAAGAATTCCAAATACTGAGCCTTTTTCCACTGTTAGATCAAGCGAATCTACCGCCGTAATCTTTCCAAATTTCTTGGTCAGGGAATTTATTTCCAATACATTTTCCATTACAGACTGTCGGTTTGGAGGGTATCGGTGGTATTTTCATCTTTGGGAGCTTCCAGCTCAAAAATATCCATCATTTTATTCATATCTAGCTTAGAGATGTCGCGAATGGCATTCGGTGAAAGATTTCCGAGAATCTCGAGCACAAAAGTACCCTGCTCTCCATCAACGAATATCACGTAATCGTCTGTTTCTTTATCGAGCATAAAAATATCAATTTTATTACCCGACGAATTCATTTGCATGAGCATTTCAAAACCTTCTTCTTTTATACCTGATTTAAAAGATTTTAGGGTTTCTCTTACATTCTCTTCTTCGTCACTCCATGAAAAATAGAGCCGCGCTTTTTCTATTTCTTTCAAAGACTGACCATTCTCATCGCCTAAAATTTTTGCGAGCATACGGATTGTAGTCGGATAAAAGTATAGCCCTGTCAATTCTTTATTATCACGTTTTGAGTACTCTGTCAGCGTTTTACTCTGCTCATATTTATGACCACATGCCCCCAGACCCAGAAAGCAACAGAGAAAGACAGGAATTAAATATTTATTTAGTTTTTCCTTTTTCATCGAGATTTTCGAGATAATTCATACCACCTATATTCATTTTTTTAGATAGACTCGACATTTTTTCGAGATCTATATCGCCTACGAGGCTCATTAAAAAGAGATTTCCATTTCCGCCTACAACCATAAAGAGCTCCTTAATAATATCTCCACTTTCGAGAATGTAAAAGCGTACTTTTTCATCTTTATCATCTATGCTCATTAAAACTTCATATTCAGGACCTATTTTTTTAATAGCGCTTTTAAAGTCTGTTAGCTGAATATTTGGACTTTCGCTTTGATCGTATGCCAAAATTTTAATTCCCTTTAAACCTTTTATAGCATCCTTAAAATCCGAATTTTCAGGAGAGTCAACCTGCACATTAGCAAAGAGCTCAAACATTTTGCTTGAGACTATAATCGACGTAAATTCAGGATTGTCGGCATATTTTTCAAAATACTTATCTATTGCATCTTGAGCTTGCAAGACTGAAATGCTCAAGAGAAGCACAGACAAGAGACTAATTATATTTCTGGTTTTCATTTCGTTTTCTTTTTAGTATTCATACTGTCTGTTTGCATTCCGGCAATACTCACTTTTGCATTATAAAATCGTTTTATTTCTTTAATAGGCTCTTTGCCTTTATTTAATTTTTCAGATGCAAAAAGCAATGCGCGCTTAGTTTCCTCAAAGGCCACTTGTGGGTCATTATAGGTGTCGCCTGTGGTCATCTCGGTCTGCGCAATAGCTTCCACAGGTTCATCTTTTAAAACAATATTCCACAGAGCGAAAGTGATTCCAAAAAGAATGATGCCCACAGCAGCATAGCGCATAAATAGCGAAAGTGTAAAAATTCGTGCTCCGCCTTTGCCCTTTTCATTATTTGCTTTTTGCCAGAAGTCCGAATCAAAATCTGCATCCAGAATCTGATCTTTATTTTGTGCTATTTCCTGAAAAAGGGAAACTAGCTCAAAAGATACTCCATCTGCATCATTCCTAACGGCCTCTTTCAACTCATGCTCTTCATCCAGGCTTGATTCACCGGCCCAGTAGCGTTTTTCGAGAAGTTTTAATCTATTACTGTCCATAGCTGTTTATTTTTTCCAAAGATTCTTTAATCGACTTTCGCGCTCTAAAAATATAGACTTTCACCTTGCTCATTTCCATGTTCAGTGCTTCGCATATTTCCAGATAACTGTACCCCTCAACGTCCCTAAGCTGAAAAACCGCTTTTTGTTGTTCGGGCAATTTCAGTAATGCTTCAGAGACATTATTCATGGTATCATTTTGAATGGTATAAGTATCCGGCAATGGATTATCAGAAACAAGTTTCATTCCAACATCATCCAGATTGCTTTTAAGTTTTCGACCCATACGCTTTATTTTATCGAGCGATTTATTCCGGGTAAGCGTGATACACCAGGCTTCGAGATTCAATTTATCTTCAAGTTCCATTCTCGTTTCCCACAGTTTAAGCATTACATCTTGTACTACATCTTTAGCTTCGTGCTCATTGCCCATAATGCTCAAAGCAAATCGGTACATCTTATTTTTGTGTACAAGAATGGTACGCGTAAATTCTTCTTGATGCATCGATTTGCTTCGATTATGGTCTTACACCGATTTAACTATCAAATGTCGCATATATCGTTCCTCATCTACTCGTTTGTTAGTAGCTCGGCATTCACCAATTATACCTTTAAAAAGGATAAGATTAAGAATGGGATACGGCATTTCAAAGTTTAATTGGTCTTACTGGTTAATTAGAAACTTACGGGTGGTTTCAATATCGCCTTTTGTGGCTTTCAATATAAAAACTCCGGTTCCAAAGTTATCAGTATTTAGTTTTCGCATTTTATCATTTGCAATAAAATTTGCTACTTTTTTGCCTGACACATCAAATATTTGCACCGTGGCTCCATTTAATTCTGACGGTAAAACTATGCTTATCTCCTGCCCTTTTGAAGCCGGACTAGGAAATACAAGAATTTTCGAAGGGTCTAATGACTTGGCAAAAACATCTTTTCCCATAGAAGAGAATCTTTTGGTTACATCGCTTACGTCGCTTAATTTGATTTGACCGGTAATGCTTGCCAACATAAAATCGGTGTCCGATCCAATGATTGCTATGATTTCGGTCACTAAACCATTTGATTCGTTGATCACAATTTTAACATCAGAGTCCTTTTCGCGGATGGTAACCAAATCTTCAAATTTTGCAGAAATCTCACGTCTGGCGCGCTTTGCAGTGCTCTTGGCATCTGAATCATTGTTGTCTATCAACATTCTAAATCCGGTTATTTGTCCGGCTATTCGTTTAAAGTCTTCTGCTTCATCGCCTTCCATTTCTATTTGGTTGGCAATTTCAAAAGCTTTTCCGCTTAGCGAGATGAGTGTAACGTTGTCTCTATTTTCGTATTCTGAAAAGAATCGATTGATGGCCGCATCCTGGGCGAAGCTTTGAAAGCTGCATAGTGCGGCTGCTGCGAGTGTGTAGAGAATTTTTTTCATTGTGCATTTGTTTTAGTTTGTTTGCGCCGGTGTTTGAGCCGACATATTTAGTTTGTTTTATGTTCGGTTTGGAGACGACTCAGTTAAGGCAATGTTACACCGCTATTAAAAAAAAACTTCAAGGGGTAAGAATATCATATCTCTAAGGGGCAAATACGGGCGATAAGATTACCTTTGCAGCCCAGAAGAATAAATAATGGTTAATAAAATTATAAAGTACGTTTTGATTCTCGCCACACTTGCGTTGATCATTTATCAGTTTTCGATTGGAAATATTGGAAATGGCATCATGTTTATTTTCGTTTTGGGAATATTCGTTTTGAGCCTTTTCAAGCACGAGCTTATCTTGTGGGCATTTGTACAATTGCGCCGGGGAAAATTTGACAAAGCCGAAAAAACACTAGCTAAAATCAAGCATCCCGAGCAGCTCACCAAATCACAACATGCATACTACTACTATCTTACCGGCCTAATATACTCACAGCAGCAGAGCATTAGCAAATCTGAAAAGTTTTTTAAACGTGCGTTATCCATTGGCTTACGCATGAAAACGGATCAGGCAATGGCCAAGCTCAACCTTGCGGGAATAGCGGTAATGAAACGCAAGAAGAGGGAGGCTACCAATCTTTTGGCTGAAGTAAAAAAGCTGGATAAGAACAAGATGCTCAACGATCAGGTGAAAATGATCAAGGAGCAGATGAAACGAATTTAAGGATTTATGATTGTTGATCCTGACGCTTACGGTCAGCACGATCCGTTTCAGATTTATTATTGGTGCAATGCTCAACACAACTGTAGCCCTTGAAGCCAAGCTGGGTTTTGAAGCCTCCGCAACATTTAAGCTTGCCTTTTTTGCAACCGCGCTACGCATTGCCGGAACACTTGATGTTGGCTTTATGGATCATGCCCTTTTTTCGGGTCGCCCAAGTGGTTACCCTTTCTTATATTTGTAAAAACAGAAGTTATGGAAATTACAATTAAAATAGACCAAAGGAGCAAACAAGCCAAAGCTTTTTATGAATATCTAAAAAGCCTTCCTTTTGTAAAAGTTGAAGAAAAAGAATTAAATAAGGTTACCAAGGAAGCAATGGAAGAAGTAGAGAATGGAAAAGCTACAAAAGTTTCTTTAAGCGAATTCAGAAAACAGCTATCCTGATATGTATGAAATCTTCCAAACCAATCAATTTAAAAAAGACCTCAAAACTATAAGAAAAAGAGGCTTGAAAATGGAACTATTGGATTTGGTGGTTACAAGTTTAGTAGAAGATGGTAAAATATATCCCACATACAAACCGCACAAATTAAAAGGGAATTATAAGGGCTATTGGGAATGTCATATTGAACCCGATTGGCTATTGATTTGGAAGAAAGACGATAATCTAAAGTGTATCTTTCTAACCCGAACCGGAACCCACTCTGATTTGTTTAATTAATTTTTCGAAATCCGGATAGGAAAACGTATCCCATCCATTCTATTGAAATTGTGTTAACCCATCGCGCCCTCAAATCCAATAAGGTTCGGGTGCGCTTAGCGTAGCCCCATTACCTTGTGAAAAAAGGTATTTGAATTGTATTGAAATAGCCATTTGTTGCGTATCCACCCGACCATCCCATATTGCCTAATTCCCACCCCCGCCTGATCTTTGTCGAAAATAATTTTGATGAAGTTACAAGAAAAAATGTTTGCTCTGGTTCAAGCCTGGCAAGAGAGCGGAATGGT
>NZ_JAAGVY010000075.1 GCF_010686655.1 Cryomorpha ignava | reverse complement strand
AAGAATCGGAATATTCCTATCATCGAGCTTGTTAATCGAGAGCTTATCCTTATTGTAGATTGTCACACATGAGGAAATGAGAAATGCTATTAATAAATATTGTATGACTAATGCACGTTTCATATTTAATTACCCCCAACGTCTGTGTAAAAAACGTGACGGTCTCCTTATTAATCGCCAGAGCGAAGCGGAGGCATAAATATTATCCGACATGTTTTTTTACACCATGTTGTGTGCCTGTGCTTTTTAAGTTACCAAATATTTTCGTTCTATATGAATAATCCGATAAAATTTTTCCGTCGAACCTATCCACGGTGAGCAAAACTTGAAGTTTAAGGATTCTCTGTTTTAGTAGCAGAATCAAAAGTCCACCGAAATATTTTCTTTGGTTAAAATTCCCGCGAAAATATCCAGGGAGCAAAACCGAGCCATTAATTCAAAGCCATTTTAGAAGTAGAGAAAAAATTTTCCGAAATAATTGTCAACCGTTTCAAAAATTTAAATTTACTCTTTCGTTCACCTATTTTCGCATGGCATACAACGTTGATGTGTATGAGCCGTCGCGTGTCTAACACACGAGCCATTAAAAGTACAAAACTCCGCTGGAAAATTCCCAATAATTTTCAAGATTAGCACAGACCCAGCAATGGCTTATACACGGTGTTGTGCAACGGTACGCTATTGCTTTTCTATATTTTCTAATTCTATATCGTTAAGCTTAATTTTCTCTTTATCTAGAGTTTTATTGATAAAAAGTAATTGGGCCTCCTTGTCTTTTGATAAATCTCTGATAGCTTTTTTCATAATTTCAACATTATCGGTCTTTTCTAAATATTGTGGGTATAATTTTAAAAGGAACTTATACTCTTCTTTAATTCTATCTTCATCTTGGGCTACCATCGAATTTTGTAATTTGGCTTTCTCCTTCAGGTAAAGTGTCTTAAGCATATTTGTAGCATTATATCCATCAACCTCTGTAATAACATCTCTAACTACAAATGTATCGGTTAAATCATCGATAAATAAATAATTGCCTTTTCCAGTTACATAATTTGCTGCGTTTAGTTCGGTTGTTGAACTAATTTTTCTTGATTTTTTTGTAGTTACTTCAAGTCTGCCAATCATAAAAGCTTCATCAATAAATTTCATTTGTGCTTTAGGATTATCCGTGTATAATTGCACTAAATCATCTTTAGTTTCTTGCGGTAACGCAAGAAATAATTCT
This sequence comes from Cryomorpha ignava, assembly GCF_010686655.1. GTDB lineage: Bacteria > Bacteroidota > Bacteroidia > Flavobacteriales_D > Cryomorphaceae > Cryomorpha > Cryomorpha ignava. Next base: position 9,695 of record NZ_JAAGVY010000075.1, on the reverse strand, counting down.
GCTAAACTTTTACCATTTTCAGAAGACCAAGTATATTGACCGACATCTTCAATTTCCCAAATAAATTTTGCAACATCTCCTGTTGAGAATGAAGATGAAATATTTACAAATGGTAAATTCACACTACCACTAATTGCGGTTTCACTAGAAAATATTCCTTCAATTGTCTGCTTTAAATCTGGAAGCGAAGTCGAGGAAACTTTTGTTTTTAATATTTTTGGGTCTATTTTATAAATTACTTTATCACTAACGTCATAAATTATTATAGAACCTATTAATGCGTCAATACCATTCTCTTTACTTGTTTTTAAATAACCCTTATCAAGTTTTAATTCAGTAAATTTTGACTTTACCTTATTGAATTCATCCGTGGAAACTTTCTCGGTTATGTTTAGTAGAGCTAATGACGGGGTTTTTTGGCCTTTGTTAATTGTATATTTTTGGCTGATATATCCACCTCCTTTCAAATATGCTCTTACCATAACTGTATTCCTTTTTGTTTTATGAAAATTCATAGGGATTTCTATTGACCCATCTATTGCTAAAGAACCTTTTGAACTGTAACTTAAATTAGGACTATTGGATTCTGTTGCCGAACCCAACCAATATTCTAATGTTGTTATCATTTGTTCAGTTTTATTGGTGAATGTGAAACTGATGTCTTTTGCATAGATGTTACTTTGAGTAATAAATGCAATTGCTGTTAATAGTATTATTTTTTTCATAATTCGGTTGGTTCATATATTAAAAATACTCAATTATTTTATATTGGAAAATACACATTAGCAGGTATTTTTTAATGTTGCACAACGTGAGTATAAGAGTAGTGGGGCATTTCGAAGAACATCTTTTCAATTTACCGTAAAGTTCATTGATTGTATGATGTTCATATTTAGACGTAAAGCCCCATTATCTCTTATATAATGTTACCACCAGTATATTTTTGTCCATTTGCACGATTGCTTATCCATTGTAGATTTCTTATAATTCTGTTTGGAATGCAAACGCTCATATTATTAAGGTTGCAATGTAGTTTTTTTGAAAAATACTTTTAAGAACCGTCCGTCTATGACGAACTTCAAATTTTTTAATCCAATATTTTTGAAATATTCGTCTAACTCATCCATTGTTGTTTCAATGAAGGATTCATCTATTGGAATTTTAAGTGTAGAAGTGGTTTTCAAAGAATCTACCATATCATCGATAGGTAGCTTAAATGATCCTGATATAAAATTATTATTCAAAATGATATTTGAACCCGAAACAGTAATAACTCTATTCTTAAAAGGAATGTTTAATGTACCATCTTGAATTATTAATCCTGTAAAATCAGTAAGTAGTGAATCATAGACATATTGTGTTCTATATTCACTTCCAGGAACAGAATCAGTAATAAATAAGGGATAGTTGGAATATTCCAAGATATTAGAATGTTTTTCTTTAGAACTACATAATTGAGCTTTTGTAAAATTCAGTAATATGCCTGTTCCCGCAATTTCGGAACGTGTAACACATACATCTTTAATTGGTACTTCTATTCCTTTTGAAGTTGTGTAATTTAAAGTTGTAATATCCGCTAATATATTTGCAGGCAGGAACTTTCCTTTTTGGTCTTTTGCCGGTTCGTTTTTTATTGCATCCCAACGCCTAATGACATTTTCGTTTATTTCAATTCCTATGGTCTTGGTTGTAATAGTCGCAGTTACTTGTGGGTATATCACTCTATCAATGTTCTCAAAGGTGAAGTTGCCAATCCTTTCACTAAAAATAAAATACATTCTGCTCTTCTCGACATCATTAATTGTGTGATGTGAACTATCTGTTAAGATAAATTCGGACAAAATGAAATCAGAAAAATCAATATTTTTGCGCTCTAATTCCGAAAGAATATTAGAAATTGTTTCTTCCTCATTCAAAGAATCCAATTCTATTTCAATATTATACTTTGAATTTACGTTTGAGATGAAAGGCTGGATATCTGTCATTTCATAATTAAATAATACCTTATTTAAAATTTCTTCAACTGTGCCCCCAAACATATTCAGTAGTACTTTAAAATATGATTGCGCCGACTTGTCGAATGATTTATAATCGTAACCCGGGATGTATTTATTTATTAGATGCTTGTAACCAGCATGTACTGGTAGTTCGTGCGTATTATTTTCGTTTGTGCAAGGTGTAAGATTCAATGCAAATGTATTATCGGGATGCATTAGTCGGATTGGTTCGTATGCGATGATTACCATTGAATAAAAAGCACCGTCAAAAGTGGATGTATATCGCAGACCTTCAGAAAAAACACTTTCACCTATATTATCTTTTCCAATATATTTCCAACCAGTCATTTTGTTAAATGAATCATCAGGAATAAGTAGGTTAAGTGGGGGGATATAGCGTTTTCGTTTTTCTGCATACTGATAACATTCGCAAGAAATTTCATTTACACGATATTTTTCCTGTAAATCATCAGAGTTGTCACCTGTTTTTTGTAGACTATTATCTATTTCCTCCAATTTATTCAAATCAAACTTTGCCAGCCAAAATGCATCACCGTGATCATTTTTAAGAACGGTCTTATTAAAACTCATATCTGAACTAAACCATCCAAAAGCGAATAAATCATTCCTATAAAGTGAGATTGATTTGCAATAATCTGTTCCTTTTCCTCCTCCGGCTTTCAACCAGATACATTCTCCTTTCGAATTATACTTAGCGATATAAAAATCAGTACTTCCAATAGACTTATATGAGAAAAGTTCAGAGCTTTGGGTTCCGAAAACTGCTCCATAACCTTCGCCACACAAATAAACATTATCCTTATCGTCAATAATCATTTTCTGATTATTATTAGAAATTTTTCCTGTGATTCTATTTATCCATTGTAATTTGCCTCTTTTATTAATCTTCATAATCGAAAAACCTCCGAGAGAACCTACGCTTACATAGACATTCTCTTTTTTATCACATACAATTCCTTGACCTGAACCAATACCAATTTTACCGATAGAGTCTATAGCCCAAAGTAATTTTCCTTTCTCGTTAAATTTGGCGAGAATTGAACTTCCCTTAATATTTGAACTTAAAAACTCTGTCTTCCAAAATCGGATGTTACTTGTAAAACTTGCGGTCAAATATATATTTGCTTTTTCATCAATAAATATTGAACTGATGTTTGATCTGCCAATTGTGTCGCCAACCTGTTTCCACATGAACTCAAATTGGGGGTTGAATTTCATTAAAAGAGAAGCAACTTGAATCTCTCTTGGCTTATCGTAACTCTCAAATTGATACCCTCCTGCTATGTAAATATTTCCTTTATTATCAATTACAAAATCACTTGCATGTTCGTTGTTGCCTTCAGTAAAAAATTGTGTCTTGAGTATCCTTCCTGATGAATCATACTTTGCAATAAAAATCCCACTTTTAAAATCATTGGGCTTGTCCAGCTTAACCGTGGTTGTGCCAACTGAAGTAAAAACCAATGCTCTACTAAAAACGCTGCCAGCCACAAAAATATCACCCTGTTTGTCTATTACGATTTTTGATGGGCGGGAATTGCCATTTGCATATCTAATCCAAAGAAGTTTGCCATTGTTGTCATGTTTCATCAAAAAATAAGTATCAGGACAGCTTCTGGAACATTCGGTTGACTGTGCAATATATTTCCCGCCGATTTTTAAAGACCTGTGGAAATAACCGGTAGAATAAACATTTCCGTAGATGTCTGATTTTACGTCATAAGCCCATATATTCTCTCCTGACGCATACGTTTTAGACCATTCCGGGTCTATTCTAATGTTGTTGCTTTCAATATCCAGATACTCTTGCGCAAATACTTGACTGGATATAAGTAAAACAGAACTCAATAAACCAAATGATAATAGCATCGCAACCAAAGAAAATTTTTGGCGTGTGAGTTCGAAGGGTGTCTTGATTCTCTTCTTTAAGATGCGCATGAATGAGGGTGCAAGAGAATATAGCTGAGTTATATAAAATAATCGTTTAAAAAAATGGAACTTTGGCATTTTGATTTCTTCGTTTTTTATCAATCTTTGGGCAAAAACAAATCTCTTTTCTATCCGCGTTAATAACTACGCCAAGCAGTCAAATGTGATTGTTTTTCTATTTCCTTTAAACTTCAAATGAATTCGTTTCTTTTATTGGTGGTAACGCTGGGCTAAAAAGCGTTGCTGTCCCGCAGGGCAGCTATGATTTTTTAGCCATTGTTATGTGCTTTATTTATCTTTTTTCTGGTTTGGTTCACTATAAGAATACCTATTGTAAATGTCGTTAAAATGCTCAAGATTATTGTGATTCCTACAGTAGCAATTGTCCAAATTACTATCTCGGTTGATTGTCCAACTAATAATTGGGAAATATAGAAAACAGTCCAAATTATTAGGTTAACACCAAATGAAAACTCGAAGGAAGTTCGGAGCGTGGACTTATCGTTGAACAAGTTCTTTCCAATTCTTCTACCTACTGTCCAAAGAGCAAATGGAAATGACAGGTAAAGTAGGATTAATGATAAATACAGATTGTTAAATGACAAAATCGCATAGAGTCCAATTAGTCCAAGAAGTCCGCCTGCAACGAGCACGAGAATAGATGTCGTTAGAAACAAGAAAAAAGTCCCAACAGAAAGTCCAACTTTTAAAGCAGTTTTGGAACTCATTTTCTCTATTTCGTCTAATCGTTTCATTTTTTCTAATTGCATATTCACACTATTATATGCTTTCTTTAAATTTTAAAATAGTCTTCTTCATAATCATCAAATGCATTATGAGTTTCAATTATTAAATTTCTTATTTCAATTAGTGCATCTTCATTAAGTTGAGTAAATTCTTGAGTTAACTCACCACTTTTTATTCTCAATTTGGTATGTGCGAATCCTTCAAGGTCAACTGTGTTCCATTCAGCATGGACAACCATATTCCTTAATCGACCGCTTTCTTTTAAGTCCTCAATAAGCTTTGAATGTCCATTTATCAGTTTTTCAAGGCTGCTCTGCTTATGTTGGGCAAATCTATCAAGAAGGTCAACCTTTTCAGCAAATCCCATATTTTTAGTTACAATTAATCCAATTGCATCATAGTCATCTATGAATAATTGACAGAGGAAAGAGGTCAAGCGTTCTTCTAATAGATTAAATTCAAAAACTAAATGACCGACATGAGACGATATTGATTCTAAAAAATCTTCGTTGTCTCCTTCCAAGTATTTACTCAAAAAGGATAGTTGCGGTAATTTAATCTTTCTTGTTTTCATTCTTTTAATTGCACATAACGGTTAGTATATGAAAAGTAGGCGATTTCGAAGCACGAAACTTTCATTTAAGCACAAAGTTTGATACGATTCAAAAGCCTTGAATTTAGAACTAACTCGCCTATTTTTCATATACATTGTTAGCAACTGGCTTTTTATTTTAAGTAATCAATAACCTTATTAATGACCTTTTCTGTTCTTAATATCCGAAAATGTCCTGTTCCTTCAATTTCCATAAATTCGGATTCAGTCCAATTCTGATGAACATTTTTTGAACGAGAAATAGGAATGACCTTGTCGTCAATATCGTGAATTATTAATGACTTTTTTACATTTATAGATTTAACAAATTCACTCACATTCAGATTTCTAACATCATTATTTGTTTCATTTTCCAATCTGCTTATCAGTCGGTTTTTTACTTTTTCATTAATTCCGACCATTTCTGAAACGTCATCTATTCTCTCAATGAATTTATCAGGTGTTGTAATCAAGACGTATTTTTCAATTTCTATGTCTTGATTTTCAAATAAAGCGTAAGTAGTAGCTACACCACCAAAAGAATGACTAACTAAAAGTTTAACGTCAAACTTTTTTATTAAAATTCCAACTAATTCTGTGAATTCAAATAAGCTTGTTCGTCCTTTACTACTAAATCCGTGTGATGGTGCATCGAATGAGTGAACTGTAAATCCGTCTGCTAAAAGTTTTTCAATTAAATCCGAAAAATTTCCTGCTTGACCTTCCCAACCGTGAATAAGAAGAACTTTCTTATCGCCACCTTTCCAAGTATAAAGTTGAATATCAAAATCCTTGAATTTATACTTTTCTTTTTCCGCTTTTTCTAATGTTCCTAATTCGTTTTCTCGAAGTTTTCGAACTTGTGGATTCGTTAATTGGTCGTACGCAAAAGATGTTATTTGATTCGGAAATAAATTTGAAGCAATTCGGACTAAAAGTTTTTTCATATTCTCAATGTTTTTTTTAGCTTGTTGCTAACGGCAAATATATGCGTAGTGCGGGATTTCGAAGTACTTACTTTCAATATATCGTAATGTTCATTGATTGCAGGATTTTCACTTTTAAACTTGAATCCCGCATTATCGCATATATAATGTTGTGCTTTCGTGCTTCCTACTTATGAATAGTTAAACTTTAAAGAATAGTGATTTTTTTATATACAGATCTTCCGCCAGATTCTACTATTAGAATGTACATGTTACTTCTAAAATTCGATACATCAATTTGATATGAATCGGAATAATATTGAGTATCCGTGAAGACTTTTCTTCCATATAAGTCATACATTGAAAAACGTACATGAGTATTGTTAAGGAATTCGCCTTGGATCGTTAATTTTTCACTCGCCGGGTTTGGATAAACGTTTATTCGTTGAGTGGAAATTTCGTGAACAGATACTGTGCAATCTTCAGTAAATGTGATATTCGGACTATCGTAGTCAGACAAAATAACTGAGCCAGAATCTGGAGATGAAATATCTGGAGGAAAAGGCATAGTCCAAACGCAGACAGTAATAGGCTGTTCGTTATAGCTGAGATTAAGAAGTCTGATCGAAGTTGATGCTGAAATGTCCAGGAAAGTTAGAGAATCATTGTACCACAGCGATAATTTCTCAAGAGTAGGGTGATCAACTGTGAAGTGAGAGAATTTATTATCTCTTCCATAAAAGCGACGAAGACTCGGTAAATCAGTAAAATCGAAATCAGTAAAATTGTTATGTTGGATTTGAATATTATCGAGATTAAAATTGTTAGCCATTACAATACTATTCAAATTATTTTCTGTAACACTTAAGAATGTCAAGGAGGTATCCCCCGAAATATTCAACTCATTTAGATTGTTTTGACCAGCGTTCACTACATTTAGATGATACATATTCGACAAATCCAAACTCGTGAGGTTATTGTAGTTACATTGGAGTTCTTCGAGTTTGGGGACATTACTCAAATCCAGTACTTCCAAATTATTATTGTGGCATTTAAGATAAACCAATTCAGGATTTGCCAGAATCAAAGTATCTAAGTGCGTGCTATTACAATAAAGAACGATCAGATTAGGATTCGCACTTACATCAAGAGAAGTCAGCGGATAAACGAAACTACAATACAATGATTTAAGACTGATATTGTTGGATAAATCTATGGACGTCAAATTATTTCCTGAAATAAGCAGGTAACTGAGATTAGTGAGACCTGTTAAATCCAATGATGAAATATCATTCCCATTACAATTGAGGGTGTCGAGCAGGTTGTTCGAATTTAGCTCAAGGCTCGTAAGTATATTCCATTCGCAGATTAGTGAGCGCAAAAGGATATTGCTCGATCCATCAAAACTGGTTAGCAAATTCCCTGTAAAGTTTAAGTATTCCAACTGCGTATTTGAAGAAAGATCGAGCTCTGAAATGAGATTGTCGCTGCAATTGAGAGAGCTAAGATTAAGAAAGAATTCGATGCCATTAAGATTAGAAATTGAATCTGAACTAATGTTCAAATTGGAGATAAGCAAAGCTTCTGATTGATCTATTTCTCCATCCATTGACACATCAACTCCATTTTCAATCAACGCTTGTTTAAAATAAGTGTCTGGAAAATCAATAATCTGAGCAAACCCAGATAACCCTGTTTGCAGGAGAACTATCATTGACAAGATTCTGATTATTTTCGGATTCATTTGAGTTTGTTTATTGATTTATATTTCCGTTCTAAAAGAAAAATGCTACCAAATGCGATTTAATGTGTTAAGTGATAAATTTCATTAACTCCATTTGGTCAGCTTTAATTAACAATATAGGAATTTCTCATGAAGCACAACGCTTGGGCTACAAGAAGTTGGCGATTTCGGAGACGAAAACTGTCTGCCACCACAAATCTTGATACGAAGCACAAAGCTTCATTTAAGCACTGAACCGCCAATTTCTTGTAGGTGCTGTTAGCTGCTGGCGTTTTTGTTCAGTTTATTATTTTTTTAAATGCGTCAATAAATTTCATAAAATTTTCTTTTGTTTTGTCGTCCGTAATTTGTCCTTGTTCGTTTATTTTGCCTTTTATTCCTTGTATCAATAATGTTGTTTCGTCTGTGAATTTTGTCAAAACAGTTTTCATAATCAACTGCAATTCTTCGTGTCCTTTTTGTCCGCTTGCAGAAGCCGTTATTAGTCCGATTGGTTTGTCCGATAAAACTGTCGTGGAAACGCACCATTCAATTCCATTTTTCAGTCCACTGGGTATGCTAAAAATATATTCAGGTGTGCAAATTAAAATTCCGTCTGCATTTTCAATATTTTTTCTAAATTCTGTTACTTCTGCGGGTGCATTGTCTGCCGAAAGTTCAGGGTCAAAATGAGGAAGTGTTTTCAAGTCCTTAAAAACTGTCAAATTAAAAACGTCCTTTGTCAAATCAACGAAATTTTCTACAAGCTTTTCGTTTGCAGAATTTCTACTTGCACTTCCAATAATTATAAAAATATTTTTCTTCTCTGTCATAGATTTTTGTCTGTCAGTTACGGTCTGTTACGCTTGCAGCTAACGACTACAATATGCGCCGTTTTTTATGGCGTATATTGTTTGTTATGGCTTGTTTTTTTTTTCATTCTGTTTATTTAGGCTAAGGAAATACTTGTAAAATACTTTGTCAAACTTCTTCTTTAATCGAAGCTTCTGTGTATTTCTTTTTGCAAAGTAGCCATTAGGGTTTACAGAGATACGAGTTGGTCTGTAGAATAAGTCATCCGAGCTCTCTAAGTCAACACGACAAATAGTGGATGGCATTAAATAAAACGGAATTACTGGCGGAAAATAGGGTATAATTAAAATATTTACGCCAATTAAAGCAAGGTCAAGACCTGTTACCCATAAATTTTTTTTCCAATCGACATATTTAACAGATCCAACCAAAAAATTTATAGTCCGTGTATTTCTTGTACTGTCAATTGCCAGCGTGAATGCTTGTTCTTCTCTATTGAAAGAAGAAACTATTGTGTCAAATTGAATTAAAAGTTCTTTTTGAAGCACGGGATCCGCAGTATCTGAAAACTGAATACTCACAAATAATGTGTCTATGTTGACATCTTCTTTTAATTTTCCGGCTTTCCCTGACTGTCCGAAAAACTGTAAAGAAGCAAGAATTAGTAGAATTGTCAAAAGCCGTTTCATGTGTTGATTGGTTTTTTTAATAAGCCATAACATCCGTATAAACGCAACCCCAAATATCTCTATAGCGTTTATATCGCTTATATGAGCATTCCGTTATCGGACTTTTCAAATGTACTCTTTTCGTACAAAATATCCAATGGACTTTTCATTGTTTTATTGTTGGTAGACAATACATGCGTGTAAATCTCTGTAGTTTCAAGGCTGCTATGACCTAGTGCAGCTTGAATAGATCTGGTGCTCGCACCACTAAGCATTAAA
>NZ_JAAGVY010000074.1 GCF_010686655.1 Cryomorpha ignava | reverse complement strand
ACCATTCCGCTCTCTTGCCAGGCTTGAACCAGAGCAAACATTTTTTCTTGTAACTTCATCAAAATTATTTTCGACAAAGATCAGGCGGGGGTGGGAATTAGGCAATATGGGATGGTCGGGTGGATACAAGGATTTCAGAAAAAACTAGGAGTCTTGATTGGTGGGACAACCTGACTAAATTGGAAATTGAGGATATTAATCAGGGTCTGGAAGATGTAGCAAATGGGGATACCGTATCGTCAAAAGAATTTTGGAGTTGAATCAACGTTAAATGCGCGCTCCGCAGTGGTATCTACCCTGCGGTTTGAAAAATATTTTCTAATTTACTCCTTTGAATACTAGAATCAGACAATAAAATATATTCTTCGAACTGCAGAGCGTGGTCGACACAATTACATCAAAAACATCATGCTATTCTAACAAAATACTTATATTTACGATTCGTAAATATAAACCTTAAACATGGCAACTTTCACCAGCTCTCTTCCCGACGATCTTTTAGCTCTGCTTTCTAAAAAAGCAGAAGAGCTAAAGCTGCCTAAAAACAAGCTTATAGAAAAGGCATTGAGCATCTATCTTGATCAGCTAAACAGAGCAGCATATGTGAAGTCATATCAAAAAATGGCTTCTGACAAAGATGTAATGGCTATTGCCGAAGAAGGGATGGCAGATTACATGCAGCAGGTTGACAAATGAGACAAGGTGAAATTTGGATGGCTAATCTTAACCCCATTCGCGGAAGCGAACAATACGGAATGCGCCCGGTCGTAATAATTAGTGGAAATCTTTTAAACACCCATGCAGCTGTAATAATTGCTTGTCCGCTCACTTCAAAAATCAAAAACTATCATGGGAATGTAATTCTGAAACCCAAAAAAACCAATGGATTAAAAGCCAAATCAGAAATTCTAACTTTTCATATTCGGTCTATTTCAAAAGAACGTCTAATTGAAAGGATGGGGAAAATAACCGATAAAGAATTTGACCAAGTGAAAGAATGTCTTGGAGATATTTTACGGTATTAAACTCGGCAGTATCAATAATGAAACCTGCATTGAGTAATACGAATTTGATCGTCTCGAACAAGATAAACCAAACGATGTTCCATTGTAATTCTACGCAACCAATTACCCGACAGAGAATGCTTTAAAGGCTCTGGAGAAGCGATTCCTGCAAAAGGTTGCCGCTTTACATCTTTCAATAAAGTATTATTTTTTTTTAGAATCCTCTTGTCGTGATTCTGCCAATACATGATCTGCCCAACCATATTCGGCAAATCCAAAATCCAAACCTATTCGATTAATTTCCTAACGATGACTTCTCCCACCTTGTCATCTTGAATCGACTTTAAAAGTCTCTCTGCATTTTTTGGACTACTAAGAAGATGAAGAGTTTCTAGCATTCCGTTATAATCGCTTTTACTCATTACAACAATGTCCTTTCCTTTTGAAACTGTGATGCATAATGGCTTGCCCATCTCATGCACTTTCTCAAAATAAAAATTTAGATTTTCCTGGAAATCAGAAAAATTTATTACATCTGCCATGGCAATTCGTTTGAATAAATATAACTAAAGTTGGTGATATCGTAATTTATTACGCGAATATAATTATCGCTCGATTCTGATAGCCTGATCGTAACACTCCAAAACCTGATCCGAATATTTGATCATCCCAAACTTCTCTTCCACAAACCCAAGAATATCAACAGACGAATAGCTATCCAGATTACCGATCATTCTAACCATCGCCTCACCTATTTCATCAATAGATTCCGGATTAACGGCAATACCGACTGTCGGGTTTGTAAAATCCCTCGGACCAGTATGATCAGTTATAATAACCGGTAATCCCGTGGCCATAGCTTCTGCAGCGACCAACCCAAAACTTTCAAATAAACTCGGGAAAACCAAGAATGAAGCCCGATGAAAAAGCATTTTCATCTCTTCACGAGACAAACTTTGATTCAGAAATTCTACCCGGTCAGATAAATCGTTTTCGACGATATATTGTGCAATGGCCTCCGATTCCACTCCGGTACCGGCGATGGTAAGTCGAAAATCTGAAATATCATTTAACACTTTGTGAAAAGCCTTGAGCGTTCGCAGCCCACCCTTAAAATCGTCTAAACGACCGAGAAATAAAATATTTCGCGAAGCAGCAAGACTCGAACTTCGTGAACTAAAAAACTCGGTATCAACCGGATTTCCAAAAACTTCCCAGCTTTTTGAATTCACTCCCGAGTCAATCATTTCTTGCTTTAAATGATTGCTCACGGACATTACAGCCGCAGCTCTTTCCAGAGTTTGTTTGGCGCGGGCGAAAATCCGGGGTCTGTCAGCAATGGCACTCCACGGCCCGGTATGTTCGGTCACTACATAAGGAATATTCCAAAAAGCAGCCAATTTTTCCACCATCTTTCCGCGCATAGCGGCGCCGTGTAAATGAATAATATCAGGTTTTGGAATCTTCTTTGCTACCCGCAAGCTTTGCTGTTCCCACCAGGCATAGCCAATGGGTTTTGTGATGGTTGGCAAGCGATTTGAAAAGAGGTGAAAATCGAAAAATCGAACCCCTTCCACTTCCTCGTATTGCCCGCGATACCAGGGATTAGAATTAAAAATAGTGATTTCACATCGTGGCAAAAGTGCTTTAATCTGGTCTTTAATAAATATACCTGCCACCGGATTCTCATCGGTCGGATAACTCTCGGGAATTATTAAAACCTTGATTTTCACGCACTCTGTTTCTGGAAAATAAAGGTAACATCGCTGCCACTGGAAGCGTTCTTATTTGCACCCGCATACCCAAAATATTTTCGGGTAAGCTTATACTTCAAGTCATTGCTAAAAAAGCGTGATAATCCTAGAAATGACTGATTGTATTTGAACGAGTCTTTCAGCTTAAAACCACCCTTTCTTATTCGTGCCATCAGCTCATCTTGAGGCACCTTATTCAACTTGTACTTATCCTTACCAACGGCTCTCCGCATTCCCAGATATAGGTGTATCAACTTGGCAAACCAGTGTTTTGAATCTGTGTTTTGAATAATTAAATATCCTCCCGGCGCAACCAATTTCATGGTTTCTTCAAGAAACTCCCAGGGGTTTCGGATATGCGCCAGAATGCCAATATTCATCACGAGGTCGTATTGGCTTCCGCCAAAATCATGGCTGTAAAAATCGGCATTAATAAAATCTACCTTTCCCTTTTGGTTATCTGGAACCCGCTTCCTGGCAGTGGCAATCATATTTTCCGAAAAATCCATCATCGTAAGATGACCGAATTTATGGATAAACGGTGCCGAGATATCACCTGTTCCGCAAGGCATATCCAGCACGCGGTCAAATTCCAAATTGCGTATGAAATAGCCCACCGTTTCTGCGCGAATACGCAGGTTGTAATTGTAAGTGAGATAGACATCAGTCTTCTCAAAAAAGGCTTTTACTTCAGATGTATTCATTCGCGGTCGCGGATATGTTTAACGGGCGCGCCGGCAAAGATACCGTAAGAATGTAATTTTACATGTTGTGTAACCAAAGAAAGTGCCCCGATCACCACTCCTTCAGGAATTTGTGCTCCTATAAGCACTTGGCTACAGGCGCCAATTAATACATCATCGCCAATCGATATTTCTTTTCCCACGTTTCCTTGTTTCATATATTTCTGGTTGCGCTTGAGGTGGTGTGCGCTTCCGCGAATACTACAATTCTCGGCTATTCCAGCCCAATTTCCAATTTTTATGGCCGCTGTTGAACTAAATCTGGTATATGCACCAATCAAAACCTCATCGCCTATGATTAGACAACCTGTTTGGGTAATTTCAAATATCACTCCCTGACCAATAACTACATTATCACCAATCGTATAATTGCCTTTCGGAATATCGCGAAAAGTAGGAAATCGCATACATTTTAAATTCTTGCCCACCGTACATCCAAGCGAGCGCAGATACAAGCTCAGCCGCCAGCCATTGAGCCGGTAGCGCAAAGCCAAAAGGTATTCGTAAAACTTGGTCAATTCCAGCGTTTTTTGAGCTTTTTCAGGTATAATCTCTTGATGATTGGAAGGCGCACAAACTTAGCAATTATCTGCTGTTTTATACGCTTGCGTCGGCATTTTTCGTAGAGCACACGCATTTTGTCGGCATATCCCGTATTGAGTTCTTCCTGAATAATGATGCCTTCGCGGTACGATTCACATGAAAAATTACTCACCCCACCCACCGAAAATTTTACGAGTACTTTATCGAGGTATCGAAAATCTGCTTTTTCGATATAAGCGCGCAAAAACCAGTGGTAATCTGCCGCCAGCCTAAATCGTAAATCATAGCCGCCTAGCCGTTCAAAGAGTTCCTTTTTAGCAAATGTCGCCGGATGAAAAACACCCATTGTTTCAGGCATTTTCTGCAAATTGGGTTTTTCAATTCGGGTAAATAGTTCCTTACCCAACTGGCGCTCCTTTTGCATGTTTCCGTAAATAATATCGGGATTTTGCTCTTCGGCAAATGCGATTACACTTGCCACCGTATCGGGAAAATATGCATCGTCGCTATTTAAAAACGCCACATATTTGCCTTCGGCCAATGCGATACCTTTATTCATGGCGTCGTAAATACCTTTGTCTGGTTCAGAAATGCTTTTGGAAACAACGTCTGAAAAGGATTTTACAATTTCCATTGTGGCATCCTTACTTCCACCGTCAATTACAATCGATTCAAAACTTTTATCAGTTTGCTGACGGAGAGATTCCAAGGTGCGGCCAATCGTAGCGGCAGAATTGTAGGCTACGGTGATTATTGATATGAAGAATTTATCATTCATTGAAGAGACAAGGATTTCCCAGTTCACACTGGCTCGCGTCTCGCGAGGCTGACTTTGTCTGGCGTCTCGCCAGGTCCGAAAAAAGAGGATGTATAATTATAGATGAGTCAGTATCAGGAAATATATTTTCTAATTTAAAGGGGTGTCGCTGTTCAATACTCTGACATTGTAAACCCGGCGAGACGCCGGAGTATGCGTCCCTCGCGAGACACGAGCGACTGCCTTCGAGCAGGCTCGTGTCTCGCGAGGTTTGAACGTAGAGGGTTGCCACTTTATTCATCTCTCAATCGCTTATCAAGTTTCACAGCCAAAGTACTCCAATAAAAATTTTCGGCTGCATGGTTTTCAATGCGTTTATGCACACCTTCATTATCGCTCATTTTAATTGCCTCGCTTAAAGAATTGGCAAAACTTACAGGATCATTATCCTCAAAATAAACCCCAAATTCTCCATTTGCCGAAAGGTCATTATAGGCTGACATTCCCTTGTGGCCCACCAGCACGCAACCAAAATAAAGCGCCTCCACAAATGCAATTCCGAAAGACTCAACACGTGAAGGAAGAAAGAAAACCTTTGCCGCGGCGTATTCCTCATACAATTTTTTGCGATCTGCAAAATTACCCAGAAACTCAATTTTTGCAGCTTCTGCGGGATAATCTAATAGTACCTTTTGCCATTTCTGGTCAAATTCATCACTTACCGGTCCGGCAATTCTGATTTTCCAATTTCCCAATTCTAAAAATGGTATGGCCGCCAGAAGCAGCTCATAGTTTTTATCAGAGCTTCCCGGTCTGCCTACAGAGAGAATGGTATTTTCCTTTTTAAATGGTTTTGTAAACGCTGTTTTCAGATAACGATCATTGCAGCCGTTTGGCAAATAAATAAGTTTGTCGTGGAGATTGGGATAAGTTTTCTGCGCCATTTCCAATCCTTCATGACTTTCGACTGAAATTAAATCGACGTTTCTAAAAAATTCCTTTTCAAGCCATTTGAGTGCAATGTTTTTGATGATATTCCGGGCATACCTTTTTCGCTTTTGAAGATGCGTGGTATATGCATCGAGCTTGAGGTAGAGCTTACCTTTGGGATTATTTTTCTTGTAGATATTTCCATAAACGAGCGTATGCCGGCTTAGGTGATACAAATTTAAAACATCAATTTTTCTGGCGTGGTTTTTCAAATAGTGTACTGATGCTTTTTCGGTAAAAAACAAGTTCCCCTTATCGCCCAATGAAATGGTTTCGAGTCCTTTTACTTCTCCGTCCAGCGCCGGATATTCATCATCGGGAAACCGCGCCATGAGGGCAGCATCGTAACCCAAAACTTCCTGCATATAATACGGTAGCAATCCCAAGTCTTTGGTGAGATGCACGTTGTGAATTTCAGGGAAATAGGTAATCCAGCGCATCAATATTCAATTAAAAATTGTGGGATATCCAGACTTCGAAGAATTTTTCGCTCCATCTGCCGCACCATCATTTTATATTTGTTTCGCTCAAGGCTGCCGCCATAACTACCGGAAACACCACGATATTGCGAATTTTGGGGTAGCAACGTAGTTATGGATTTCAATGAGCTGCTCATTATTTCGTCATAGAGAACGTGTTCAATAAACTTTCCATTTTTATCATTTGCAAGTTTATACTTTTCGTAAAAATGAGCGAGATATATTGCTTTGTCGACCACGAAAAAACCTGTGATTGCTACCTTCATTTTCCGATGCAAATCTATTGTGAGTTGAGATTGTATCTGCGCAATAAGCACTTCGACATTTTTCACAATATATCGACCCGTGACTTTTATCAAGACAGATTCTTTCAAATGGTTTTTCACAAACCGATCAAGGGTATAAAACTCCTGAAATCCTTTTCCTTTTTCAGAATCGGGATGCGGTTTAAACCGTATTAGCTTAAAGCGCTCAACTGCTTTAAAGACTTCAAAGTCTACATCTTTAGAAAGGTCGTAATCTGAATTTTCAAGAAAATAGATGGGTAGATTTGTTTGATCGAGATAGAAGCGAATACACTTTTTGTAATCGGCCAGGCGCTCACTTACATCAGTGGCACTCACCAATACCGTATTGGGCGTAATGGTGGCCGTCATACAAATTGCTGCATCCTTCATTTGGTCAAAGATAGGATGGTTATTTGTTTTTGGTGTTTAGTTTTTGGTTTTTGGACGGCTCCAAATACTATTCATCATGCTGAATACGCCAATTAATAAGAATATTTTCCCATAACAATTCCCAAGCCCAAATAATCCTTAGTTTTGGGCGTGGCCAGAACAATAATTCATATCGGCATGCCGCGCACGGCGAGCACCTCTTTACAGCGAGAATTTTTTCCGAAAGTGGATGGATTCGCTTTTTACGGAGTTGAAACCACTCAATTCTCGGTAGCTTTTCAGCAATTGCTTTATCAGGATGATTCGCTTTTTGACGCCGTTGGATTTGAAAGAACTGCAGCTGAAATCCGTTCAAAAAACGCCATTCTTTCGAATGAGCTTTTTGTGGGCCAATCGCTTTATCTCAATTCTACCAATCGCTCGCGCACCGCCCGGCGTTTAAAGCAATTTTTCCCCGATGCCGAAGTTTTGATTTTGCTGCGCAATCAAGTAAGTTTGCTACAATCGCTATACGCAATAGGGGTTTACAGCGGACATACCTGCTCGCCTGAATCATATATTCGCTTTTCTAATTTGGAATCGACACCGGAAAATCCGCTTTATTCCACATTCGCGGAAGCAGAGACCACAGAAGCTTATAAATACTCTAATTTAATAGCGCTCTATCAAAGCTTATTCCCTCAGGTGCATGTTTTGCTTTTTGAAGATTTTAAGTCTCACCCTGCGGCTTTCGCCGAAAGGCTTACCACACTTCTACAACTTGAAAAAGTAAAAATTACCGACCCTGTAAAACAGGTAAATAAAAGTCTTTCAGCGCGTCAAATAAAATTGGTGAGAAAGCTAAACCATTATAAATCCGTATTGAACCGGGGGCGCTATGGCAAATGGCTTTTTGGCGTTAAGCTGCGCTTTATCGAACACCAAATAAGCGGTAAAAAGAAATTTAAATTTTCGGATGCATTGCAAGAAAAGTTGAGAAGCACATACCTTGACGACAATCGGAAATTAGCGGATATGTTGCCGCAACTAAAAGATTCTGATTGGTTTATGGACGACTATTTAGGTAAAAATCGCTAGCGAATAATCTCAATTCCAGCGAGACTACATCGCCATTTATGATAGTCTAGCAAAGATTTGCTGTCGACTTCTTATTGAAATCATTTCTCTGTGGTAGATCCTTCAATAGGGCATTGCTAACCTTTTTTTTAGTTAGTAATGATTTAAAATAATGGTATATTTATAGTGTAAATAAAATCATAGGTGAAATGATATCTCATAAAGCTGAAATCGAACGAACATTTTGGAACATTCGAAAATTTTCATTTAGGGAAAAAATGCATCCAAAATAGATAGTGAACAAATAAACATGTTCCTTGATACAATAAATGATTTGAAGATTTTAATCAATGAAAAAACGATTGAAATAGAAACTATCAATGAGCGCATGCAAAAGCTCACATGGCTTAATGGACTTGACGAGACTTGTTTAATGCTTATAAATGATCTGATTTCAGCAGCTAAAGATTTGAAATCATCACTTATACGGCAATTTATTTCTCTTGATGTTCTTAAGAAAAGTCAGATTGCACTGGAAGAAATAGCCAATTTTAAAAATGCAATTGACGATTTAGAAGAAACATATGAAGACCTTGATTCTGTTTTTTTCTTTTTACCGGAAATTCCCGAATTTGTTGAGACTACAAAACGACTCTCACTTATTTGACTGAAATATTCTGCATAGAAGAATTCAAAGCTGAATTTCAAAAGCTAAAATCGAAAAAAGCTTATCGAAATGTAGAAAAGGATGTAATCCAATATAGGGTTACCCCTTTAGATCGCTAGATGAATTGAACAGAGCTTGTGGAGGTGATTGCATTTTCTAAATTATTGACTGACAGCCCTGAAAGGGCGACATTCAAAAGCACAGGGTGCAACAAAGCGAAGCGACGTGAAACCCTGTGTATTAGATAAAGTGACAGTCTAAAGCCCTGAAAGGGTGACATCAAGCTGCAAAGTATGAGAGATGAATTATATTTTTCGCGACTTAAATGGATAACCCTAATCCAATATTTCCTTCATAAACCTTTTATCAACCCTGTCTTAAGACCTAGTGTTTAAATAACAATAAGTATTTTACTTCCTGTGCCCTTTTCTGTGTTAATCATTACCACATAAACACCGGAGCCTACCGTGCGCAGATCTACTTCAATACTCCTTCCAGGAAAACGGCTCTGAATTTTTTTAACCGATCTGCCTGTTTGGTCGTAAACAACAATATCTACATTGTCCAGATTTTCATCTAAGCCAATATTAAATCTTCCGGTTGACGGATTGGGATAGAGATTAAAAGCATTAAACGAATTTTCAACGTCATTCAATCCTACAGGGCCGCCAAGCGGAGACGGACCTCTTGTAATGAGATAGGAACTTACAATTAAATGCGGGTTAAAACCACCATCGCAATTGTCGCAGGTTACACCATCAACACAATCAGGATTGTTTGGGTGGCAATAGTCCACATAAGCTTCGTCGAATACATAATCTAACGTTACTTGTCCATCGCTTACGTTTGCCAAATCGTAATCAAAAAATTGGGCAATAGACCCCGGACACCAGCCGGCGCGATTAAATTGCCAGGTGCCAAATTGAGGGCTGCACCCATCGGGGTTTGGATTGCAATCGTTCCAGTTGTGCTGGGTAAAAGTCTCTGTGCCATCTACCCAAATATGATGTGTGTTTTCACTAAACTCAGCGGCATTGTTTGTATTTTCAGTATCGGCATTCTCATCTACTCCCCAGCCATGGCCGGTAGAAACTAATTTTATTTTGGCCGCTGCCGTATTTATCGGATAGGTCAGCGTAAATTCTTCTGTGGGTTGCAGATTAGCCAAATCGCCAAACGCATAGGTTTGATACCATAATTTCTGTACTTGTGAATATGGGTTTGTGGGTTCGCCCGCTTGATAATCTAAATCGAGCGTGTATTCAAACCCATTCGCAAAAGTTGTCAGGTTGACCCGAAAAGCGGTTTTTCCGCTGAGGAGCGACATAAAATCTGTCAAATCGATTGTGTGATTGCATGCCACGCCATAAGGTGTTAGATAGCGGATAATCTCATACCACTCACCATCTTTGCCTTGCACTTCTACAGATGAAACACGGTCCCAGGGATCGCAACCACCCGGTGGGCAAGAAATAGTGAGTGTACCAATTATTTGATCGTAAGCACCCACATAACTCGGCAAATCGGCTTCTACAGTTACGCTTTGTACTTCAATATAAACGTGTGCTTCATCCATGGCATTAACGGATACGTTTTCCATAGTTGCTACAATGTTTATTACTGCTTCAGTTTCTGCCGCATTTCCAAAATTGTTGAGCGCAGTTACCATCATGGTTTGAGGGCCGTATTCTACCGGCGTCCACCAACCTGTATAAAATCCGTTTTCATTTCCCGTAAGGGATATTTCATCACTGCCAATAGTTACTGTTACATCACCGGTTTCAAATAAATCGGGGTAACTAATTGTACTTTTTACAGCTATTTGCAAGGGCCGAAGCGTTGGCACAAATACGTCGCCTGCAAGCGGATGTAAAATGGTTACTTCGGGCAAAGTCGTTGCAGGATCTAAAACATTAAATGTCACGAAAACATCATTGGCCGCATCAAAAATATCATTTCCGGGCTGGCTTGCTTTCACAGTTACTTCGCCCGGTGTGCCTTCAAGTGAAATGGTATTGCCCGAAATGCTGGCAGGGCCAGATACTATTGTAAACGTAACTGGCAGACCTGAATTTGCCTCCGCAGATATATCAAACGGCTCTTGGGTAATCAATTTATTTCCAATAAGTGGAAAGCTGATTGCCTGAAATCCTGATTCGAGTTCGCCCAGAAAGTTTGAATTATCTCCCGTAAGGGCAAAACCAATGAGATTGGAATTTCTATCGCCTATTCCAACTTCGGAAATAAGTTGGTTAATACTTTGATTATCGCCTCCGGGAGTTCCCTGATTGAATTTATAATACGTTACCAAATCGGCTTCATCGCCAATGAGTTCATTGTCAATAATATCTTGTACTTCAGATTGAGTGAGTGCTTTGCTCCAAAGCGAAACTTCATCGGCGCCGCCCTTATAGATAAAATTAAACCCCGCCTGTAGTGTTATACCTACTGTAAATGGTCTGTCGCTACTTTGGAAGGTGCCTGATGCAAAGCTCGATCCAACAGAAATACCATCAACAAAAAGCTCAACAGAATTTTGATCAAAAATCCAGGCGTAATGCTGCCAAACACCGGGAATTACTGTTCCGGCAGGCGCCACTACTTCATGAAGGCCAGAATTAGTTATCACACGACATTCTATCACGCCATTGCCCAACTGAATCATATACATCTGTCCATCGCCTGTTCCGCCACCGCGAATACTCATCATACCCTGTCCGTAAGTTAGTGCATCGGTTTTAAACCAACCGGTCATAGAAATGGTGTTGAGCCCGGTTAAATACTGTGCAGCAGCCGGAAATTCGGTATAATCATCTACTCCGGCGAATTGGAGATACTGGTTGCTTTGTGCTGTTGCAAATGCAGCCATTAAACTAAAGGTACATATCAAAAGATTGGATTGTACTCTGTAAAAAGCTTTCATTGGTGTTTCGTTCTGATTGAAATACAAGTATAAACCTGAGTTCGATTATTAACAACTTGACTGTCAATAACTAACGAAAAATAGTTCTAAAAATAGAAAGGTAAAATACAGTGTTTTTGTATATTTAGATCGTTGAAAAATAAACACTTAACAAAAACAA
>NZ_JAAGVY010000073.1 GCF_010686655.1 Cryomorpha ignava | reverse complement strand
GTAGAACCTATGGCCTGGCTTACTGCCGTGCTTGGCAAAATCGCCGATCATCCGGTCAACAAACTTTTTGAACTCTTCCCTGGGAATATAGACATACCAGAAAAGTTAACAAGCTTTGGTGAGTTGGAAAATCAGGCGGTGTAGTTGGTCGGGTGGATACTTTTAATCAATGAGGTTGGTTTGGGTGTATCAAAGATTACTTCATCATTGAAAAGGCTTTTGATTTCTGTATTGGCATTTCTTGTTGTTCCAAAAAGACCACCCTGCCATATATTTTCAGCAACTCTACCATTTTGATTTTTAAGATATATTTTTCTGATTATTCTTGTTTCGTCATCACTAAAAATAATTTCTTTGCTTTCAATTTTTGATAAAACTTCTGATTCTTGCCATCTCCATCCGTTTTCAGGTGGAGCAATAGTTTTACCACTTGGAGTATTAATATCAAATAATAACGTTTTTCTGTAGTTTGGACTTCTTGTATCTCCGCTTCTCCATTCTCCTTCTGGGTCATTATCCGGATTTGAATAGTTTACATTATCTTCTTCTGTTCTTGGGAATCGAAAGCTTTCAATTGCCTCAGATTTTCGAAACACCATTATATTATTATATTGTCTGGAAAAATATTTTTCATCATTTTTACTTTGCTCTGTATGTTTCCATACAATATTTCCTAAAAAATTATCCTCTCCAAAAACTTCATCACACAATTTTCTCAAATGATGTACTTCATTATCATCAATAGCAATAAAAATTGCTCCGTCAGTTCTCAAAAGTTGTCGAGCAATTAATAAGCGACTATACATCATATTGAGCCAATTGCTATGATAACGTCCATCAGTTTCAGCATTAGTATCAATTTTAAAACCATTTTCAGTCATTTCGGCATCTTCCCAATATTCCTTTTTGTCTTGGTTAAATTTATCAGAATACACAAAATCTTTTCCTGTGTTGTAGGGAGGGTCAATGAAAATGCACTTTACTTGCTCACGGTAGCTGTTACTAAGTAATTTCAATACCGCTAAATTCTCTCCTTCAATAATCAGATTTTCATTTTCAGTTGGGTTTACACTTCTTTCTTCATCATAAACTAAAGTGGCATCAGTAGGCGTAAAGGCTTCTCTTTTCGCATTACTCTTTCCAAACCATCTAAATTCGTAACGTTCGGTTTCGTTTACACTTTTAGGGTCTATTACTTTTTTGAGTTCGCTAACATTCAGTTTGCCATCATTTGTAAAAAGGTCTGGCATCAACTGTTTTAATTGTTCCAATCTTTCTTTGTTCCAATCGTGAGATTGTACGTTTTCCATTGGGTTCTCCGTATTTTGGTTATCGTTGCTCATTATGCTTCTTCAATTAATGCGTTAATGTCTTTTGTAGCTTCTGTTTTAAAATATTGGTAATCTTTAACAGGTGCTTTATATTGTACCTCTACTCCTAAAGTGGCGAAATGCTTTACCGCACATTCTATTTTATAAATTTCACTTTCTTTCAATGCTTTTTTATCATTGATGTCGTTTGTCCCTTTGGTTTCAATTACAAAGTAGAACTCACTTTCTTTTCCATCCCTCAATCTCTTTCTTTTCATCACAATACCAAAATCGGGATTGTAATTTCCGATAGGAGTAGGGATTTTGTAGTATGCAGGGAGTTTCATAAAGCAAACAACTTCATCATCTAAATCTGCTCCCAATGCAAATTTTCTTTCTATATCACTATCTGTAAGCATTCGGTTGTAAAAGCCTCTGTTGGGTGTGTCTCGGTATTGGTTGCCATCAACTTGCTTTACAAAATCGTTGAATTCAAAAGGAAAAGTTTCGTCTGTTAAATGATAATTCAAACCCCTTATCATTTCTTCCAGTTCGATATTCTTAATTAAGGATGATGCTTGATGAATAAATTGTGGTGGGTTTTTTGCGAAGTTCTCGTGATTTGTTTCTCCAATTATTTCAATAGTTGTGTTATAACTTAGTCCTGTGTTTTCACTTATTTCTTCTACTAAATCTAATGCTGAAAAATGAGCTTTTAGTTTGTAATTTTCCTTTCCACCAAATTCATCTTCAATACCTTCTTCTGTAATAGCACCAATAGTTCGGCTACTTACCTCTGCAACATAATCTGCAATTTCAATTGTATTTAATGCTTTTTGGCTTCTTTCTATTAATGTTGCTTCATCAAAAGCTACTGTGTAATTTGTTTTTTTAGCTAAAGCATTCCAGAATCGTTTAAACGCTTTGTTAATAGTGTCACTTTCACTACGTTTAAATTCAACTTCATTTTGTTTTTCGCCTCTGTGCGTATGGGTCATTCCAGCACCAGCACCAGATGTTCCGTAAACTTCTCTTATTTCTTCTTGATATTGCGTTACAAAAGTCTCGTAGGTTTCGTTTGGAATTACTGTAAGTTGATTAATTCGTTCATCATCACTTACACTTAATTGGTCATAAATACGTTGCCCATTCGTATCTACACATATTCTTAATCCTCTACCAATTTCTTGGCGTTTTTTAATTTCAGAAAAAGAATTGCTTAATGTAGCAATGTTAAAGATGTTTGGATTGTCCCAACCAACACCCAAAGCCGAGTGTGAAAAGATGAATTCAATTTTATTGGAAATAGAATCTCCAAAGCTTAACAAACCTTTTTTATCTTTTAAAATGGCATCAAAAACTTCTGAATTTTTCCGCATTGAGGTTTCGTTATCGGTAAATTCGTTTTTAGTGGTTTTTGCAAAATATGAACCTTGAATCATTTCAATATGTTCAGTTGTTGGTGCTACATTATCGTGAAATTCAGGGTAAATTTCTTTGTATTTTTCAATGAAAAGGTTCTTGATTATTGGGTCATCACTTACATAATTGGCAACTTTATCAATAAAAATAAGTGAAAGGCATTTTATGCCTTTTTCTTTTAGTTTTTGTTTTTTTGTAAAGTGGCGAAGGATGAGCCATTCTAATTGTAAAGCCCAAATACTTTGCACATTTCCAGAAGCCTGTTTTTCAAAAATCTCCACTCCGTTATGAAAACTAACAGACCATTTTCCAGTTCTGAGACTTTTGTTAATTCTGCTAATGGTGTATTTTAAATAACTTGGGTTGTTCGTTACTTTTCCTAAGTTATCTCCGTCTTTCAGCCATTTAGAATCTTTAAATTCAATCTTTCCACTTGAAAGTTGATGCCAAGCTTTGATTTTTGCTTGTATTGGATTTTTTCCATTTTTGGTTTCCGAAAGTTCCAGTTTTAAAGTGGCTTCATCATTTTTTTCTGTAACCGTTAAAACTTCTATCTTTTTTACTAAACCTTGTTTGTAACTGTCGTAAGGTGTTAGTCGATACGTTTTGTTTTTTGCAACTTTGTGAGTTGCTGAATATCTAATTTTAAATAGAGGATTAAGTTTAGCAATTTGTTTAATGGAATTTGATGTATCCATTCCTTCCTGTGGTTCATCCATTATGATAATTGGATTTGTTCGTCCAATTGCTTCAATAAATGGGATGTTTGCAAAAAGGTCTTCTCTTTTCGCTTGGTTTAAAATTTTGTCTTCCGAATTGAAAGAAGCCAAAGTCATTACCATTATTTGCGGATGTTGTTCCTCTACAAAATTGGTTACTTTATTTAATCGTTTACTGCTGTATTCAAATGCTTTAGGAGTAAAGCCATAAATTTCTTCCAGTTGCTCTTCAAATATTGAAAGTGTATTTAATACTCCTTGTCTAATAGCAACTGAAGGAACAAGAATTATGAATTTTGTAAATCCGTAGTGCTTAAACATTTCGTAAATAGACTTAATGTAAACAAGGGTTTTTCCTGTTCCTGTTTCCATTTCAATGGTTAACTCTCGTTCGTCTTTAAGTTCTGCAATTTTTTCATCAATTCCGTTTTCAAGCAAAATAGTTTTGATGTTTTCTGCTAATTGCTCATTTGAAAGCGTACAAATATTTGAACGAATACCGTCAATACACGCATTGTCAAATGTATTTTTGTCATTGCCATCAAAAACATTTACAATAGATTTGATTGCGGTTTCTTGATATTCTAATAGTTCTAATTTTAATTCCATCAATTTCCGCTTTTATTTTTGCTTATGTATTTCATTTTTTGCTCAGCTACTTTTAGTGCTTTGCTCCCAAGTTCTTCATCTTTTATTTCGTTCAGTATTTTTTCACTCAAATATTGAATAAGCAGATTGTCTTTGTCTAAATCCAATATTTCAGCAAGTTTTATAATTTGCTCTTTTGTTGCTTTTCGTTCACTTCTTTCTATTTTACTGAGTATGGCAGTATCAATATCAAGCATAGCTGCTACTTGCCTCAGAAGAAGTCCTTTTTTCTCTCTTTCTTCCCGAAGTATTTCTCCCGTTGTCTTACTTTCTTTCATTTGTGAAATATCACTTGATTATTATGATTTGACATTATTTGTCAAATATAATTAGTCTTTTCGGTAATTCTATGATTTTGTTCTCCAAACTTATTAACAGTCTGGGAGCGGTGGGAAAATTTATACTCTTTTGGTTTTTTAGGGATGGCTCGTGAGTTGGCAAAAACCAAATGTGTATAAATGTGCGGTGGGCTTTTTTCTAATGGTGGGTAACATCCATCTAAACCCCATTCCCCAACCTTCTATGTCGTTTATTTCCCATATATCGGATATAAACGAATATTTTGAAGCCGGCATTTCGTTTATATGAATTATAGCTTCCTGTTGTGATAGTAAAATTATACAACTGCAAAGTACGTATTACAATCAATAAAGCAAGCCATATCAATATTCCCGCATTCATTCCCTCCATCCACATAGCCGCAATGCCGGGAGCCACCCATTTTAAATTAATGACCGCAGCCGCAGAATTCGACTAAGATCAAGAAAAAGCAATTCCCACCTTTACAGAATCGGACGAAATAATGATCAACGATCCTTCCGTGGCGCCACAATCGCTAAGCCTCACCTTTCCGGTAGCATCTACCAAAACAGTTGTGGTTACAATGGGAATTTGGTTTTATCAGCAAGTGAATGGCCAGCTCTACCAGCCCTCGAAAGCCGGTGCTTAAGGCTCTCGAAAGCTGGTGCTTGAGGCTCTCGAAAGCTGGTGCTTGAGGCTCTCGAAAGCCCGCCGGACGTAGGAAGCACAACGTCAGACTTTCAAAGCAACCCCTTTGTGGAAAACATTCACAAACCATAAATAGGTTCGACAAAAAACAATCCTTAACTTTAACGGTACAATTAAATAAGAATAGCTTAGCTCCCAACCATGCGCCAAGTTCTATCTTTGCCGTTGTAGTTGCTACTAAATCAATTTAACCGATGCGTAAATTTTCCGCTTTGCCGTATTTTCTTGCGGTGCTTTCTTTTCTTTTTTTTGCAGATGGGTATGGGCAGGCTACTTTACCGGTAAATACGACAACAATCTCTAAAACTTCTCTCCCAACTGGGTTTTCTCATTCCGGATTAGGTGCTGACTATTCTGGCCCCAAATTAAAATTTGATGATCAAGGTGATTATTTGGTTCTGCGCTTCAATACTTATCCGGGATCTTTGACATTTGATATCGGTGTGAATAATAATTTCGGCACCACTATTCCAGCGGATGCTTCATTTTCAGTTTTGGAGTCTACGAATGGTATTGCATACACAGCAGTTGCTTCATATTCTAATACAGCAACGGGAACTAAGACTATCACAACTTTAAATGCTGCTTCAAGATATGTAAAATGGATCTACACCCTAAAACCTTCAGGATCAAACATCGCTCTATACAATATTAATATTGTGATAGGCTCACCACCTTGTTCAGCAGAGCCCACTTCTCAAGCCACAGATATTTCATACACCGATAACTCATCAACATCAGTAGATGTCGACTGGATTGCCGGAGCCGGTGGAGATGAATATATTTTGGTTGCACGAGAAGCGAGTTCTATAAACTTCACTCCTACTGATGGTGTTGACTATTCAGGAGACACGGGAGGAGAAAGTTTTGCTTCAGCGACTAATCTAGGAACCGGGAATAAAGTAGTTTACACTGGCAGCGCAACTGCTACAACAGTTACAGGACTAACAACCGGTAGTACCTATTACTTTCAGGTATTTGCAGTATGCACAGGTGATACCTTCAATTATTTAACAAGTACTGGGTCTGGTAATCTTGGAACTTTGGGATACGCAGTGCCAGCCTTAATTCCTGATAACGGCTGCGGTACAAGTAATTATTTGGAATCTACTTTCGAATACACCGGTGGTTCAATCATTGGCGATATAAATGTTTTTGTTGCCATTACCCATACGTATCGTGCAGACTTGCGAATAGAATTGGAATCTCCTAATGGTACAGTCGTTCAATTACTTAACGGCTCAACAGGTCTCGGTGCAGATAATTTAGAGGTGAATTTTGACGACGAAGCGGGCAGCAGTATTTCAACTTCAAATCACATCATTAATGGAATTGCCGACCAAACGGTAATAAGCATTACTGATCCACTAAGCGATTTTGATGGTGAAGACCCAAATGGCATATGGATTCTTAGAATTTGTGACGATGCTGGATCTGATACCGGTTTCTTAAACGATTGGACTCTGGATATTACTATTGCTATCATTGAGCTAGAACCGACTGATCATCCAACGGATTTTAACTGCGAAGGCGTAGAAATTGACGAAATCTACATTGAATGGACAGATGTGAGTTCCACACCTACTCCTTCGGGATACCTAATTCTTTGGTCTGATTTAAGTTACGCAAGCATCACCCCTCCAGTTGATGGCACGCCCATAGCTGACGGAGCTGGGTCTTTGAATGTAGCACAAGACAATGAAATAGCGGCCATTAATGGTTTAGCCACAAATACAGATTATTTCTTCAAAATCTATCCTTACTCGAACTCTGGTGCTGACATTGCTTATAAGACCGACGGCACCGTAAGATTTACAAGCTGCAACACTCTTGATGGTCCATGTATTAATGAAGGGTTTAATAATTATCTGAGTGAACCAAGTGGATGGAATTATAATGGATTAGGAACATATAATACAGCTTCGAGTTCTGGTATTTCAATTCCTTCTATTAAGTTTGACGACTCCGGTGACAGGATGACTACATCTATCTCAACCAATCCTGCTTCGGAAGTCTCATTTTGGCTTAAAGGGCAATCCATAACTGGAAGTTCTGCTTTATTAGTAGAAGGATATAACGGTTCAATCTGGACTACAATTGAAAATATCGTTCCTATCTCAAATTCTCCCACCGTTTACACTTACAACGCCTCATCGAGCCCAGCACTTCCCACTAACTTAGTTCAGTTTAGATTTACTTATACTAAAAGTGCAGGAAATATTGCATTCGACGATCTTGAAGTTCTATGCACTTCAGAATGCTCACCCACCCACATAATTGCAGGATTCAGTCCACATGAAGGCCCGGACGGAACCCTTGTCACCATAACAGGAAGTGGTTTCACAGGTGCTACTGACGTTAGAATAGGTGGAAATTCAGTTACTTTTTTACCAGTAGAAGATGATAATATAATTCATGTTTTAATTGATGACATTCCAACCAGTGGACTTATTTCTGTGATAGTCTCCGATTGCGAAGCAAAATCTACAGATAGCTTCACTTACCTAAATAGTAATGAGAGTTGTTCAGGTTCCAGCGGAAGTGGCGGTGGATATGCAACCGATATTTTCATAAGCGAGGTTTATGATGCCAGTTCTGGAAGCTTAAGTTATATAGAGCTTTTTAACGGAACGGCAAGCGCTATAAATCTTACAACCGGGAATTATTCTATAGTTGTTGAAACGGGAGCAACTTCTACCTATATTCTTTCAGGGAGCGTGGGAATTGGAAATACCCATATTCTTAGACTAGGCGGCGGAGCTTCACTATGTCCCGATTTCACCATTCAAGATGATCGTCCGGGAGCACCAGGGTATAATGGAAATGATGAAATCTTTCTCTACAAAAACGGAGTACCAATAGATTACGCCCCAAATCCAAACAGCATTGGTGCTGGCGGAACAGGAAGTTCTGCTCCGGGTTTTAGTCAATCAAGAAACGTCAACGTTGTTTCTCCAACAACTACCTATAACGCATCAAATTGGACGATCAGCAACACGGAAGATTGCGAAAATCTAAGCGTAGCACCATACGTTCCAGGCGGTAAAAACATAATAATCAATACACATCCGGCAGATGTGGATTGTGATGAACTCACTTTTAGTGTTGCTGCAACAACTAATATTTCTCCAAATGTCCCAACAACCTACACATGGCGCTACATTGCACCCGGAGATATAACTTGGAGCTTGGTAAGCACACTTGGTGGCACAAATGGATTGGTTGTAACAGCTGCCAATTTCCCCTCAATTACCATTACCGGAAACACCTCTCAATTACTCGATTATCAGTTTTATGTTGATATGGGAACTGGCGGAACAGGTGAATGTAGAAAATTCAGCAACGCAGCCTCTTACACTTTTGATACTAAAGCTTATTACCGCACAGTATCAGGCGGCAACTGGTCAAATTTAGATATTTGGGAAATGAGCAATACGGAAGGAGGAACCTATGAACAAGTTTGTCAATATCCAATTGATCGTACTTCTGATAAAATCACTATTCAAAACGGCCACAATGTAACTTTCGATGTAGAATTAACCGCAGATTGGATTGACATTTGTCCGACTTGTACTTTAGAACTATTATCCAATACAAAGCTCACTCTATTGGATGGAAATGCGTCAGGTCCTGATCTAATCGTAAATGGAACCTTAATTGACAATGGCAACCTGGCTAATGGAATTGACTTCCTTGACGAAATACCGACATGGGAAATAGGAGCCGCAGGCACGCTAATTAAAACCAGCAGCAGCTACGCCACTCGCTATAGAAATGCTTACCATAATGGCATAGCAAACATCCCTGCTACGGCCACATGGATTTACAGATATACAAATAACGGAAATCTAAGTTTTGCTAGTAGCACAGCCGCTATTACGATGCACTATCCAAACTTGATTTTGGAGAATACAACTCTCGTCAATTACTCATCTCAAATAAACAATTCTGATGTGTTTCTAAGTAACTTTACGATGGTTGGAAATGAGCCGATCATAATAAAAGGTGACTTCGACATCGGCGGAAGCGAAACCGGAAACATTGACTTCTCCAATCTTATTACAAATACAAGTCCTGTTAGGGTTGATGGTGAACTATTGGTCAGATTAGGCAGCACCTTGAGAAACACTGGTATAAACGCCCCTGTATCAGGCACAGGCCTCGAAGTACAAGGCGATTTAAATATTGAAGGAGCACTTGACCTAACATCAGGCATTGGTGCTGCAGTGGGGATTCTGAAACTTTCAGGTGATCAGGACATGATTGGACTTGGAGGAACCACCATCTCTGCCAATAACCTTATAATCAATAAAGGCACAGGTTTCAATATCCTCGCTGATTTAAGTTTTGATGTAAAGCGTGAAATTCAATTTATAAATGGAATTTTGGAATTGACGGAACCTGCAAATACAGTGATTTTATCGCAAGGAATAGCTATCACAGGCGCTCCCGGAAATGATAGCCATATAGACGGTTTTGTTTCAAAATCAGGAACAGAAGATTTCAGTTTTCCTGTTGGTGACGCTGGCTATTATCAACCAATAGGAATTTCAGATTTATCAGAAAGTTCCACTTTTAGGGCACGATATATTGCAGATGTACATCCAGATGCGGGCCCTTATTACGATGGAAATGCAGGAGGTAACGGATTTTTAGAAGAACTCGGCCATTGTGATTATTGGACTTTGAATAGAACATCTGGAAGTGCCAGTGCAAATGTGACCTTAACCTACGGCAACACTCCCTGCAATGTGATTACAGATTTGAGCTATCTAAATATGGCTAAATGGGATGGTCTTAGTTGGGAGTACCCTGTTGTGGGAGTAGATCCCTTAATTCCAGGTGAAATAAGCTCTACAACTCCATTCCCGACTTTCAGCGATTTTGTACTTGCATCAACTGGTGGTGCTCAGATAAACGTCCTCCCCATCCAGCTAACCTCATTCACTGCAAAACCCGAAAATTACAAAGTACAAACAGCCTGGACCACCGAGACGGAGACCAACAACGCTTTCTTTACCGTAGAGCGCTCGGCAGATGCACGGGTATTTCAGGGAATTGGAGAAGTAACCGGAGCAGGCACCAGCCATACTCCAAAAGATTATACATTTACAGATGAAAAACCGCTTCCCGGAGTGTCGTATTACCGCTTAAAGCAAACAGATTTTGACGGCATATTCACCCACAGCGCCATAAAAGCCGTTTCATTTACAGAAACAGATGGCTTTAGTCTGGAACTGACCTACAGAGACGAAAACGAGCTCAACCTGGTTTACAAATCCATCAGCCCCTACATCCTCGTTGAGATTTTTGATGTCCTTGGCAAGCGGGTGTTTACTGAAGTCGCCGAAAACTATGGCGGCCGGTCTGTGGTGCCTCTCAACTTAAATCGCGGTGTTTATGTAGTGCGTATCTCGAATGGGAAGGCTAGTGATAGTGCTAAAACTATATGGTAGTAAGGCACCATGATTTTGGCTTAGTAAATTCTATTTCCAAATATTCTGGTCTCGCCAATCATCAGGTATCCCCATTTCTGTGAGATTTATAAAATCGCTATCCTCTATTAAGATAATGATTCTCTCTTTTATCCCGTGTCCTGCAGAAACCTTGTTCAAAATATACAAAATGTACGACATACAATGGTACATTGAATTTTCATTTTTAGGACTGTCAATAAAATCGTATTCTGTTTTGTAGAGTAATCTGGGCGGAGAGTCAATATTTCTATTCCATATTCTGCTATGATGTGTGATAATATTTCTTACTATATTAAAAGTTTTGAGCCAGCTTCTCAAAAAATGATGATTGGGAAGGTTAAACTCCTTGGCTATTCTATCCTTTGCTTTAATAGTATGATTTAAGTTGCTGTAAAGCTTAGACAAACATCCAAAAGAAACAATTTCTAGCGTTTTATACGCCGGAGGTCTATAATTATCGCCATACTTTCTGTAGTGCGATTTAATAAAAATTTCTTTGGTTCTGCTTAACTCTTTATCTATTTCTGACAATGATTCCTGATGAAACTCTTTTGAGTAGAAATTTGATTCATTTTCAATCCACCATTGGCCTAGTTCTATTGAGAGATAGTAAACTAACTTAGTTCTTATAGCTACCTCAATTCTTTCAAGTGCGTCAAATAGAATTAGTCGAAATTTGCTATCGAATGTGTAAAGGTTGATTATCGTTTCAAATCGAATCCCCGCTCTAAATTTGTGATTTTCTTTGTCTATGTGAAATTCCCACCAAAATCCTTGAAGTCTGAAATAACTTATATTTCGTAAAAACTCTTTAGCAGTTCCAATATCTCCTATCTCCTATCTCTAAACCTCTTTCTTGAAGTAATTCAATTTGCTTATCAAATGATATTATCTTTTTAGGATAGTCAGATTTTGAAGCCATGCAATACGTATAAAAAAAAGACCCGCCTGGGTACGCTGTTCTCTGGGAAGCGTGGCAGGTTCAATTACTGCAAATAATATAACTAAAGTTTCGCAGGAGCTATTGTGTTGATAATTAACATTGTAAAGTTAAAAAGTGCAGCATTTTTATTACTTTAAGATTCTGAAAAACAGTATCTTAAAGGCGTAATTCCAAATACGTAAAAATGCTGCAATCCAAAGATATTAAAAATTTGTCAGAGCTGACTACTT
>NZ_JAAGVY010000072.1 GCF_010686655.1 Cryomorpha ignava | reverse complement strand
GATGTGAGTATTTGGTATTGTGTATTGAGTAGCCTCGTCGATTTATCGCGAGGCCGCCGAAGGTGGAATTAAATGGAAAAGACTTTTCTCGTTTGTACATTGATGTGAGTATTTGGTATTGTGTATTGAGTAGCCTCGTCGATTTATCGCGAGGCCGCCGAAGGTGGAATTAAATGGAAAAGACTTTTCTCGTTTGTACATTGATGTGAGTATTTGGTATTGTGTATTGAGTAGTCTCGTCGATTTATCGCGAGGCTCGCAAGGCCTTTTTATAACCCGTAAAGTCTTTTATACCAAATGAATAAGGTTATTCTTCCCATTTCAATCATTCCGCCTATCCCCTTTTTTGTGGCTTGCGCAAGTGGAAATGAAATTATAATTGATGGTGGAGAGAATTATCAAAAGCAGAGTATTCGAAATCGGTATCACATTTTATCGGCCAATGGAGTTCTTCCACTTACGGTAAATGTTGCGGGGCAAAAAGGAGAGAAAATTCCAACAGGCCAAATCACCATAGATTACGATAAGCATTGGGTTAGAGAGCATTTGCGATCCATAGAATCGGCTTACCGCTCCGCTCCTTTTTTTGAGCATTATTTTCCTGAAATACAATCGCTTATCGAATCAAAGTATTTCAACCTTGCAGAACTGTTCCAAACCTCCTTTCCCAAATGGCTAAAGATGCTAAAGTTAGATTGCAACTGGCTTTATAGCGAATCTTTTGTAGAAGCAGAAGCTGAATTAGATCTTCGTGTTCCAATAAAAAAGCCTTCGGATTTCCCTGATTCACTGAAGTCAGACGAATATATGCAGGTGTTTTCTGATCGTTTTCCTTTTGAACCCAATCTCTCGATTATTGATTTATTAATGAATCAGGGTCCTGCTGCAAATACATTTCTGCCGAAAGGCATGGAATAGTTATATTTGGCTTTTTAAAAAAGCAAAATACAGCATGGCTACAAAGAAGGAACTGGATCAGAATAAGTACGAAGATGAGATGCGCCTTAAACTTTCAAAGCTCAAAAGAGATTTGGCAGTGGTATATGAAGGTGGTGGAAAGTCTAAGATCAAGAAACAACACGATAAAGGAAAGATGACCGCTCGTGAGCGGATAGATGGACTTCTCGATAAAAATGCTGATCGGATTGAAATCGGCGCCCTTGCAGGCGATGGAATGTATGAAGAACACGGCGGTTGCCCATCTGGCGGCGTTGTTGTTGTAATAGGCTATATCAAAAAACGACAGTGTATTGTTGTAGCCAATGATGCAACCGTAAAAGCAGGTGCCTGGTTTCCAATAACCGGAAAGAAGAATCTCCGGGCCCAGGAAATTGCCATGGAAAATCATATTCCAATCATTTACCTTGTGGACAGTGCGGGTGTATTTTTGCCAATGCAAGATGAAATATTTCCCGATAAGGAACACTTTGGGCGCATTTTCAGAAACAATGCGGTGATGTCATCACGCGGTATTCCGCAAATAGCTGCTGTAATGGGCAGTTGTGTTGCCGGTGGGGCTTACCTGCCCATCATGAGCGATGAGTCGCTGATAGTAGATAAAACCGGTACAATATTCCTTGCAGGGTCATATCTTGTAAAAGCAGCAATTGGCGAAACTATTGACAATGAAACGCTTGGTGGCGCTACAACCCAAGCCGAAATAAGCGGGGTGATAGATTACAAAGTCGCTAACGACAAAGAGTGCCTAAAAACTATACGCGACCTTGTCGACAAAATTGGCAAAACAGAGCGCGAAGCGGGATTTAGCCGAGAGAAACCAAAAATGCCTAAAAAAGAATTAACCGATATTTACAAATATTTTCCTACGGAGCGCACCACTCCCTATGACGTGCGCACGATTCTGGATTGCCTGCTCGACGATAGCGAATTTACTGAATACAAGGAAGGATATGGTCAAACTATTTGTTGCGGCTACGGCCGGATAGACGGTTGGGCAGTAGGCATTGTGGCAAATCAACGAATAATTGTAAAGACCAAAACAGGCGAAATGCAGTTTGGAGGGGTTATTTACAGCGACTCTGCCGATAAGGCCGCCCGTTTTATAATGAATTGCAACCAAAAGAATATACCACTTGTTTTTATTCAGGATGTAACCGGATTTATGGTTGGAAGCCGAAGCGAACACGGTGGAATCATAAAAGACGGTGCCAAAATGGTAAGTGCGATGAGCAATTCTGTAGTACCTAAATTTACTATCATTACCGGTAATAGCTACGGCGCCGGAAATTACGCCATGTGCGGAAAAGCTTACGATCCGCGACTTATAGTGGGCTGGCCAACTGCACAGGTGGCGGTTATGGGCGGATCGCAGGCAGCAAAAGTATTGCTACAGATTGAAGTAGCTTCTATGAAATCTAAAGGTGAAAAAATAACCAAAGAGAAAGAAAAAGAGCTTTTTGACAAGATCAAAAACCGGTACGATGATCAAACATCGCCTTATTACGCAGCTGCGAGGCTGTGGCTCGACGCGATTATAGATCCTGCCGAAACCAGAAAGCATATTGCTATGGGCATTGAAGCCGCTAACAATGCTCCAGCAGAAAAAAGATACAATGTCGGAAACCTTCAAACCTAATTTTATGGTCGCCTTAATCAGCGCACTGCTTATTCTTTTTACAGCTTGCGCCAAAGACAGCATAGACGAAACTGTGAAAACACCAGCACAATCATCAATTAGTTATCTCGCTCTTGGCGACAGCTACACCATCGGTACGAGTCTTGCTGATGAAGGCGATAGTTATCCAGTAAAAATTGCCGACCGGCTCAATGCCGCTGGAATAGATTGCTTTCCTCCACACATTATTGCCCAAAATGGATGGACTACAGGCGATTTGCTCAATGCTACCGATGCCTTTTCGCCGGACTCTACTTTCGATCTTGTTTCCTTGCTCATAGGGGTTAATAACCAATATCAGGGTAAGAGCATTGACGCTTATGCGGATGAGTTCAAAACATTGCTCAAGCGCGCTATTCAGTACGCCGGAAACGATACGAGCAAAGTTTTTGTCATCTCTATTCCAGATTACAGTGTAACTCCTTTTGGTAGCGACAATGCTGAAACCATTGCTAAAGAGATTGATCAATTTAACGCTGTAAACAGCGAAATAACAGAATCTTATGGAATCTCTTATTTTTACATCACTGATATTTCACGTCAAGCAGCAAATGACCCGGAATTGATTGCTTCAGATGGTTTGCACCCTTCCGGGAAAATGTACGAACTTTGGGTTGCCGATTTTATTGAAGAAATCAAAATGAAAACGCGATGAATAGATTTTTACAAATTGCATTAATTTTTGCTGCCATTCTTTTGGGAACGATGGCCAAGGCACAGGTTTACAATTACGAAGATGGCGAAGAACCTCTCCCACCCGATAGCATTAAAGGATTGTATGTAGGGTTAAATCTGGGATTCTATTTTGCTAACAAAAACACTGCTCGTATCTATAATGGATATGGATATGAACGTGATGGAGCAATAATTTCAACCTTTGCTCAATCGTGGTTAAATCGCGCCATATCTGGCCCACCTAATGGATCCTTTCAGTCCGAAGATCGCACATCAGAGGCCATGCGCGCCGCTCCTGGCGAATGGATATTTGCAGAATCTGATATGCCCGGCGAAATGACTTATCGACCGTCATTTATGTTTGGTGGCCACTTGCGCTACATGTTTAATTCAGATTTTGGTGTGTTTACCGAGATAAACGGAACTTTCCCTGTCACGGTTGGTCAGTTTACCATTCAGCGTGTGGCGCCCAGCCCCGACCCCACTCAAAACCAACGCTTAGAGCAATTTCAAATTCGCGGTGAGGAACAGCGCCTTTTTATCAATTTAGGTCTTCACCGTGTATTGGGAAGAAAAGCCGTAGAGAAATCAGGAAAGCCCACTATTATACTTCCTTATTTTGATTTAGGTGCAACAGTTACTTTCGCAAAATTTGAGGAGAATGTAATTGACATGGGTGAATATGTAGTGAATTTTAACCGTATTGTAGATCTCACCCAGTTTTATACCCAGCAGGGACAGTTTGTAGAATCAGCCAATCTTTTAACAGGAATGGGCTTTGGTGGTTTTGGTTCAATTGGAGGTCAGATTACCCTCGGACGAAAATTTACTATCGATATAGGTTATGTAGCCAACTTTCAGCAAGTTAAACTCGGAGATATAAAAGAGACGGGAATTCAACACCAATTTGTGCTGAAGGCGATTTATATGTAGGTTGTTTACATCAATGATCAGGCTGATTTATCCTGCCATAGGCGTCGGATTTTTTGTCTTTTCATAACCGTATTGCTGCGCAATTTTAAAGCGGCGCGATGTTAACTCATAATAAACAACAGGGAAAAGACTGAAATACAAATCCAAAGAGAAGCACCGAGAACGAAAGGACGGGCTCCCGTTTTCTTTAAATCCTTCACAGAAAGCGTACTTCCCACCAAAAACAAGGTTACAATCAGGAGTCTTTTAGCAGCACCTGTTGTATAATCGGTTACCATTTGAGGAAGATCAAAATAGCTATTGATAAGAATGGCGATAATAAAAAAGAGAATAAACCATGGAATCTTGATCTTTCCATCTTTGGCTTTAAACAGAAACATAGAAATTAGTGATACCGGAATAATCCACAGCGTGCGTGCCAGTTTGACGGTTGTAGCCACGCGCAAAGCTTCATCGCCATAAGTAAGAGCTGCTCCCACCACCGAGCTGGTGTCATGTATGGCAACGGCAGCCCACAATCCAAATTCGTGTTGTGTCATGCTCAAGAAGTGCCCCACTGCCGGAAAAACAAATAAGGCAATTGAGTTGAGCAGGAAAACCACTCCGAGTGCGACAGATATCGTTTTGGGCTTTGCTTGAATAACGGGAGCAACAGCGGCAATAGCACTTCCTCCGCATATCGATGTTCCCGCAGAAATCAAATAGCCAAGGTGCTTATCGATTTTAAAAAGTTTGGTTAAAATCCAACCGAGAATCAGCGTTCCAAAAATAGTGAGTACCGTGATAGTCAATCCTTCTCTCCCTGTCTTGAGCGTTTCCATTAGAAACATCCCAAAACCAAGCCCTACAACTGAAATTTTCAGCAAATACTGAATGCCTTTTTGGGTGAACTTCTCAAAAGGCTGACCCAGAAATAGTGTAAATAAAAATCCCAGAAGCAATGCTATCGGGCTGCTTATAAATCCACTTAAACAAATGATTATCAGAAAAGCAAAAAGAACTTTTACGAAAATTGGATTCTTCATCACACCTTTTTTTACGATGCAAATTACGCCACTCTCTGTGATTTATGGGCAAAGTGATTTGTGATAGGTTATTACTTTTGGTTATAACCTTCAAGAAGCAAATTCTGAAGAAGTGATGATGACTTTGATTGGTATCCTTGACGACTTACAAAGTAAAACCACCTTTCTATCTGGAAATCGGTTACTTCTACCACACGAAGTTTGTTGCCCGCAAGCTCCTGATTGATAGAGTGAATAGATAGAAAGGCGTAGTGATTTGAATTGCGGAGATACGACTTTATACTTTCAGTGCTTCCCAAGTCGGCGATGATGTTTAAAGGTTTTACTTTTCTCTTTTTAAGTGCGTTGCCTATAACCTCTCTTGTTCCCGAGCCATGTTCTCTTTCCACGAAAGTGAGCGCTTCCAAATCATTAAGCTGAATTGTATTGGGAATACCATTTCTGGTCGCAGCAGTAACCAAAACTAATTCATCTTTTACAAAACGCTCGTAATGCAGACGCTTATTGTGATTGTCGCCTTCTACAATTCCAAAATCAAGGAGACCGTTGAGCAATTGATTCTGAACATCTTCGGTGTTTCCACAAATGAGTTGAAAGCGAAATTCGGGATTGTCTTTTTGAATGCCTGCCACGAGGGCAGGTATTACGTACTGGCCAATTGTGGTGCTGGCGCCAATTTTTAACTGACCGGGTAGTTTCTGCTGATCTCCAGCAAAGGCATCGGTGAGTTCTGAATAGATGTCAAGAAGCTTGTTGGTGTAGGCTAAAAATAATTTTCCGTCATCGGTAAGATCAATATGATTTCCCTGGCGGACAAAAAGCGCTTTACCGTATTGCTGCTCCAAGTTTTTAATGGTTTTAGAAATCGCAGGTTGAGATAGAAATAAGTTCTCAGCAGCTTTGGTAAAGCTCTTGTTAATAGCGACTTCCTTAAATATTTTCAGTTTGTGATCCATGTTTATTTCCAATAGGTTGTTCTCCCATTTCGTTTTTCATTACAAGCGTTCTATACGGGAATGGAATTTCGACTCCTGCGTCTTCAAAACGGGCTTTTATGCTCTCCAGCACGTCGCATTTCAGCATAAAAGCATCTCCAAAGGTTCTCGCCCATGCCCACGCCCTTAT
This sequence comes from Cryomorpha ignava, assembly GCF_010686655.1. Classification (GTDB taxonomy): domain Bacteria; phylum Bacteroidota; class Bacteroidia; order Flavobacteriales_D; family Cryomorphaceae; genus Cryomorpha; species Cryomorpha ignava. Next base: position 5,825 of record NZ_JAAGVY010000072.1, on the reverse strand, counting down.
AGTTACAGAAGAATCATTTAATTTAGTCAGGGCGGTTTTCACGAGTGGCTTGCCTTCTTTTTTCTCAACATCAGAACGATTGTCAAGAATAAGCGGATGCTTCTCGCATTCTTCCTGCATTATTTTTTTGGCAAGGCTTACATCACTGTCATAAGATATCCCTATTTCCACCATTTCGCAGCATTTTAGCTCACCAAGGCTATAGTTTACCAACTTTTCTTTATTGATAACCGCGTTTGGAATAACAATCATCTTATTCTCAAAATTACGGATCACTGTGTGGCGTAGTGTTATGTCTGTAACGGTGCCTGTCATGCCTTCAGATACGTTGATGACATCGCCAATTTTAAATGGTTTAAATGAGATAATAAATACACCTCCAACCAAATTTGACAAGGCTTCCTGCGATGCTACACCTGCTATTAAAGCCAGCACCCCTGCCCCACCCAGAGCAGTTTGAGACACACCCCGCAAAGAGGGGAATGCCAGTAATCCCAATAAAATTCCGGTAAAATAAATCGCAAAAACGGCTACATACCTCAAGAACTTGTAAGCAGTAGGGTCATCATTATTCAAAATCTTCGTTCTCACAGATTTTTTAAACCACATATTTGTCGATGTAGCCAAAACGATCGTTATCACAGAAACAATTCCCAGATAGAATATCAATTTAAAATTACCCACAAGTACAGCGCTTTTGTCACTTTCAACAAATATCAGCGCCAGGGCTATTGCGCCTAAAACCAGCCAAAGGGCATTGAGAATTCGTTTTATAAGATTAAATGGGTTTGGTGATTCGCCGGGATATTTCTCTTGTTCTCTTTTTACCAGCCACTTATTCAAGGTATTGGTAAGAAAATGGAGAACCAAAACTATTGCAACTACTACGGTCACAGAAATAATCTGGGTTTTGTGTATGCTGAAAAACTCTAACATGAAACTATGTTTTCTTCAATAATTTGTAATATCAGACAATTATACTTTTTAATAACCAAATTCAAAGAGCCTATATTCCTTTTCAACTCGTATTGCCTCTATTTGTTTTAAAATGAGAGCAATCGTCAAAACAGAATTGAAGGACTAAATTTTTATCCTTTAATTTTTATTCAATTAGCTCAATAGTTTAGCCTTTAAATATCTGGCATTCATTTCTGCAATATTTGAAATAGATATTTCAGCGGGACATTCTACTTCACAAGCACCTGTATATGTGCAGCTTCCGAAACCTTCTAACTGCATTTGTTGAGTCATTTCAAGTACTCGTTTATGCGCTTCCGGACGTCCTTGCGGGAGTGAATTTAAGTGGTTAATCTTTGCTGAAGTAAAAAGCGCGGCCGAAGCGTTTTTACATGTTGCCACACAGGCGCCACAACCTATGCAGGCAGCTGCATCCATTGACTTGTCTGACACTTCTTTTGAAATAAGGATAGCATTCGCTTCTGGTGCTGTACCGGTTTTGGCGGTAATAAAACCACCTTGCTCAATAATTCTGTCAAAGGCGGAGCGATCTACCATCAAATCTTTCAATATTGGAAATGCATTGGCGCGCCAGGGCTCAATTACGATCGTATCGCCGTCTTTAAAGCTACGCATGTGCAGCTGGCATGTTGTAACATGATCGTGCGGCCCATGTGCCCGTCCATTGATAAAAACGCCACACTGTCCGCAAATTCCTTCTCGGCAATCGTATTCAAAGGCCACTACCCTTTCGTTTTTAAGAACGAGTATTTCATTTAAGTGATCTAAAGCTTCCAAAAACGACATGTCTTCTGTAAGCCCGTCGGTTTCATAAGATTTAAAATTCCCTTTTGAATCTGCGCTTTCTTGTCTCCATATTTTACATGTTACTTTCATATCGTTATCACTTATAACTGCGCACAGTTGGTTCTACATATTCAAATTTTAGCTCTTCTTTGTGCAATTTAAAATTGCCCGTGTTGTACTCCCAAGCCGAGACGTACATAAAATCTGCGTCATTGCGCAAGGCTTCGCCATCTTTGGTTTGATATTCTTCTCTAAAATGTGCGCCTGCAGACTCTTCGCGTTGCAAGGCATCCACACACATTAATATGGCCAATTCAATAAAGTCTGCCAGCCTTAACGCTTTTTCAAGTTCGGGGTTTAATTCAGCTTCGCTCCCAGTTACTTTCACCTCGCTCCAAAACTCTTTCTTTATGTTTTTTATTTGAATAATGGCTTTCTCCAATCCAGCTCTGTTGCGACTCATAGCACATTCCTGCCACATTACTTTGCCAAGGGCTCTGTGGAAATCGTCTACCGTTCTACTCCCATTGATGGCCATCATTTTAGCAATGTGTTCTTTTACATCATCCTCCACCCTTTCAAATTCTGGATGATCTACATTTGGACGCTCTTCTGCTAATTCCGTTTGCAAATAGTTATTAATGGTGTTCGGAAGAATAAAGTAACCGTCAATACTGGCTTGTAACAGAGAATTTGCACCAAGACGATTTGCACCGTGATCTGAATAATTGCATTCGCCAATGGCATATAAACCGGGAATGGTAGTCATCAATTCGTAATCTACCCAAAGGCCACCCATTGAAAAGTGAGCTGCCGGCGAAATCAGCATTGGCTTTTCGTAGGCATTTATACCCGTAATTTTCCGGTACATTTTAAAGAGGTTTCCATATCTGTCTTCTATAGTGTCAAGCCCCAGTCGATCAATTGCATTTTTAAAATCAAGATAAACCCCATTTTTTAACGGCCCTACGCCGTGGCCGGCATCAATCCGCTCCTTGGCAGCGCGCGAAGCAATATCTCGTGGTGCTAAGTTTCCAAAAGCGGGATAACGCCGTTCCAAATAATAATCGCGTTCATCTTCCGGAATTTCATTCGCTTTTCTGGCATCGTCTTTTTTAGTTGGCACCCAAATGCGACCATCATTGCGCAGCGATTCTGACATTAGTGTGAGCTTTGACTGCGCATCGCTCGATTGTGGAAGCGCGGTAGGATGTATTTGCGTAAAACTGGGTGCAGCAAAATAGGCCCCTCGTTTGTGCGCTTTCCAAATAGCGCTTCCATTACAACCAATGGCGAGCGTAGATAAGCGAAACACCCGCGAGTACCCCCCCGTAGCAAGCACTACAGCATCTGCGGCGTAGCGTTTAATGGTACCATCTGTCAAGTCGCGAACTATAATGCCTTTGGCCTTCCCGTTGATAACAACCAAGTCTAACATTTCGTGACGAGGCAACATGTCTACTTTCTTTGCCCGAATCATTTTATAGAGCTGCGAGTAGGCCGCCATCAATAGCTGCTGACCCGTTTGCCCACGGGCATAAAAAGTACGTTGCACCTGAACCCCACCAAAGCTACGGTTTACCAGTACGCCGCCATATTCGCGTGCAAAAGGAACGCCTTGTTGAACAAAATGATCGATAAGCGGAGCAGATAATTCAGCAAGTCTGTAAGTATTTGCTTCGCGCGATCTAAAATCGCCTCCTTTTAGTGTGTCGTAAAACATGCGCCAAACGCTGTCGCCATCGTGCTGGTAATTTTTAGCTGCATTAATACCGCCTTGGGCAGCAACAGAATGAGCTCTACGCGCCGAATCCTGATAGCAGAAACATTGCACATCATAACCAAGTTCAGCCAGAGTTGCTGCTGCGCCCGCCCCTGCCAATCCAGACCCTACAACGATTACGTTGAGCTTCTTTTTGTTGGTGGGATTAATCAAATGTGAATTAGCCTGATAGTTTCGCCATTTTTCTTCGAGTTTACCTTCGGGTATTTTTGAATTTAGTTTCATTTCTATTGCTATTTGAAGTAAACTATTAATGGAATAATTCCAAAACCTATCGCCATAACGGCAGCATAAACAAGCGAAATCTTTGCGAGAATTCTGAGTCCTTTTTTATGGTAAAATCCAAGAGATTTAAAAGCACTCTTAAGCCCATGAAAGAGATGAAAACCCAATGGAATCATTAAAATTGAGTAGAAGAGGACGTAATATACATTGTGAAACAAGTCATAAGTAACTTGATAAACATCTACGTATCCATCTGTATCTAATCCCACACTTTCTCCAATACCCAGTTTAATTCTCGCCCAAAAATTCGCCATGTGAACCACAATAAACACCAAAACAAGCACACCGAGAAAGCCCATATTCTGAGACGCCCATGAGCTGTTTTCACTTTTATGATTTACGGCATAACTCACAGATCTGGTTTTTCGATTTTTGTAAGTGATTATAGCCGCATAAACTACATGCAGAATTATAGACAGATAAAGAATATAGCCTACCACGTTAATTAAGGTGCTTTCGCGAAGCGTAGTAGAATATGAGTTATATAGGCTTCTGGCAATAGACTCGGGAAGCAGCAACAGGCTATTTGCAGATAAATGAACTATCAGAAAGATGCACAGAAATAATCCTGTGGTAGCAACAACACTTTTTCTAAAGAACATACTCATCTCTTAGCTCTTATGGTTCACTTAATCTCCCAATATAGGTAATAAGCAAATATAAAGCTTTGGAAGGCTCTCAATATGACATAAATCATGTGCGTTTATGATTTTAAACAACACTTACATCTAAAAATTTGATTTCTACCTTTTTTAAGGAAAGAAGACGTGAGTAGACATAGAGCCGATGATGTTATTTTTACTTCCGTTAGATGTGATTGTCGATTCGGATGATATAAAATCAACTGACCTTCAACTAATTAAAGCAGATACTTCAAGGGTATAAGTTGTAGGTGGTTCGAATATTAAAGAACTTTAAATTGACAAACAGGTTTACAAAATTTTTAATAAACAATTTGGTGTGACTTTTGTCATATTAGTAGGAATATTAAACCATTATATTTACTTTCTTATTAGCTATTAACTTAAAAAATAAAAACATGTCTGACACTAACAATAAAGGAAAAACACTTTTAGCTCTTTTAACCGGTGCTGCTCTTGGCGCTGGGATTGGAATTTTATTTGCACCTGAAAAGGGCACTAAAACACGCAAAAAAATCAAGCGCAAAGTTGATGAATCGAGCCATGAAATCTCTAATCGCATCTCTAAAGCAAAAGATGATCTTAGCGCAACGGCAGAAAAAAAGAAACGCGATTTTGACCGCAAACTTGACGATGCTGTTTCAGTAATGAGCTCAAAAGCAGATGATATCATTTCTACTGTAGAAGGGAAACTAAAAGATTATAGCAAGAAAGGTTCTTAATTAATTGGGCTTTTTTTTCGATTTTATTTGTCGCTTATTTATTACGAGATTATATATTTCGTTTTAAATAAGCGACTTTTTTTTGGGGGAGCATGTGTCAAATTGAATTATGCGGTCACTGCTTCGCACTTTCTTTCTCTGCAAAATCATAAAAAAATAGCCTGCATATGAGCTTGGAAATTATACTAGAGCGACCCTGTAGGCGGTCGTATGTTTATAGTTCAATCCCTAATTTATCCCGCTTCACGACCCTGTAGGTGGTCGCATGTTTGTAGTAGAAAGCATCGTTAGTCAGATTGCCGACCCTGTAAGTGGTCGCACCACTAAAATGTCTGCACAATTGTTAATTGATTCTGAAAAGCTCAATGAGAGCAGGGATTGCTTCGCGATCCCATTATCGCTTTATTGAACCACACAAGCAAAACCCTATGGCGAGCGAAAATGCTCGCCGGTTTTTTAATTCAAGACTCACCTTGCGAGCGAGCAGGGACTAGTGCGTGATCCCTTTCGCTCCGAAGTCTGACGAAAAACCAAAGCCGCTATCGCGTTTTCTGTTTTTTATGCAAATAATGCCCCACGAGTATCTTTAAATAAAGGTATACCCGACCCCGTAGGTGGTCGCATGTTTGT
>NZ_JAAGVY010000071.1 GCF_010686655.1 Cryomorpha ignava | reverse complement strand
ACCCCCAACATTATATTCACGTAATGCGGGCTGAACGTCTAAAAATGAATATCTTTCAAGCAACAAAGATTACGGTATATTGAAAGTAAGTACTTCGAAAACCCGCACTACGCTAATACATGCCGTTATCGGTAATGCTAAAACAAAAACAAATGGAAAATATTCTGAGAAAGCCAATCTTGCTTTTACTCACATTAGTATTGAGCATTCAATGCTATGGACAAATTTCATTTCAGAAAACGTTTTGGAATCCCGACACGATCACAAATCACCGTGGGTTTTCTGTAGTACAATTGTCTGACGAAGGATACGCTATTGCTGGGGCGAGTGGTGGATTCGGAATACTAAAGCGCACAGATAAATATGGGAATGAATTGTGGACAAACTATTATTCAGTACAGGAACAAGATGACTTAGCATTCAGTAACATTCAAAAAACGATGGATGGAAATTTGATCGTTACGGGTGTTGTTAACTTCGGTTTCTCAGACAGCAGGTATTACGACGCTTATCTGGCAAAAATAGACACATTAGGAAATGTGTTGTGGCAAAAAAACTATGGCGGTAATTATCGTCAATGGACAAGAAGCGTAAAGGAAACTACAGATAATGGATTTATCCTTGGAGGATACAATGAAATAAATGGATCGGCATCATCTATTTCATTCTACTTAGTTAGAACGAATGTCCTCGGAGATACACTATGGACGCGATCATATGATATTGGATATCAACAAAGCGGAGAGGCGGTCGCGCAAACAACAGACAGCGGATTCGTAATTGTCGGTAACAGTCACTTTACTTCGGGTGTTGCCTTGGTGATTAAAACGGACAGTAACGGAGATACATTATGGACAAAATATTTAACAGACATAAGCACATCAGGAGCTTATGATGTAACAAACGCAAACAATGGAAACATAATAATAAGCGGATTTTCGCAATTAAACATAAACGGATGTTCGCAACCCTTTTTAATGGAAATTGACTTAAACGGGAACATGATTTGGTATGCGCTATACCAAGATGGACCTTGCGGTTGGTCATACGCTGTTACCAAAACCAATGATAATGGTTACGCCCTCTTTGGAATGGATAATAATTCTGATGGATACTTGATAAAAACTGATAGTGTTGGAAGCCAGCAATGGTATAGGAAATTTGATGAAAATTCATTCGTGTCGGGTTATGACATAAGGCAAACATCAGACAATGGGTTTATTATGACTGGAACTACTGGTAATACGAACATAAATGTTTTGCTAATAAAAACTAATGATAGCGGTGATGTGGTAAGCACAAGCGAAATTGAAAGTAAGCAAGGTATTGTTATTTTCCCCAACCCGACAAATGATAATATTACAATTCAAATTCCCGAATATTTTCAAGTAGATTATCTGCGAGTTTACAATAATCTTGGACAGCAACTATTGCAAAAAGAAATAAAAGATCAACATCGGATAAATCTTAATACTTCAGTCCTTCCAAGCGGGATATATTACATAAAAATAGGAAGTCTAATGACAAAGAAAATAATCAAATATTAAAACATATACCGATAACATTGTATAAGAGATAATGGGGCTGAACGTCTAAAAATGAGCATTCTTCAATCAACAAACATTACGGTATATTGAAAATGAATTGTTCCAAAATCCCCACTACTCTTATACTTGCCGTTAGCAAACATAAAAAGAAAAAAGCTGCGGTAAGATTGGCAATCTAAAGTGACAAAAGAATATTGAAAAATCTTAAAAAACCAATAACATGAAAAAGACAATTTTATTTTTTCCTTTGCTTGTCTGTTTGTGGTCATATGGACAAACACCTTCAAACGACCCTCATTGGCAACTCGTTTGGCAAGATCAATTTAACTTTTTTGATAATAGTAAGTGGGTTAAGGCTAATTATGCCACCCATATAGGCACCGAACCACCATTTGAACCGCAAATTTATCTTAGCTCAAACGTATATACATCTAATGGAAATTTGGTTATTAGAGTTAATAACAATCCTGTAATTTGCCCACCGAATCCAATTCAAACAACATGGGCTTGCGGATTAGCAAATCCCGGTCAATCATATCCATATAATTCTGGATGGGTGGAAACATCGGATAACTTTAATACTCAATTTGGATATATTGAAGCACGAATCAAACTACCCTACAGAGATGGGTTTTGGCCGGCATTCTGGACATGGCGTGGTCGTGGAGTTACAACCACAAATGAAGCAGAAATAGACATATTTGAAATGGTTGGTCATAAGCCAGCTAATATTGTAGGCACGAATATTCACACCTATTATGGTGATGGAAATATATTCGGGCAAGACTTAATTCCTACAGGTTATAGTTATGGCAATACTTGGCACACCTACGGAATTGAATGGTCACCAAGTAAAATTATTTGGTATATTGATGGTTCACCTGCAAGAGTTTTTCCAAATCATGGTATTATAGATCCAGTCCGGACTATTCTAAATTTGGCAATAGAGCCTGGATACCCACCGCCTACTGCGCCTACATTTACAGATCATATGTATGTTGATTATGTCAAGGTTTATGAACTAAATAAAGATTGTAATACGAATATAAGTTTTTGCAATTATAACTTTGGATTGTACGATAATAAAGTAAGAAAAAACATCACAATTGGAAATGGAACGTGCGCAAATGCTTTATATGTCGGGCAAAATGTATATTTAAGAGCTTCCGAAGGCGTTTTTATAAATGGAGATTTCACCGTTCCCTTAGGTTCCGAACTATATATTGATGTAAACGCTTGCTATTAATCCCAGAATACATGAAAACAAATATTTTATTTATCACCAGCATCTTTATAATAATTTTTGCGACGAGTTGTAATAAAGAAAAACCAAGTAATGGGGATTATTATGGAACATTTACATACAATAATCCATCAGGCATAATTAAAACTGCAGAAATCGAAATTACTGAATCTTCTAAAAATAAAATAGTAATCAATGGCTCTGAATTAGAAAAAGATGGAAAGAAGATTGAAGGTAAAATAGAAAATATCTCTTTTTCTCAGTTTGGCGTAGATATAAATGGCGAATGGTCTCACAAATTATTTAGTAAGAATTACAAAATTGAAGGAACATTTACTGAAGATTATTATCAAGGCGGTAATGCATATCAAAACTCAGGAACATTTAAAATCACTTCCTATTAAAATTATAAAAAAATCAGAAATTATGAACGCAAAATCAATTTTACTTTCGACAATATTTGCAATTTTCACATTATCCACTTTTGCTCAATTAAAAGTTGATCGATATGGAAGGATAGGAATGGGTACGAACTGGCCCAATCCTGGATATAAATGTCATATTAAAGGAAACTTACTTTTAACAACTTATCCTGCATCCCCATTTGTAGAGTTTCAGTTCAAGGTTCAGCCCGGTTGGGCAATTCTTGGAACAAATGTTGATCACATCGCTGCTTGGTCACCTTGGGTTAACTTCAATAAGCTATATGCCGAACAATACTATAGATTGTCAGATGCCAGTTTCAAGCTAAATAAGGCTGCGATTGATTCTCCAATGAGAAAATTATCAGAATTAAAACCATACAAATATGATATGATTGACCGATATATTACAGAAAGCGGTGATTCGCTTCAACGAACATTACCTCAGTACGGATTTATTTCACAGGAAGTAGAACAATCATTACCTGAAATAAAAATTACTGATGACGCACAAGAAGGTAAATTAATGGACTATGATCAAATAATTCCATTGCTCGTTGCTGGCATCCAAGAGCAGCAAAAGAGCGTCAGGGCACTCGAAGCCCAGATTGCAAAGCTTATGGCAACGAATCAAAGCAGTTCTTCAAATTCAAGCCTGAATGGAAGTGGTATTAATAATGGAAGCGAAAGCAATAACTCAATGGATTTATGTAAACTATTTTCTTGTTCACCAAATCCATTCAGTACAACTACGCAGATATCTTATTACTTGAACTCGACGGTAATCCATGCGGAGTTACGAGTTTATGACATGCAGGGAATTGAAAGAACGGTGATTAATCTGGATACGAACCAAGGCAATTCCTATGTGAATCTCCAAGCTCAAGATTTACCCGTAAATGGAACTTATATCTACGCACTCTTTGTTGACAGCCAAATAGTCGACGCTAAAACAGTTATCAAGCAATAAAGCATACGTTTGCCAACATTATATAAACGTAATGGGGCTTAATCTCTAAAAATGAACATCTTATAAGCAATAACCTTTACGGTAAATTGAAAGTATGTTCTTCGAAATGCCCCACTACGCTTATATTTACCGTTATCGGATATGCTATGACGACAATGCAAATTAATATCTTTACATAAAAATGAACGGATTAATTCACTAACTAAAATCATAAGACAATGAAAAAAATAATTTTAATTCTCATCATTCTGTCAACTAATAAATTGACATTTGGACAATGGAACCAATCTGATTTTGTTCCTACTGGGGGGCTTTATGAGGTAGATTTTCCTAGCGAAAATGCCGCTTATATTGTTGGCGATTTAGGTTTAGTGTATAAAAGCACTGACGAGGGGGCAACTTGGTCGCAAATTTATGATTTTGGACCTTTTACTAGTCCTAGTAATTTAAAATTCCTTAATGCCGACACGGGTTTTGTAAATATTTACGGAAATCATCAGAGGACTTTTGACGGTGGTGTTTCTTGGGCACAATTTGGAACATTTCCAAAATTAAAAATATTCCAAAACAATTTGTTTACTTCATACACCAGTAACGACACTACGTATATAAGTAAGTCAATTGATTTAGGAAATAGTTGGACAATACTTTTTCAAAATTATCAAGTCGGAAATCAACCATACATCTTATCCGTTGTTGACAATTCAAATACCTACTTTATTAATCCAAACGAATTAGACAGAGTGTATAAAACAACTGATGGATTTTTATACACTGACACCATCTTAATTACTACTGGTGACCTTGTTCTTCAAGAACAGTTTGATTTTAAAGATTTACAAAACGGGTATCATTATGGAAGTTGGGGAAGCCTATCCAACCCAACAAGAACTTGGAATACTGGAACTTTTTATTTCCCAATTGACCTTGATGGTTTTGGAGTTTTACCCGTATTAGATTTAGATTTTAATACATCAAAATTATACGCCAGTAGCTTATATGGTAAAATCTTTTACTCAATAAATAACGGGCAAAATTGGACAGAACAAACAACACCAATAAGCGACCCTATTCATTCAATATCATTCTTAAATGACAATAAAGGAATTGCCATTAGTGGAAATACAGTTATCTACACCAACAACGGTGGTATAGTTGGAGTTTCGGAAATAAATGATTTGACGTCATTCGCAAGTATTTATCCAAACCCAACAGTTGACATATTAACTATTCAGAATAATTCAACGAAACCAATACGATTTACACTTTACAATTCTTTAGGTGAACTTTTCATTGACAAAACACTATCAAACGAAACGAACACGATAAATATATCAACCTTTGCGAACGGAGTATATTTTTACAATTTAATTTTAGAAAATAATAATACTCAAAGTGGAAAAATAATTAAACAATGACGGCTCCGAAGACAGCACATCCGATAACAGCACCTAAAAAAAATGGCGGGGCGAGTGCAAATACAAACAGTTGTGCAACTAATAAAGTTTGGTGCGTATAGACAGTTTAGTGTTCCAAAACCGCCACTTCTTTTAGCTGCAAACCGTTGTATGCAATTAAAGACAGTACTTTATCTGTAATTATTAGAATGTTAAAAATTACGACTACAAAAACAAATAGTTATTCCCTAAATAGTTAAAAACCTTAATGATAAAATTAGAAAGTAAAAAGCTATACTGATAATATTGAATTATGAACAAATCTCAAAAATTAAATTCTGCTGCTACTTTGTATATCTTGATTACTTTAACAATGTTTTCATTACAAACATCCGTATTTGCCCAAGGAAACGAAAAACTTGATTATATAGTACTATATGTTGGAGATACTTTACATGGTAAAGTGCAATACATAGATGAAGGAATACCTCGAGAATTTTATAAAAAAATAAGGCTAACAACCAGTGACGGAAAAGGAAAAAAATACAAGAGGAAAAATGTTGCTTCCTTTAGAGTAACTAACATTACCTATGAAAGCTTTTGGCTAAGCCAAACGTCTCAAAGATTTAGTTTAGTCAACCCTAAATATAATATTGACCATAATAATGGCGAACAGTATTTCTTGAAAGTTGTAAGCAAAGGAAATCTTAACCACTACGAATTAGAATGGATTGAACAAGGAGATACGGCATTGAGGTCCATGGCTTTACTAAAAAAAGAAGAAGACCCTTTTTTCATTAGAGCAGATCAAGGAGTGATTAGATTGAAAAGAAAAGTGTTATTGGATTATTTTTCCAACTGCCCAAGAATCATAGAAGCAATTAATCAAAAACAAATAAAAGATGTTTGGCAGGTAGTTGATTTTTATAACAAGAATTGTATTGATTAACCTGTTGTAGTTGCAACTGCATACAACAATGTATATAAAAAATAGGCTAAATAGTAGTAAAATTAAGGCTTGTGGCTCGTATTAAACTTTGTGCTTAACCGAAAGTTTAGTGCTTCGAAATCGCCTACTTTTCATATACTAACCGTTGTAGAGCATTTGAAGAAACCTATGAACCAAGTTGAAAAACCGACAAACGAGCTTCTTGACATATACATTGAAAAGTTCAATAACGATAAAAGATACTTGCCAGCTGATAAAGCAATTAATAATTTATTTACGGCTTTTCCGAATAACAAAAAGCTTGAAGATATATTATTAAAGATTAGTGTTATCAATGATTTGTATAGCACAAATATTTTAGGAACTTTCAAAATGGCGGAGCATATCCAAAGTTTAGATATTGACCAAAAATTAAAACAAGGAAATCCCGAATTGGTAAATGAAATTGCCAAAGGACACGGAATTAGGACTAAAAAACATAATACGGAACTGAATTTTTATTCGTTCTCGACCAAATATTGTAATTGGCATAATCAAGAAAGCTATGCGATTTACGATAGTTTCGTTGATAAAGTACTAATGGCTTATAAACGGAAAGATAATTTCTCAAACTTTAAGCAAGCGGATTTAAAAGTATTTAGGAAATTTAAAAAAATAATAGATGATTTTGCGAAATTTTACGGATTAACGAAACATAACTTAAAGGAAATCGACAAATTTCTGTGGATTTACGGAAAGGAAAGATTCCCTACAAACTATACTAAAAAAAACAAATAAAATGGATAGAAGACAACCACAGATTAGACACGAAGAATTAATAGACTTATTGAATAAGTTTTCTCAATACAAAGATGAAAACGGGAAAGGAAGATGTAAGAAAATAAAGGAACAAATCGGTTCAAAAGATTTAGAAAAATTAGATGTTAATGATATAAATCTCGGAGTTGTTGCCTTGACTGACTTCTTTAATTTAAGCGGAGGCTCGATAAGTTCAATTAATTTATATAAGCTATTGCAAACCTACTTTTTAGACACTAAAAAAAGAGAAGAAATAAACGAAATTATACGCTGAAAAACGCTCTACAACAATGTATATAAAAAATAGGCGAGATAGTAGTGAATTCAAGGCTTGTGGCTCGAATCAAACTTTGTGCTTAACTGAAAGTTTCGTGCTTCATAGTCGCCTACTTTTCATATACTAACCGTTGTGAGCAATGTAAAAAAACACACATGAAACAAAAGACATTCATTCTTTCAATAGTAGTTGCTACCATTTTCATTGGGTGCAATAACGACAAGGATAAAAAAGTACAAATCAATCCTCTTGACGAATTGAAGCAAGTTGATAATTTGCTTTCAGAAATTGCAGAAAAGCCCGAAAAATTAACCGCACCTTCGGACAAAAAATCAACTGTTACAGGTGCAAAAGGAACGATTATTTATGTTGACCCAAATCAACTTGAAACAGTTGACGGTTCTCCACTTGGAGACGACATTCAAATTGAACTTTTGGAAATGACTGACAACTCAAGTATGCTTATGAACAATACTCAGACGGTTTCAAATGGACAAATTCTCGTAACAGGCGGTGCTTATTACCTGAATATGACTTCTGATGGAAATCAGCTTAGAATGAAGCAAGGAAAAGGACTTGAAGTTGAGTTTCCAAAGCTGACCGAAGATGAAATGGGACTTTTCCTTGGAGAAAGAGACAGCCTTGGCCAAATCAATTGGATTCAAGCAGAACAAAATTTTAACAGCAAAGACCTTGAAGTGCCTGAAGAACCAAAACCGAAAAAGACGACAAAGAAAGAAACCTACAGTGAAATTGATTTGATTTTAGGTTATATCGAAAATAAAGAAGTAGAACCTCTAACCAAGGAAGAAATTGAAGAGTATGAAAGGCAAAAAAGGGAATACGAAACCGCTTCCAAAACATATGAGTCGGTCGAACTAATGAATTTCGGTTGGATAAACTGTGATAGATTTTGGAATGACCCCAGTCCGAATACAGATATTCAATTATTAGTCAATAATGATTCACTATCGGGGGCAAGAATGTACGCAGTCTTTAGTGACATTAATAGTGTCGTGACAGCATATTATTGGCAAGGAATGCAAGACACCGCTTCGTTTAAGAATGTGCCAATAGGTAAGGATTTAACCATTATAGCTCTGTCAGCAAAGAATGAAACGCCATTTATTTTTGAAACGACCATTAATACTGCGACTGATAAACAAGTTCAAATCGAATTTATGGTAACAACTCAAGCGGAAATAAAGGAGAAAATGAAAGGAATGAATTGAAAAAACACTGCTCAACAGCATCTAAGAAAACATGGGGCGGACAGTGGTTTCCGCAAGGTTCGTTCTTCGTGGCTAACTTTGTCACGGGCTGACAGGAAAGTGCTCCGAAATGCCCCACGTTTCTTAGCTGCAAACCGTTATGGGCAATTAAAAAAACATTCACCAGATGAGAGTAATACCAGCACTACTCTGTTTAGCTTTAATCGTTGGCTGCGCTATTGATTTAAGAACAGAAGGAGATAAAAATTCTGTAACTCAAGATATCGACACTTTAGCTCTAGTGAACGAATTAGATAGCATTTTTGAGCTTGACCAAAGATACAGAGCCGAAATGCAATCCGTGCAAAATGAATTCGGTTGGAACTCTGATGAAATGAATGAACTTTGGACTAAACAGAACAGAATTGATAGCTCGAATCTTCAGAGAATTATTCAAGTTATTAAAGAAGTAGACGGTTATCCAGGTCAATCTCTAGTCGGGCATTCTGCTAGCAAAACAACCTTTTATGTTTTACAACATGCCCCTGATACCGTCCAGGAAGAATACTATCAAATGATTATTGACGCAGCAAAAAATAATGAATTAAAAAGAGGACTTGCAGCTATGTATCAAGACAGATATTTGATGCACAGGAATGAACCCCAGATATTCGGCACTCAAGTCAGAACAGAATATGATATTGATTCTTTAACAGGAGAAAAAACTGAAATATCATTTGTGTGGCCAATAGCTGATACGAATAACATAGATTCTTTAAGACTATGGAATGGTTTGTTAAATCTAGAAGATTATTTAAATAATTTTGGTATTAGCCGATGGGACTCAACATCTCACAAACTCAATGATTCAGAAAAAACTAAAAAAAGCCCATAATCGAGTAGACGGCCCCGCCAGCAATAGCTGACGGGGTGCGCCTCTCACACCACTGTACGTACGGTTCACGTATACAGCGGTTCGTTGCGTTGTGGAGCGATTTTATGGTGGAGTTCCGAAGCCGATAAGTATCCTCTACTACGTAGCCTTTCCAATGTAATTGTAGTGCCCAAGATAGGACTTTACTCATATCACTTTAATAAAAAGTAGGAATTCGTGAGGCCGCTGCGCTTAGTTGGGCTACTGCCCATCCACCCATTACTCATCAAACAATTAGATTTTGAAGGTATTCGTGAGATCGCTTGCGCTAAGTTCGCGTGCGACTCCATGCATAAGCCTGACCGGGTTTAATACCTAAACGTATTAGGTTTTTCCGTTTACGTTCGGGTCTTTTCCAGTGATGCCATATGCAGTAGCGCAGACGGTTGCGCAACCATCCCTCTACTTTGCGTAGCTTTTGATAAATATTAGCCATGCGGTAGTGGTTTACCCATCCCCGTATTACTTCGTTGAGACGTTTTATACGCTCATCAAAGCTCATGGGATTGGTCTTGCGCGTTAGGATTTTCAGCTTAGCTTTAAAGCTTTGCCAACCTTTTCTTGATACTACTAATTGGTATTTGCCGCGGTCGCCCTTACCGTAGGTAGGCACAAAGCTAAATCCCAAGAGCATAAAGTTTGTGGGTGTACGAAGTCCGCTTTTCTCACGGTTTATCGGAAGCTTCAACTTGTTCTTTAAGAACAAATATATGTCGTTACCGATCTGTTGTGCCGCAGTTTTGGTTTCGGCATAAATGCTAAAATCATCTGCGTAACGGATAAATCGCTGCCCTTTTCGCTCTAACTCTCTGTCTAATTCGTGCAACATAATGTTGCTCAAAAGTGGACTTAGCGGGCTGCCCTGCGGTATGCCTTTTACTCATGTCGAGTTTGTTTTTATAGGGAATTCGTGAGGGCTTCGCCGTTCTGCGTTTTACCAGCGTGCCCTTTAAAAGTATGGACGCGCGTAGCCATTTGCGGATAAGCCATAGCGTTTGGCGGCATTTAATTTTACGGTAAAGCAGCTCTAACAAATAGCAGTGGTCTACTTCATCAAAGAATGATTTGAGGTCGATGTCGACAATGTGTCGGCATCCCTCATGGATGTATTCCTGTGCTTTTTGTACAGCTTGGTGCAGGTTCTTGTTTGGTCTAAACCCGTAACTATTGGGTAAAAACTCTACTTCAAACCGCACTTGTATTACCTGTAAAACAGCTTGTTGTAGTAAGCGATCGGTTACAGTGGGAATACCCAGCAACCGTTTCTTACCATTGGCCTTGGGGATTTATTCGCTATCTGTTTATTTTTTGAAGGTGCTCATGAGAGCGCTTCGCTAAGTTCCACCCCCAGAATGGGTTGCACGCGATACGTCCCGTCTTCTACCTTTTTGATTAGATCCCTGTTGCCATATTGCAGCAGGGTGTCCAATTCGCTTACGGCCATACCATCTATGCCAGCAGAACCGCGGTTCTGCTGAACATGACGCTTGGCGCGCAAAAGGTTCTGACGTGTTAGTACCTGTGTTATCATTCTGTTTTATTAATCTTACTCTGTTCCGCTTAGGGCAAGGCTGGTAATGCCTCCTTGCTTAATTTGGAACAACGCAAAGGCCTGCCCCGCACTTGATGCGGGGTTCGGTCCTTCCCGCTTGTCGTGAGTCCTCCGCCTTTACCCTTGCGGTGACAGCTCGTATCCTTGCGGTACTATGACCTCTGCTGACTTCTCTGCTACATCAACTCGTGATCGCAGAGACCTCCCCTGGCGTTGCAGTGAGCCTGTCGAACTGTAAGGACATTATCCTTCCTTCGATTCCTGCCGCATCTACTACCGATAGTTTGTTGGTCACAGGCATTGTGAAGATGTGCTCACTTACCCACTATCAATAGCCTAATATGCGGTTTTCCCGATCCATCGGGATACCGAATTTTGCAGTCCTGCTTCCTTCACTCCTTGTTTCGCAACAAACGAGCTTGCAGCTTGCTAATCCCACTAACCAACTGTGGGATCAGGGACTTTCACCCTCTGGATAATTAAAGAACTTTTGTACTTTGCAGTACTGTTCTGCCCATGCAGGGCACACACATTTTATAAACGTAATGCGGGCTTTACGTCTAAAAATGAATATCTTTCAAGCAACAAACTTTACGGTTTATTGAAAGTAAGTGCTTCGAAAACCCGCACTACGCTTATATTGTCGTTGGCATCAAGTAAAAAATGAAGAGAAGACACTATCAAATAATAGCCATGGTACTTTTATTCCTAATCGGGGGGCTATTTTGGGGTGCGACAGCTGACCGTTTAAGAATTGATGGGATTTCAGGGGAAATTTGGGATTTTATTTATTCTACGGACACCAAATATGCAGACGGATATTCCGACAAACGTTTTAATGAAATAAAAATAGGGATGACGGAACAAGAAGTTCTTGACGTGCTTGGTGAGCCGCTGACTGAATGGAATCCGTATCAAAACACAAGATTTAAGGACAAGGCGAACTTCATTGGATTTCAATATAGCGTGAGTCCTTCAGACACACATTATAGACTCAGACAGGTGTATTTTAATAAAGGAGTAGTCGCAGAAAAAATTGGATATTTCTATGTGGATTAAAAATAAAGAAGACCAGATGCCAACATTATATAAGCGATAACGGGGTTTTACGTCTAAATACGAACATCCTGCAAGCAACAAACTTTATGGAAAATTGAAAATAACGGCTTCGAAAATCCCGCACTACGCTTATATTGCCGTTGGCAAACATGAAAAAGAAATAGCCCGAATTCAATAAATTAACATTCCAAATCTAATTTATGACACATTATTTAAGAAATGATACTAGAATTGGAATTATTAAAAACATCATCAATCCTTTTGAAAAACAGTTAGATAATATTAAAGAAATATCAATACTGTCCTAAACGATTTCAATTTGCATAAAAATAGCGGCTTCTACTGACTTCCCGGTCCAATATTCGCGTTTTTCAAAAAAGGACCCCCTGATACTTTTGATTTTGCGGTGGATCGTTACATT
>NZ_JAAGVY010000070.1 GCF_010686655.1 Cryomorpha ignava | reverse complement strand
TTATAGACTGAACATTTTAAAGCAGCGGTTATCAATATTTACTTGAAATTAATGGCCGCAGGGGTAAATACCCAGCGGAGCAGTTTTCTAAGATTTAACGTCATCATATCCGTTTTTCAATTTTTTATTGAAGCAGATCTCGATGTGACGAGGTTTTACGTAGAATGATACTGGGTTTCAAAACAAACATTTTATCAATTTACAGGCACTTTCGAGGGAATACAGCTTACCTCTTCTTCTTTCCCGAACGGGTATTCTGTTTCTTCTGTTTTGAACTCCCTATTCCTTTTCGCTTTCGCTCCTGAAATGCACCTTTAAATTCCGGATCGGCTTTGCGTTTAAAATAGTCAATTTCTTTGGCCATCGCTTGCTTTTCGCCGGGTAGGAATGTGCCTTGTTCTACCTCTTCGGGAAATGGAGTTTGCGCAATCTCGCTGCCAATGTATTCCTCAATTTTCTGTAAATAAAAGCGTTCTAACTGATTTACAAACGATATGGCCACCCCTTCGCGGTTTATACGGGCTGTGCGACCAATGCGGTGCAGATAATCTTCGGGTACTTTGGGCAATTCAAAATTGATTACGTGCGACACATTATCAACGTCTATTCCACGAGAGGTAACATCGGTAGTGACCAAAATGCGCACTTCGCCTTTTCTAAAATCATCCAGCGCATTTATGCGGGTATTCTGACCCTTATTGCTGTGCAAGACCCTCACCGTGCCGGCCTCTCGCCTATCTAGCAATTTCGAGACCCGCTCTGCCGCATCTTTGGTGCTGCAAAAAATAATGAGTCTGTTCCATGATTCATCTTTCAAAAGGTGCAACAGCAGGTTGAGCTTAGACCGAAAATTCAGCACCGGATACCATTCTTGAACAACTTCTTTTACCGGTTTCTGCCTATCTTCGCTTTCTACCCGGGTTGGAAACTCGAGAAATTCAGCTGCCAGTCGCTCCACCCTTTCGGGAAATGTGGCTGAAAACAAGAGGTTTTGCCGCTTTACCGGTATTATTTCGAGCATTTGCCTAAGCTGTGGCATAAAGCCCATTTCCATCATCCGGTCGGCTTCATCGAGCACGAGGGTTTTAATTTGCCGGGTAAAAATGTGACCGAAGCTGTATAAGTCAATAAACCGGCCGGGTGTGCTTACCACGATATCAACCCCTTTTTCAATCATGGCCACCTGTTCTTTTTTTCCAACTCCACCGTAAAGACATACCGATCTAATGTCAGTATTTGCCGTAAGCAGTTCCAAAACACGATGAATCTGGACAACCAATTCCTTTGACGGAGCGAGAATGACTGCGCGTGGATGCATCTCTTTGGCGTATTTCACCTTTAAAACAAGGGGCAAAAGGTAGGCAAGTGTCTTTCCCGAACCTGTTTGAGCAATACCCAAAACATCTTGTCCCGACATGGCGGGAACAATGGCTTTTTCCTGAATATCAGTAGGCTTGACTAATCCCATTGCATCGAGTGCATCGGTAAATTGTCGGGTTACGTTCAAAGATCTAAATCCGCTTTCCATGGTTTCAAAGGTACGCTTTAGCTAATTCATTGAGCGTTTTCAAGAAGTTTTCTCTCCTTCAAATAGAATTGTGTACTTTCGCCCTGCTGAAATCGGCCATGCCCGCACACGGAATCCCTCATGGGTTACAATAAAGAATTTGAAGACATAAGACCTTACAACGACAGCGAGGTAAAACAGGTTATTGCACGATTAGTGAAAGACCCTGGTTTATACGAAGTTCTGAAGTTTGTACATCCTCAATGGGGCGATGATGACGTGCGCAATGCAGTGAGCGAGGTTGAAACTATTGCCGATTTTCAGAAAAAAGTTGCGCATCCCGGCATGCGTATTCTCATAGACCGTACGGTAGATAATCTTTCGTTTAGCGGACTAGAGAACATCAAAAAAGATGAATCTTATCTTTTTATTTCCAACCACCGCGATATTATTCTCGATTCAGCTATTCTGAATATAGTCCTTTTTGAAAGCGATCACGGCACCATTCAAACCGCTATTGGGAGCAATTTGCTATCAAGCGCTATTGTTACCGATCTTACAAAGCTCAATAAAAACTTTGTGGTAAAGCGAAATACGGGAGCACGTGAGTTTTACGAAAACTCTATGTTGCTGTCTGCCTATATCCGCCACACTATTGATGAGGCAAAGCACAGTATATGGATAGCCCAGCGCGAAGGCAGAACCAAAGATGGATTGGATAAAACCCAGCCGGGTTTGCTTAAAATGCTGACTATTAGTTGCGAAAAGGCCATGCGCGAGTGTTTTAGAGAGTTGCGCGTTACACCGGTAGCTATTTCTTATGAGCACGATCCCTGCGATGTGCTCAAAATTCCGGAACTTAAAGCCATTTCGCGCGATGAGAAATACGAAAAGCAACCGCTCGAAGATTTCAACAGCATTATTACCGGGCTTACCGGTCAAAAAGGCCGTGTGCATATCAGCATTGGAAAAACAATTGACAAGGAATTAGACATCCTGGCCGAATTTCCGAATATTAACGATAAGCTGCGGATGCTCGGTGAGTTTATAGATTCACAGATTTATCAAAATTACAAGCTTTGGCCTACCAACTATATGGCCTTTGATATTTTGGAAGGAACCGTGTTAGATAAGCCTGAATACGAAGGCGCCGATCCTGAAGCTTTCAACAATGAGGTAAAAGAACGCCTTTCAGCTGCCGGTCTTCATTCTGATGAAGATTATGAACGCTTGCTCGGAATGTATGCCAATCCGGTGCGCAATCATTTGACTGTTTCTGAAAGTTAGATTCTGCTCTTCCCTAAATTCGCCTTCCCGTTTCTTGCCTGCCGGCGGCCGTCTGTTGAAGATCAAATATTCGCTATATCCTTTGCCCGAAAGTCAGCAAATTGTTGTCAGGGTCAAGTAGTGCAAATTCTTTTTGTCCCCAAGATTTAATTTCTAATTGACCATTTGGGTGTATCTTTGTTTTGTTGTCAAGCAGCGATTGATAAAGTTTGTCAATATTATCAGTTCTGATATAAACCTGGCCATAGTTTTCTTTTGGATCAAGATTTTTAAACTCAAAAAAATGTATTTCTATTTTGTCTTTTCCAACAATTAGATATTCGCCATAATCTCCCAGCACACTAAAATTCAAATTGCTTAAATAGAAATCCATCGTTACGGATTTGTTACGCATTGGTAATTTTGGATTGATGGCTGTAAGCATATTGATTCGATTAATTTTAGTTTTTCTGTTTTAATTCTATTGTTGAAGAGTTTTTTACGATGCAAAAGACAACAGTATGATGCGTATCCTGAAAGGTATGCACTATTCAGAATGTTGTGCTTTCGTGTTTTTATTATTTTCCAAGTTTTTATTCAATAGTCCAAGCAAGTCTTCAAAATTACATTTCAGTCCGTTTGCTGTTATGCTCAATGGTGTCTCATACTTATTAAAATTCATCTGCATTATCTTACGTTTAAAGCCACTTGGCTGCCTATCAATATAACTCTGTGGATTTTTTACAAATAACATTATGAGTTTCTGTCTGTGAATTTTCATTACTGATATGCTTTTAAGATCTGTCCATTTAATCAGTCCAGCAGCCACGCCACTTGAATTGTCGGTGATTCCTTCGTTGTCAATTATGAGTCCTGGTTTGTTGTCAGGTAATTTCTTTGCATAGAAGAAGGTCATTATCCCAAAAAATAAAGTCGAAGCGAGTCCGACAGAAAATATCAAAGTCGGATTACCGAAGATGGGGTTATTTATTTCAGGTGGTGAAATGAGAAACCAAAGTCCAAGTCCTACAAACATGATTGAACTTAACATTAACAATGTCAATTTTGACTTACTCAATAGAATAATAATTTTGTCTGATTTTGACATTTACCTTGTCTCTTTTTAATTCTGACTAACGGTCAATTTTTAAATTCAATTTCCGTCGAAAATTTCACCCGTTAGCAAGAGAAATTAATCGATTTTTTCTTGATATGGGGAATGAAGCACAGCGGCAATAATCGAGTAGGCAAAGGAATTTCACCCTAAGACTCTCACAACTTGTCCCGCCACAGCGGGAGAACCGTACGTGATAGTCTACTCTCTGCGGTCGTGAGATTCAATCCGCTAAGTTCCCATCATACGGCTCTTGTTGCGCAAATCTAAACTACTACATTTATATCAGAAAAATGCCAATGGTAAAACAAAGTTCGAAATGGATTCGTGACTATTGACAACCATTTATTCCCTTTAATGCTTTTTTTTGAAAAGTTTTATACCTTTATTTTGATTTAAAATAGTCGAAATTATCAATTATTAGTGTTTGCGGACATACAAGAAAGATTTAAATGATATTTAAGTCTTCGATCTTTTCGTAAGAAAAATTAATCTAAATTTAACAATAGACTGATACGATACCAAAATTTAATAAAACTATTTTGAGCGATTCCAAAATTTCTATTTCAGGCATTTATTTGATTAAAGCATTCCTTATTCTTGGAGGCATCCTAGCTTTTTTATACTTCGGCGCATCTTTATTGTTGCCTCTGGTAGCGGCAGCAATCATTGCCGTTTTGCTGGATAAACCAACAAAAAAATTAAAAAAATGGGGAGTTCCAAATTGGTTGGCGATTACACTTTCGGTTATAACCACGGTAATACTTTTTTCATTACTTACGTGGCTAATAAGCTCACAAATAAACGCTATGGCAAACGATTGGCCCACTATTAAAGAAAGCGCTACTCAAAAATTGAACAGTCTTACACAATGGGCAAACCAACGATTGAGTTGGGATTATAAAGATTATTTAAAAAACAATGAAAAGTTGGTGAACAAGGCGGAAAGTCTCGGCAAAAGCTTTCTTTCCTCACTTATGACTTTACTATCCCAGTCACTCATAATCTTTGTGTATATTATTCTTTTATTGATGCAGAAAAAAATGTTTATAAATTTTTTGAAAAAACTGTCTTCCAGTCCCTCGGGAATGGTTTCTCTTTTAAGCGATTCAGCAAAAATTATTAGCAGTTATCTTTTGGGGAAAGCCAAGATCATGACCATTCTTTTCGGAATTTATTATTTGGGTTTTACGCTTGGTTCCGTTCCTTATGCTTTGTTTTTAGCGCTATTTGCAGCGCTGTTTTCCATCATTCCTTATGTGGGAAATATCATAGGTGGCGGCTTAGCTGTGCTATTATCATATTTATATTCCGGGTCTACACCTGCCCTCATTGTGATTGGGGTGGTTTCAGCGGCTCAATTGTTAGAAAATTACGTTCTTACACCGTGGATTATTGGTGATGAAACCAATCTGAATCCGTTCATTACTATTTTTGGTGTTATTCTTTTTTCAACGCTCTGGGGAGTGGTCGGTGCTGTTATTGCCCTGCCTCTAATTGGCGTGCTGAAAGTAATATTTGAGCATACCAAAGAAATGGAGGCCTATGCGTATTTGATTAAAAAGAACGATTCCTAATTGAATAATTTTTTAGCTTGCGCAGAACGGTAAATACAAGAGTAGTGCGGCAGTTCGAAGAACATACTTTCAATTTACCGTAAAGTTTGTTGCTTGAAAGATATTCATTTTAGATGTGAAGCCCGCATTACGTTTATAAAATGTTGTGCTTTCGTTTTTTCATTTTTGCAGTCCGATGAATTTCCAAAAATTAGACTTTGGTTTTTCAATTGACTCATTTGATCTTTTGTATAATTTGTTTAGTTCTTCATAAGATTTGATTTCTAATTTTTCCCTGTCCGCGATCACAATGCCAAAATGGTTTTCAACGTTTGAACTTATTCTCTCAAACTTGCCAAGTGAAATCATTTTTTCATTTATCCTAACTCCGTCTGAGTAGTCTTCATAGATTTCTACTGGCAACGGAATATATTTTGGTGTTGATTTGATATTTTTCGTGAAAAAACAGGGGTCTAAATCTCCGAATTCAAGTCCAAAAACAAGCGGAACTTCAATAACTTGTCGCGTTTTCTTATTTTCAAATCCGCAATGGAAACCATGAATAAAATATTTCCAATCGGCTATTTCCCCAATTTGTCTTTTGTCTTGTTTTAGTGCGTTAAAAGTATCCAATGGGAAGTCATTATTTAATTTTAAGTTCAGCTTGTCAACCAACTTAAAAAGTAACTCTTCACCTAATTTCCTATAATCTTTTGCGCAATCTTCAAAGAAGTCTTGATTACCTTCAATTTCTTTATCCGTTATGAGTTTTGCAATATTTATTTCAGGCTCAATTGTATCAATTCCAACTTGAAATCCTATAAGTTCCTTTTTCAAGTTTTCACCGATTTTTTCTCTTTGATTATTTAGCTTACCGTCAAAAACAAGTTTCAATGTTCTCTCTCTTGGAATTGTTCTTATTGATTTCAGAGTTGGCACTTGCTCAAGAGTGCTTATGGAGATTATGTCGGTTTTTCTATCCAATGGTTTTGGTTTTCTCTAATGAAGCACAACGTTCTTCGTGTATGAGCCGTTGCGTGTCCCACACACGAACCATTAAAAGTACAAAACTCCGCTGGAAAATTCCCAAGAATTTTCCAGATGAGCACAGACCTAGCAATGGCTTATACACGGTGTTGCACGAAACCTTCGGTAGTTAATCCCACTTCCCTCCCGGAAACAGATTTCATACAAAGTGCTAAATTTAAGGCTTACATATTAAAACACAATTATCATGAAAAAAAAAAGAATTTAATTGACTGCGCCTGCGAGAAGTAGCGGGTTTTGACGCGCTGTATGGATTGATGAAGCAGCGGATGAGTATCTCAGGAAAAAGTGAGAGTACGCTCAAGAATTATGCGCACCACGTGGCAAAGATGGCTCTGCATTACCAAGCGCTGCCCACTGAGCTCGATGTAGATCAGATCAATCCCGTAGGATATTTCCAACGGGGTAAACGACTATCTGTATCTGATGCAGCAGCAACACAAGACTGCATCTGAGAGCTACTTCAAATTTACCGTTTACGGTTTGCGTTATGCCTTTCGCTTAAAGGGACTCAAAGACAAACACATCGCCATGCCGAGTATCAATGGGGACAAGCGATTGCCTGTGGTACTCAGTGCCGAAGAGACGCGGCGATTGCTGCAAGCTCCCAAACTACTTAAACATCGCATACTGATCGGATTGCTCTACGGCTGCGGCTTGCGCTGCTTTGAGGTGCGCAACTTGCGGCTCAACGATTTAGACTTCGACAGGAAAACACTTTTTGTGCCCAAATCATAGATCAAGCCGAAGGCATGAGGCAAAGGCGATAAATCCCGGTACGTGCCGCTGTGCGATATGCTGATCAGAGGTCTCAAGGCCTCTATCCAATCGGAAAGTCCTGATGAGTGGCTTTTTTGCGGCAAGCAGCCTGTAGAAGGGCGTTCGGGAGGCGGCTTTGACAATCGCTACGCGCAAAGAGGGGTGCAATGGGCAGTAAAACAAGCCCGAAAAGCAGCGGGCATTACCAAACCCATGACCGTGCACACGCTGCGCCACACCTATGCCACACATCTGCTGGAAAGTGGGCTTGATATTATGATTATCAAGGACTTGCTTGGTCATGCCTGTATCCAAACTACACTAATCTATCTGCACTGCCTGCCCCGTTTTTTCGGGGTAGCGCAATACAATCGGGTAAAACCATTTGGTCCGCTCGAAACGCTCTACACTCCGGATTGATGCGCCCTAAATATGAAATGGCCGATGTGCTTCGCGCGCATTGGCCACACGTGCCCGGCATGAAAGGTATGAACGGGTGGAAACTGCGCACCTTGGGTGCCCTTATGCATTGCCGTACTGCCGATCTTGGTGCGCATAAAGATGTGTGCACCAACTGTGGCACCATAGAGCTCAGCTACAACAGTTGCAGAAACCAGCATTGCCCAATGTGTCAGGGACACAAACGTGAACGGGAGATCAGTGCAGCAGCCACTGAGATTAAACAAAATACCAAAGGTCTATACCATAATTGCTATCGAATCCAATGGTAATAAATGATGATCTTTTTTTTCGTAGTACCCTTAATTGAGTTTATAGGCGGTCACAACAGTTTTTATAGATGGTGCACAGCTATGTAATATCCCGAAGTTATTACACTTTTTTTTATTTTCCCTTGCGCGGAAAATCGATCCTTCTCTTTTAGCGCCGCCTCAGTCCAAGGCTAGACCGACCTTCATCACGACCTGCACCTCGTTCTCGGACTCGACTTCCCTGGGCTCCGCCAGGAGGACCCGCTCGGGCTCGACCGCGTAGCCTTCTTCCGGGTCGTCGGACGCATCTGCCAGCAGGACGTCCCGCACGGCGGTGGCTCGTGCCTGGCCGAGTGCCGCGAGATCGGCATCGGTTACGGGTTGCGCCTCGATCACCTCCTCGGCGAGATGGGCTCGATAGGCGACAGCGTCGAACTCCGAGCGACCCACCGCATCCTCTTCCTGCTCGCGGGTAAAGCGCTCACGGACCTCGTCCAGGCTGGTTTCCGGGTAGGCGCTTGAGAAAATCGCCTCCATCGCGTCTTGCGTCGATTCCTCGGTCAGGTCCGGGGTCGAAACCTCGCGTCCTTGCTCGCGCAACCACTCGGCGAGCTGCTCGACGGCGCGTTGTTGCTTGAGTGCCGGGCCGTCCACATCCGGATCGAAGGGTCCGGCGAGTTCCAGCACCAGTTCCGGACGCTTCACGAGGGCCTTGCGGAGCAACCCTACGCGCTGGCGCTGCGGCGCTGTCAGGTCGCTTCGGCCCGCCGGGTACGCGATCCGTTGCAGGTCCTCTTCGCCAGCCCCAACCAGCCCCGCCAGGAAGCGGAACGGCGCGCTGACGACGCTGCCAATCGCGTCACTGATGGCGCTGCGAACCGCGCCGCCCAGATGGAACTGCGGATCGCCGAGATCTCCCGTGACCGGGATATCCATCTCGATCACGCCCTCGCTGTCCTTGAGCAGCGCGACGGCGAGGCTGAGCGGCAGGTCCATCGCGTCAGGGCTCTCGACCTTCTCGCCCAGTTTCAGATCGTGCAACACTATCGCATTGCTGCCCTTGAGCTTGCCGTCCGTTAGGTGATAGCCAAGATCAAGGTCCATGCGGCCTTCCGCGATCCGGCGGCCGGCGAAGGCGATCGTGTACGGCGAATAGCCCTTCACCACCAGGTTGCGGAACGTCAGCGTGACGTCTGTGTCCTGCCTCGGCTGCCAGGCGTAGATCGTGCCCTCGATGCGCGCCAGGCCATCCTCACCCACCTGACCTTCGAACTGCACGTCGGCCGGAATCTGTGTATCCGAAGCCAGTGTGGAGACCTCGCCGTTCAGCTTGTGGATGTTCGTCGAGAAAGGCAGCGGCAGCGAATAATCCGTGAACTGGAGACGACTATCGGCCAGAACGATGCCGGCGATGCTGATGCGTAATGGGGCGAAGTCTTCGCCGTCATCCCCTTCGGAAGCGGGGGCCTCCCCCTCGGCCTGCGCCACGAGCAGGCGCTTGAAATTCGTGGTCTGATCCTCGTGGATGATGACCCGGCCGGATCCGCTCTCGATGGACACGCTCGAAGTCTCGAGGCTGCGCTGCGCAAGGCTCAGGTCGAGCTGCTCGATCTCCATGGCTTGCCATCCCACCACCGGCTCGGTATCGCCTGGATCCAAGGGCGCGAGGCTGAGCCCGTCCACGCCGACACTGCCGTGATAGGCTAGAGGCTCATCGTCGCTGACGGACAATCGTCCGTCGAGGCTCAGGTTCCCACCCTTGATCGCCAGCCGCGCGAATTGTTGCAGGTAAGGCTCTGCCGGGCTCAGCGTCAGCGCCTCCACGCGCATACCGCCGTTGATCTCGAATGCCGGCGACACCTGCATTTCGCCGTCGAACGAGAAGGCACCGCCCGCCTTGAGCTGCCCGGCGAAATGGACCGGGAACTCGGTGTTCTCATGCAAGGCAGCATCATTCAGCGACAGGGAAAATTCTTGCACCGCGATGGTGGAGGTCATGCCTGACGGGTCGGACGCGGTGGTCAGGTGATCCGCAAAGCGGATCGTTCCCTCTACAACATCCAAATCGCGGATCACCGTTGCCGGCATCCCGCCTTCGCCGGTCGCTTCCGGCTCGCCCGCGGCGTCATCCTTCAGCCGGGAGAAACGCGACTCGCCCGAGGCGAAGCGTTCCTCCTGAACCACCAGACCTTCGAGGCGTACCTGCTGGAAGATCCATGCTTGATCGATGAGGCTGACCAACGAGAAGTTGACGAATAGCCGGTCGAAGGTGGCGAGCTCGTGACCGTCGGGATCTGCGAGCGCGAAATCGGTTACCTCCAGGGTGAACGTGTAGGGATTGAAATCGATATCGCCGATGCGAAGCTCGCGACCAAGAACCTCTCGCACCTTATTTTCAGCGATCCTACCGGCCAGCCACGGCACCAGGAAAAAACCCGCGAGCGTATACAAGGCGACGGCCACCAGCAACCAGAAGCGAACCCGGCGCACATTGATCCAATGGTGGCGCAGGTACCCCCACCAGCGCGATAGGAATCGACTACTCATGGCGAGGGATAACATTAGCGGTCACACCAGTGCCAACTTCTCCATACAATCTGATAAAATCACCCAAAACCGGTTTCCCTGCAGGTCTTTTGTTTAAAAGGTTTTCTTTATTCATCTTTTCTGAATTTAATTTTTTTTATAATTGTAAACTACGGTTCTTTAGCTTAATAGATGTTGTAAGCCGCAGGTTGGGTCTGGTTTAGCAGCTTATGTTTTTTGTATTTACTGCCTTTCATTATTTCCTTTATCTTTTCCGGCCACATGATCGGCATAATAGCCGCCACGATGTCCTATGGGTTTATCTTCACCGGTTGTGGTATCCCGGCTCGTTTGGTGTTCCATTTCAGAATTGATTTCCGCACCGAGTAGGATAATAAATCCCGTAAGAAAGAACCATAGAATAAGGATAATTACTGCCGCAAAACTGCCATAGGTTTCATCAAATCTGCCAAAGTTATTTACATAAAGGCTAAAAAGCAGCGATCCTCCAAGCCATAATGCTGTAGCTATAATAGCTCCCCAGCTGATCCATTTAAATTCAGGACTTTTACGATAGGGTGCAACCTTATAAACCGCAGCCAACGCAAACATGACTATCAGTGCCAGAATGGGCCATCGCAAAAATTGAATAATTGTTTCTAATGTTGAGGGTAAACCAATCTTATCGATAAGTGCGGGAAAAGCCACAACCATCGCAATAGCAATAAAACCGATAATAATGCCGCCTATAGTAAACAGAAGGGTAATGCCAGTTAATTTAAAAAAACCACGTTCATCTTTTTCATTATATGTAATATTTACTCCTTGAAAAACTGCCTTTGAACTGTTATTGACACTCCAGAGACTGATCAGTATACTCAAAACTAAACTCCAGCCTAGGGATGATTCTGACTTTTCAGATTGCTTTTCTAAAATATTGCTAATTATTTGGTGTGCCTGCTCAGGAAGGACATTTGCAAGCTGTCCAATCTGCTGCTCTACCTCCGCCGGCTCCATTAGCAGTCCATATATGGATAAAGCAGCTGCAATAGCGGGAAAAATTGCAAGGAAAAAATAATATGCAATTCCTGCTGAAACGATGGATACATGATCCTTTGTCAGCCGGTCTTTTACTCGTAAGGCAATATCTTTCCAGCCTTTCTTTGGTATTTGTGTCGGTTTTTCGGCGTTGTCACCTCTGTCACCTGTTGAAGTAGTGCCCATAATAATATTATTTGCTAAGATTAAAAGATTCGGGTTACCCATTTAGATCTCGGCTACTTTTAATTGACCGAAAGTCGTTGGTTTATGCTCAGACATTCTCTCAATAAGCCTGTAAAGTATGGATTTTCGGTGGTTCCACCGATTAAAACGGAAAAAATATTCGTTGATGTAGTTTGCCATATTCTCTGGATCGCAGTATGAACGTACACCGCGCAGCCAGTTTTTAAAGTTCCTGATTTGGTTGTGCAGCATAGGAAAGTTTCTTCCCTTTTCAGATAGGATTTGCTTCAAATTAGGATAGTCTTGCACAAGCGGTTTATAACCTGCCCATCCATCAGCCAATATATGAGCTTGTGTGCTGATGTGCTGGTCAAATATGGGACGAAGCGATTTGGCACTATAGTCTTCAATGACTTTGGCGTAGCCCCTTCAGCAATCACCATTTCGGTACTCAAATGCGATTACAACGCGTATTTTCTTTTCAGATTTGCTTCTTCCTTGTTCGCCTTTCTGCGGGGTTCTAATTTCAAATTCATCAACGTGTACATCTCCATCCAAAGGGTTTTGACCGCTGCTTTGCATCGCTGTTTGTGCCTTGCGCCTAAAGAGCCAAGCAGTAGTTTGCTTCACTTCCTAGCACTCGCCGAGCCAAATACTACTTGCGCCTTTTTTAAGCGTTGCGATATCATAAAGCATTTCAAAGGTATTCTAAATTCCAAATTTGACCTTGTAAAATAGCGTGTGAGCGGTAGGTGACTCAACATAATTACAACGTTTACACCTGCGAGAGTAAAGCTGCTTGCCACCGATATATAGCCCACAGCAGCACTTGCGACAAGAATATCCAGACTGCCATTTTATATCTGCCAAGTGCAACATACACTGCTCCTTGGAGCCGAATTGTTCTTTGAATTTTTTTCTATTTAGTTCTTTTAAGGGCTTCATAATTGCTAATTTTTAGACAATTATAGACCCTGACGACGTAACCTATTTAAGTTCTTTACTATTTCGCGATCTAAATGGGTAACCCTATAAAAGATAATATACGTAAGAGATATAAAATTAAATCTACTTCAGCCAGACATACTTGAAAAACGGGATATCATATTAAATGTTTGATAACTGTCAACCTGTGATGCTCAGCAGCATTTACGGCGGCATCTATAATGCCTTAATCTTTCTCCCCATTTATCAAATTCCAGGTTCTCTTGCTTTCGAACAGAATCCACAGCATATTTTTCAATGACCTTACCTTCTTTCCATAAAAGGTGGCCCAGCTTGAAATTCGGTACTAGCTGTCCGTCATCATGCGCCATGACGTTGATGTGCATATGCCGTTGCGTGTTAAAGCACGAACCATAAAAGTACAAAACTCCGCTGGAATATTCCCAAGAATTTTCCAGATTGGCACAGACCCAGCAATGGTTTATACACTGTGTTGAACGAATCCTCCCTGCGGTCGGAAGCTTTTCGGAGCTCAAAATACGTTTTCTTAGATTTATACCAATCTTAAAAATCAATATGATGTATAAAAAAAAGTAAAACGATAGTAGAGACTGCTAT
>NZ_JAAGVY010000069.1 GCF_010686655.1 Cryomorpha ignava | reverse complement strand
CCACTTGCGAAGGCCCTGATGTAGGGTTCGGGAAAGAGGTAAGCTCGCTTTGAGATGCTGGAGCAAATTGAGCAGGAGTGTCGCCATCTTCACAATTGTGAAGTGCTACAACACCATCCACGTCAAACGCATCAGGAGTAGTTGACAGATCATTGTTGTTTACAACTTTCACGAAATTTACATAGGCAAATGTACCTGCATCGCTGATGTCAACGAATCCGTCGGCACGGCATACTGTTTTCGCAAAGAAGTATTCATCACCATCTACAGAAACATATACATCAGCAAATTCAAAGTAAGAATTGCATGAACTGTTTCCGTAAGTCGTTTCAACGATTTCGATATCATCTCCATCACCGTTTGGAATAGCACCATCAAATGCAAGGGTTAAGCTTCCGCCGTAGCCCAGAGATACGAATACAAGTTGGTCAACTCTTTCTGGAGCGCCAAGTGCATTTGTAGCATCTGTGCGGTTTGCAGCAATTGCACCACCGTTTGATGAAGTTCCCTGAATGTATTCTACAACTTCAGTTGCATAGCAATCGCCGTTTTCAACAAGCGGCTCTTCGCTACAACCATTTATTGCTTCCACACCATCTACATCGTATCCGTCTAGCGAACCTGTGCTTGCAGAGTTGGTGATGCGAATGGCAGATACATAGTCAAGACCAGTACCGGCAATATCTACTCCACCATCACGGCAAATAGTACCAACAGAAACAAAAGTTAGACCATCTTGAGATACCTCAATATCAGCTTGTTCATCATCGCTTCCACCACATACATCTCCTGAAAAAGAAGTTTCCCAAACGCGGATGTCGTTTCCTGGAGCGTCATAAATCACACCACCAAATCCGATGGTGATATGTCCGCCCACACCAAGTGATACAAATCCACCTGCTGCATTGCTTGCATCTGGTTGCCCAAGAGCTGCAGTTGCATCAGAACGATCAGCAGGAACAGCAGAACCATTGGTTTGAAGTCCTTGTTCAAATTCAAGTACTTCAGCACCGTAACACTGTGTATTCAAGCCACCGCTAAGGATACATGCACCTGCAAGGTCACCATTGAAAAGTGGCAATGCAATGTCGTGTGTAGCAACAACTTCTAGAGATGTTAGGTTGATCTCTTTAAGAAGCGATCCGCCATTTCCATCTGCGAGCAATACGTTTCCATTGTCAAGAACAACTGCACCGTTTATTTCATTTACCGGTACGGTAAAAGATGCGCCTGTAAGTACATTGGTAAAGGTATTGTTGTTGCGAGTAATCAACCATATATCGCCGTTTACATCTATCAAGTCACCACCATTTACATTTCTGCCTGGTCCGTAAGGAGTAGCAATACCTGTACTTGGGTCAATTGTATAAACTTGATTATTGGTGCTGCTACCTGCGTAGAATGTTCCGTCATTTCCAACCAATGCAGTTGGGAAATTAGAAACGCTTACTCCACCGGCAGTTTGAATGTCAAGTGTAGCAATTACTGTAGCAGATGCTACATCAACAACTTTCAGTTTGTCATTTCCGCTTACATTGTAAATAATGGTTCCATCTTGTGATAGACCGATGTGGCCACCCAGATTTGCCATTACTGTAGTGTAAGAAGCTGTACCATCACCGTTAAGTGTTACTGCAAGAAGTGGCTGTGGGCCGCTACCTTCTGCATCATGGATCATGTAGATTTTGAAGTCAAGACACTCACCTTCATTAGGCTGGTCGAAAGTATTACATCCAGATGCCATGTCACCATCGCGCAGTGTGTAAGTCTCACCATCAAGCTCAAGTGGGTAAGAACCGATATTTGAACCGGTCGTGTTATACAACTGAAGGCTTGATTGACCTTGAGCAGATACTAATAACTCATCAGTATCAGTGATTGCAAGACCTGTAACTTTCACTGGCACGCTTCCGATAAGGTTATCAAAAGTAGGTACAGGATAGTTTTCGTATAGTCCGTTACCGCTGCGTGTAGCAAGGTAAAGCATACCGTCAGATCCAAAAGCAATGTCACCACCGGTAACCGGTGAGTACGTGTCATAAGATGATACAACGTTGGTAGTTACATTCACGCAATAGATTGCGTTGTTGTTTTGGCTACCGATAAGTAGTTTTCCATCTACGTTAAATACTGCAGCAGTAAGCTCACCATAATCTGCACCCAATGCGATTGTAGGTCCAAAAGATGGAGCCACAACGTGTGGGTTAAGGGTACGGTATGAGTTTGTGTGCTTGCTTACAGCGTAAAGTAGATTGTCAACACCATTGTATGCAATGTGTATTTCGATATCGCTTGTTGCAATGTATTCCATTGTAGCTACACCACCACTTACAGTTACTTCGTAGATATCAGAGATACCATCAGCAGCGTCGTGATCTGAAATGTAGTAAACAAAATCTTCGCAAGTTGGCGTTACAATCGGCGTACCGGCACAAAGGCAGTCTGTAGTAATTACATCATTGCCAGTGGCATCATCGCCATCATTACACGCATCGCCAAAGTTGGCTTCTAATTGCGGACAGTCAAATTCGATAACAATAGGCGTTCCTGCACATGCGCAGTCTTCGTTTACCATATCGTTTTCTGTGTCGGCATTATTGTCATCACAGGCATCGCCTATGTTGGCTTCAAGAATCGGACAGTCGAACTCAATAACGATAGGAGTACCAAGACATTCACAGTCTTCAGTAATCATATCATTTTCTGTGTCGGCGTTTAAATCATCACAGGCATCGCCTATGTTTGCTTGAAGCTGTGGACAGTCGTAAATTAAGGTCCCTTCACATTCACAATCTGCGGTTACTACATCGTTTTCTGTATTGCTATCGCCATCGTTGCAGGTATCGCCAAAATTCGCTTCAAGCGCTTGACAATCAAACACAATAATTGGAGTACCAGCACATTCACAATCTGCATTTAACATATCATTTTCAGTATCCGGATTTCCATCATCACATGACTCACCGACAACGCATGCCACACTTGACAGTGCACAAACAGCATCAATGTCTGCTCCGGGTGTATCCGTAGAACAATTTCCCGGACCATCTATAATTTTGATAGCATCAAAGAATACTGAACTTGCAGGGAGGTTGTCAAAAAACGCATCAATATCTACTGATGCCAGCGCTCCACCAATACTGCCGAATTCATAAAATCCATCGCCATCAGAATCAAGAATTCCAGCAGCCTCACATAAATTCACCGTTTCGGCAGTGGAAGGTCGTAATTCAATAAATGATCCTTCCACTAAAGGGCCGACCTCAAAGACGAACAAATCAGCGTCAGAAGTTCCCGAGTTCACCAGTGTATTATTTGTAAAACCTAGCTTTATTAGTCCTCTTCCTAAAGATACATGCTGGGTGGCATTACCTGTATAATCAGGCATACCCAATGCCGCTTGAGGATTAGTCGCTGGAGGTGTAATATTAGTACATGTTGCTTCGTATTCGATAACTTCATCGGCAAAAGATAAACCATCTTCAAAGCACGTTAAGCATCCAACATTATTTGCAATAGCCTGACAATTAGGGTCCTCGCAATCTGAAAGTCCATCATTATCATTATCTACACCATCAGAACAAAGGGCTGCTGTATTTTCAAGAATAGCAGTTGTGCCTTCACATTCACAACCTACAATTACTACATCATTAACAGTACTTTCGTTATTGTCATTGCATGAATCGCCAATATTTGCCGAAAGTGCAGGACAATCATAAACTATGGTTCCAATACATTCGCATTCATCGGTAACAAGATCGTTTTCGGTACTTGCATTTCCATCATCACAGCTGTCGCCAACATTTGCAGATAGATCAGGACATTCATAAATTAATGTTCCTACGCATTCACAATCGGCAGTTACTACGTCGTTTTCTGTATTGCTGTCTCCGTCATCGCAGCTGCTGCCAATGTTTGCTTGTAAGTCTTCGCAATCGTAGGTGAGTGTTCCAATACAGTCGCAATCTCCATTTATTACATCGCCTACTGTGTTTTCGTCACCATCATCACATGCATCTCCAATATTTGCCGAAAGCGCAGGGCAATCATAAACTATTGTGCCATGACATTCGCATTCATCGGTAACAAGATCATTTTCTGTACTTGCGTTTCCATCATCACAGCTGTCGCCAACATTTGCAGATAGATCAGGACATTCGTAAATTAATGTTCCTTCACATTCACAATCGGCAGTTACTACGTCGTTTTCTGTATTGCTGTCTCCGTCATCGCAGCTGCTGCCAATGTTAGCTTGTAAGTCTTCGCAATCGTAGGTGAGTGTTCCAATACAGTCGCAATCCGCATTAATTGCATCGCCGACTGTGTTTTCGTTATCATCATCACAGGCATCGCCAATATTTGCAGAAAGTGAGGGACAATCAAACATAATTGTTCCTTCACATTCACAATCGGCGTTAATCACATCATTGTCGGTATTCGCATTTCCATCGTCACAGCCATCACCCACTTCTCCCTGAAGGGAAGGACAGCTATCATCCACATCACAAACGCCATCACTGTCAGAATCAACCTGAATAGTAACTTCAATACTATTTGAGGAAACTTTATCGCATCCATCTTCAGTAGTAGCCGTTACGGTATAGTTTCCGCTTTGGCTAACTTCAATAGATTGACCGGAAGCACCATTGCTCCATGCGTAGCTGTCAAATCCTGCCGTAGCGGTAAGTGTAATGCTTCCACCTGCACAAAAAGTTGTTTCCTCATCGGTGGAAATGGACACATCAGGAACACCAAACACGCCAATTACCACTTCTTCTGAAAGACCATCGCAACCATTTATATCGTAGCCGGCAACCACATAAGTTCCAGGTTCCGTAGCGAGATAAATTTGAGCTGTGCTTACTTCCACTCCATCGTGCATCCAGCTGTAAGCATCTAATCCGCCTGTAGCGGTTAAAAGCACTGATTCGCCCGGACAAAGATCTGTGGGTCCATCTGCTGAAATGGCCACTTCAGGTGCGTTTGCACAGAAATTTCCGATTGAATACGAGCCGCATCCGGCATATTGATCGAGCCCAATATAATAATCTCCAGCCACGGTTATTGTCCGAAGATAATTGTAGCTACCAGGCGTATGGTATTCGTTTTGAATGAGAGCTCCATCGGCGTTGTATAATACGACGTATGCATTCAAACTCTCTTCAAGTTCTACTTTGATATCAAGCTCAAAGGGAACCTGAACAACTGTAAACTTGTAAAAGTCAAATCCATCTGTTCCCGAATCAACATCATAATAGCCCAGGTGTCCTTCGTTCACACTTGATGTTGGAACCAAAGAAGCTGCTTCGATGGTTTCGTTATCGCCAGAATCATTGGCATAAGTTAAATCAGTTTGTTCAAAACTCAAGGTATAGCCACCGCACGCTTGATATCGGTCAACAAGGAGATAAACCGTATCTGCCGCAAGGCATTCTGCAAAAGCGTATGTGGTATCACTAGAAGCATAAGGATATGTAATCAGTGAACCATCTTTCCTAAATACCTGAAAATAGAATGTTTGACTGGTATTTCCTAAATCACGGATTGCTCTAAAAGTGTAGCTACCATCTTGGGGCAGTATGACACCAAAGTAATCGGATTCATCATAACCCAAATCTGTATCATAATATCCTATATGGCCTGTTACGCTTTCTCCTTCACTAATAAACTGTGATGCATTCTCTATACTTCCGTTGTCCTCGATATCAATTGGTGCTCCTGGAGGAGTTGTGTTTTCAAAACTCAAGGTATAGCCACCGCACCCTTGATATCGGTCAACAAGGAGATAAACCGTATCTGCCGCAAGGCAATCTGCAAAAGCGTATGTGGTATCACTAGAAGCATAAGGATATGTAATCAGCGAACCATCTTTCCTAAATACCTGAAAATAGAATGTTTGACTGGTATTTCCTAAATCACGGATTGCTCTAAAAGTGTAGCTGCCATCTTGGGGCAGTATGACACCAAAGTAATCGTATTCATCATAACCCAAATCTGTATCATAATATCCTATATGGCCTGTTACGCTTTCTCCTTCACTAATAAACTGTGATGCATTCTCTATACTTCCGTTGTCCTCGATATCAATTGGTGTTCCTGGAGTAGTTGTGTTTTCAAAACTCAAGGTATAGCCACCGCACCCTTGATATCGGTCAACAAGGAGGTAAACCGTATCTGCCGCGAGGCAATCTGCATAAGCATATGTGGTATCACCACTTGCATAAGGGTTTGTAATCAGCGAACCATCTTTGCGGAATACCTGAAAATAGAATGTTTGGCTGGTGTTACCTAAATCACGGATTGCTCTGAAAGAATAGCTCCCATCTGCAGGAAGGACAACGCCAAAATAATCATATTCATCCCAGCCTAAATCGGTATCATAATATCCGATATGACCTTCCACAGTTTCTCCATCAGAAATAAACTGGGTCGCGTTAGCTATACTTCCATTATCTTCGTCATCAGAAGCATAGCCGGTACCATT
The DNA here is from genome assembly GCF_010686655.1 of Cryomorpha ignava. Lineage (GTDB taxonomy): Bacteria > Bacteroidota > Bacteroidia > Flavobacteriales_D > Cryomorphaceae > Cryomorpha > Cryomorpha ignava. The sequence goes on along the minus strand of NZ_JAAGVY010000069.1, from coordinate 7,051 downwards.
AACCTCGGTTGTAAAAGAATAGGAGCCGGCACCACTATAATGGTCTATCCGAACATAAAAAGTATCGGCAGCCATACAAAAACTCGTAAGACTCCCAGTGTTATCACCAGAGATATATTGACTAATGTTTTGTCCAACTTTATTGTACACATAGATATATACATTCAGTCCGGCTCCAATGTCGGCAGTGACAATAACATCACCGTCATTTGGTGCAACAAAAAGAAAGTAGTCATCGAGGTCGCCAAACGGCGCCTGATTCAGCGAGCCGGTCACCGTAGCCCCTAAAGTGGCATTTTCGGCTGTGGCAAGCGTGTTGTTTGGTTCTGTGTCCGCATAAGTTTGCAGACTCAAACCAAGAAATGCCAGAATGAGAAATACCCATCCCGGCCAGGTTGTAAACATCTTTTTCATCATTGTTTGAATTTGGTTTATAAATCGATTCTATTGAATACGCTGATTGGCTATACAATTATATAACATTCATCGTAAATTATCAATGGTTCATCGATTTATTTTCAAGAGGTGAACAGTTATTTTGAGTTTATTCGAAAAATCTTTTTTAAATAAGCTATCAAAATGTCCGAAACAGACCGTAATCGTTGAAATGTTAGAATATAATTGGTTTAAATTCTTTTCTGGGTTTTTCGCAAGGGGTTTTGGTTTTAAGTGATAGGTTTTAATTTAAATCGTTATAAGTTCTTACATTCCGGCAAGTAATGCGGTTCAGTATTTGCGGAAGTTTTGTGGAAGGATTAAAAAGATCAGACTCGGGTTATTGCCAGATATGCAGCGCAATAATTCTCACTGGCAGATAAGCACCAAATATTTTATCTTTGCAGCTAGAATCAATCGCTTTACAGCACAATAAAGCAGAGCAAACTACGATTTAGAACCGTGAAACGCATTTTACTCATACTATTTACCTTTCTGGGGCTTAGTGCCTTTGGGCAGTACCACGAAATAGGCGGTATGTTTGCGTCATCGTATTACGTCGGCGATATCAATCCGGTAAACCATGTTCCCACCCGGTTTTATCCTGGGGGAGGATTAATTTATCGGTATAATTTTAATGATCGTGTCGCTTTTAAGGGAAATGTGCTTTATGGAAGGGTTTACGCGAGTGATAGTGACTCTGACGACCCCTGGAGAAAGAACAGAAACTTGAGTTTTCGGTCAGATATCTTTGAAGTTAGCGGGCAGATTGAAATTAACTTTCTTACGTATGAAATTGGCGATGAGCGTCGCCCTTCAAGTCCTTACCTATTCGCCGGAATAGGCATTTTTAAGTTTAATCCGCAAGCTGAATATAATGATCGCTGGGTAGATTTGCAGCCTTTGGGTACCGAAGGGCAGGGGATAGACGGTTTTGAAGACAGGTACAAGCTTACGCAGATAAGTATTCCATTTGGGGTTGGATATAAGTTTAATATCTGGCGAAATATTGGAGGTGCAGTAGAATGGGGTATGCGCCGAACTTTTACTGATTATATAGATGATGTGAGCACCGTATATGTGGAAGCAAATTTGCTTGACAATGAAAATGGCCCACTTTCGGCAACGCTAGCAGATAGAAGTCTGGAACCACTGGGTCCCGATGGAACCAATACCAAAATGCAACGCGGCGAGACCAATCGGGAAGACTGGTATGTTTTTACGGGAGTAATGATTACCGTAAAAATTGGGCAGCCTCGTATAAAATGTCCGGGAGCTTTTAACTAATACTCCTGTTCAGCTCTGCGAATATACAAGTCTCTAAATCCGAAGTTTAAAGAATCTATCACGAGTTATCTATTTGTCCGATCGCCGTGCTTTGTAACAAATATTACAATCGGAATTGCTGGAGAACCTTACCTTTGCAGGAAAAATATGCTTATGAAATCTCAAGTTCTTATTTTTTCACTATTTCTGATAATATCTACGGCGGCTTGCGGTCAAATAGATAAAAATGCAGATCAGGTTAATACAACGAGTGAAGTCAGTGATTCTCAAAAAGCTGTTGTACATGTTATAAATGTTCAGGAGTTCAAATCGAAACTCGAACTTCCCGATGCGCAGATTATCGACGTAAGAACAGATGCTGAAGTAGCAGAAGGAATGATACCCAATGCTGTGCAAATGGACGTTGCAGAGTGGAATGGATTTGTTGTTAGCGTAGAAAGTCTCGATCCGGATAAACCTGTTCTAGTGTATTGTAGATCAGGTGGTAGAAGCAATAGAGCTGCCACGTACCTCGTAGAAAAAGGATTTACGGAAGTTTATGATTTAAGTGGTGGAATTACTGATTGGAACAGGAATAATGAAGAAATTGTAAAACCTTAATGGTATGAGTAGCTTCAAAGAAATTATTAATAGTGATAAGCCCGTTTTGGTTGACTTTTTTGCGGAGTGGTGTGGCCCTTGCAAAACTATGATGCCGATTATTAAAGAACTGGCGAGCGATCTGGGCGATCAAGTCCGTATTTTAAAAGTGGATATTGATAAAAATCCCGGTGCAGCTAAAGCTTTTGGAGTGCGTGGTGTTCCTACGTTTGTTATTTTCAAAAATGGAAAACCGGTTTGGCGTCAATCTGGAGCCATGCCCAAAAGTGAATTGATGCGTGGTATTAAAAGCGTGAGTTAATAATCGTCAAACCAGAACTAAATTCTGAACAGGTGAGTTTGTTTTCTCTTTAACCGCAAGGAGCGCAAATCCCAGATCAAGCCGCAGGCATGAGATTTTACGCAAAGTCAGCAGAGGGTATCCGTGCATCAAAAATCCTTGGGGCTCTATGTGAATTAAAGCTCAGATTATAAAACAGATCAATTTAATACATCTCCGGAAGGGCTTCAAAAACAAATCCTTTTTCAGAAAGTTCCTTCAGCGTTCGCGGTAATGCGTAGAGCATATTCTTCTCCGCTTTTTTACTGTCGTGAAATACCACTATAGAGCCGCTTCGGGTGTTTTTGACCACATTTTGAAGACATTTTTTGGGGCTGACATCCGCGCTCCAATCACCGCTCAATACATCCCACATTACAATTGTAAACCTGTGCTTTAGTCCTTTTACTTGTGAGCGTTTAATGCGGCCATAGGGTGGTCTAAACAAGCTGGTGCGCATTACCTCATCGCATTGCAAAACATTTTTAAGATAAGAGAAATCGCTGTATTTCCATCCGTTCATGTGGTTCCAGGTATGGTTTCCGGTGCGGTGCCCGCGCATAAGTATTTCTGAATAGATATCCGGATTGGCTATTATATTTCCGCCAATGCAAAAGAAGGTAGCTTTGGCATTGTACTCATCGAGAATGTCTAATATTTGCAGTGTTATCTCCTTGGTAGGGCCATCGTCAAATGTAAGGTAAACAACATTTGGCGTTTGGTCAATACTCCAAAGCATATCAGCCGCAAAGGGCTTAAATGCATTTGGAGTTTTAACCAGATAGACCATTAGTAGATTTTCATATTAGAATTTTACACCGGGCATCGTTCTATACGCTTCCATTTCCTGAATTTTTCGCTCAAAGGCAGCATCGAGTGTTTTGAAGCGCTCGTTTACTTTGTCTTTGAGTTCTTCCTGCGGATACATTTGAGTTACAAAGATGTTCAAACGCTGTAATACGGCGTAGCTCATCTGGATGTCCTGACGCATATTGAGTGCTTTGTCAACATCAGTAGAAAGGTAGTATTCAAAGTTCTCGGCAAATCGGTCAAACACAATTTCCAGAATAGCATTTGCCTTTTCGTCATCTCCTATCTTATAATAGTTTTGGATAATAGGAAGCATCAATCTATCGAATGGCACGTTGTGATCTGGCATTACTTCAATTGATTTGTCGAGAATAGTTCTCGCTTTATCAATTTTCTCTTCAGCGATAAGCTGATCTGCCAGATTCGCAAATTGCAACCTGATATTATTCGTCATCCGCAGGTTGTTTTCATCCATATAAATTTGTTCTTCAGTATCCATTCCTCCCCACTTAAATTTGTTCATCACATTGTTGTACATCAGTTCGGTATTAACCGATCCGTACATATTTGGATTTGAAGTTTCAGGAGCTTTTATTGGTACCAATTGATAAGCCAAACCTACCAGTTTGAAGTACTTGTCGAGGCCAATATAGCTATCAGGCCCGGTGGTTACTGCAAAATAAATTGGTCTTTTCCAATCGTTTGTGGCGAGCAAATCAAGTTGCATCAAGTTGTTTTTTAATAGGTAAGAGCGATCAATACGCCATTCTACTCTATCTACAATATCTGCCGAATCAGCTTCTGAAACTGTTCCATTAGCGATTACGAAATCTTTGTCAACAGGCACATAGAAATTCTTAGACGGCATTACAGATACCACCTCGCCACCACCAACAGTGCGAAGGTTTTTATCATTTGCGATATAGTCAATAGCTTGATCAACATTTACATAAACCTGCCCCGTATTTCGCGATTCATCTAAAAAGACTACATCTCGGGTTCCTTGGCGGTATTTAGTTTCGCCAAGCGAGAATGGCACCGGATCTGAAGTATATACTTTTCGTTTCATTTGATTGATATACCAATCTGTATTTAAAAGGCTGAGGTTTACTACCCTTACATCAGTTCTTATCCCTTCTACTTCTTGAGCATACCAAAGCGGAAATGTATCATTGTCGCCATTTGTAAATAAAATTGCATTTGGCTCGGTACTTTCCAGGTAATTTGATGCGAAATCGCGCGCCGTATATCTGCCAGATCTATTGTGATCATCCCATCCTACGGCACCCATAAGTATGGGCACAGGTATGGTGATTAAGGCTGTAATAATGGCAACGACCGAGGTGTTTTTTAAGCCTTTTCCAAGTGCATACATCAGCGCCAGCAGGCCTATTCCTAACGCGCCCATGTAGAGCACGGAGTAAGAGAAATAATGACCTCCACTTTGAATTGATTCCATAAGGAATATAACTACCCCGGCTCCAAAAGTGAACCCTGCAGCTTTTATAAGCTCCTTTTTGGTGAGGTTAAAAGCGGCGTCGAAGAGGGCGTAAACGCCCAGACCTATCCAAATGGCAAAAGCATAAAAAGATCCCGCATAGGCGTAATCGCGCTCACGAGGCTGAAAGGGTGTTTGATTCAGATAGATTACAATGGCGAGTCCTGTCAATATAAAGAGAAGAAATGTTATGAACCAGTCGTCAGGTCGGCGGTAGAGCTGATATAACAGTCCGAGTAGCCCCAGTGCAATAGGTAGTAAATAAAATTTGTTGTAAGCGAAATTTTCTTTCATGCTCGACGGCAAATTGTCTTGTGACGCAAGCCGCTCATTGTCAATGAAGTTTAGCCCCGAGAGCCAATTTCCTTCCAGGAGACCTCCATTCCCTTGAATATCGTTTTGCTTACCGGCAAAATTCCACATAAAGTAGCGCCAGTACATGTAGTTTACCTGATATTTAAAGAAATACCTCATATTTTCTGCAAAGGTGGGCTTATTGATAATTGTAGGTTGCCCGTCGCTTCCTACGGTTCTAATAGGTGTTCCCACATAGTTCGACCATGATTTATAGGCTCTTACGTGGCTTTCCTGCGGGCTGTACATCCGCGGGAAGGGATCGGTAAACTGCGGGTCGTAATTTACAATTGCACTTTTCCTATCATCCGAGACAATGTACTCTGAGTTAATGCTATAATCGGCCTGGTTTTGTTCTTCGAGAAATTTCTGTGCGTCAAATTGGGTTGAAAACCACTGAACCGTTCTTCCTGTTTTATTGACCACTACGTAGGCTTTTGTGTAAACGGGACTGCCGTCTGATCGCGGGTTTTGCGGGTCGGTAGGAGAGTTCCAGTACTGACCGTGTAAAAGAGGGCGGTCGCCGTATTGTTCACGGTTTAAGTAAGATAGCAGCGTGAAAACATTTTCGGGATTATTTTCGTCTAGGGGAGGATTCGCCGAAGAGCGTATAACAATAACGGCAAAGGTAGAATACCCTAAAATAATTACGGTTACTGCGAGAATTGCGGTATTAGCAATCGCATGTCCCTTTTTATGAGTGTAGTGCAATCCGAAAACGAGAAGACCAATCACTAAAAGCGCGTAAATGATCGTTCCAGTATTAAAAGGGAGTCCAAAACTGTTTACAAAGAGCAATTCAAATTTTCCGGCAAACGAAACCACACCTGGAATAATGCCGCCTTGTATTACGCCAAGAATAAGCAGTGATAGCAAAGACGTATAAATTATACCTTTTAGCGAAGGCTTAAAGCGTTTAAAATAAACCACAAAGCAGATAGCCGGGATAGCGAGTAAGTTCAAAAGGTGAACCCCAATAGACAGACCCATAAGGTAGGCGATCAGAATTAACCAGCGCATTTCATTCTTTCCATTCGAAAGGCTTTCCCATCTTAGGATGGCCCAAAAAACTGCTGCTGTAAACAGAGAAGAAAGTGCATATACCTCGCCTTCTACCGCCGAGAACCAGAAAGAATCTGAAAAGGTATAAGCGAGAGCTCCCACGGTACCGCTTGCCATTACAGCAATAATTTGACCTGTGTTTAATTCTGTAGAATTTTTGATAGCCATTTTATACCCAAAGTGGTTAATGGTCCAAAAAAGAAAAAGAATTGTGAAGCTGCTGCTCAGCGCAGATAGCACATTAATAGCCATCGGCACTGCCGAAATAGGAACAAAAGCCGAAAATATTCTACCAAGAAGCATAAAAAGGGGTGCTCCCGGAGGGTGACCAATTTCTAACTTATAGGCGGTTGTAATAAACTCACCTGTATCCCAAAAGCTGGTTGTAGGCTCGATTGTAAGCAGGTAAACGATGGTGGCTACAAGAAAAACGCCCCAACCGGTAATGATATTTGCTGTTCTAAAGTTCATTGCTCATGGTTAATGTGCCTGCGAAAATAGTAAAATAAGCGGGGGAGGAGCTTATCGGGGCGAATGAGTTTAAAAGGTTTGGATGTTTTTATGATTTTTTCGGGAATGTTGGAAGAGTAAAAAGAATTATTTACTTTTGCAGTCCGCAAGCCGGAAATTGTCCCATGGTGTAACTGGCAACACGTCTGTTTTTGGTACAGAAGAGTCTAGGTTCG
>NZ_JAAGVY010000068.1 GCF_010686655.1 Cryomorpha ignava | reverse complement strand
AATGTAACGATCCACCGCAAAATCAAAAGTATCAGGGGGTCCTTTTTTGAAAAACGCGAATATTGGACCGGGAAGTCAGTAGAAGCCGCTATTTTTATGCAAATTGAAATCGTTTAGGACAGTATTGATATCAAATCAATTATCCAAGCTTGGAGATACCTTGTCGTGAGCAGTTTGAAAACGATTTGAATTCATCGTTTGGCTAGCAAGTAAGTTCTCCATTTTAAATGGATTCAGAGCTAAAAACAACGTTGCACTTCAAAAGATACGGCAGAATGAAGAATGCGGTGGAGCAAACCAAGCTTGATTTAAAGGGAGCTACAAGCTTGACTTGAAGGAAGCTATCGGCCAATCATACAATGTCATTCGTGCATTAGTGGCTAAAAAAAAGGTTGCCACTCAATTAGCGCAGCGATCTCACCGAAGATAATGCACGAATAAAAATAGTGTGGTAGTCCTATTCCACGGAATTTTCTTCAAATTTGGAAATAAAAACTCGACAGTTTAAAGGGTGGATTTATAAAGTTGAATTACTTTAAAAACTCCATTAATAATATTTGGCTATCCTTCATCAAAAGCCGACTTTTGAAACTACTTTAAATTGCTTTTTTATTCACCATAAGAAACCGGAAATGTCCATGTCTAAACCATTTAAGAAATACGAGATTAAAGGATACGAATTAAGTGATAATGTGGAAGTCATGTTTACCAATTGGAAATTGACATCAGACATAGTTGAAACCCTTGAAGCAGTTGAAAAGGCTGCAATTGCCGCGAAATCATCAGGCTACGACCGTATAATGAGAGCCATAAAAAAGTATCCGCGCATTCCGGTTTTTAAGGACGTGCTTATTATGTATTACAATAATAGGGGAGATCTTGGTAAAGCTGTTGAAGTGAATGATAAGCTACTTCGCGATCATCCTGACTTTTTACCGGGATACGTTAACAAGGCGCTCCAATACTATATAAAAGACGATTTTGAAAATATGCGCGAAGTGCTAACCGCGAATTTTGATTTAAAAGATTTATTTCCGGCGCGTAAGGTTTTTCACATCAGAGAGTTTTTAAGAATGCAGTACGTTGCTGTACTCTATTTTTCTGCCATTGATGAGTCAGAAAAAGCTTGGGATAGATATAGAATAATGGCAGAAAATGGCTCCGGAGAAGATTTAACCATTGCTGCCAGCGAACATCTATTAAACGAAGATTTTGATGAAGACAATTTAGACAATTATGATGAAGAGTTTGATGACGATATGGAAGATGAAATGATGGAAGGGTACGTAGGTCCTGATGTGCCGGAACAACCAACCACCACTAAAACTAAAATGCCCAGGTTGAACCATGAACTGTCCGAGGAACTATATTTTCATTTTTACGATGAGTTTGCAGATGGTATCATTACCAAAATTGCTAACCTTCCGAGGGAAACGCTAATCACCGATCTTGAAACTATGATCAATGATAGTTTTGAGCGCTATACTTACTTAACCGAAGATGATTGGGAAGTTGATAAAGCATTTGTAACTCATGCCATCTTCATGCTCGCCGAAATTAATGCGGTTGAAAAGGCTTCCTTAATCTATAAAGTATTAAGCCAGTCTTACGATTATCTGGATTATTTTCTCGATGTGATTTTTGAAAATGATTTATTCGATCCGTTTTACAAGCTTTTGGCGCACGATCCGGAAGCAATGATGGCCTTTATCAAAAAACCGGGTGTAGCTAATATGTCGCGTATCGTTGTATTGAGTCTGATAAAAGAATTGGCTATTCAGGATCCAAAGCAAAAGCTTGTTGCAATTAATTATCACAATCAACTATTAGACTTTCTTATTGCGGCTAAACCGGAAGACAACGTATTTGATAATATGCTCGTAGATGGAGTCGTTGCGAATTTGTTGTTGCTTCAGGCGAAACAATCCCTCCCAAAAATCAAATATGTGTTGGATGAGGGAATGCTTTTAAATTTTGCAGATATGCCATTTGAAGTGATGAAAGGTATTCTGCAAAATCCGAGACAGGCAGAAAAATTGCCATTGCTCTCCATGGTTGAAACCTATGACAAACTTGAGTTTCCAGAACCTGACGAATTTGATGACGAAGATTACGATTTTGATCCCTTTGGCGGAGATATGCAGCTGCCCGATGGGATGACTGAAGAAAAATTTAATGAGCTATTGCTGAAAGCCGAAGAAGCTGTGGTAGAAAGAAGAAATAAGGATGACCATGCAAATAGAACAGGCATGACCGTTGTTAAATCACCAAAACCAGGCAGAAACGATGCTTGCCATTGCGGCAGCGGAAAGAAATACAAAAAGTGCTGCTTGGGGAAGGATGAGTGAATGTGGCCATTCGGTTTTTGTTTGAGCGACCTGCGTAACTTACTGATTAAAATAGAGGAGACCCTATAAAATGAGTAACATCGCAAATATTTGCGATTTCATACGTGATATTTACTTGGTAAATTTGAATATCAAAAAATTCAAAAACCAACTAACCTCACAATTATGCAATTTTTTAAACAACCCCTTAGTTTTTTTCTATTTCTGGCCATTACATTAACTTTAGGTATGGTCTCGTGCTCTGATGATGATAATAAAGACGGAGGACCCGCTGGACCAGCAGGTGATGAATTTGGCTCTTCAGCACTCACCCTAAGTGGCGATGTGGAAGGAGAGAGATCGGGGATGGCCGATTTTGAATTGTTGAACCTCGCTGGATTATCACATTGGTGGACTATCAGCATGCTCGACTTTTCGCCGCAAACGTTTTCCCTTAATCTTATTTTAAGTGTTAATTCTGAAAATGCTCCACAACCTGGCCCTGGAACATATCCAATTGGTATTGACATCAATAATCCCAATACACAATATTTTACTGCCGACCTCACACTTATCGAAAATCAAGACTTTGCCAACGCTTCTAATTACACTACAGCAATGACTAGTGGTGGTACAGTAACAATTACAGCAGCAAATGATCAAGAGATGGTTGGAACCTTTGAATTTACTGCTATAGAGTATGGCGACTCGCTAAATGTTATTAGCACGGTAGATGTTTCAGGAAGCTTTTCGGCTGTTCCGGTCCAGTAAATAATTGTTGATGGGTTATTCGAAATAAGCATTAAATACAGCTTTAGCCAAGCCTATTTTGGAAATATTCAGCTTTTCGGTTTCTCATTCAAAAAGCGATCTGTGAAACTCGTTTTAAATGCGCTGCCTATTGGTATTATCTTGTCATTTTCAAGATAAATTTGATTTCCTGATACTTTCCCAATTTTATCTGTGTTTATATGATAAATGGGTAGTAAGTTCTGCATCGGTTATGAATAGTTGTTTAACTTGCATAACTGGAGAAAATTATCCGATAGACGACTACGAAATTGAATCTGCAGTTACCAAAAGTGAAAACATTCGGGGTCGAAGGCACATTAACGAAATCCCGCCTTCAAATATTAGTGGTTTTTTTAATGATGATGGCTATGAAATCAATACGGATTTAATTAAAAAGCCTTCATTATGTATCACTTGCATAAACGATGATAATCCAAATGAAAAAATGTTGTGTGACATGACACGTTATGACCAAAAAGATGGTAAAGAAAACTGTTTTGCATACAAAGCAAGAAAAATTTGAGATAGAAAGAAACCCTACGGCATAACTATGCCATTATCAAATAAGATAGAAAGGCCAGCGACTACCGATTGCCCTGCTTGCCATAACTGAGTCGTTGTGGTACATTTGACAGAAACATTAGAGAAGTGAAAAAAGTAATCATTATAGGAAGCTCTAGAAAGGATAAGGAAACGAAAAATGTTGCTACCGAATTGATACGAATATCAAATTGGGACTTAATTGATCTGGCTGATTTTAAGATTTCACAGTTTGACTATGAACACCTGAACAGAAACGATGATTTTATCGGATTGATAAAAAGAATAACTGAAAATTATGATATTTTGATTTTTGCAACACCGGTTTATTGGTATTCAATGAGCGGAATAATGAAAGTGTTTTTTGATAGACTGACCGATTTACTGCGTATAGAAAAAGATACTGGACGAAAGTTACGGAATAAATATATGGCTGTTATTAGTTGTTCGAATGGCGACAATTTGGAAGACGAATTTTGGCTTCCATTCAAAAAATTAGCTGAATATTTAGGAATGAATTACTTAACTGATTTGGCATACGTATCAAGGTAAAAGTGAAATCGATAAGATTGCGGAATTCAAAAGAATAATAGAAGAAAAAACGACATACCATGCATAAGCCATTGCTGGCAGTGTGCTTATCTGGAAAACCTCATTTCGAGATTTTCAATGGCCAATGGATTTTCCAGCGGTGTTTTGTACTTTTAATAAATCGTGCTCTAACACGCAATGGCTCATGCACATAAAAGTTGTGCTTCAGTCCCCGCATCAAGAAATCTCTATTAATTTCTACGGCTAACTTCTAAGTTGCCATTCATAAATATAATGGCAGCCGCTGTAAGCAAAGGGGTAGAAATAAAAACAAACTAAATTTGACCTTAGTCAGAATTTGAAAAGCAGCCATTTAATTCAGTATTAACCTCATGTATCAAAAAGAAATCTGGTGAAGTGATTTTCATAAGATTTTTTTAGATTCTCTTGGATAGATATAGCCCATTTATAATGTGAACTATACTTGCTTCTACAATAAGAAAAACCCTATTTTTTTAACGCCTTTTTAAGCTTAGCTTTTTTAGATTTAAGTGTTTTTTTCGAATCACTTAATTTACTTTTTACTTTTTTGATTTTACTTTTTTTAGCGTCTTTCTTTTTCGCTTTTTTTAATTTGTCTTTTAAAGCATCAACTTTTTTAGCTGTCTTCTTCACTTGTTTTTTTTCTGCGATCAAGTTTTTCTCGTTTTTTTTATTTTTATCTGATTTCGTTTTAGGGTTCTTCTTTTTCACCTCTATATTTACAGATGCAATAAGCTCCTCTTCCTTTACCAATTTTACAACAGCAACTTCAACCATATTCTCTTTTTCGGCTTTAGCTTTATTTTTAGTTCTGGCAGTAGTAGGTGCTTTTGATGGCGCAATGCTGGCTACCTCTTTCTTTTTTGTTGTACTTGTTGTTTTTTTAATAGGCGCTTTTTTAACTGCTGCTTTACTATTACTTTTTTTTGTAGTTGCTGCAGGCTTTTTAGGTGTCTTACTTGCTACTTTTGAAACCTTTGTTGCGGTATCATTTTTTGGTGTATTGTTATTTTGATTATCCATTTAATTTACATTTAGTTTACGCAAAGGTAACATTAAATTAACATTGGGTTTAAAAAAAAGTCAAATTTAATTTGTGCCAGAGATATTCTGAATCAGAATATTAAAGATATAAGCCTTAACTTTTATTGAAGCATTCTTATCTCAAAAAAACGTGTAATAACATCTTAGTTTTCGTTTAGTGCGTAGCACCAAGAATGAATACGCGGTTGTACAGCCTCCTCCGCCGAAAGTGGGGGAGTTGTTGTCACTAAAAGCGATAAGCAATTCAGTCCGCTGGGGCTTTACAAGTTTGGGAAATCGCTTTGGCCCTGGAAAACCCTTAGTAAAGAATGATTCATCTGAACGCCTAAAAACATTGTAATCCTATTATCATAAAATGAAAGGTAGTTATTTCAGGGACGTTTTTATTGGTATAAACAGAACCATCATTCCCTAAATATTTTCTTGCATTTGTCCACAATAACTTTCTGATTTTTCTCAAATTGTTCTTTGACTTCATGTCAATATTTCGGTATTGGTTTAACTCTATTTTCACCGTGTGCGACTTAATTAGCGGAGACAGGTTTAGCGTGTCGAAAATGATAATTATCAGTCAAATTATTGACCAAAATCATATTTATTCATTTGTCAGTGAAATATATTTGTAGCGATTATAGAATGAACAATCAAAAAAAAACATCATGAAAAAAATTCCAACAATTCTATTTGTCGCAGTTGTTTCATTAATGCTTAGTTCATGTGGGGTGAACAGTGCATTAATTCTAAATAACAATCAAAACAGCACAATGGTGCAACTCTCGTCTAATAACTACAAAGTAATTGATAAAGTAAGTGGTAGCGCAGAAGTTGAGTATATCTTATTGTTTGGCGGATTAAACAAAAGTCAACTCTATGAAAACGCTTATTCCGCAATGGTAGAGAAAGCCAATTTGGTTAATAGTTCAAAGGCATTGATTAACATTGTAACAGAAGAACATATCGGTGGAGTACCCCCATTTTATTATAAGCGTACAATTACCGTAAGTGCCAACGTGATTGAATTTACCCAATAGAGATAGGGAGTAATGAATTATCAGCTTTCTGTTTTTACAGCAATACCTATTTAAAAGGAATCGTAGATTATAGGAATTGAAAGTTGGCTCGGATATGGTTCGTCATGGATGCGATACGGCTACCTGGAACTGAGTACAAGAATTAATCTCACTTGACAGCTCAAAATTGGGAACCATGTTAATCAAAAACAAATCTCTTCTAATTTTGGCTGTTGTGGGATCTGTTTTATGTATAAACTGCACGTGATTTTAGGCGGTATTTTATTGAGCGATTTCAGACTACCCCACATCAAGAAGTCTCGATTAATTTCTACCGAAAACTTCAAGGGTTACATTCTTAAATTTAGTGGCAGCCGCTGTAAACAAAGGGATAGAAAAAAAAAATCAACCAAATTGCAGGCAACTAAACCCTCAAGTGCAATCACTTACTTAATACTCGTAAGTAGGCTTTTTCTATTTTTATTTTTTCAAGCTCTGATTGCCCTTATCGCTCATTCATGGGAAACTTCTGAAAAATACTGGTTGTTAACTGCTACCCAGACCAACATTGTTAGTATAAGCCTCTTATTCATTCTATTCAAACGAGATGGAATTCGTTTTTTCAAAATATTCTCATTTAATAGGGCGAGTATAAAAAAAGACATATACATCTTCATCGGAATTGTAATTGTAACGGCACCAATCGTAGTTGTGCCCGGTTATCTCTTAAGCACAATGCTCTGGAACAATCCAAATGTTCCGACAGCTATGATGTTTGGGCCGATTGAAAAATGGTTGACTTACATTTTATTGATAGCTTTCCCCGTAACCATAACTTTTGCAGAGTTAGCCACATATTTTGTGTATGTGATGCCAAAACTTAAAAAAGTGCTTAAGGTACAATGGTTCGCACTTCTACTCCCGGTCGTATTTCTCTCAATTCAGCATTGCACATTGCCATTTATACCCGATCTGAATTTTATTATGTACCGCGCGTTCGTGTTTTTACCTTTCGCTATCCTAATCGGTGTGTCGATTTATTTTCGCCCCCCGCTCTTCATTTACTTTGCTATTTTACACGGTATTCTAGACTTTGGTACTGCTTTGATGTTTTTATTGGAAATAAAGTAAATAAAACTTCTTCATTCAAAGTGACTTTCATCCTTTGGATAATCTCTGATCATCCGTACTTTGCAGTACATGTTCTGCCAATGGTGGTAACACACATAATGTATAGCGTATAAAAACGGCTTCTTACATTCTCTGGTAACGGCAAAGCATGATAAAACTGATCACCACAATGAAAATAGCATTTCTAATAATCGTGTTCATACACGGACTCATCCATTTGCTAGGATTTGTCAAAGCCTTCGGTTTTCTGGAAGTTAAGGCGTTGACACTTCCCATTTCAAAACCGATGGGAATAGTTTGGCTAATTGTAGCTGCATTATTTATACTTTGTGGGATCCTTTATTTTACGAGCAGCAAATATGCCTGGCTTGTTGGGCTTGTTACTGTTATAGTATCGCAGATACTTATCATTTACTTTTGGAAAGATGCCAAATTTGGAACAATTCCCAATCTGATTATTCTGTCGGTTACATTGGTGAGTCTTGGTTCGTATGTGCTACACAATGAGTTTACAAGTCGTGTAAAAAGCGATTTTTCAGAAAACAACACCCTTTCTACTGAAATATTAACTGAAACAGACATTGCTCATTTACCTTCTATCGTACAAAAGTATCTTTACTATACCAAGTCTGTAGGACAACCGAAGATTAAGAATTTCAGAGCTGAATTTGTTGGAGGAATGCGTTCTAAACCCAATGACAAGTATATGAAGTTACAATCCGTTCAATACAACTTTTACCAGAAACCATCACGGTATTTTTATATGTCGGCAAGTAAAATGGGGCTGCCTGCAACAGGTCTGCACCTTTACCAAAACCAAACGGCCACCTTTGAGGTCAGACTTTTGAATTGGTTTAAAGTGGTAGATGCCAGAGGTGATAAAATGAATCAGGCAGAAACGGTTACACTACTAAACGATATGTGTTTTATTGCCCCTGCAACATTAATTGATAGCAGGATAATATGGAAAGTTATAAACGATACAACAGTAACAGCAGTATTTAAAAATGGAAGCATTGGCATAAGCGCTGTGCTTTATTTCAATGGTCAAGGCGAACTTATAAACTTTATAAGTAATGACCGCTACGATACAGACGGTAAAAAATACGACAATTATCCCTGGGCTACTCCAGTTGAAAACTACAAAATAACAAACGGATACTTTTTACCAAGTAAGGCAAAACTCATTTACCAACGACCAGACGGGGATTTCATTTATGGTGAACTGGAATACAAAAGCGTTAATTATAACTTGAATAGTATTGAAGATTAAAAAAGGAAGCGTTTTAATTAGGTTATTGATTACCGGCAAAGAAATTAAGCCACTGACAAATAGTATATTTTAATTGCCGCTACAATATGAGTTTCAGAGTTTCTGCATCTAATAAGTTTTTGTGTAAGGTTACGGAGCAGCATTTCGAATTCGGTAACAACAGCCTACCGCCAAACCGTTGTACTCAAAGAGAATTAGTTTTCATTTCATGATTTCAGGTACGAGAAATTTTATTGGCATTGAGTTTAATAAAACCTTCTACCAAAGTGACTTTGATATGACCATGCGACCTCAAATGCGTTTAGGAATTGCCGAAAACTTGTTGATTGGAATAGTAGCAGGAATTCCCGTGAGCAGAGAAAACGAAAGATTAAGCTCTTTTATTAGACTGATATGGGAACCAAAGCATAAATAAAATACGGCCACCTACCTTGTATAAGCATATTGCAGACTCAATTACCATTGACTATTTTAGTAATTATAAAAGCTTAGTGCGGGCAGACGGTTAATCTGTAAATCCCGCACTAAGCTTACAGTTCAAAGAAGAAGCGATGGCAATAAACTGGCTAATACATCCTTCTTATTTTCTTAAAAGTGTCGAGATTTTAAGGGAACTATAAAAAAGAAGCCTAACATTTAAAGCTGCTTTTTTGTTAGACTTTATTTACCAAAATCCCTTTCCAACACAGTTTTTAAATCTGTTGGTTTTTTACCAATCACCCCCTCAATATCATCTGTTAAATATCCTACTTTTCCGGTTTTAATCATCCCGAAAATCGGGATCATATAGTCTGCTATAAAATCAGGGGCGCCACCTGCTTTTAACGCTCCTCTATATTCTTCTTCAGAAGGATTGGGATAGACAATTTTCTTATTCAACACATCAGAAAGTAAATGAGCCGCATCATGGTAACTGAATAATTCCGGACCTGTGAGTTGGTATGTTTTACCGGAATGTCCCGGTTCTGTTAACGCCTTTACTGCTACTTTGGCTACATCTTCCGTATCTACAAAACCTACTTTGCCATCACCCGCCACATTGAAAGTGATACCCCTTTCCACTAGATTTTCGTACTCATAGTTTTTAAAATTCTGGGAGAAAAATGAAGGCTGTAGAATAGTGTACTTAAAATTCCTTTCTTTTAAGTAGCTTTCCATAATAGCATGAAAAGCCAAATCACCTCCTAAACTTTCATTTCCAAAGGCAGAAAGATAAACTACTCTGTTGATGCTTTTTTGATTTAAATAATCAACAAAGGATTTTAAAATTCTATCTAAGTTAAAAGTTAAAGGAGGCCCTAGAATAAAAACCCTATCTACATTTTCAAGCGCTCTTTCAAAGCTTTTCTCATCTGTAAAATCAAATTTTACACATTGATCTTCCATAAGATTTAATGTTGTTTGAGCTTTATTTACGTCTCTTGTGCCTGCAATAAAATCCACTTTTGATGCTTGTAATTGTTTCACCAATGATTTGCCAATGGTACCCGTCGCTCCGGTAATTAAAATTTTTGCACTCATGTTTTCGAAATTTAAAGTTAATAGTTACTTTTAGTAACTCAAAGTTATAAAGTAACTATTGAGTATAAAAGAAGGCACAATGAGCAAACTAAGTAACACTGAAGTAACTAATACAGAGGATGAATCAGTTAAGGAAGGAGAAAAAATGAAATTAATTTTGGACAGAGCAAAAGATCAAAGTAAACTCTGCCCTGTTCGGGATGTAATCAATAGAATTAGTGATAAATGGAGCCTGCTTTCTATACTAGCTTTAGGAACACACGGTACATTGCGGTTTAATGCTTTAAAAAAAGAGATAGGCGATGTATCTCAACGCATGCTTACTGTTACACTAAGAAATTTAGAAGAGGATGGCTTTGTGAGTAGGAAAATTTATGCAGAGGTACCGCCACGGGTAGAATATCAGCTAACTGAAATGGGTCAGGGCCTTATGCAACAGGCTTTGCAACTGGCAGATTGGGCTAATAACCAGTTGCCTGAAATTATTTCGAGTAGAAAAAAATTCATTAAAAATTAATCAATTAGACTACAATTTCCTTAAATTAGGCTTCCGTTCAAACGTCAACCTTTGACCCTTCTCGCAGGGGGGTGGCTACTTTTTAAAATAAAGTCTGATTTGTGCCATACTTCTGGAATCGCTAATAACAGAAATTTCGGAAATCAACGCCTCAATTACAGTTAAAAACTAAAATATCTGTGCAGCCAATCAACATTTGATTTGAGCCATCACTTCACCACTGCTGAGGCAAGAACGATCACTTTCAAAAATTATAAATTACTCCAACTCTATCTTCGACCAAACTTCAAATAGATAGTGTTTGTCCACAAACCGCAGATGCCGCACAGAAGCATCGGTGGTCCAATATCAGTGTTGCAACATGCCTTACAGCAGTTTATCCCGAATTTTCAGCGGGGCACTCCCAAGGGGTTGTACATACCTTTAGATTTGTCTCACCCTTTTAATCTTTTCAAGATTGTTGATAGTGTTGTTGAAAAGAGGGGGTTTGGGGGAGACTCAAAACTTCGTAAAATTGTGAATAAAAAAAAGAATGGGGTGAACTATCTTACATACTAGGCCTCTATGCGCACTCCCAAGGGGTCGTCGGTTTGATGTGAAGACTCGCTATTGAACTTTATGAGCCTTTGAGTGAACTTAGCGAAGATTATTCCGTTTTTCGGGGTGACCTAATGACCGTCGACCAGAGGGAGTCCATACGGTAGTGAATAATTGACAGACACTAGATAGGCTATTTCAAATAATTTCTTTTTCTCTCTTTCATCAGTTCCGGTAAGAATAGCTTTTTGGGCTGTTTTGGTATTTCCCAATAAACCCAGAGCAAAAGTGATACGTGTTTTTGCTGGCTGATTTTATAGCTGCGGGATGGCAATTTAAAGCGCAGCCAATCAAACCTTTGCTCAGATGAGAGTTTTTAATTTTTAGACGTTTTTTTCGAACGGGTTGAGTATTTTGAAAGGTAATGGTTCCTTTGGTGGGAGATTTAACCAAATTGACAACTGAAAGCTATAAGCAATATAAACGTACCTCTTCTAAAACATTCGTTTATACGCCATATAGAGGGTATAAACGCAATAGGAGGTTGTGGAGTGGAGTTTATATGGATGTTGTGCAGCAGCAATAAATCAGAGCTCGCAAATAGTTTCTTAAAAAGGAAATGTGTATCTTTATTTCAAATTTCAGAATGGACTACAGATTTCAGGTTGACTTTTTAGAAGACGCTAAAGAATTCTTGGACGCCTTGGACGAAAAGTCACGAGAAAAGATTTTCTATAATATCTGGAAATCTCGGAGTACAAGTGACAAAGAACTCTTTAAAAAGCTTCACGACGAAATTTGGGAATTTAGGACGCTGTATAGCAAAACGCATTTCCGACTTTTAGCTTTTTGGGATAAAGAAGATAAATCGGACACGTTAGTTATCGCGACCCACGGAGTGATTAAGAAAACAGGTAAAATAGCGAAGCGAGATATTGAAAAAGCTGAAAGATTAAGGCAAGAGTATTTTAAGAACAAAAGAAAGAAGAAATGAAAACGTATAGCTTAGACGAATTGACCGACAAATACATCGGCAAAAAAGGGACAGATAAACGGAACAATTTTGAAAGTGAGTTGCGTCTAGATCTCTTGGGACAGACGATTAAAAAGGTTCGTTTAGAGCGAAATTTGACTCAAGCGCAGCTGGGAGAGCTAGTGGGCGTTAAAAAAGCGCAGATTTCTAAGATTGAAAACAGCTTTACCGATGCCCGATTTGAAACGATCTTAAAGGTCTTTCGAGCGCTTAATGCCAAAATTAACTTCAACGTAGAACTCAATCATACCACGACGGCGTATTAAAAAAGCCGACAGCACAACATTACCTAAGAAAACATGCGGGATCCCGTTAGTATGAAGATGATTACCTTCAACATAAATCGCGTTAAGGATGAGAGATTATCGGTTCTAAAGCCGCACGTTTCTTAGCCTTAGCGTTATGGGCAATAAATGAATAAATGACTGATAAAATTACAAAAGACTTAATAACAGCTTTACCCAAGGAATTAGTAGAGTATTTAATGTCTGCCTATATTGAAATCTTTTAGAAAGACACGAACCTTCAGAATTGAATGGAGGAAAGTTTGTTGAAGCCTTGTTTTTACCGGAAATATTTGATGGATCATATTTAGGCGAATATGTTGAAACCAATACGATATATTACAAGAGAGTTATATCAGCCTTCAGCGATTTTGTGATTAATTTGTGCACGATAAAATTTGACAATTCAGCACTGAAGTACATCAATCTTTTAGCCGCCTTGGGTAGATATTGCAGGGAGAAAGTTAATAAGGATAAGCGCTTCCTCAATACCTGTTATTTGGTTGTTGACACTTTAAGTACTTGCAACCTAAATTTGAAGCAGATATACCTAAATACGGAGAAGGATACATTGAGCTAAAACGGCAAATAGAATCTATTCGGGACTGGGGGAAATCACATGACAAGGAAGCGGACAAAAAGCTAATCGATTATTGCAATACTATAGTTGCTACGTTTAAGCCTGAACATTTGGTCGAGCAAACCGAATCTAAATTTGTGAACTGGCTTGGATAGTTAGGCATTTTTTTTCTTTTTAACAAAATTGTTGGTTAATTAAATTCCTTACTGAAATCTCGAATAATGAGATTCCTTAAATAATTCGTTTTTAATTTTTCAGAAAGTCGGGGAGGGTTAATATAATATCAAATTTGTTGATCAGATTTCTTCTAATCAATTATTTGATTTAAATTCACATGAGATGATCCTAAACATTTTCAGATCATGGCCGATAAATTTCGAAACAAATACAGAATAGATTCCAACCGTTTGCAGAATTGGAATTACGGCTGGAACGGGTCTTATTTTATTACAATCTGCACCAAAAATCGAATAAACTACTTCGGCGAAGTTTTAAACGGGAAAATGAAATTGTCACATATCGGTGTAATCGCAGATGTATTCTGGTTTGAAATACAAAATCATGCAAAATCTCTAACCCTGGGCGAATTTGTGGTTATGCCCAATCATGTTCACGGTATATTAAATGATAAAATTGATTCTACAGGCGCAGGAGAGGTGATTGATCCAAGAGCGGAGAAAAAGATCACCCCAAATCCGCCGGAATTGGCACCCTCATCTAAAAAACAACCTTCCGCAGAAAAATCGCCCACCTCCGAAAATCCTTCGACCTCTGAAAATGAATTTGATCCGGCAGCCAAACCAATCAAAACCATCGGTCATAACCGTTTTCAAAATCAGGGTAAAAACACGATTTCCTCTATTGTGGGATCTTATAAATCTGCTGTAACAAAACATTGCAACCGTTTGGGATTGGAATTTTCGTGGCAACCTAGTTTCTATGATCACATCATC
>NZ_JAAGVY010000067.1 GCF_010686655.1 Cryomorpha ignava | reverse complement strand
TCCTTCGCACCCTTTTTGTCCAATTTAATTTCCTGCGAATTTTTAGATACGCGTTCCGAATTGGTACAACTTGCAGTTAAAAGTATCCAGGCGACCCAACAATAGAAACGCATAATTTAGTCTTTTTGCTGGGCACATGAAAATACAGGGTTGGGACTAAATATAGGTGTAGCCTCAGAATGGATGATTCCCTTCCATGGCGATTCCGCAGCCATAGTAGCCCAGGCCCCATTATGAGCAAAGACCATATTATTATTGGTAAATGTATTCTCGCAACAGACACCTGTTAAAGCAAAACCTAACTCAGGCAAAGAGTTATCAGGTTCAAAATCGGAAGTCAGCATGTTATATTCGATCATATTTTGTAATTAACCATCAGAAAAAGTAAATGTTTTACGGTGGGTATCGCCAATGTGAACCCCGATTTGAGATAACACTAGGTTGTTCACTAAAATAGCTAAGGGGGCGGGGAGTTTTTTGCGGGTATTTTAGAAACTTGCCCCTCCTGATAGCCAGCATGACAAATCTCTGACCTCAAGCCCTTCTTGGTAAAATCAGCTTAATAACTTTTGGCGCAGATAAAATTCCAATTGCTCATTAGCTTTTTTAAGGTCCGATATTAATTTCTTGTTTTCCCGTCTGAGGTCAAAGAGTTCCATAGCCTGGTGTAAAATAGATTTCATATAATCTGAATCCCAGGGTTTGGTAAGATAGCGATACACCTCTCCTTTATTAATTGAATCTATTACTGCCTCCATATCACTATATCCGGTAAGAAGAATGCGAATAGGCTCTGGGTGAGAATTTTTTATTTCAGAAAAAAATTGAACACCAGTAGTTTGAGGCATTCGCTGGTCTGACACAATAATTTTTATTTCGTGATCTTCCATGTATTTACGCGCTTCCTTTACAGAAATTGCAGTGTAGATTTCGAAATCGCGCCGCAAAACAGCTTTAAATGCAACAAGATTGTGCTCCTCATCATCAATATATAAAATGGCCGATCTCATTTTACTTTCTTCTTCTTCTCTTTTACCCTTGTTATCGTACATACTACTATGGCTCGTCTAATTTTTTACAAAAAATGTGAAAAAACACATTTTAATTAATAGATTCGAAGGTATTAAAATTACTCAATAAGCCCTTTATATCTTTATGATAGATATTGATTTTTTAGACAGAAAACTTTCAAACGCGGTAAAAGCGGATGTAACGGTATGGAAACCGGTTTTATTAAATTTAAAAAAGGAAGGAGATTTAGCGCACTTCTTGGATATTTTGGATACTAAAAAACCTGTTGTTACCGATGAAATAGTTGATCAGGTAAAAGAACTGATAAAGTGCCAATATCCTCGAAAACGCTTAAGTGGCGCTGCACTACTCAACGCTACAAACGATTATTTTGGTAGTGAACCGAAGGAAATATACGGAGTATGGGTTTATTACCCCTGGTCAAACAGATTGGTGCACATACTTGATAAAAAAGAGTTTACCCAGGTAAGAACCAATAGAAACCACTATAAAATTAGCCCCCGGGAGCAAGAGATTCTTGCTACCAAAAAGGTGGGATTAGTCGGTCTCTCCGTTGGGCAATCTGTAGCGGTAACTATGGCGATGGAGCGTGGATTTGGGGAATTGCGTTTAGCCGACTTTGACGCTCTCGAGCTTACCAATTTGAACAGAATTCGCACCGGAGTGCACAATATGGGATTGAGCAAGGTGTATGCAGTAGCGAGAGAAATATTGGAAATAGATCCCTACTTAAAGCTTACCTGTTTTACAGACGGGCTCACCGAAGAGAATATTGACGATTTTTTTACAAAAGGTGGGAATTTAGATCTCTTTATTGATGAGTGTGATGGCCTTGATATAAAAGTACTGAGTCGTTATAAAGCGCGCGAAATGAAAATTCCTGTGGTAATGGAGGCCAGTGATCGCGGGATGGTTGATGTAGAGCGCTTTGATTTAGAGCCCAATCGGCCATTGCTTCATGGCACCATTGGCGATTTAAACCCTGAAAAATTAAAAACTTTAAAAACCAACGAGGATAAAATTCCATATATGCTCGCCATTGTAGGTGCAGACACCATATCTACAAGAGCCAAGGCAAGTATGCTTGAAATCGGTGAAACGATTACTACCTGGCCTCAGCTCGCATCTGCCGTTACCCTGGGAGGTGGTATAACTGCCGATGTGGTAAGACGAATTCTCCTGGATCAGTACCACGAGTCGGGCAGATACTATGTAGATGTTGAAGCGCTTATCGGGAATAAAAATAAGCTGAAAAATGAGCGAATTGAATCAAAAAAAGTAGATTCAGGAAATATCGATTTTGGATCGATTCCTAAAGCAGCAGTAAATGAATTGCACTTGAATCAAGCCGCAATTGAAAATATTGCTAAAGCCGCATGTCACGCCCCTTCGGGTGGTAATTTGCAACCCTGGCGATGGTCTTACTCAGATGGAATAATGCAGCTGAAACAGGATGCCTCTCTTATTAGCAGTTTTTTAGACCATAATTTTATTGCTTCGTACATAGCCCTCGGAGCATCATTAGAAAATGCAGTATTAGCAGGCGTAAAACAAGGGGTTGAAGCATCTGTTAACAATTTTCCAGTTTCGGAAAGCAAGGATATCATTGCCCATTTGACTTTTGCCGAAAAGGCAGACTTCAACGCTGACGACAAAAAATTAAGTCAACATATTTTTGATCGACGTACCAATAGAAATATTGAACCAGGCGAAAAAATTAGCGCTGAGCATATTCAATATTTAAAGCGTATTGCCGAAAAAAACGGATCTGAATTATTGATAATTGAAGACTCAGAAACTAAAGAAGCACTCTCTGATGTCATTGCATTTGCCGAAAGGTTTAGAATAATGCACCCTACTGGCCACCAGAATTTTATAGAAGAAATGCGCTGGAGTGCTCAAGAAGCCGAAGAAACAAAAGATGGAATTGATATTAATACAGTAGATCTTACGGTGGGCGAACTCACCGGTTTTAAATTGGCCCGCGAAACAAATGTAATAGATAAATTGGTAGAATGGGGCGGTGGAACCGCCTTTGAAAAACTATCCAGAAAAAGCACTAGTGCCGCCTCCGTATTGGGCATTATTACACGTCACTCTCACTCCCCTATTGATTTCATTGACGCAGGAAGAGATATGGAGCGCGTATGGATAGGAGCCAATGCAGAAAAAATAGGATTTCAACCGCAGTCACCTATTAGTCTTATCTTGCAACGACTTAGTACAAAAAATGATTTAAGTGACAAACAAGCAATAGAATTGCAAATAGCTGCAAACCAATTAAAGCGTATTATTTCCCCGCTAACCACGAAAGAACCCGTTTTTATTTTTCGATTGTTTTACGCCCATAAACCGGTAGTAAAATCTTATAGAAGGAATATTAATGAACACTTTCAAAAAAGATAATGATTCAACTTCGTGCGTTTAGAGCAATAGATGAAGAAGAAACTTGTTACGAATTTGCTGATGGTCACAAAAAGGTATTAGAAGGATTTAATCTCGGCAATATCACAACAAATAACGTAAGCTGGGCGTATAACCCAAATGTTTATGTTATAATGGCTTACGACAGAGATAGTAGAGATCTTCTGGGTGGAATCCGCGTACAAATTGCTGATGGTATTCATCCGTTGCCTGTAGAAGATGCAGTTTCTGATTTTGACGCAAGTATTCATGACATGGTTAGTCATTATGCCCTTTCGGGCGGCACTTCAGAGCTATGTGGCTTATGGAATAGCCGCAGCAAAGCACCCAATATGGGAGTAACAATAAATCTGGTAGTGGCAGGCATGGCTTTGTGCAGCCAGCTTCCTATTACTTCCATTTTTACCATAGTGGCGTCGTACACCTTAAAAATAGCCAGACAAATGGGTTATCGCATAGAAACCAGTCTTGGAAATAATGGTGAATTTATTTATCCGAACTCTAACTACGTTGCGCGCGTATTATCCATGAATCCGCGAACACTGGAACATACATTTGGTATGTACAAAGAAAAAATCATTGCTTTGAGAGAAAATCCAAATCTGGAAAGAATTGAGACCATAGGCGATGACAATCAAATATTGTACAGTCATGATATGCAGTTGAAAAATGTGGGAGTCATAGATTACGCTTTTAAATGAAAAAATTCTTCCTGGTTCTGCTGCTTTTTCAGCAATTATTCGTTCAAGCTCAAAATGAGCTGGTAATAAGCGACGCATTTACCTTAGAGGTGTTGGGGAAGGAATTGCAAGTTTACAATGATGATTCAGGAAGATTATCACTCCAAGAGATTATTCATAAGGATTTTATCAATAACGAAGCAGCAAGGCCTAATCTTGGATTTTCAAAGGGAGCTTACTGGGTACGTACTAGCGTTAAGAACATCTCTGATAGCCGGGATTTTAACTTATTAATAAATCAACCTTTACTTGATACCCTTGATATTTATATTCTTAATGATGTTGACTCTATAATATCTGCATATACCGTAGGCGAAAGTTTTTCTAAAACTGCTACACCTTTCAACACGAAGCGAAATTACAGAATTCCATTAATCATCCACGAAGGTGAAACGCAAAAAATTTATATGCGCATAGCTACAGCTGAACAAATTGTTTTGCCTGTTTATATCGCTACTCAAGAAGGTACTTGGAATCTTTATACGAACTCAAATCTACTATTTGGTGCCTACTTTGGGATTATAATAGTTATGATGCTGTACAATTTCTTTATCTTCCTAAGTGTAAGAGACCGAAGCTATTTGATTTACGTAATCTACGTTTTCTTCGTTGGTATTACGCAGGCCGCTCTAGAGGGCTATACCCATTTATATATTTGGCCAGAATTTTCCTGGTTGGCCAGCAGAAGCGTTTATTTATTCACTTCACTTGTCAGTATTTCATCGATCACTTTCTTGCGCGAATTTTTACGGACTCGCATATACGCTCCTAGACTTCACAAAATATCGAATTTGATCTATATATACTTTATAACGATATTTATTTTTGCGCTGATCGATATTAACCCGATTGTCCACGTCGCTT
This sequence comes from Cryomorpha ignava, assembly GCF_010686655.1. Classification (GTDB taxonomy): domain Bacteria; phylum Bacteroidota; class Bacteroidia; order Flavobacteriales_D; family Cryomorphaceae; genus Cryomorpha; species Cryomorpha ignava. Next base: position 9,578 of record NZ_JAAGVY010000067.1, on the reverse strand, counting down.
CTCAAATAGGTATAGGAGTGGTTGGTTTTTACATTTTCGCTACTAGCATCGTTGTTTACAGAAGTGGATATACCCCGGCCAAGTTTTATCTTCTTGCTTGGAGTATTCTTTTGGTTGGAATTGTTATTTATTCTTTAAAAGATTCCGGACTCATTCCATCAAATCCCTTTACTAACTACATGTTGATGGTAGGAAGCGCTATTGAAGTTGTACTACTTTCGCTTGCTTTGGCAGATAGAATTAATATTTTGAAAAAAGAAAAAGCTCAATCGCAGGCCGATGCTCTTAGAATTTCGAAAGAAAACGAGGAAATGGTCACCTTGCAAAATGTACAACTAGAGCAGAAAGTGAGCGAACGAACATTGGATTTAGAAACTTCAAATAACCAACTTTCAGTAACTTTACACAATTTGCAGGAAACGCAGAGCCAGCTGGTTGATGCAGAGAAAATGGCTTCGCTAGGCCAGCTCACCGCTGGTATAGCTCACGAAATTAACAATCCAATAAACTTCGTAATTGCCAATATTAAACCATTGCGATATGATGTGAAAGATATTCTGGATATACTTGATAAATACGACGGAATAAGAACAAATGAAGAGTTTGACAGTGAGAAGGAAAAAATAGAAGCTTTCAAAAAAGAAGTAGATATTGAGTATGTTAAAAATGAGATAGATCAATTGCTTGATGGAATTCAGGACGGCGCGAGAAGAACTGCAGAAATTGTGGGTGGACTAAAAAACTTCAGTCGCTTGGATGAGAGTAATTTAAAATATGTAGATATAAACGAAGGGATTGAATCTACTCTAGTCATATTACGTGGTACTATACCAGCGAACGTTCGGATCAATAAGGAACTTGGTGATTTACCAAATGTAGAATGCCTGCCCGGCAAAATAAATCAAGTATTTATGAATATCGCAAACAACGCTTTACAGGCGTTGTCAAAAAAAGATGATGAAATTGATTTATTCTTAAATATAAAATCTTGGCACAATGGAGATTTTGTTTACATTAGTTTCGAAGATAACGGTTTAGGAATTGCTGAAGAGCATAAAAATCGTATTTTCGATCCGTTTTTTACAACCAAAGATGTAGGTGAAGGCACCGGTCTTGGGCTTAGCATTTCATTTAAAATTATTGAAAAGCACAAAGGACAGATTAAGGTAGATTCAGAAGTAAATAATGGTGCGAAGTTCACCATTAAATTACCTGTAAAATCAGCAATAGATATGAATGATGAATAATGACAAATCCTAAAAGTAAAATATCAATTTTATATGTTGATGATGAAGTGCACAATCTAAGTGCCTTTAAGGCAAGTTTCAGACGCGATCATGACGTGCATTTGGCCAATTCTGCCAATGAAGCTTTTACTTTATTGGAAACCATTTCACCTCAGATCATCATAGCCGATCAGCGTATGCCTGAAGTGACCGGTGTTGAATTTTTTGAACGTTTACACGCCAAAAACCCAGATCCAATCCGCATTTTGCTTACTGCATACACCAGCTCTCAAACAGTTATTGAAGCGGTAAACAAAGGGCAAATTGACAAATACCTGGTAAAACCCTGGAACAATGATTTAATGCAATCAACTTTGCAGACAGGTTTTTCTATGTACGAGGCTAGAGTGGCGCTTCGTGTTAAAAATGAAGAGCTTAGAAGAACAAACTCTGAGCTTAATCGTTTTGTTTACAGTGTTTCTCACGATCTTCGCGCTCCGCTTATGTCTATGCTTGGTTTAATAAATCTCGCAAAACTCGAAAAAGAAATAGACAGCCAGGTTCAGTTATTTGAACTAATGGAAAAGAGTGTGATAAAAATGGATAATTATATTCAAACCACTCTTGATTACTATCGTAATTTTAAATCGGAAATAAGCATTGAAGCTGTTCAAGTTGAAGTTCTTATAAACGATATTATTGACTCCTTAAAATCGTACCATCCGAAATGTAAAATCAATTTTATACACACTGGTGCGAAAGAATTATATTCCGACCGAATGCGGTTGAAGATTTGCCTGAGCAATATTATATCCAATGCTGTAAAATACGGACGGAAAAATTCTGATCCATACGAAATCAATATTCAAACAAATTTAACCGAAGAAGTGTACTCGGTAGATGTGGAGGATTTTGGAATTGGGATTTCTGAGGCAGAATTGCCCAAAATCTACGATATGTTTTACAGAAGCCCTAAAAATAAGGATTCAAAGAGTACCGGGCTAGGGCTTTACTTAGTAAAAGAAGCTATACACAGAATTAAAGGACAAGTTACAGTTGACTCTGTGTTGGGAAAAGGCACAAGGTTTAAACTGACTATTCCGAATCAGAAGAAATAAAATGAAGAAGCTCAGACATCTCAAGGCATATATTGTAGATGATGATGAAGTCGAATTATATGTTATCCAAAGAATCATCTACCTAAAGCGCCTCGCCGAGAAAGTGGAAGTGTATAGATCTGGCAATGAACTTATAGAAGCTTTGCAGCGAACCATTGAACCACCCGATTACATTCTAATAAATTATAGAATGAGTGGCGAAAACGGTTTAGAAATTCTTGAAAAAATTCAGGATTTAAATCTCAATAAGCCAGAAAGCCCACCTTTCTTTATTCTCACATCAAGCACGGCCGACCTATCTGATCTAGATGCGATTATGAGCGATAAGAATATTGACGGATTTCTTTATAAACCACTCATTGCCAAAAAATTGAAAGAGCAATTAAAGTCCCTTTTTAGTTGAACCTATTTGGTTTAATCCTATTTTATTTACTTCTTTAATCTACTATATTTGATTCTATTAGAATCTTTTTTGGTTTTTAAGCAGCTTTTACGTATATTTTTGAATACCTTGAAAATCAAAAAAGGTGGATGTCGCTTACATTAACCTGACCTTCAATCGATTAAAATTTACATCAATTTAATCAAAATATTCACTAATTAATGATATTCACCCAGCAATTCATTAAAATATGATACATCCAAAAACAGAATTAAAATTTATTAGTAATGATGTCGGATATGGTGTGATAGCCACCGAATTTATCCCGAAAGGAACCATCACCTGGGCGCTGGATAAATTAGACCGCGAGTTTGATCCAGAAAAAGTTCATGACTTTGATCCGCTTTACCGCGAAATATTAGACACCTATTGTTTTAGAAATAATCAGGGCCAACTCGTATTATGCTGGGACAATGCGCGTTTTGTAAATCACAGTTTTAATTCAAACTGCCTCACAACGGCTTATGACTTTGAGATTGCCATTCGCGATATTCAGCCAGGCGAGCAACTTACTGACGATTATGGATATCTCAATATTGAGTCACCCTTTCGGGGAATAGACGAAGGCACGAAGCGGAAAGTAGTGTACCCCAATGACTTATTAAAGTATCATAAAGTTTGGGATAAGCAATTGCTCCAGGCGTTTAAGGGTCTTTCAGGATGCGATCAACCTCTCAGAACCCTTTTGAGTGATGAAACCTGGCAAAAGGCCATAGCAATAAGTAAAGGAAATGCTGAAATGGACTCAATTCTTAATTGCTATTATCCAAATGGCGACCAGAAAGTTTTTTCAGCCCAGTAATAAAATAGGTTAAAACAATTAGATGCCCGATACCTCATCAAGGTCGGGCATTTTTTTTGCGTTTAACTCCTCCCATTGATTCATAAAAAAATTGATGTTCAGCTCGCTTCCGGTTATAATGACTTCATCGTCTTCGCGAAGAATTGTATCGCCGGTAAAGTTCTTTTTGAGTTTACCATTTCGCAATATACCTACCACTCTCACTTTATTTTCATCAAATATTTTGGTTTCGCAGAGGTGTTTTTCACTAAAAAGGCTATGGCGATCAATATGAATATTGGCTGTTTTTAGTTTTGCTATTTCAACGGCATTGCGCTTATACACATGGTAGTTGCTGTGTATTGCGCTGTAGGTTTCATCTCTTATCGTTTCAATATAGTCATCAATCTCATCATTGCTTACCAAAAATTGATTGAGCATTCGTGCAAACACTTCAACCGATGCTTCAAATTCTTCGCTAATTGCCTCGCTTGCACCACCTATTAAAAGCTCTTCGGACTGAGCAATGGTTTTGGCTCTAATAACTACATGTACCGTTTTGGACAGTTCTCGAATTTGAGAAACAATAACCAATGCATCATGATGATCTGATACAGCAACTACTGCCACCCGTGCTCTATGAATACGAACATGATCAAGAATATGAGTGTTTTTGGCGTCGCCAAAAAGTATAGGCTCACCTTTGTCTTTTGCTTTTTTCACCAAATCAGCATCCATTTCTAATATGACATAGGGAATTTCAGCTTTTCGGGCTGTTCGTGCGGCATTATGGCCATTCGTACCATATCCTATTATAATAAGGTGTCCTTGTAATTCATCCAGGTCATCTGTATCAGTTTCCACAACATTTCCAACTGCATTTTCCATAAAAGCCAGCTTTTTAAAGGGTGTGCGCAAAAGGTTTGCCGCAAGCTTGTCGCCATAGTCGATTAAAAAGGGTGTCATACCCATTGTAAGAATCGATACCGAAAGAAAATACTGGTAGGTATTGTCATTAAGCAATCCTGTCTCTAAACCACTTCTGGATAGAATAAATGCAAACTCACCTACTTGGAAAAGGCTAAATCCGGCGACAATTCCGGTTTTTAGCGGATACTTTAACGCCAGCGTAGAAAGGACTATGATGCCAAATTTAATGATGAAAACGCCAAATGTGAATAGCGCGACCAAAGCGAGATTATGAATTACAAAATCTAAATCGAGTAGCATTCCTATTGAAACAAAGAAAAAGCTAGTAAATATTTCCCGAAATGGAATGATTAAACCAGTAGCCTGATGGCTATATTCACTTTCGCTAATACTCAAACCAGCCATAAATGCCCCCAGAGCAAGCGAGAGGCCCATTATAGATGTAAAATAGGCTACAGAAAAGCAAATAACAATGATGGTAATTAGAAAAAGTTCACGGCTACGTGTACGAGCAATTTCGTGCAATAGGCGCGGCACCAAATGTCGCGCAGAGACATATACCAGTCCTATAACAAGTATAACCTTAATAAGCAATATGAAGAGAGACATGGCCACATTTGAATCAAGCCCAGCCAAAATTGGTGTAAGCAACATCATAGGCACCACGATTACATCTTGAAAAATCAAGATTCCAAGGGCTATTCTACCTTGAGGGGTTCGCATAAGCCCCTTATCCTGAAGCACTTTAAGAACGATGGCGGTTGAGCTCAAAGAAATAAGAAAACCCAGAAAAACTGCTTCATTCATTCCAAACCCGAGGAAATAAGCTATAAGGCCAGAAAGCAAAATAGTAAGGCCTACCTGCATACTCCCGCCTACAAGTACCACCTTTTTCATTGATACCAAGCTTTTTATACTAAACTCTAATCCGATTATAAACAGAAGTAAGATAACACCTATTTCACTTAGCATTTCTATCTCTTCACCAGACTGTACAAAACCCAAAGCGTGAGGGCCAAACATTACACCAGTAGCCAAAAAGCCCAGCACAGCAGGCATATTTAGCTTTTGAAAAATATATATTACGAGAATAGAAAGACCGAGAATAACCATAATCTCTGTCAAAAAAGGGATTTCGGTCGCGCTGGCGAGTAATATCATAGGTGGCTTATAATTTCCCGTTAAAATACTAATAATTTTAAAAGCATTTAGAAGTTCTTCAAGATGTTTTGAAGAAAATTTCTTAAAAAAAGATTTTGTTCAAATTTCTCAAAGCCCGGCTATTCAGGTCTCATTAAAATATATGGCATACCAAAAATAAGCGCCATGCGTTTAAGAAGATGATGAACTCATTCTTTTTTCTATTTTCATTTTTCTTGATCCCTTTTTTTGATTTCACCGATTCTCGGCAGGAATTGACCGATACTGTTGTGTGTATTTCAGAGAACGAAAAATCTCTGGCAGATCTCATTAATGAGTACCGAACAACTCATGGCCTGCAACCGGTAACACTTTCAGCTTCGCTCACAGAAGTAGCGCAATTACACGTACGCGATTTGATTGAAAAAAAGCCGTATGACGAAAATGGAAAATGCAATATGCATTCCTGGTCGAAAGGCGAAAAATGGAGTGGGTGCTGCTACAATTCTGGAGACGATGGAGATTGTATGTGGAATAAACCCAGAGAGATAAACAGCTATCAAGGCGATGGTTATGAAATAGTTATGGCGCAATTTAATAGTCAATTTCCTGATAAGGAAGTAAGTGCGCTTGATGCTTTGAACAGCTGGAAAAAAAGTCCCAGACACAATGCCGTGCTTCTCAATAAAGAAATTTGGAAGTCAACTGAATACAAAGCCATGGGCGTTGGGATTTACAAAGGTTTTGCAGCCGTTTGGCTTGGTGAGGAATTAGATTTCCAAGGTGAACCGAATGTTTGTTCTAATTGAAAACCTCATACTACACCTTACCGAAATCGTAGTCTTTGTCTTTTACTTTAATGGCTTTGTAAATCAAGTAAACACTGATTAGCACAAAAACGTGAACCAAATCTTTGTGCGAGAACCACACCGGGTTGATGTCGTATTTCACCAGATACAGGAAACCGGAAAAGAAGACAACCAAAAAAGCATTTCTGATTTGTTTATATGCGGGAATGGATTTTGTAAGCCTGATTGACAGCCATATAACGAGAAAATAGGTTAGGGCAATATCTATTACTATGGGCAAGAAAGAATAAATGTAAAACATAAATGCATTTGCCACGACCATCTTAATGAGAAGAAGAATATTAAGCCAGCGCATTTTTGCCGGAAAGGCAGCCGAAAGAATTACAAAGGCTGCAAAGTAATTTCCAATGGGCAGAAACACGTTTTTTAAAGTCCACATCCAATAGAAAAGAGATTCGCCTAGTACGGTCGGAAATCCGTGAACAAGTGCGCCCCCTACTCCAGCGAGCCCAATCATTGCGATAAAAAGTGCCCAGTATTTTTGAAAAGAATCTTTTAGCCTCGGTAATTTGAGAAGTAGAGCCAGGCAAAGAATGGCAATAAGCAGATCGGTAATAAGACCGCCGGGTTCGTGAATATAAATACCGGAAACCGAAATTCCCGAGAATACTTCTGGATACATGCTATCAAAAATTTTGGCAAAGCTAAGAATTCCAGACTTTCAGAATCAATTTATGCTGTCAGAGGTGCTAAATGCGTATTTTTCATTCTCACTACAGACAAGAAAAGGTCCTGCCTCCATAATTTGAGCAAGCTAAACTTCCCACTTACCTTTTCTCGTTGGCTGCATCAACCCTTGATTTAAAGCTTCTAAAAAATGGATTCGATCTACCTCGATGGCACCCATTCTGGCTAAATGAGGTGAGGGCACTTGACAGTCGATCATCAAAAAATCCCTGTTTTCAAGCCATTTACAGAGCCGTATCAACGCAAGTTTCGACATATTGGGCTCATGACTAAACATGCTCTCGCCAAAAAACACACCACCTATACTTACACCATATAAACCACCAACGAGCTTACCTTTCCTCCAAATTTCAGCACTATGCGCCATACCTACCTCATGCAGTCTGATATAAGCATTTTTCATTTCTTTTGTAATCCATGTTCCATGTTGATCGTTACGTGGAATCTTAGAACAGATATCAATAACTTGCTCAAATTCAGAATCAAGCTTGAATTCAAAATCCGAGTTATTGAGAAGTGGTTTCATGCTTTTCTGCACTTTCACTTCCGAAGGAAGTAGCACACAACGCGGATCGGGGCTCCACCAAAGAATAGGATCTCCGGCATTGTACCAAGGAAACAACCCCTGCGAATAAGCAGTTAGCAGCCAATCTTCGTGAAGCTTTCCTCCTATTGCAAGTAATCCTTCATCATTTGCCAGCAGCGCTGATGGAAAGATTAAGGAATCATCGTTAAGTTGAAAAACAGGCATCCGCAAATATAATTATCAAAGCTTCGTACCTTTGCATCGTGGATGAAATAATCGCAAAACTTTCAAGTGCATTTAAGTCGCCATTGCCCGGATGGAATGCCCAAAAACGACTTATTAATTACGACCGGCCTCCACCGGATAATATTTCAAATATCGACCCTACAGCCAGGCAGAGTGCGGTATTGACATTGCTGTATCCAAAAAACGGAGAACTTTATACCGTGTTAATGCTACGAAATGTTTATGAGGGTACGCATAGTGGCCAAGTGAGTTTTCCCGGTGGCAAGCGCGAATTGGAAGATAAATCGCTTTGGCAAACTGCCTTGCGCGAAGCCAATGAAGAAGTGGGAATCAATGAGCAAAGTGTATTTTTAATTGGCGAACTAACGAAGGTTTATATTCCTCCCAGCCGGTTTTTGGTTACACCATTTCTGGCTTACGCTAAGGAGGCACCTATTTTTAAGCGAGACAGAATAGAGGTGCAACGTATTATTGAGACCCCTGTTTCGGTATTTCTAAATGCGGCAGCAATTCGCGAGAAAATGCTTTTTGTAAGCTCTATGAATACCGAAATACCGGTAAAATATTACGAGGTAAATGGCGAAATAGTGTGGGGAGCTACAGCTATGATGCTGAGTGAACTGTCAGAGATTTTGAATAAATCTCAAATCCATAATTTAGAATGACAGACGAAAGCATGGGCGAATAATCGCCCTGCTTCCAGTTAGTATAACATTAAATATTATTGCTTAAATTTTTCGATTACTTTTTCTGAAACACCTGTAAAGCTGTAACCCCCATCATGGAACAGATTCTGCATGGTAACATATTTTGTCAAATCGCTAAACATGCTGACCACGTAATTGGCGCATTCGATCGAACCTGCATTACCCAGTGGACTCATATCTTCGGCGTAAGCCACAAATTCATCAAATCCTTTAACTCCGCTCCCGGCAGTAGTCATAGTGGGTGATTGAGAAATGGTATTAATACGCACTTTGTTGCGTATGCCGTAATGGTATCCAAAACTTCTTGTAATTGACTCAAGAAGCGACTTGGCATCTGCCATATCATTATAATCTGGAAAAACACGCTGAGCTGCAATGTACGACAGTGCCACTACAGAACCCCAATCATTGACCGCATCTTTTTCGTAGGCCGTTTTTAGCACACGGTGCAGGCTCATGGCAGATATATCAAGTGTTTTATGATAAAAATCATAGTTGGTTTCGGTATAATGCTTGCCCTTACGCACGTTTGGAGACATACCAATAGAATGAAGAATAAAGTCGATTTTGCCTCCTAAGTGCTCGGTTGCCTTGTCAAACAAATTAGACAGATCGTCCATATCTGTAGCATCGGCAGGAATTACAAGCGCATTTCCGCAGCTTTCTGCAAGTTTGTTTATTTCGCCCATTCGCATAGCGATAGGTGCATTAGTAAGTACAAATTCAGCTCCTTCTTCATGCGCACGTTCAGCGACTTTCCAAGCGATAGACATATCGTTTAGCGCTCCAAATATGATTCCTTTCTTTCCTTTAAGCAGATTGTTTGACATAGAATATTGAGTATTTAGTATTTTGTATTGTGTATTTAGTATTGTGTATTTAGTATTGTGTATTTAGTATTGTGTA
>NZ_JAAGVY010000066.1 GCF_010686655.1 Cryomorpha ignava | reverse complement strand
ATAAGCAGAGCTCTTCTGTATTAAAAATGAAACGATATGTTTTCCTCCATTCTATAGAAACATCTACTTTTCTACAACTAATTTCTGCGTACTTGACTCGTTACCAGATTTGGTATTGACAAGGTATATACCCGATTGAAGCGAGCTGATATTCAATGAAATTCTGTTAACATCGCTATTCACTGATTTTTCATGTATTAAAACCCTTCCCGATATATCCATTATCTGAACTTCTGAAATCGGCGTTGAAGATGAGGTTATCCAAATTTGAGAATTTGCTGGGTTGGGGTGGATAGAAACAACATTTACTATTGAAACATTATTCTTTAGAACGGGTTTGGATATGCCTTGAGAACCTAATTCTCTTCTAGCTTTTACTCGACTTGAGGAAATGTGTGCCTGGTAAGAATTGACCTCATTACAGAAATTGTAAACAGCTGAATCAGCCGCATAATTGAAAATAGGGGTGTTGTAAAAATCTTTTTTAATCTTTAGCGTAATTCTCTGTCCTATTCTACTCTCTGGAGTGGTATGGATATTACTCACGGCATTTAGAACTAAGTTGTACCCTGCTTCTACTGTAATATGTCCGTTTATAGCAATTTCTTCTGCATTTATAAAGATAGTTGTCCCGATAACTTGCGTGACCATATCATGATTTATATCAATATTTTCGGTAGTATACTGATTACCGAGAGACACAATTCCTGGTGTATAAAGGTCAAATTGGCCGGAAGCAGGTGTGTCGTCCCAAGATTCAAAACTAGAATTAAAATTATTTATTAATGAATCTCTTTCGTATAGAATATAAGTCGCTACTTGGGTTGTGTTTATAGGGCGGCCTAAATAACCTATCTGCTCGAAATACATATCATGAATGAATTTTAACTTAATTGATTTAATTTCAGAGTTAAAATCATAATTAGAATATTGAGATCCTTCATAAATAGAGCACCCAGGTGGCAGTGGTCCTTCACCAACGGACATTCGATCGCGATACGATTCTACAGTGTGAATTGAATACACGTGTTGATTTACATCACTAAGCGGTACCCATGACGAATTATATATTTGTTTCCTTGTGCCATTGTCATTGTAATCACTTACCAGATATATGTTTTGGTTGGTGTTTGTTATTTCACTTTCAAGATTTTCAGTTCCTCTCGGCATAGGGGAGTTTGGAGTAAAAACTTCAATTTCAATCCCGACATAAGTTTCGGTTTTATCATAGTTAAAATCGAGTGTTCTATTCAATGCAATTTCAAGAGCTTCATCTAGTCTGATTTGAAGGTCGAGTGTATTAGAAAAATTCGTTTCGTAATAACCCCAACATCCTAAAACTTCGTGAAATTGAGTTTCTAAAGGAGATTTATCTAGCTCTGCATGAATTAAGGGATGCGGTGTTTTTAAAAGTGCTACTTGTCCTAGAACTTTATTATATGCGGGAAGCGAATACAATGATAAGTCTGTCATGTTGTATCCCCAACCAAATTGATTATCAGAAGGTAATTCTGCTTTTTCTGTAAAAGTAACACCCCCAGGTTGATTTAATTGTGGTCCGTTTTGACGGAGTGTATCATTTATTACTCCTTTATAAACAGTTTCAGAAAATGTGGCAATAGGAGTCGTAGGTTTTACCGGAGCGGATTTTTTAGGAAAAAGTTCCATGTTGAGATAATCAAAACCCACTCCTACTAAACCTTTAATTAGCCCGTTTAGAGCATCTTCTCCCACTTCCGCAAATGTATTTTTAAGTTTAAACTTTTGTTCAACTTCTTCAATCTTCTGCTGAATTTCCTCAACCGTCAAACCTGACACAGCTGTATCGACTTTTACGGAATCTACAACAAAATCGAATTCAGTGAAATTTACTCCTTGATCAACTAGTGGTTTGCCTACTTTACTAAAAAGGGCTTGTATTATTCCATTTGAGGTTGACGAATTGTATTCCTCCAGATCGGATTGGTACTTTATCAATTGTCGCCGGTATTCTTCAAACATGTCCGACATTTTGGTGTAAACCCGCTGTCCCGGCTCGTAATTGCCAGTATTAACATCAGACATATTGAAAAAATCTTCGGTTAAACTTGCAGATGTAATTGGCTGATCGACAGAAATACCTCGCGACTGTAAATCAATGTTTAAAGTTTGAATTGTCGAGAAAACAAATTGTAATTTGCCGGGAGTAGTAGTGTTGTTTCCATTTTCCGCAACTGAATTGGTCTCGCGTAAGCATATACAAGGGTCAAAAGCCATCTGAAAATCGGCAACAAGCCAGTTTGGTGATGATGTGGATTGCAGGCGAGGAGACCAGTGCACAGTTCCGGAAGTTTCTTGATCCAACGGAGTGTCATAGTTTAAAATACTCCTTAAAATTCCAGAGATTCCATTGTCGACAGATGCCTGATCAAATTGCAGCCTTATCAATACTTCTTGATAATTGGGTTGTAAGTTGTCTTTCCAGACATTTGCAAATAGTCTAAGAACCCCTCTATATCGGTTGTAGAGTACAAAGTAGGGAATATTTGTGGGGTTTGGGTTGTGAAGAATATTATTGTCTCCAAATACGGAGCCAGCCGTCAATCCATATGCACTTATACCATCAGGATATTTTCCTAAATTCATCCATAATAATTCCCAACCGTCTTCCCAATGGAAATCTCGGTTGTTAGTAATCGCACTTTGGGCGTGAATGAAGGTGTAATCACCTGATTGAACAAAAGGGTTGTTCATTGGCAGGTATGTTGATGTTACTAAATTATGTTCCCAGCCTTCATTCAGATTTATTACATATTGCGTATTTCCAGGCGGATACCAATTGAAGGCATTCAGGTATGAATTCATGCTATACGGCGCATTGGTTTGATACCATTCATTCGCCAGCTCCATGAACTCGGTATTGATTGGATTGAGAGGATTCGTTGAAATCTCCTTTTCACATTGCGCAAATAGATTAGTATTGCAAATTAGTAAAATCAGGAATGATAAGGAAGTTCGGTTAGTATGCGGCATGATTAATTCAATTTTCTGGCGTTAACTACAAAGTCTATTAGATATAATTTATATGAAAGTTTATAAATACCCGGAGTATCTTGGGGTAGTATGAATCCCCGTGGGTCGGCAGAAGCAGATCCATTCATATATCCAATACTATTCCGGCCACTAAGCCCATAATGTGTAGTATCCCCAATGTTGTGAAAATTTACTTCCGTATATATCGAGCTAGAAACATTTCCAAGAGCATCATTGCCGTCACTATCGTAAACTCCAAAGCTAAAATCAAATGAATCGGTTTCATTTTCAAAGACACCTCGAAAATTACCATAGACAGCTAGTTCATTTACGTATTTGATTAAGTAGTAAGTTCTAGACAATGAATCTCGTCCCGTAAGATTTGTGAAACAAGTTGAATCTACCGGGAATTCAATAACATGACTCACAGTAATGAAATCTGGCCTTACTTCTGGTGAATAATTGTGCGTGCGTGAAAAAACCGGATCTGAGATTACTTCTGCTCCGAGATACCAAGTATGTGTATAAATAGAACTGTCGTGCAGAGCAGAATATCTTACATCGGTGTAAAAGACAGAATCATCCCTACCAAATATAAAACCATTATTTGTCATTACACCTTCCTGCATTGCAAAATCAGCGGTAGGTTCGGTTACTGCTATACAAGGATCGTAATTTGGGCAGGCGGGGTTTGTTGGGTCGCAACAAGGAGCTTCCTGATCATCATCAGGGTTGCATGAAGAAAATCCAAGAATGAGACAGCACACCAATCCAAATTTAAATATTTCATTTAAATGTTTCATAACCGTATTTTATTTGGTCAACTTTGCTTTTAATTCCTCAATCTCTTTCTGCTGTTGTAGGAGATACAGGGTGAGTTCTTCCACTTTTTCAGTAAGTAAACGTATCGTTTCGCCTGTAGCCAGTCCTTCTTCTTCGACCTTATCTGCAGAAGGCATTTTAGGAAGATGGCCGTGCATATCAATAAAATGGCCGAGTTCATTTAATGGCATCAACTCATACTCTTTGGCGAAAACATAATCGGGCCATTCACCTTTAACTTTAACAAACATTTCTTCGGCTATACTTGATCCTTCAATATACAATGAATGTTCTTCGTCCGTATTTTCACTAATATAAATCGACCCTTCAACATAAAGCCGATGATTTCCGAAAAAATTCTCTGTATTGATTCCAACACGACCGTTTTGTGTTAAAGTCATTACTGTCTTATTGGTGTTTATATTCCGAAATCTAAAATTTTTATTTTGATTTGCGCGCCAGTTCATTTCCGGCTCAAGGCTTGAAGTTGGTACTTCTAATCCCACAGAATAATTCTGGGATTGATATACGGATAACGGGCCTTGAATTGAAACCTGATCATCGAATCTCGTTGCTGATAACCCGGAACTTACTTTTCCGGACTTATCTACCGTGAAGACGGTCAGTATTTTAGTTCCGGTTTCATCTACAGTATTTGCCTTGATTGCAAATAAGGATATTCCATAGTTGTTTCCGCCTCCGCCAGGTATTAAGTGGCGTTGCATATCAATGCGCAGTGCCGTTTGATCAACACTTCTATCATTAATATGCAGGCGTGCATCCGGTTGGTCTACATCTATTCCAATACCATAACCACCTGTTATGGAATATATAGCTTGACCCTGGGTGTAAAGCTCAGCTGGTATTTGTGCGAAGAGAAATAATGGGAAAATCAGGATAATACTGGAGAGGAAAATTTTTTTCATGACGATCAGGTTATGGTGAACGGCAATGTAACTGCGATTACTGGTTGACTAAAACGCAAAATCCTATTGGATTGGAATGTTAAAGAGTGTTTAATTACTTTAAGAACCGACGCATTGTTTCCAAAATACGTAATCCTACTTTACGTCTCAATGTAGAATAATTATTTTACTATTGAAGTGCTAACAGTATAAAAAAATTAAAATTAATGCTACTAAAAATCAATTAAACCGTTTTTTTTTTTATGAGTTTTTGAAATAGGAAGCTTGTAATTACCTATTCTTCTCCTTTTCCTCCGTTTCTTCGGTTTGAAGCAAAGTAAGCTTGACACGCTTAATCCGTCTTTTGTCGGCAGCTTCTACCGTTAGAACATAATTCTCGAAATTCACTTTTTCGTTTTTCACCAAAAGTCGACCCGATAATTCAAGCATAAAACCGGCTAAAGTTTGAGACTATCCTTTGGCTTCTTCAAAATTTTCGCCAGAAAAATTAAATCTTGTATAGATTCACGAGCGGCTTCTTTCCTTCATCATCTTTATACGTAAAGTACTTTATGTTATTAATCATCGGATAGGCAACATTAAACCAACAGGGGTGCGCCGTACCAACAATCAATTCCAGCTGACTATACTCTGAAATGTCAAATTCAAAAGGACAATCCGGAGATTTATGCTGGTATTTTGGTGTGGGCAAGTCTATTCTAAAATAGCCAACAGGTTTTGGAACTGGTGTTTCACTTCTGCAAGCATAAAGAAACAAAATGCACAGTAAAACAAGGGGAGTCTTATAATTTGAAAGGTGCTTCACACTCGGGTAGTTCAATATTGTTGAGATGTATTTCTGTGGTAAAGATAGGAATGTAGATTTATGATTTCGAAATTCAGATTTCAGATTGGAATTAAAGAATCTTCCATTCGTCTAAGCAGAGCTTTTCTGTATTAAAAATGAAACGATATGCTTTCCTCCATTCTATAGAAACATCTACTTTTCTACAACTAATTTCTGCGTACTTGACTCGTTACCAGATTTGGTATTGACAAGGTATATACCCGATTGAAGCGAGCTGATATTCAATGAAATTCTGTTAACATCGCTATTCACTGATTTTTCATGTATTAAAACCCTTCCCGATATATCCATTATCTGAACTTCTGAAATCGGCGTTGAAGATGAGGTTATCCAAATTTGAGAATTTGCGGGGTTGGGGTATATTTGAATTTGATTATCCAGATTATTGAAATCAGTTCTTCTAAGTTCTGCATGTTCTAATTTTCTGTTGTTATATGCTTCCTTACTTCGGCTACTTAAAGTACCCGAATTATAATCATTAGATTCGCAAAAAGAAGAAAGCTCGGTTGGTGTTGCAGGATAGGATATAGACCCTCCGTAAAGATCCCTTTTTATTCCTAGCTTCAGATTTGGTGTCAGATGAGAGCCAGGCTTTAATCCGATTTCTGAATACGAATCTAAAATGTAAAGAGCTCCCTCGCTACCACCTAATCCACCAAGGTCGTTATTTATTATGATCCTATCTGCATACACATTAAACGGAAAACTGCCATAATTAGATAATAGAACTTCAGGACAATTCGGATATAGCAGAGTCGATTCAATAGTTAGTTCACCTGGATACATATTTACAAAAACGGGAATTGAGGATGGAGGAATGATATTGTTCTGATCAGCTATAATATCGATACCATTTGCTTTATCTAATAACAAATAGGTAAATACTTGGGTAGTATTGATCTCCTCACCCGTGAAGCTGAGCTGGTCAAAATACATGTCTGCCATTACCTTTACCTCTATCTTGGTTGGCTTGAAATGTAAACCTTCGGTCAAAATGTTTGGAATATCGGTATCAGTACCACCATTCGTTCCGCAATAGGGAGTGAAGGTGGAATAGTTCTCATGATATAATACCGTAGATTTCAATTTACTGCCAAAAAGTAGATTGGTGACGTTCTCAACCTCATACCATCCCGAGGAAAGTTGCAATTGTCTTTTGGTTCCCTTAAATGATGGGTTCGCATCTCTTGGAATATCATGCATCAACCACAGATTAGTATTCTCATCCTCCTCAACTGTGAAGGCATCGATGGACAAATAGTTTATCCAATTCCAAGGGTTTGTTACTATGTCTCCATTTTCTAAAGTAATAGAATAACTTAAGTATACCTTGGTTTTGGCAAGATTGAGATCTACTGCTGGATTCAAAGCATAAGTCAATGGATTCTTGAGTTTGAAGTAGAGTTCCTGTTCGGCACTTTTTTGTTTGTAGACAACAGAATCTAAGGTGTAGCCTGTAGAATTTACAAAGCATGGAGAAGGTATTGGTGTACAACACCAATTACTATCGAGATCAGTAGTATAGTTTAAAACTTCGGTGACTGGTTGCTGATAATTTGAAGCAATATTAACCTCAGGGGTACGCAGAGTAGCATAAAGACCGAGGACTTCGTTGTAAGACGGGTAACTATAAGGATTAAAATCTTCACCGATATAATCTGTACCCGGTGTCCAAAAACCTACAAACGGAGCTGAATTTTGTATTGTAATTCCACCCGAAAAACGCATCTCAGAAAAACTTGCTACAGGTCTAGATGGTCTAACGGGCTCCTTATTATCCCCAAACACCATATTCGAAAAATATTTATACGCACCACCGAGTAAGGTCTTTGTTGCGCCTTGGGTGTACTTTGTAACTTCATCATTTAATCCATCCGTCGAGGCTGTTGAATCTGCCCCTACGATCATATTTTTCTTTTTCATCCACCCAGCTGCAATTGCACCGGGAAAAGTGCCAACAGCTCCCCCTATAATTGCTTCCGTACTTCCCTGTAAAAGGCCTATAAACCATTGGCTTCTTCCGAACTGGCGGTCTTCTAACTCATTTTCATAAGTTTCTAAACTAGTTTTGTAATCTTCAATTAGTCCATCCATACTACTTCGAAGAATATACCCATTTGGATCCTGCGATACAATACTGGAAGCAGTCAAAAAATCTTGATTGTATGTGACATTTCCGTTCTCATCAACTAATGGTTCTTCCACCGTGATCATTCTACCGTACAATGATATAGTGGAGCTTTGAATAGCATTAAATTCAAAGTTCAGTTTGCTAAATGAGTTGCAAGTACATGGATCATAACCTAATTGAAAATCATAGGTGTACCAGACTTTAGGGTTAGTTGAAACTCCTGTGGAAAACCCAGTGGAATTCACACCCCGTTGACCTCGAAATGGAGTTGCTTGATCTAAAGGGGTGTCATAAGTTCCCAAGTGTCGAAGTAATCCAGTGTAAGTTTCAGATGGTGACGGATTCGCATTCTCGCTATTCATAGTTAAATCTACGGATAAACTCTGCACCGCGCCGTAAGGAGTAAACAATCCTGCAAAAAGTCGAATAATACCACGATAACGGTTATAGTAAATCATGTAAGGTATTCGCCCATCATAAACCGCTCGAGGATCTGATATTGGAGCATTCACAGGAGCGATGTGCAAGGGATCTCCATTTGGGTAATAGCCGGTACCTAGATAGAGAAATTCCCAGCCGTCCTCCCAATGAAAATCACGATTTTGAAATGGGGAGGGCTGAGATAAGTGGGGGCACTTGGAACACCTGCAGATGTAGAAGGACTAAACATTTGGAACTGTGCAGGTGCGGTAAAGTCTGGAATAGCCCACCCACCTTGCGGATTTAAGAGAATGTCATTGAAAGAACTTCCATTGTGTTCACCAAAGTCAAAAGAATTAAGCCACAAATTGTTTGGGTCAGGAAAATCCGGATCGAGATTCACCGGATTCAGCGGATTTGTACTTACACCATTAATACAAACTTGGCCAAAAATCGGAAAAATGATCGCAAAGAAAATAGATATTAATCCAAACTTTGCCAAGGAACACTTTATCGCTGTATTCATATTCTAAAGTTTTCTACCTGTAAAAGTATAACTAGTATCCCAAATTGTATATTCAGCCAAAACTAAATTAGAGCTGCTATCTATGGTTGCTTTGCCTTCTGGTTTATCAATAGATCCATAAGCAGCAAAGCTTAGAATACTGTTAGCAGATCCATCAATATTCATCATAAGAGTATCACCAATCATATTCGCATTCACAAAGAAAATCCCTTGAATATTGCTTGAAGGACAAGGCAACGGTTGTATTTCGAGATGATTTGAAGATAAGGCAAACTCTATTTCAGTAGAATCGTTTGGTTGACTGCTGAAGACACCTCTGTAGCGACCCCAAATCGCTGCTTCACAGCCCAAAATTTTATTGAATGATCGCGCATGAGTGGCATGTCCATCATCTAACGGGAAGCATAGCGTATCTGGAGTTTTAGTTACGATTAGAGTATTGGGGTACGAACCATTTGGAAGGTTCCCCAATGTTGTGGTAATCTCTGAACCACCTATTGTGGTGTCTATTCCCAAAATCCAAGTGTATGTCGCACCTTCTTGAGGGATCGCACTAAATTTTAAAGTGCCACCAGTTACGACATCATCTTCAATAAAAACAGAGGCATTTTCTCCAAAATTTGAGAGTGCTTGAGAAATCGTGAAAAATGCTGTTGTCTCTATTTTTCCATAACACGGATCATAATTAGTACACTCCGGATTTGTAGGGTCGCAACAAGTGTTGTCATCATCTGGATCGCAAGAGCTGAAAACCAGCGCTAAACCAACCGCTAAGAATGCTGTTTGAATATCTTTTAAGCTTAGCATCACCTTAATTTTTATTGATTTCTTCTCTCAACAACTCTATTTCTTTCCGCTGCTCTAATAAGTAAAGTGTAAGTTCTTCAACCTTTTCAGTAAGAAGCCGAATAGTCTCGCAAGTTGCCAGACCTTCTTCTTTAATCTGATCCGTCGAAGGCATTTTAGGAAGGTGTCCGTTTTTATCAATAAAATCACCGAGCTCATTTAAAGGGTGCGCAGTATCCACAATCAATTCCAACCGGCTGTATTCGGATATGTCAAATTCAAAAGGACAATCCGGAGATTTATGCTGGTATTTTGGTGTGGGCAAGTCTATTCTAAAATAACCAACGGGTTTTGGTACAGGTGTTTCCCTTCCGCAAGCGTACAGAAACAAAATGCACAGTAAAACAAGGGGAGACTTATAATTGGAAGGATGCTTCACACTTGGGTAGTTCAATATTTTTGAGATGGATTTCTGTAGCTAAGATACTAAATGTTTCTAAGTATGGAAAGCACAGCATCGTTGATGCATATTCTTCTTTTGGCAAAAGCTACTTTTACAAGAATGAAAACCAAACATCAAAAAAGACACTTCGATGGAAGAGCCTTTTCTATGCCTGAAGTGCCAATTGGATTTAACTTCTTTTACTTGGTCACTACCAATTTCTCTGAAAAGATCTCATCGCCGCAGTCTACCCTGACGATATAAGTACCCGGAGCAATACCCGACAGGTTGATTTGTGCTACCCGTGAATAGGCTTGTAAGTTTTGTTGTTTTATGGGTTTTCCAGGTAGATCGAATATGGTAATGACTGACATGTCGAGGTGGGATGAACGGAGGGTAAGCTGGTCGCGGGCGGGATTGGGGTAGAGTTGGATGGAGCCTCTCTCGTTTAAAACTTTTGTGTACTCTTTCCTAGTTTCCTGATCCTGAATTTCGTTGTTTGTGCTGATTGCAGCAGCATCAATATGCGCTTGATAATTTGTAGAACTACAAAAGCTTGCAACTTCGGCATTATCAGCGTACTCAAAGACAGGAGTATTGTAAAAATCCTTCTTAATATTTAGGTGAATTCTTGGGTCAATTGCTCCACTAGGGCTCAATTGAACTCCAGAAACTATTTTGATCTCTTCCAGAGCATTTATAGTTAAACTATATCCTTCTTCGATATTTAAGCCAGCTGTTATTAAAACCTTTTGAGCATCTATTACAAGGCCTCCATTAAACATTACTGAAGTAACTGCGGGGTGATTGGTATCAATCAACTCTGATCCCAAAGTTACTTCACCCGGAGTATATGCCTCAAAATTGGCGGTAAGGGTACTCCAAGTGCTTTCATCGGCTAAATGATTTATACCTGTAGCCTGATCATATAATTGGTATGTATTAATTTGGATGGTGTTTACTTGTACATTACTAGATCCAATTTGATCAAAATACATATCATGCATCAGTTTAATATTTAACTGATCAATTTCGTAATCAAAAAATGCCATTCCAAAGGGGTCATTGACATCACATTCATCGGCATAATAATTAAATGATGTACCGGTGAATTCGAAAACTTCTTCATAAAGCAATTGAAACACCACTTGGTTTAATTCTTCGAGTGGAATCCATTTTGAATTGAACTCCAGTTTTGTTTGGTTGGAATTTACAAATTGCCTATCCAAATTCATATTTGTTCCTTGGTTTATTTCTGAATAGTAATTGAAATCTCCGGAGTCATAAAGATATTGATCAGCAACCTCCACATCATTACCGAGCTTTAAGTTAACCTGAACGTAGGTTTTGGTTTGATCATAGTCAAAATCGAGTGCATTGCTGAGCGCGATTTTCAATTCTTCGTCAAATTTTAATTTAAAGTCTACCTTAGATCTGAATTCTTTAGTCACATAACAGGTTACTCCACCGCCATTCGGGGCTCCTTCATCTTCATACGAGAGTATATTTGTCACTGTATCTGGTGCAAAATAAAAATCTACATTTGGAGTTTCTAAAAGAGCTACTTGCCCCAACACTTCGTTATATACAGGCAAGCGATGAGGTGATAAAGGCGTAGCGGGCTCCCACGCTTGCGATAGGCTTCCCGGGATGATCATCGGAGCTGATGCACGGGTTGAAGTATTGACAATAGTTCCTTTATAAACAGACTCTTCAAGCGTGGCAACAGGCACAGCAGGAGGTGTGGGCTTAGATGGCGCAGGAGAAAATATTTCTGTTGAAAGGAAACCCACGCTTTCACCAATTAACCCCTTCGCTTTGTCAGCAAATTTATTTTTAACGTTCTGGGGTTCAATACCGATTGACAGATCTTCAAGTGAGGTTGCTTCTCGCCAATCATCATTAGTCACCCATGTCAAAAGTGAGTCACTGATGAGAATGCTTGAAAGACCACCAGTAAGATATTTGGCAACTTGCTTTATAGCAAACTTCTGTAAGGCCAGCGAAAAGGGTGTGGTTTGATTATATTCTTCAAGATCTTCAAGATATTTACGCTGCTTTTTCTCAAATTCTTCTGCCAGCCTATCCATATTTTGATAAATTTCTGTACCGGGAACATATTCCCCTACGTTGACTTCAGACATATTCAAAAAGCCTCTTGTCGTGTATGTCGTGTCATTGATGGGAACATCGATAGCAACTGTCCTTCCGACAATATCCACATCCAGGGTGCTGAACGCATTAAAATCAAAAATCAATTCACCTGTACTCATGCAGCTGCAAGGATCGTAGCCAATTTGAAAATCTGCCACTATCCATTGTGTGAGATCAGGAGCGTGAAATCGAGGAGCATGAATTGATTTAATTTCTGTAGGCTCACTTAATGCTATATCATAGGCAGAAGCGTTACGAAGGATGCCAGTTAGCCTATTTAGGATTCCAGAGTCATTTGTAAATCTCAAAACGACGTCAATATCTTCAAAAGTTGATTCGGCGCTGTACCAAACATTAGCAAACAAGCGGAGTATACCCCGGTAGCGGTTGTAGATAGCAAAGTATGGAGCGTTTGACGGTAGTGGTTCATAATCCCAATTGTGATTGTCGTAATAAGAGCCTGTTGCGGGATTATTGATGGCATGACCATCGGGGTAATAGCCCATATTCATCCAGAGCAGTTCCCATCCATCTTCCCAGCGGTAATCGTAAAAATCGGGGTGTACTCCGGCGGGCCTCAAATACTCAAACCCTTCGGGCATTAAGATATCGTAGGGATGCACCATAGCTACGCTGGGGGCATTTCCGGGCCATTGGTGATCCCAATTTAAATTGTCTCGGTAGATCGTTGGGTTGCCATCACTCCAATACCAACTCCACTGATTGAGCCAAGGGTTATGTGTATCGGTTCCATTTCCTGGATACCATTGATTGGCAAGAGGTAAAAATTGGTTGTTAACAGGATTGTACGGGTTGGTGCTTATGCCATTAACGCATGGCTGGCTAACTGCATTCAGGGCAAAACTCACCCAAATTAGTCCTGCAAGGCTGATTTTCAAGAATAATTTCATTTCAAAATATTAAATGGTTGTTCTATTCAGGTAACACCCTTCCTTTGAAGGTGTACTCGGTAGGATCGAAAAAGAATTTATAATTCATTTCTACGCTCATGTCCTCTGGATCTATTACCAGAATAGCGCCTCTCAAATCCGGATCGTAGATAGAGAAATATGTATTTGTAACGCTACTCGCAGGAAATTGAAGGGAGTCATAACTATTGTGGAAATTAATCCCGAAAAAGGTCCAATTCGATGATGATATTTGAACCGGATTACCAGTGTGGCCTTCTAAGCATCTAATCATAAAGTCAAAAGAGTCTGCTTCGTTATTGATTACCCCTCTGAAGGTTCTATCTATAGTTAACAACTCGCTCAAGTAATCAATCAGGTAAAAGGTTTGTGCCACAGAGTCCCTGCCCGTAGCTTCCGGGTAGCAAAGGCTATCTATTGGGTAGGTGATGACATGTGAAATGGTAATATAGGATGGCCTTGAAACATTTGAGAAATTTCGCTCTACCGTTGTAGTAGTGAATGTCTCCGCTCCTATATACCAAACATGGGAAACATCAGGCCCTTCAAAAGGAGACCTGAATCGAACAGGGCCGCCCAAAATTACACTGTCATTGATCCATAGGTATTCTCCAAATTCAGGCCATATCAATCGATCTTCAGTAAAAAAACTAGCATTTGGTTCTTCTTTGCCATAACAAGGATCATAATTTGGGCATTCAGGATTGTTCGGGTCATCACATGGGCACTCTGTGTTATCATCGTCTTTTTTGCAGCCTGTCAACACAACAAAAAGAAAAACGGTTAAGTAAAGGATAAGCTGTTTCATACTTTTTATTGTTTGATTTCGGCCTTTAAGACGTCGATTTCCTTCTGCTGCTGTAAAAGGTAAAGTGTTAGTTCCTCCACCTTTTCAGTAAGAAGGCGTATCGTTTCTCCCGTGGCCAACCCTTCTTCTTTCACTTTATGTGCAGAAGGCATTTTAGGAAGGTAACCGTTTTTATCAATAAAATCGCCGAGCTCATTCAGAGGCATCAATTCATACTGATCAGCAAAAACATAATCAGGCCAATCGTCTTTTAATTTTACGTACATCTCTTCAGCAACCGAAGACCCTTCAATATACAAAGAATGATTGTTAACAAAGTAATCTGTATTTATACCAACTTTGCCATCAGGCGAAATGGTGAGTGGAGTATTGCCACTATTACTACTCTTAAAAGTTAGATTTTCCGCATTTGCTGAATTCCAGGCAATTTCCGGGATTAAGTTGCTGCCATCATCTGCAAACCGCATAGTGATCGTATTACCCGTAGTAATATCAGGCCATTCATTCTTTGGTTTCACATTTATCTCTTCGGCTATACTTGAGCCTTCGATATATAATGAGTGCGTTTCTTCTGTGTTTTCAGTAATGTAGGTTGATCCTTCAACGTATAGCCGATGATTTCCGAAAAAATTCTCTGTATTTATACCAACACGTCCATTTTGTGTGAAAGTCATTACCGTCTTATTGGTATTTACTAAAGTTTCGCAGGAGCTATTGTGTTGATAATTAACATTGTAAAGTTAAAAAGTGCAGCATTTTTATTACTTTAAGATTCTGAAAAACAGTATCTTAAAGGCGTAATTCCAAATACGTAAAAATGCTGCAATCCAAAGATATTAAAAATTTGTCAGAGCTGACTACTT
>NZ_JAAGVY010000065.1 GCF_010686655.1 Cryomorpha ignava | reverse complement strand
CGCATTAAACCAAATGCCCCGCATTAAACCAAATGCCCCGCATTAAACCAAATGCCCCGCATTAAACCAAATGCTCCGCATTAAACCAAATGCTCCGCGATAAATCAAATGCCCCGCATTAAACCAAATGCCCCGCGATAAATCGACGGGGCTACTTTAGGCTTTATACTCAATACACAATACTCAATACTCAATACTCAATACACAATACTCAATACACAATACTCAATACACAATACTCAATACTCAATACACAATACACAATACTCAATACTCTCTACTACTTCTATATCTCCTCAAAATCCACATCTTTTATCCACCCCTGATTGCCGCTGGCGATTGTAACTTCGTACCACTCACCATCTTGAGATAGAATACTCACCTTTGTGCCGGCATGAAGTACAAATACATTGGTGGAACCCTCACGGGGTTCGCTCTTGATATCAACTTTATCGGTAAAAACTACTCCTGAAGTGTGGGTATTGCGATAAGTGGCTGCAGATTGAGCCAGCGCGATGGTTAATGCCATGAGAAAAAGGCAGAGTATTCCGGTAAAAAATCCAAAACGGCGAATATTACGACGTGGAGAGACGTAATAAAGAAGGAGCAGAACCACAGCAAGAACAGCTAGCCCTATTGAAACCCATGCCCAACCATCAGGACCCAGACCATACCTAAATTCCTTCCACCAAATATTTGCTTTGCTTTGCGGAAGATTGTCAATACGGTCAACTATCATAGCGTTAACCAGACGAAGATTATGCAAAACATCGACATTGGAAGGGTCAAACTTCAGTGCACGCTCGTAGTGTAATATGCTTTCTGGCAGCTTATCAAGCTTAAAATACGTATTGCCCAGATTGTAATTAATGGTTACACCTTGCTTCTCTTCGGCAACTTGATGATAATACTCAAGCGCCTCAACATAATTGCCGGTTTTGTAAGCTTCATTAGCCTGATTAAAAGCGGCTTGTGCAGTAGTTCCTTCTTTGGCAAAAGCATTAAAGCCGATTAGAATAAACGCGATTATGTAAATTAGCTGCTTCATTTTATTCGGCTATCGAGTTTAGAAATTAACTTAACAGTCTGGTTGTAAAATTCGCGGTTGCTCATTTCTGCTACGGCTGCAAATCGCGCCATCTCGCAGGTTTCTATGGTATCTGAAAGCTCGTGAATTAAACCATCGTCAATATTCCGTTCTTTTAGATTTTCAACGATAACCTGGCGCGAAAGCAAACTTCCGGGTATGCCCAGCTTATCGCT
Source organism: Cryomorpha ignava (assembly GCF_010686655.1). Lineage (GTDB taxonomy): Bacteria > Bacteroidota > Bacteroidia > Flavobacteriales_D > Cryomorphaceae > Cryomorpha > Cryomorpha ignava. The sequence goes on along the minus strand of NZ_JAAGVY010000065.1, from coordinate 14,040 downwards.
CATATAGCCGTAAAGTGCCTTAAATATCTCAGCGTAAAATTGCTTGCTATCATCTGCTTTCAAAGCTTTTTCGGCCATTTTTAACCGGCGACGCGCCATTTTATTTGCCTTGCGGCGACGCGTTCCCTGCACATCATCCAGCTCGGTAGCACGTTTTTTTCTAAAGGCAAGGAATAGAATAAATCCGATAAAAGGAGCTCCTATTCCGGCATAATAGCCCATTGACTTAAAGAACTGTTTGTTTTTGGATTCCAAAGATGTGGCAAGTGTGTTTATATAGCGAATATCTTCCGTAGTTTGTTTAACTATATTCTGTGATCGCTGTCCTTTGGAGACCGAGGCCGCGCTACCGGTAACCTTTATTGGAAATGGCCCTTCGCTTTTGGTTACAAACGCTTCTTTAGCCGGGTCGAAATAGGTGAATATAATTTCCGGAATTTCATAGTCGCCGGGATAGCGGGGAATAACCAGATATTGAAAGCTGCGGCTGCCGGTTACTCCAGCTCCGCTTACATTTATGCGGTCTTTCGTTTCGGGATCGTAGGTCTCAAAATCGGGAGGAAACTTTAATTCAGGCTCTTTTATGAGGCTAAGGTTTCCGCTTCCGCTAATGATTATTTTGAGGTTTATCGCTTCGTTGGCAGGCAGCTCTGTACGGTCAATATTTGCCGAAAAAGTAAATTCGCCCACAGCGCCATTATACGATTCGGGTACTTTCCCCGGAAGGGGCATCACCTCAATGGTAGGCGAATTACTCGCCATATTCACTTCTTCGCCGGGGTTTAAAAACGATCGGTTTACGTGCGATGAGATCGTTAATGGATCGATTTGAATCTTGCCCGTGCGCTGTGGAAAAAGTATTTGGCGCTTGAGCACTGCCTTACGGTATGGCACACCGTTTACCATCTCGTACTCACGCTCCCAGCGCGCCTGCTCTGTTTTTAAATCTTCTGTCCAGAATCCGGCGAGCCCCGGAAATTTGGTGCCTTCAATATCAATATTTCGAAAGCGGGTAAGAATAACGTAAGTAGCCGTAATTTGCTCGCCGAGATATACTTTGCGCTTGCTGAGCTGTATCTGCACTTTTAAATTCTCGTTGCTCGTGTTGCTGGCACTTTGGTTACTTTGATTTTGATTTCTGTTGGTTTGTGGAGCACGTGAAGAGGAGCCTTCTATGACTTTCACCGTAATGGATTCTGTTTTAAATCTCTTTCCATTTACCAGTGCTTGAGCGGGGTCTATGGTAAATTCGCCTTTTGACTTTGGGCGCATGGTGTAAGAGAGCGTAATAGCACTGGTTTGCTCGCCATTTACTATTCGGTAATTTGATGAGCGCGACGGGCCAAAAACTACATTAAAGTCAGCCAAAGATGGAGGCGTAATATCGCCTCTGCCATTTTCGAGAGTTATTTGATAAGAAAACACATCGCCGGTACCTACAGGATTTTTATCTACTGTGGCGTAAAAAGCAGTTTCCTGTGCCTTTGCGGCAAATACCGAAAGACAGGCAAATAGTAGAAAAATGATATGATTACCAGTTTTTTTCAATCTTAATGGGCTGTGCTTTAACTTTTTTCTTGTTCAATTTATCCTGTAAGTCTTTCTCCTGTTTTGCTAATGCTTCAAGCATTTTTTCGGCATCCTCTTTAGAGAGTTCATCCTTTTTCTGCTCTTGCTTTTCCTGATCTTTTTGTTCGTCTTTTTTCTGGTCTTGATTTTCTTTTTTCTCGTCTTGTTTCTGGTCGTCTTTCTTATCCTGATCTTGCTGCTGATCTTGCTGTTGCTGTTGTTGCTGCTGCTTTTTCATGTGCTGGGCATAGGCAAGGTTGTACCGCGCATCTTCGTCGGTAGGGTCTTTTCGCAGCGCTTCTTTGTAAGCATTTATTCCTTTGTCGACTTCGCCACTCATCAGCTGTGCATTTCCCAAATTGTACTGCACTTTATTTACTTTAGTAGGATCTTTTATCTCTTTGGCTGCTTTTTCAAATTCGGCGGCAGCCTGCTTACTTGCTTTTTGTGCTTCTTCGTAAATGGCTTTTTTTGCGGCTTCGTCGGGAGCAGTGGCAACGCCTTCCAAAATTTTGCGTGATTCGAGCAAGTAGCTATTTCCCAAATTAAATTGCGCTTCCTCAAAGTTAGGATCAATTTTTAAAGCTTTAGTGTAGGCCTCACGCGCAGCATCTAAATTGCCTTCGTTTAAGGCGCTGTTGCCTCTATCGGTCAAGAGCTTGGCTTTTTGCGCCTGAGCCAACATTCCCGGGAGGGTAAGAATCAAAATGATTATTAGTTTTTTCATATCAATCAAATAAGTTTACTTCCCGTGCTATCTTTCCTTTTCGTTCCCGAATAAAGAATTCTAACAAAAGAAAGGCGAGAGCCAGAGCCAAAAACAGCTGAAACCGATCTTCATATTCCGAGTAAGATACGGAACCCATCTCGGTTTTTTCAATGGAATTTAATTCTGCCAAAAGCGGCTTTAATCCCACCTCTGCATTTGAAGCGCGGATATAAGAACCATTTCCGGCATCGGCAATATCTTCAAGCATTTCTTCATTTAGTCGCGACATTACGATAGTTCCTTCGCGGTCTTTCAGAAATCCGTCTTTGCGCCCACGATCGTAATTGGGAATGGGTGTGCCGTCTGTCGATCCCATTCCGATGGTATAAACTTTTACGCCTTTGTCACTGGCCGCTTTCGCGGAAGCGAGAGGATCATCTTCGTGATTTTCACCATCGGTTATCACGATAATGACTTTTTGTGCAGGCGTCTCAAAGTCAAAACTTTCGAGCGATAAATCAATCGCGGCGCCAATGGCAGTACCCTGCACCGGAACAATATTGGGGCTGATGGATGAAAGAAACAATTTACCGGCGCTGTAATCATTTGTAATGGGTAGCTGCACAAAGGCTTGACCTGCAAAAACAACAATTCCAATGCGGTCGCCGTGCAATTTTTCGAGTAGCTTTTCGATAGATCGGGTGGCAAGCGTAAGGCGATTTGGCTTCAAGTCTTCGGCCATCATACTATTGCTCACATCTACAGCGAGCATGATATCGATACCCCGTACTTTTGCCTCGCTCATTTTAGAGCCCAGCTGCGGATTGATCAATGCCATAACGAGAAAACCGGCAGCCAGCCGCCAGAGAATGTACTTTATACTGGCATTTACACTCGAAATATTTGGCAAAAGCGAAAAGAGAAGCACAGGATCGCCAAAGCGACGCAGCCTGTAATTTTTATTGATAGATGTAATTGTAAAAACCACAAACATAAGCGGCCCGGTGAGGAAGAGCCAAGCCAAGTCTGGTTTTTCCCAACGCAAGCCGGGCAATGCTTTCGAAAGCACAAAATAAATGACAAGGAAGGCCGACCAGAACATGATTTCCAAGGCGATGGCGGTAATCATCATTCCAAAAAGATTATATCTCGCTCTTTTCTCCATCAGGGTAGTGTTTGTAAAATGAGTGATCTGAAGAAGAATTCGCCTAAAAGCAAACCGGCGCCAAAAACGGCAAACCAAAAGAACTCTTCGGCGTGGCGGCTGTGCTCGGTAACATTAATTTTGGTTTTTTCAAGCCTGTCTATTTCCTGGTAAATATTCGCAAGAGCGGCACCATCTGTAGCTCTGAAATAGCGTCCACCGGTCATTTCGGCTATTTCTTTGAGGCTTTCATCATTGATATTTACATCGGTATATTCAAATCGGTAGCGCCCATCTGGATATATCCCCACCGGCGATAAGGCTTTGCCGCGGGAGCCTACACCAATGGTGTACACGCGAACGCCATATTCGCGGGCGATTTCGGCGGCGGTAACCGGCGCAATTGATCCTGCATTGTTGTCACCATCGGTAAGCAGAATTACAACTTTGCTCTTGGCTTCGCTTTCGCGGAGGCGGTTAACCGAATTTGCCAAGCCCATACCAATAGCCGTTCCCCCTTCAACCATACCCGGATTAATTTGTTTTAGTAAGTCAATCAGCACTTTATGGTCTGTGGTGAGGGGGCATTGCGTAAAACTCTCGCCCTCATACACCACCAGCCCAATACGATCGTTTGGTCTTTCTTTTATAAAGTCTTCGGCTACCTCTTTTGAGCTTTCAAGCCTGTCGGGTTCAAAGTCGCGCGCCAGCATAGAAACCGAAATATCCATCGTTATTACAATGTCTATTCCTTCGGTAGTTACATCTTGCCAGCTCAACTCTGACTGTGGGCGGGCTAGAGCAATAATCAAAAGTGCAATTCCTGCTGAACGGAGCAAGAAAGGGAGTCGCACCAGCGTGTTGTTCCAGTTTGTTTTACTTAGCTGATCGTAGGTCGACAAATTTATTTTTGGGTGTCGCCTTCCGGCAGATAGCCACTCATAAAGACCCAAAACGGGAATTAGGAGCAGGAACCAAAATATCCAGGCATCCTGAAATTTGTATTGGTCTTTAAGCCAATACCACAATGCCGCAGCTACGATGCTGCCCAAGATGGCAAATACCAAAGCTATTTTTTGCTGTTTACGCATCGCTTTCAGGTTTTTCTGTCGGTTCTGCTGTCGGAATGGTATTTTGCACAAACTGAATAGCATCGTTTACTGCCGCCGTATTTTCCTGTTCGTCAGGCGTTTCTTTGGCAAACTTCACCATATCGGCTCTAAAGAGAATTGTGCGCAATTTTATCATTTCTTTCTCATCTATTCCGCTGTATTTCAATGCGGTGATGATTTGTCTCGTGGTAAGCTCGTGCGCCGGAATTTGATAAGCAACTTCTAAATAATCGCGCAGGGCATCGGTAATTGCGGTATGGTATTCCTTGATTTTTCCGCGTTTGTAAATCTTTTCTTCTCTGGTTTTGGTCAATGCTTCAAGCGCCAATTCATGCGCAGGTCGGGCGGGTTGTGCCGGTGGAGCTTCGGGTTTTGCTTTTCTTCTTTCGTTGTATCTTACAATCAGCAAAACAAGAATAGCGATTAAGGCAGCGGCGCCAAGTGCAATTACCGGATATTTCCAATAGACTTTTACGTAGTCCATAAAATTTACATCGACGGTGTATATGCCGCGATCGCCCATTATACCGCCTGTTGTGTCAATCTCTACCGTTTTAACGGTTAGCAAAAAAGCTGGTGTTTCTTCCGGCTGGCCGTTAATTATAAATTCAAAAGGGCGTATGGCGTAAAAACCAGTATCAAAACTTGTAATATAAAGTGTTTGCTCAAGGCGAATGGTACTAACACCTTCGCTCGATGCCAGGGTATCTATTTTCGATTTTCGAACTACTTCTACCTTATTAACCAGCGTATCGCCAATATTCGGAAACTGTACTTTGGCGGGATTCGACTTGTTAATCGGGTAAGAAAGTTTTAATACCGCTTGCTCACCAATCAAAATTTCGTGCCTGTCTATAACTGCATCAGGGCGTTGCGCAAATGCCGCCACACTTGCAAAGCAGGACAAAAGAAGGAAATATGTGCGTAGCAGTTTTATCACGATCTTTTGCTAAATAAATTTCTCAGAGGTTTTATATACGATTCGTTGGTGGCAATATTTGCCACATCCACACCGGCTCTTTTGCAAGCTTCTTTTATGTGAACCTCTCTCATTTGTGCGCGCTCTGCATATTGTTGTCTTAGCTTCCGCGAATTGGTGTTTACCCAATTCATCTCGCCCGTCTCTGGATCAGAAAAAAGTACCCTGCCTATTTTTGGCATCTCATTTTCGCGTCTGTCATAAATATTAAGTGCCACCAGGTCGTGCTTTTTATTGGCAAGTTTCAGACTGGTTTCATAATCGTTGTCTAAAAAGTCGGTAATTAAAAAAGCGATACTTCGTTTTTTGACCACATTGTTGAGGTAGCGCAGCGCCATTGAAATATCTGTTCCCGGATTTTCGGGTTTAAACTCAAGCAATTCCCGAATAATGCGAAGGATGTGGGTTTTTCCTTTTTTGGGTGGAATGAATTTCTCGATTTTATCGCTGAAGAAAATCACGCCTATTTTATCGTTATTGGTTATTGCCGAAAAGGCCAGTACGGCACATATTTCGGTAATAACAGATTTTTTAAGCTGCTCAACAGAGCCAAAGCTATCGCTTGCAGAAACATCTACCACCAGAATAACCGTAAGCTCACGCTCTTCTTCAAAAATTTTGATGTACGGAGTGCCCAAACGCGCGGTCACGTTCCAATCTATGGTGCGCACTTCGTCGCCCACACTATATTCACGCACTTCGCTAAACGCCATTCCGCGTCCCTTGAAAGCCGAGTGGTACTCGCCCGAAAAAATTTGATTGGACAGTCCCTTCGTCTTTAACTCAATGCGCCTAACTTTCTTTAATAGTTCTGCGGTATCGGTTGCCATTACGTTTTATTAAGGAACTTCTACGGTGTTTAAAACCTGATTTATAATATCTTCCACAGAAACGTTTTCTGCTTCCGCCTCATAGGTTAGTCCTATTCTGTGTCGCATTACATCGGGCGCTACGGCGCGCACATCTTCAGGTATTACGTACCCGCGATGATTGATGAAAGCATAAGTTTTTGCTGCCAATGCCATGCTGATGCTTGCACGCGGCGAGGCGCCAAAGCTTATAAGGTCTTCAAGTCCTTCCAGCTTATAATCTTTCGGATTACGCGTTGCAAAAACCAAATCAACAATGTATCGCTCTATCTTTTCGTCCATATATACTTCACGCACTGTTTTTCGAGCTCTGAGAATATCCTGCGGGTCAACAACCTTCTTTGTTTTTGGAAATGGGCTTGTGCCTACGCTATTGCGAATAATGATTGATTCTTCGGCGTGCTTCGGATAGTCTAAAACTATTTTTAGCATAAACCTGTCAACCTGTGCTTCGGGCAGGGGGTAGGTACCTTCCTGCTCAATAGGATTCTGGGTGGCAAGAACCATAAAGGGCTCTGGCAGCATAAACGTTTCGCCGCCGATGGTAACTTGGCGTTCCTGCATCGCTTCAAGCAATGCGCTTTGCACTTTTGCCGGTGCGCGATTAATCTCATCTGCCAATACAAAATTGGCAAATACAGGTCCTTTCTTTACAGTAAATTCCTGATTTTTTGGGCTGTATATCATTGTTCCCACCACATCGGCAGGGAGTAAGTCGGGGGTGAATTGTATGCGGCTAAAGTCAACATCTATGGCTCCGGCCAATGCTTTAATGGCAAGGGTTTTAGCGAGTCCGGGTACACCTTCGAGCAAAATATGTCCATTGGCAAGCAGTGCAATCAGTAGCTTTTCAACCATATCATGCTGGCCCACAATCACTTTTTCCATTTCGAGCTTGAGCAAATCAAGGAAAGCACTTTCCTTTTGGATTTTCTCGTTGAGCGCTTTGATATCGGCGGTAGCATTACTTGCCACCGGTGTGGGTATTTCGGAATTTTCCATTTGAGATATTGAGCCTGTACCTGTGTTTGGTGTTTCTGTATTCATTCTGCGAATCTATTACTTTAATGTTAAAAACCAGCTCTTTCACTTTGCTGGCTTCAACGTAAAAATTAACAACGCAAAAATCTTAATAATGCGTTTTTAAAGTGGGTGTTTGCCAGTTAAATGATGTTAAGCACGCGGCTTTGAGGCTGTTAATATATTGTATTTAGTCCTTAGTCTTTAGTTCTTAGTTTTTGGTACTGACGCTAATGACGATAAATGTCATTATGTTCCATACGGTCAGTATCTACGATTTTTGGTTTGTGCTTGCCTGAAATTGGTTGTCATTGTAAGGTGATGGATGGTTTTGGTAGAATTTGTCTGAAATGACGGTTTTTGAATGTCGGAAATGACGGGAAATGGTACCTCCGGGGCGGGGAAACCTTAGTTGCACCTTAGTTGCACCTTAGTTGCACCTTAGTTGCACCTTAGTTGCACCCTAGTTGCATTTTCTTTGGATTGGGGTTGAAACAGGATTGCAATGGGGATTTTCAGATCAACTATTATTTCATCATCACTCCTTCACAAACCGTGCATACCCCATTTTACCATCACTTCCCGTAAACTGCAAAAGATAAACGCTAGACGGTAATGAGCTAACATTGATTTTCGCATTGTTTGATTGCAAGATACTGCTTCCCAGGTTTTGACCTACAGCATTAATCACATCTATGCGCGTACCGGGTGAGGCATTGTTTATGTAAACAACCTCATGCGCTGGATTGGGATAAACCCGTATTTCTTCAAATCCATTTATAGCTTTTATGCCAACCGGCCCAAGTGCATCTATGGTAATGCATACCGAGTCTGCACCGCATTGATTAAAAGCCGTAGCACAAACGGTATAAATCCCACTTTCGGCAAAGAAGTGGTAAGGGTTAAAACCGGAGCCTGTTTGGCCATCGCCAAAATCCCAGATTACGCTATCCGCATCTGTAGAGCCGGTATAAGCAAAGTTATAGCCTGCCTGGTTTGGAATAGTATCGTAAGTAAAAAGTACGGTGGGCAGCGGGCAATAACAAGAATCTGTACCAAACTTGGCGATAAAACCCTCTTGAGTACCGGTTTGATTGTAGAGGGTGCCATCGCCAACGTGTAATTGACCACTGAAGTGACCCCCAACGTAAAAGTTGCCTTGGTTGTCGGCGGTGAGAATGGAGGGGATTTCCACACCGACAGGTGAACTGGTTAAGCTGTGAAAACTTTCGGGCAAGCCATCACCCGAGGCATCGAAAAGGGCAAGAAAGACATTATACCCCTGGCTATCGCCACCTGTAATATCCTCGCCTACATCTCCCCAAGTAATTAAACTACCCCAATTTCCGGTAACTGCAACTTTGTTATTTGAATAGGCGGTTGCCTTTCCGTCACAACCCACATTTGTAGATGCATTAGTGGCATAAACCACATTGCCCATTGAATCTATTTTAGCAAATATTGGAAAACCTTGTGGTCCGAGCGTATTCTCAAATGTAAAATCGCCAAAGCTAAAGCCATTCCCTGAGCCTCCGGCGACATATACATTTCCAAATTCATCTACCGAAGGTTTACCTGCAAATCCTGACTGACCACTAGTACCCGGGAAACTATCATCTGTCGATATCCTCCAATTCACAAACCCGGAACTATCAAATTGGACGACATAATTTTCAGCGGTGACTTCCTCGCCACCGAAAATGACAATATTATCTTCATCGGAAAGATACCCAGACATATAAAATTTTCCTGTGTGGTGGTCTCTGGTAAGCCTGTTACTAAATAAAAAGCTTCCTGAATAATACACATCGAGATGAAAGCCACCAGTGCAGTTTCCGTTGCGGTCGTATTTTAAGATGTGCAGGTTGTCGCTACCGTTGGAAGTACCTTCTTGAGTGGTTTCATAAGCTCCATTTCCATAGGTTCCCGGGGGGAGCTTGCTGTATATATAGCAATCACCATTGGGTGAGACCTCCATATCTAAGGGGCCTGCCAATTGAATGTTGGTTATATCAATTATTGCAGTATCCTCCGGCATTTGAAACCATTGAAAATCACCTTGTGAATCGTATTTTGTTAAAAAGAATCCTTTGTTGGTATACCCTGAAATAACAGTATCATTACTGATATTAACATCATAGTTTCCCATTGCAGAGAATCTACCAACGAGATATACACCGCCAAGAGTGTCGGTTCCCACATACGAAGCTACATCACTACTTTGTCCTCCAAATGTCTTTGTCCAGCGATGGTTACCAGCACAGTCAAAGCTAGTCAATGCAATATCAGCAAGACCATTACTAATAAAAAGTTCTCCATCTATTTCGTAATTATCTTGCAATGACCAAGTAACATAAGAGTTCCCGTAATTATCAACTGCAATATTTCTGGCATTAAACCGCACTTCCTGCCCCCACTGCCAGTCGGGTTGGGCGATAAGGCTTGTAGCAGAAAGTAGAAAAAAAAGAATATAGGGTATACGTATTAAATTTTTCATGTGAGTATCGGGCTAGTTTGAAACATTTAGTTCAGTTTTCGGGCAACGAATCCTTTATGGAGGAATAGTAGTTTTTGATTTTTCAGTAAAATTGACTTCCACCGGGTTCGATGGTACCATACATCCATATTGGTCAGAACCCATTACCCAATACAATCCGGGCTCGGTTACCTCAAAATTTGGAGAACTCACCTCGGTGGTTAACTGTTTATTTCCTTTATACCATACAAATTTTGTTGGATTCGCATAAATAAAAGTATAATAGCTCAAGGTGATCGATTTGCCAAAAGGTTGAGGTGACTGAGGAGTTTGGATAATGTCAGGCTTGATCACTCCGTCCCAATTTTCGTTGCCCATGATCTCTACATACTCACCCGAAGTGCTTATACAGCCATAGTTATTGATTGCGGTGAGGGTAACCCAATAAAAAGTTCCGGCAAAATCTGATCCAAATACCTTATCCGTATTTGCCTGGTGATTCGTAGAGCCATCTCCGAATTCCCAAACATAATTTAGCCCCGTGGCCGGGTAGCTTAAGTTATTAAAATGGACGGCTACATCGCTTACACACGCTGGTTTAAAAGCAGATACAGCTTCAAAATAAGCAACCGGCTTAGCGGGCAAGTTCAACTCTACCAGTGTAGTGCAAGGTGGCGCAGCAGGGGTTAGGTTACTGTAAATGATCTCTCTAAGCTGATAATTGGCTGCCGGGAGTTGCACTCTTGCGCTTTGTGCATTCCGGGGGGCTGTGATGGTTTTCCAAGCTCGACCATCTTCCTTATAAGCGTAGATGTAACGTATATGTCCTTCTTCCTTTGGGAAAATTAAAGAATGATCATAGAGTACAATATTATAAAAGTTTCCGCTGTCACAACTAACTTCGTAGCGCATATCGCCAATAAAAGGTACATAAACAGTTTGATCAAATATTTTTAAACAAGTGCCATCAGGCTCAACGGAATACGAAATAGGATATATTCCCGGTTTTGTGAATGAAGCTGTTGCCGTAGCATTTATTCCGGTGGTAAACCGGGTATTTATGGCCTCGTCGGGAAACGTCCATGTCTCGTTAGTAATCTTTAATTTATTTGGCTTGTACTTTATATTTACTTGTGCAATACCACAATCTAAAATGCTGCTTCTTGATTCGTTTAAAGAAGGTTCAGGACAATTACTGCCATTACAGTTCTCAACAACAGATACCGTATTCGAAACACCTTTACATCCATTACCATCTTCGACTACAACATGATAATCATCAAATTGATCCATATCCCAAGTGCTACAATTGGTACAATAGGGTAGATTTGAAACTGATGGGCCATGCCAATCATAATTTGTGATATCAGTAAATTTGTTTGTAATCGTTGCTGTTAACGTATTTGAAATAGAACCGCATCCGGTAATGACACCTGCTGGTGAAAGCAGCGCTATGGGTGAAGGGTTCACGGTTATTGAATCGGCATGCGATACCGCCGTTGCAAGGCATCCTTCGGGGTTAACAATAGTGACCACCGGCTTGTATTGAACCACGCTGTCGTTATTCGGATAGCTGTGTATTGCATTGACTTGGTGTGATGTGCTTCCGTCGCCAAAACCCCAAGTCAGTTTATCATAATTGAGCGGCCGTGGCGTAATGTTGAAATTAAGGGGCTCACCTGCACAGATGGTTCCAGCGTTAGTTATAATCGTATAGTCAGGAATATTTGCTACACGGATGATCAGCGTATCGCGTTTTATTTCTTTACACTTGGTTATGGCCACTATTATCCCCACGCTATTGGCCTTGCCTCGGACATTATTAAACAATACCTCAATATTTGGAGTGTACTTTCCCGCTACAATACTTCCCATTGCTGGGTCTGAAATTTTCCATTGGTAGAGATCGCCGGCGGTGTAGTCTATGTCAAAGCTCCATTGAGAGCTTCCGCATATAGTGAGATCGGCGGGGGCGTTTGTAGTTATGGATATGGATGAAGGAGGGGGATCATCACAGGGAAAAGCTGCTTTGGCATTCGTACGCGTAGATTGCACGTGTAAAACAAGCGAAACCAGATTGCCGATGAGAAAAAATAGCGTAGAAGGGATTTTGTAATACATATCTAAAATTTTCTTGTCATGTCTAAATAATTTCACTCCTTCACAAACCTACCATACCCCCGTTTACCATCATTACCCGTAAGCTGCAAAAGATAAACACCAGGCGGTAAGGTGCTAATATCTATTTGGGACGGGCTTGATTGCAATGAGTTGCTATGCAAGATTTGACCTACAGCATTAATCACATCAATACGCGTACCGGGTGAGGCATTGTCTATGTAAACAACCTCATGCGCTGGATTGGGATAAACCCGTATTTCTTCAAATCCATTTATAGCTTTTATGCCAACCGGCCCAAGTGCATCTATGGTAATGCATACCGAGTCTGCACCGCATTGATTAAAAGCCGTAGCACAAACGGTATAAATCCCACTTTCGGCAAAGAAGTGGTAAGGGTTAAAACCGGAGCCTGTTTGGCCATCGCCAAAATCCCAGATTACGCTATCCGCATCTGTAGAGCCGGTATAAGCAAAGTTATATCCTGCTTGATTAGGAATGCTATCATACGAAAAAAGCGCTGCAGGCAACGGACAATAACAAGAATCTGTACCAAACTTGGCGATAAAACCCTCTTGAGTCCCGGATTGGTTGTAGAGCGTGCCATCGCCTACGTGCAGCTGCCCGCTAAAATTACCGCCGACGTAGAAGTTGCCTTGGTGATCCGCTGTTAGTAGAGAGGGGGTTTCAACGCCTAGTGGTGAACTGGTTAAGCTATGAAAACTTTCGGGTGTTCCATCGCCTGAGGCGTCGAAGATACCTAGATATAAATCAAAGCCTTGACTATTCTCTGCAGAAGTACTTTCCGCATTACCCCAAATTAAAGTTCCCGCATAACTTCCCGAAACACCAATTTGCGAATTTGTCCATGCAACACCTTGACTATAGCTATCATTAATAGATGACGCATTGGTAGCATATACAACATTGCTCATTGAATCAATCTTAGCAAATATCGAAAATCCATTATTATCAAGCGTATTTAAAAATGTAAAATCTCCTAAGGTGTTAGTGTTATAAGAATATCCAGTAATATATATATTACCTGAATCATCTACTGAAGGTTTGCCAATAAAGCCAGTTGGAAAATTATCCACATCACTAGATGAAATTCTCCAATTCACAAACCCCGAGCTATCAAATTGAACGACATAATTTTCAGCAGTTACCTGCTCGCCACCAAAAATGAAAATGTCATCCTCAATTGTGAGATATCCTGACATGAAGAACTGACCGGTGTAGTGGTTTCGAGTTATCTCGTTATGAGCTATTAGACTGCCAGAATACCAAATATCGAAATGTACCCCACCCGTACAATTTCCGTCACTGTTGTATTTTAATGCGTAAATATCCTCCCCCCCTTGAAGTGTCGCATTATATGTAGCTTCAAATGCCCCATTTCCGTAAGTTCCGGGAAACAACCTGCTATACACATAACAATCACCATTGGGGGCCACATCCAATTCAATAGCTGCTCCAAGTTGCAAGTCATCAGGAAAATTAAAGATAACTGTATCTTCAGGCATACGCAGCCATTGAAGAATTCCTTCTGTATCGTATTTAACTAACAAAAAGCCTCTTTGACCAACAGAGACGGTTGTGTCATTGTCAATGTCAGTGCTATAGTTTTCTTGGCGAGCACCGTTAATATTACAGGCAAGATATACTCCTCCAAGTGTATCCGTGCCTAAGCCCCAAGGAACATCACTGCCTGAACCACCAATGATTTTCGTCCATCGGTGAACGCCATTGCAATCAAAGCTGGTCAAAGCTGCATCCGATGAACCATTGCTAATAAAAAGTTCTCCATCTATTTCGTAATTATCTTGCAATGACCAGGTTACATAAGAATTCCCATAGGTATCAACTGCAATACTTTGGGTATTAAACCGCACTTCCTGCCCCCATTGCCAATCGGGTTGGGCTACAAGGCTTGTAGCAAAAAGTAGAAAAAAAAGAATATATAATGAATGTTTTAATTTTTTCATGATTGTGGAATTTAAAAAGTAGAATAAATATCTTCCGATACGGATATAAAACCGCA
>NZ_JAAGVY010000064.1 GCF_010686655.1 Cryomorpha ignava | reverse complement strand
TGACTCACTTGACCATCAACTATTCTGAAAGCTCATACCAGGAAGTTGCAGAATGCGACAGCTACGATTGGATGGGAATGACTTACACCGAAAGTGGTCTGTACATCAACACTGGTGAAACAGCTGCAGGATGTGCTAAAGTTGACTCATTACAATTGACAATCAATGGTTCATTAAGCTCATACACAGAAGTTACCGAGTGTAACAGCTTCGAGTGGAACGGTGAAGAATACAATGTAAGTGGACTTTACATCAATAATGGCGAAACTCCAAACGGATGTGCCATCGTTGACTCACTTCAACTGACAATCAACTACGACTCTAGCTCATACGATGAAGCCACGGCTTGTGATTCTTATGAGTGGATGGGAATGACTTACACCGAAAGTGGTCTGTACATCAACACTGGTGAAACAGCTGTAGGATGTGCTAAAGTTGATTCACTTCAATTGACTATCAACTACTCTTCAAGTTCTTATGCAGAAGTTGAGGCGTGTGAGTCCTTTGAGTGGATGGGTGTTGAATACCTTGAATCAGGGTTATATATCGTTGATGGCCTAAATGATGCCGGATGTGTACAAACCGATTCATTAGACTTAACAATTACACTTCCAACAGAATCTACTGAAGAGGTTGCTACTTGTAGCCCTTATGAGTGGAATGGTGAAATTTATACAGAGACTGGTCTATACAGCTATGTCGACGAAAGTGGTGTATGTCCGCATACTTTCTACCTTGACCTTACAATAGGTGGCGACGACTGTAATAATGATGGTGACTGTGAGAACTTCTCTACATTCTACGTTAATCATGGTCCTGGAGTCAGCGGGTCAAATCTTTACAGAGTTAACTTTGTAGGCAATGAAGCACAACTAGAATTCCTCACAAATGTTCAGTTCGAAGCTCATATTGCATACAGTGCATCTGACGATGTAGTTTATTTAGCAAATGCTAATGGATCATTCGTTCGCGCTTACAGCGTGAGTACGAATGTCTCGCTTGGAGATTTACCATTGGATTCTGGTTTAAATGGCTTATATGCAGTTGTTTACAACGACGCGGACGGATTGCTCTACTTGGGTAGCGACAATGCAAATAAGATTTATACGGTTGATCCGAATGGAGATGGTTCACATACATTCTTTGCCAATGGAGCTGTTCAAGGTGGTGATCTTGCTTTCCAAAATGGTAAACTATTTCTTGGTACACGAGACGGAAACAAACTGTATGAGATTGTTGAGGCTGGCAGCCCAATACTTGTAGGATCTATTCCGGCAAATATCAATGGGTTGGCTGCCGCTAATAATTCTTCGGGTGCAGTTATGACCAACAGCGGTAGTAGTGTAATGACCGAAGTCGATGTAACTTCAACAGGTGTTGTTCGCACATACGATATCACTCTTGGTGGCGCAGTTTTTACAGCGAATAATGGCGACATGGCTTCCGGTTGTGGAGATGGTGGAGACCTGGAAGATTGTACAAACTTCAAGTACTTCTATATTGCAAATAACACTCCGGGAGTGGCTAATGGAACTGTATTTGAAGGAACAATTGTAGGAGGCGACGTGATTCTTACTGAATTGTTTGAATCTGGAATTAACGGACATATTGCCGTTAATGAACAAGACGAACTACTCTACGTGGTTAATGGAAACGGTAGCAGTATCAGCACTTATGATATGGTTGGTAACCTGTTGTTAAACACACCTCTTTCAGGGTTGAATAGTACTTATGCTGTCGCATACGATCCTACGGACGAAAAATTGTTTATAGGAAGTGCAAATCAGAATAAGGTGTATAAAGTTGATCCTATTACAGGGGCTAAAACTGTGTTTGCCGCAAGCGTTCCGGTAAGTGGTGGCGACATAATTCTAAGCAATGGTGAAGTATTCCTGATAGAAAGAGGAAATACTGTTTCTAAACTTTACAATATCACTTCTGGTGATGATGTGTTTGTTGCGAACATTGCTGCAAATATAAATGGTGCTTCCGGTACTCCTACAAATGGATTGCTCGTAGCTCATGGTGCCGGATCTAATTCATTCGTTAAGTATGATATTGACGGTTCGAATGCTTTAGAACTAACAGCTCGTGATTCAGAAGGTAACTTGTTTACCCTTGTAGATGGAGATATGGCAGGAGGGTGCTTTAGCGGTGATCCTGGTACTGATGATTGTGAGTTTGTAATGTATCTGGCTCACGATCAAAATCTGGGTGTAGGTGGAATTACCGAAATCTATGCCATGACTATCAACCCGGATAATACAACAAGCAATACGTTGTTAACTACAGTTGATTTCCCATGCCATGGTATCGCATATTCGCCTGAAGGTAATGAAGGAGAGCTGTACTTGGTAAAAACTGTTCAGGGTAGCTCAAGCTTTATCGTTTGGGATATTGAGACTAACAGTCAAATAGGCGGGCCAATTGAAATGAAAACAGCAGGTGGCCAAAATATTCCGAATGTTCCAAACGCGGTATATAGAAATGGAATTCTCTATGCAGCATCGTATAATCACAACAAGGTTTATCTTATAGACCCAAGTACTGGTATAGCATCTGCGTCTGTATCAATAAATGTGAATGGCGGTGACCTTGTATTTGATGGAAACGGAGATTTGTGGTATATCCAAAGATATCTCCAGTCATTTACCAATCTAACTGCAGGTGGTTCATTTACTGTTCCATTGACAAACATTCACGGTGTTGCCTTAATGCCAAATGGAAACTTTATGGTGGCCAATGGTGATGGTGGATCTCAATTTTATGAAGTAGATCCTGCAGCCGGTGCACTCGTACCAGGTTCAGTTTTCGAAACAGGAATTAGCTTGCTATGGGGAGACCTTACTGGAGTGGAATGTGCAATAGATGAAGACACTCCTCCACAAATGGCGGGAACTTATAACGCTGCATTTGATACAGATATGGAGCGAACAGCAGTGTTGAGTTCACAACCGAATCCTACTGCCGGTGCATCAAAGGTGATATTTAGCGTACCAAGTACGGTATCTACTACACTTGAAGTGTACGACATGAATGGAAGAAATGTAGGTACAATCTTTAATCAGATTGCTAATAAAGATCAGGTTTACACTGTTGACTTTAACGGAAGCGATCTTCCAAACGGAGTTTACATTTACCGATTGACTACAAACAATAGCACAATCATCGAGAAATTTATGATCGCGAGATAATTTGAATAACAGAAAGCAGTGTAAAATCCCGATCGGTTCGCCGGTCGGGATTTTTCTATATCTGTTCCACAAATAAATGTTTTGTGTTTGATCCGCCCGTTTTGCGGTAGATATAAAAAACTTTGTCGTTGAGCACTTTTATTTTTTCGGGATAAGAATAATAAAGATTTATGACCTCGTGGCTTTCGCCCGAAAACGGATCAATTTTACGAAGTGCTTTTATTCCAGATTTTTCAAAAACCCCATAGAATGCTCTGGTTTTGCTATCATTAATAATTTCATCCTTAAACTTCAACGTGTGGTTTTGAAGGTATTGTATTTCTATTGAGTCAAGATTTGCACCGCTTGCCGTATGCAAGAAAATTTGACTTGAATGTTGGTCAAAAATAAACACACTGTCGCCAAAATTAAAAAGAGGAGCATAGAGCTTCTGATAGTAAAGATGGTTAGGAAACCCGCTCATATATGCCCCGAAAATCTCTTTGTCGATTCCTGTTTTATATTCCAGTCTTATGGCTTTTAGCTTGTCATGATTAGAAAGATACTTGTATTCAGCTCTGAAAAGCTCCATTGTAAAGTCGTCTCTAATCGTTCTCACAAGATTCTTCTTATCCGAATTTTTACTCAAAGCGAAATAGTTGAATTCCGGATAATCCCATTCGTAATCGCTAAAGAAATAGTGAGTCGCTGATGCACCGCAAAGTGGTTTTATGTAAACATCAAATTCCTCGGGGTCTAATTCTGAAAGTAGGAGCCTACCCAATTTAAAGTCGATAAGTGCTATTTTATTGACACCGAGAATAAAGACTTGGCCAAGTGGATCTTTGTAGAAGCCATGGATTAAATCGGGTAGGGGAAGAGAGTCAATGATAGAACCAATTGGCGAAATCAGCAATAGCTTGCAGCCGATATACATTGATTTGCACTGCTCATTTCCTTTTCTAAAAAGTTTTTCCCTTTCATAAGTCATAACCAATAAGCTGTCGTTCCAAAACTCAAAATCGAAAACATGGGTTTTGGCCGGAGCAAAGATTCGTATTGGTTTTGTGTCAACCCGTACTTCCGGAAGTGTATTAATCTGTGATTCTAATTCCAAAATTATATGATTGGGAAAAGGCGGTGCGAGTAAAAAGGAAGTATCGCGATAGCTAATGTGCGAAACATGAACTTTTTGCTTATCCATAATTTTCATCAAAACCAATCCATTTCTATTTGAAATCGCGTGCTTTCCGCGATGTTCAATATGTACATTTACAATTGGCTGACCAGAAGTTTTGTCAGCGATCTTAAATTGGACAACCTGACAAAGCACAATCTGCGGTAGCAGAAAATAAAAAATGGTGAGGACGTGTGTAAATTTTAGCATCAAAATTGAGATGCTTACTTTATCGGGTTTCCATAAAATATAGACGGCCAAACCACCCATGGAATGCAATGATAAAGGAATGGTAGTACCAGCCGATTAAAGGCATGAGATGTAGAAATCAGGGTCTACCTAAGGCTGGAAAATCTAATGAACAATATGCCATCTATTTTGCAAATTACACTTTCGACCTGTTATGGCTTCGCCAATTTTCAGGATTCCAAAACCTAATCCACCGGTTAGAATACCTGAAATGATAAAAGCACCTATAAAAATAGTATCTATCGATAAAAAAATAGCTCCTAAAATCAAACCCGCGCCGCTCACAACAATAGCGGCGGCTCCAATTACAATTAAGACCGTGCCTGCTATTTGGGCTGCAGTGGAAGAGTAGAGTTTTAATTTTTTAATCTGATCTACGTGAAAAGTCATTGCTCGATCGTCCATTGAAAGTTGCAAACTATCACCGTTTAAAGATACAAAGTTCCCTAGGTAAATTGATTTGTCAAGTAGCCAAATTTGAATTTTATCACCTTCGTGAATCACCAACTCCTTTTCGGGGACGATACTTCGAATTATAAGGCTGTCTTGATTGTTTGCCAAAAAACCGCAGCTAGCCTCATTGGCAAACCCGAACAAAATGTTATTGAAAATTGTAACAAATAAAACAAGGATGAGGAATTTTATGGCTTTCATTTTTGTTTGCAGCTAGTACGCAGGGGTTAGGCCCTGGTCCGTTAGTGATGATAAAGCGTTACGACTATTCTCAACTTTCACTTTCTTGAGATCCACAACTGCTGTGTCGCTCCACCTATCGTGAATTCCACGAGAATCGCTACCAAAAAAAGAAAATGCTTCGAAAGGTACGAGTCGGCTACCTGATTTTTTTAGAATGGCGCTGAAAGTTAACGGCGACCCATCGTGCATCACCGTCTTGGTATTGGTAATGTATTTTCCGACTGTACGCCCTTTGAGAGCCCATTCGAGACAAACAAAAAACAGGAAATAAAACACTGCCGACAGGAGTCGTCCCAAAATGGGTGCATCGAGCATTTCCAGCGTATAGGAAGAGCCGAGAATATCATCTAATAAAATAAATACCACAGCGACCGCAATAAAGAAAATATAAAATATGATCGTGTCAACCAGTAAGTTAACAAATCTTTTCGATCGTTCTGCGAGAACAAAATCCGAGGGTGCTTCAATTGATTTTAGCCTCTCTTCATCTAGTATTTCTGTAGTCATAGCTTTTAATTAATGCCTAAAGATGAAGAAATCTTAAAATAAATCAAATAAAAATTGATTTAATTTAGAAGTAAGATGATTTTAAGCTGAAAGATAAATGATTAGCTCTAATTTGTATTTGAGAGCCCCACATTTTATTTTCATAAGAATGAATATGAGATAAGATTTTTAAATTCTTTAATTTTTTGAGAGGGTCGTGCTGTCGTGTAACAATTTGAAAATACTAACACTTCTACAAGCTCAGTGCAACGCATCTCGCTAGCTAGGTGGGTAACTCTATTTTTTTTTCATATGTACCCCTCCAAACTTGAATCAACAAAATCTAGAGTGCTCAATACAGAGCGTCGAGTTAATTTTCAACACACTTTCAGGGTCTTACGATAATTCTACTATTTTCCTTAATACGCAATACTCACTACGCAATACTCACTACGCAATACTCACTACGCAATACTCACTACGCAATACTCACTACGCAATACTCACTACTAAATACTAAATACTCAATACTCAATACTCAATACAATTTAAACAATCCTGGCAATCATAATAGTATGTTCTTCTTTTGTTCCGTCGGTTTTGTTGTAATTCACGGTTGATTTTTCGATCAGTTCAAAGCCACATTTATTCAGGCATTTAAGAATGTAATCACTTTCATGAAAATAAAAATAAGTTCTGTGGCCGGTACTCCCTGTTTGAAAACCGGATTTTGCGTATTTTCCATCAACGAAACTCAGGTATAAAACACCATCGCTGTAAAGCAACTGACGGCAATCTTTTATTAACTTCTTCACGTCTGGTTTAGAGAGATAAGGAATGCAAAACCCGCATACGATGCCGTGAAATCGTTTTGATATCATTTGAATATTCCTTGCGTCCATTTCATAATAGCTACCTGCCGGATTATACAGTTTTGCATATTCTATCATGGCTGGCGCCACATCTATTCCTACTACTTCCGCATCGACAATATGGGAAAATATGTATTTTGAAATATTTCCGGGACCACATCCTATTTCCAGAACTTCTGGTTCTTTTTTCGGCAAAAGATTACAAAAATTCTCATAGCCAGTATTATAGAGCTCAAGCTCCATGAATTTGGCTGAGTATGTAGCAGCTATTTTATTCCAAGTTGAGAATGTTTCCTGATATCTGCTCATGGCATGCTTATATTAGATTAAAAAGTTGATTTCTTAATAGACTATTCAAATGATTCGCAGCCTGTTTCAGATTTGCAATTTACGATATCAAGACGAGAAAAATTGTGTATTTTCGTAGATTTTTAACCATGCAATGGCATCAACTAAATCATCATCAAATACCAAAGTGATTAATTCACAGCCTTTTTTGAAAGGAGGAGGTAAGATGGGCGAATTGGTGCGTCACAAAAATTGGACTGGAACGCCGTTGGGCGATCCCGACCGCTGGCATCATAGCCTTAAAACGATGGTAGCTGTAATGCTCAATAATCCTTTTGGTAATTATATAGCCTGGGGTCGTGAATTTACGCAGATATACAACGATGGATACATTCCGATTATTGGAAAAAATAAACATCCAGATGCACTTGGCATCAGTTCCAAAGTCACTTTCGGTGAATTTTGGCATATAATAGAGCCCCTTTACGAAAAGGTGATGAATGGTGAGGCGGTAAGCTTTGAAGATTACGAATTGCAGATTGATAGAAACGGATATCCGGAAACAGTATATTTTGATTTTTCATACTCTCCTATTTTTATTGATAATGGAGATGTAGGTGGTATCTTGGTCACAGTAGTTGAAACTACTGAAAAGAAGAAAACAGAGTTAGCTCTAAAGGAAAGTAATTCCCAGTTAGAATTTGCAATTGAGGCTGGCAAGTTAGGAACATTTGAATTTAATCCGGCTACTAACATCTTTTCGGCCAACGATCGTTTTAAAAAATGGCATGGTCTGTCCACAAAAGGACAAGTAAACTTGCAGGATGCAATTGATGCCATTAGCGAATCTGAAAGAGAAAATGTAATCCGTGATATTAAAATCGCGCTCGAATATGAAAAAGGTGGGCAGTATGATATTATCTACACCCTTCAGCATCCCAATGGAAAACGGAAGCGAATAGTTCGTGCCAAAGGACGCGCATGGTTTAATGAACAAAAAGAAGCCTTTCGTTTTAATGGCACCTTACAGGATATTACCGAGAGTGAAATCAATGCACGCAAACTCGTTGAAAACGAGCGCCACCTTCGATTAATAATTGATCAGGCTCCGGTAGCAATTGGCATTTTCAGTGGATCCGATTTGGTCATTGAAATGGCCAATTCGCGGGCACTGAAATTATGGGGAAGAACTGAAAAAGAAATTATTGGAATTCCAATCCGTAAGGCAATACCTGAATTGGTAGAGCAAGGGATACCTGATTTACTCGAATCAGTATATGCCACAGAAGTACCCTTTAGAACGAGTGAAAAACTGATTAATCTTTTAAGGGACGGAAATTTAGAACCTACTTATATCAGCTTTTCTTTTGAACCCATTTATGATTCTGACGAGAATGTGCGCGCAGTTATGGCAATGGGTATAGACGTAACAGAGCAAATTTTGGCTCGTTTAAAAATT
Source organism: Cryomorpha ignava (assembly GCF_010686655.1). Lineage (GTDB taxonomy): Bacteria > Bacteroidota > Bacteroidia > Flavobacteriales_D > Cryomorphaceae > Cryomorpha > Cryomorpha ignava. The sequence goes on along the minus strand of NZ_JAAGVY010000064.1, from coordinate 7,347 downwards.
GAAGAAAGCGGGCAACGTGTTAAAAATGTGATAGATAATGCCCCATTTCCTATCGGTGTATATATTGGAGCTGAAATGAAAGTTGAACTTGCAAATCAGTCTATAATTGACGCCTGGGGAAAGGGTAATGATGTGATCGGCAAGTCTTATAAAACAATTAATCCTGAATTGGAAAATCAGGGAATTTTTAAACAGCTCGATAAAGTTTATACAGAGGGAGAGCCGTTTAGAGCCCGCAATCAAAGCGTTAATATTGAGACTGATGGTGAGTTAAAGCCTTTCTTTTTTAATTATGAGTTTACGCCGTTGTACGATACCAAAGGCAGTATTTACGGCATAATGAATACTGCCGCAGATGTTACTGATTTAAACCTGGCGAATATAAAATTAGAAGAAAGTGAGAGGCGTTTTCGGGAATCTGTTAAGCAGGCTCCACTGGGAATTGCGATTGTGCGCGGAGAAGATTTTGTTTTTGAGCTTGCAAATGAAACCTACCTTCAAATAATAAACCGGGAAGAAGAAGAAGTGCTAAACCAACCTATCTTTACGCTTCTACCCGAAGTCCGAAACGCCATTGAGCCTACTTTCAAAGAGGTTTTCGCAACTGGAGTGCCATTTCATGCGCCAGAACTTCCAGTGAATTTAAAGCGCAATGGAGTCGAAGAACTTACCTTCTTTAATTTAACTTATCATCCTTTAATTGAAACAAACAATTTGGTTTCGGGGATAATGGTTATTGCAACCGAGGTAACTGATGCTGTTAATGCCAAAAAGACACTCGCTCAAAGTGAACAGCACTTCAGAAGTATGGTTAGGGAGTCGCCTATGGCCATGACGGTATTGCGTGGTGATGACCTTGTAATTGAAATGGCTAATTCAAAAATGCTAAATACCTTTTGGCAAAAAACACAAGATGAGGTAATTGGAAGAAATTTACTCGATGTTTTTCCGGAGCTTCATGAGCAAAAATATCCGCAATTATTAAAGAATGTACTAAAAGACGGAAAAAAACAGAGTGATACCGAGAGTGTTGCAATAATAAAGCATGGCGAAGAATTAAAAAGGTTTTATATAGATTTCGAATACGCGCCATTGTTGGATGAAGCCGGTTTGGTATCTGGAATAATTGTTACCGCCAATGATGTTACCTCAAAAATTGAATCGAGAAAATCGCTAGAAAATGCTGAAGAGCGTATTCGTATAGCAACTGAAGCAACTGAATTGGCCACATGGGAATTATATTTAGCAAATAGAACGCTAGTTCATTCACCACGGCTATCTGAAATATTTGGGCAACCTGCTGATAAGAAAATTTCTTATGAAGCGTTTAGAAATCAGATTTTCGAAGATGACGTTGAAAACGTTGTTAAACGAGCAATGAAAGTAGCTTTAGCAACGGGGATTTATAAATACGAGGCACGCATTTTAAAAATCAATGGAAAGTTGGCATGGATAAGTGTTCACGGTAAAGTGTTTTTTGATGATAATGAAAACCCTTTAAATATTATTGGTACCGTGAGAGATATTACAGTAGAAATGCTTCAGCAGAAAGCGCTTGAAGACAGTGAACAAACATTTAGAACGCTTGCCAATACTATGCCCCAATTTGTTTGGACCAGCGATCCCAAAGGAAATCTCACCTATTTTAATAATTCGGTATATGATTATTCCGGAATGAACCATACCGAACTGTTAGGGGGAGGATGGATAAATATGGTGCATGCCGATGATAGAGAGAGAAATATTGAAGTATGGCTAACATCTATGAAATCTGGTGTTGATTTCCTTTTTGAACATCGGTTCGAGCGTTATGATGGTGAGTATAGATGGCAGCTGAGTCGGGCTATTCCACAAAAGGATCGAGATGGCAATATATTGATGTGGGTTGGGGCCAGCACCGATATTCAGAAAATGAAGGAATTAGAAGAGCAAAAGGATTTCTTTATCGGTATGGCGAGCCACGAGTTAAAAACACCTGTAACATCCATAAAAGGTTATGTGCAAATATTGCAGAGCATGTATTCCGAAACTGATGATGAATTTTTGATCAATTCATTAAATATTGTTGACCGCCAAATAATCACCCTTACAAGCCTCATTTCCGATCTGTTGGATCTATCCAAAATAAAATCGGGACACCTTGTGCTAAATAAATCAACTTTTTCTGTAAACGAATTCCTTAGAGAGTATATTTCTGAAATTCAGCAGATTAATAGCACATGCAGTATCTTTTTTAAGGAGAGCCAAAATAGAGAGGTCTTCGCCGACAAAGAGCGATTAGGGCAGGTACTAATAAACTTTTTAACCAATGCCATAAAATATTCAAATGGTAATTGTGATGTGTTTGTAGTCCATAAATTTGAGAAGGAAAGCATGACTATTTCGGTAAGAGATTTGGGAATTGGAATTAGTAAAAAGAACCAGAAGAAAATTTTTGAAAGATTTTATCGAGTGGAGGGCAAAGATGAAAAGACGTATCCTGGTTTTGGTATTGGACTGAATATAGCCGCTGAAATTATTGAGCGGCACAAGGGGAAAATACGAGTAGAAAGCGAGCCTGGAAAAGGTTCAACTTTTAGTTTTTCTATACCTACAGATTTAAATTAAACAAATGAAAGCGCCTGACAATACCCATATACTTATTATTGACGACAATGAAGATATTGTTTTTATGCTCAAAGCAATGCTCACATTGAAAGGCTATTTGGTAGATGTAAGAACCAATACTGATAAACTGGAAGAGCATCTTCTTAAGAAAAGGCCTAATTTAATCTTAATGGATATGTTGCTGTCCGGTAGTGATGGAAGGGAAATTTGCAAAAAGCTGAAGGCAAATAAAGCGTTTTCAGACATTCCAATCATTATGATATCTGCTCATCCTACAGCTAAGCATGATTGCCTTAAGGCAGGATCTGATTTCTTTTTGGCCAAACCGTTTGACATGAAAAACCTCTTTGAAAAAGTGCACGAAGCGCTGTAGTGTGATGCGCTATTGTTTGGTGTTCTTCATTTCTCATATTCACTGTTGCTCCTGAAGTTCGAAGGAGTAAGTGACAATAAGTTGATACTTAAAGATCTTTTAAATCTGATCGTGATTCTTAGAAAAGTATACAATCGTGACAAGGTGGTTATACAATCATGACAAGGTGGTTATACAATCATGACAAGGTGGTTATTCCGATTCCACACTCGTGCGGAAAATCATGCCCTGTTTATTTTACATTTTATTGCTTAAAACACTCTTAAGCCTTTGAAAATTAGAAGGTAAGATGTAAGGTTGTATTTTTGGAACGGTTTTTCTAAGGTTGTTGGTTCATTTCAAAAAATTTTTATCATGGGAAATACAAAAAACGTTTACGATCAGGAAGCTATTGAAAAACTACAAGAATTGACGCATGAAAAAACCTGCATGTTTTGTACGCACGACACATCGGGCGAACTTAAAGCCAGACCAATGGCTACTAATAAAACAGATGGATATGGCAATATTTGGTTTCTTAGCGACAGGTTATCAGATTTAAATGATCAAATTATGAATAATCCTAAAGTTGATTTGCTTTATACCAATTCAAAAGACAATTCGTATTGCACAATAAAGGGAAGAGTAGAAATATCAAGAGATCAGGGTTTAATTAATGAACTTTGGAATCCAATTGCAAAAGCCTGGTTTAAGGAAGGAAAAGAAGATCCACGCATATCTGTTGTTAAAGTGATGCCTGATGAGGCTCATTATTGGGACACGAAGTCAGGAAAATTTGTGAGCTTTTTAAAATTTGCTGCAACGGCAATTACCGGAGTTAATTTAAACGATGGTCGACAGGGAGATATAAAGGTTTAATTCAGCATTAAAATAAAAGCATCCAAAACCGTGAAGGAATTGGATGCTTTCTACAATTAAAATACCTAAATCTAAAAGGGGACTACCAATTTTAAATTGGAAAACTAATTGGTAAAGATGCTAAAAAAAACTCAAGGATTTGTTTTTTGTAATTCACTATTTTCAATACGCACTAAAAATTGATTTTCAACGCTCCTTACTAAACTCCACAAATAGTTAAGGATCTTTTATTTACACAAATCTGGATTGGTATTTTACTGGCTATGCTACTTAATATAATCTTGATACTCGGAGTCTTTCTTTGTAATCGAAAGCATTTTCCCTGTATCGACCCATATCCACGCTTCCCATCTTCAAATATTTTCAGGCAACCGTTGTCGATCTCACAATCAGAAAAATCGCGCTTTATTAGTTCTACTCTGGCTAGTTCTGTAGCATCCGGTTGCCATTCATTATTATTATTATTTTTAGCAATAAGGATAAGATCGAAGTCTTCTCTATCTGAAATATGAGGTGTGAATTTCATGTTGAGGGGCTTCTTCTGCGAAGTGCTATTCTTTGAAGATTTTACGAGTACCATAAATTTTCAACTCTTCTAAATAATTACTGTGATTATTTTCCTGCAAGAATTCGATGTCTGCCATTTGGCAAAAAATCAATTCGCGGAAGCTTTTTTGACTGATCAAACAAATCATATGCCTTTTTAAGGTCAGTCCACAAACCGATATGAGCACGTTCGTTTTCATAGTTTGCTTTAAGATCTAGAAAGCTTTCATCAGCAAGCTTGCAAGGAAAAATAGTGATTGGAATCGTAGATTGTCCATTGTTTCTGGCTTCCACGCAAAACACATAAAGTTCCTCTATCTTTATATCGGTTATGGGCATGCAGCCGATGGTTTCGCAAGCCCCATGAATAAAAATATCACTTCCGGGGTTTTCATTGCCAAGAATCCGGTCAGATTTATTGGGATAATTGATACCGAGAGAAAGGTGAAATTTACTTTTGGGATTGAATCTATCTATGTGATAAAACCCTTCGGGAACCTGCTTGTCACCTTGTTTTCGTTTTGGCCCTACATCCCCGGATTTTTTGCAAACACTATAAGTTTTTAATAGTTTGTAAGAATCGACGGAGAATTCTTTTACCCAAAGTTCAATTAGCTTTTCTTGCTTAAACGCACGTAGATAAATGGAAAAGCTTTTTTCATTGATACTATTTCGGCGTAGTAGCTCCTTGATGGCGCTCTCATTATTCGCATAAGCATCACGAACCCTTGAGTAATTGAGCTGCTCGGTTTTAAATCCGGATTCAGAGATAATCATCAGTGCAAATATGATAAATAAACGAGTCAAAATTTAGTGTAGATATCGGTGAAAGTTTTAATGACAACTCAGCTCTAACTCAATAATTGCCTTAATTATTGCATAAAATTGCAAGGTATTAATGAAGGTGTTACGCTATTTATTTTTCGTTTTTGCACGCATCATTTTGAGTGAAAACCAACCTAGCAAGGCAATAACTAAAATAAGTATAGCCCAAAGCCATCGCTTGCTTTCAAATAAAGGCAAAGTGGTTTTTTGATCTTTCTTTGGGATTAGAGTGGCATCTCCCAGACTTAATGCAGCTAAACTTGTCGGAATACTGTCTTTAAATCGGGCAATATCATAACGTGGTTTTGCCGAATTTAGATTTCCATAAGCGAGATAGTAATCTGCTTTTGCTTCTGTGAATCGGGCAACAAGCTCGTGCATAAATCCATGTGCGGTAATATCGCCAATTTCTAATGGTTGATTATCACCATTTTCAATCATTATTTTAAGTCGAGAAGCGTTAATAGCAGCAAAGCTGAATGTATTTGGTTCAAAAGAATTTAATGTTCCGTTGGCCAAAGTTTGGTAGGTATATTTCATACCTTTTTCTGTCTCAATGCTATCTATGAGCTGCTTGATAATAATGGGGCGGTAATATTCAAAATCACTTTTTACTGAAATAGAAATAGAACTAATTCGAACCGTTTCGCCAAGCCCCAAATCATAAACGCTAGTTTTGCTGTTTTTTTTGGATACTTCAATTACCGAAATAGGATAGGTGTTTATCTTCCCTTCGTTGATCTGTCGGCTGGAAATAGAAGCACTCTCAAATTTTGGGTCAGTTTGGCTTTTTATTACAAGTCGATAAAATGCGTAGCGACTATCCGGGAAATTAAGCTTTGTGAAATTAAATTTTGTGTCGTCGGTGTGAATGTCCAGAATACGGTAGTCGTCAAGAATGGTAAACCACTCATTTTGATTCTGGCTACCCTCCAGCTTAATCCGCCAGTCAAAATTAGATTTATAAAAATTGAGAGAAATTTGATTAATTAAATCTTCGTTGTCAATTTGAAAAGTATAAAAATATCCGATTTCATTTTTAGAGAAATTGAGCATACTAAAACCAACTTTTTTCTCCACATTTTCGGTAGCCAAAACATTTAGCAAGTACGGCACTTCCAGCGTGTCATCATCATTTGTTATACCATAAATGCGCATATCAGAAAGTTTGTTCTGCATTTTCGCCAAAACATCTTGCGGAAGCTCAATAGTATGCCATCGATCGGTTACTCCTAATAATTCGCGTTTGTATCCGTAGCTATTTATTTGCCCAAAGGCCATAGCACTCATCAATAACAATACCGGAAAAAGGAGTCTAGCTATTTTTATCATCGGCAATATTTGCTTTATATTTATTGTAAAGAAATGAAATGATAAGCAGCAATACACCCAGCGATACAAAAACGATTGTTTTGGCTATGGTGGTTAAATGAGTTATATCGTAGAAGAATAGCTTCAGAAGGGTTATCCCAAAAAGCGCAAAGGCACCAATCCGTAAATATTGTTTTCTTTTCCAAATACCCAGGCTGATAAGAATTAGCGCATAAACACCCCATAAAATACTCAACCCGAGTTTGTATTGCTGCCCGTTTCCGGCAATATGGAGCCAGTGGATTAATTCGCTGCTCGCAACCCATAATATTGTGACGTGAAGCAAGAACCCAAACGGCAATTTGAGTGGAGCTCTGATAAAACTTTGCAATGAATACTGATAAAAAACGTAAAGTGTACCGGCAACAAACAGGAATGAGATATACCTGATAAGGATATTGAAAATCCCTGCTTCATAATTTTCGTTTAGTGATGGATCTAAATATGATTCACGCAGCTCGCTTAAAACAAAAAGTCCAGCCACCAGAAACGCAGATATTGTTAATGCATTCAAAAACAGATTTATATACCCAAAAGTTTCTTCTTTTAGCTTTTTGATATTGATAAAAGTGAGTATGGCCACAAATAGCAGGCTATAGTTGATCAGCCAAATGGATTTGAATTGCGACAGATCACTATCCCAATAATAATTTTCCCAATCCTGACCTTCCGGTGTAAAATAATAGCTCGACTTTGTAATAAGTTGATCGAAATACCCTGATATTTCTATTTGAAAAGTAAAGTATGATACCAGAATAAGAATTATA
>NZ_JAAGVY010000063.1 GCF_010686655.1 Cryomorpha ignava | reverse complement strand
CCCCCCCCCCCCCCCGCTGTACCGTCTGAATTAATGCCCCCATTTACTTGCGGGACAGAGGAAGCACCCGTCGCTGTGTCACGAAGTGTACCCTGCACCCCAACTTCGAATACTTGGACAAATCAATATCGATTATCCGAATATTGGATACCAGACTCAACCACACCTATTAAGACGGTTCTTGTAAACTGGGTTGTTTGTCAAGATAGTGCTGGAAATGGTTGGCAAGATATCCCTGAATTTCACCAAAGGGTACAAATGTTTTTTGATTCTATAAATGATATTTTTACTAGTATACCATTAAAAGGCTATACCCTTACTTGTGATCCAAACGCAACTCATGTGTATGATAGCAGAATAAGATTTGAATTGGGTCAAATTTACTTTTTTCAGAATACTGATTGGTACTATCTTCCGGGAGGTCAATCAGAAATACCAATTTTGAATCATTTATTCAATATAGATCCAAGCGCAAGAGGTGCGTTAAATCATATTTTTACTAATGGTCCTTTTATAGGCCTTGGAGTGTATAAACATGATGTGGGTGGTGAATCAATAGTAAGAACTACCACCTTTCGGCTGACTCCACAGAAATGTTAATGTTTGATGATTGGTGGATGCCTATGGAATGGACGGGTCATTTTGCTCATGAATATGGTCACGCACTGGGTATTCATCATACTTATAATGGAGAATATACAACCACAACACATTTTGATTTTTTAGATGATGTATTTGGAACATGTGTTGAACCTATCCTTACTGATCCTAATCATCCATGTTATGATAATTTCTGTAATCCATCTTCAAATCAAATTTGTCATTTAAAAGCGTGTTTTTGGTTTCAGCATACTCCACCATATCCTTTATTGTGGGGTGGAATGGTCGACAACGAATACATAAGTCCTAAAATGTCTGGGCGTTTTCACAGAGCACTTTCACTATATGACGAAACTTTCTTTTCTAGCTTTCACAATAAGTTTATGAACAGGTATGTAAAAGAAGAATATTCGTATTCAATTCCTAAAGAAATAAACCAAGACGAAACGTGGGACTTTGCGATCAAGATGTATCAAGACATTATTGTAAAAGCAGGAAATACGTTAACCATTAGTTGCGAAGTGAAAATGCCTATTCAAGGCAAGATAATTATTGAGCCAAATGCTACTTTGATAGTAGATGGTGGGCGTATAACTTCTGCCCATGATGATCTTTGGCAAGGAATAGAAGTTTGGGGAAATTACAATATGCCGCAAACTTCTGCAAACCAGGGTAGGCTAATTGTTAAAAACGATGCGATAATAGAAAATGCAGAAAATGCGGTTACCCTATGGAAATCGGGCGATTGGGCTAAGACAGGTGGCTTTGTAGAGGCGTATAATTCTACTTTTAAAAACAATAGGCGTTCAATAGAGTTTCGGGCTTATAAAAATGAACAGAGCAACGGTTTTATTGCACCGAATAGAAGTATTTTTAAGAACTGTACTTTTGAAACCGATAATGACCTGTTGTTAGGAGACATTCAAGGCAATCAGTCCATGTTTACGATGCATAAAGTTAATGGTGTGCGTATTTTGGGATGTGATTTTATATACAATAGGACCGTCACTACATATAGTGATTTAAAAAATGCTATAAATACAAGTGACGCTAATTTTAGAGTAGATAATACCTGCAACATCATTCTCCCTTTAGGAGAACCATGTCCCGATCTTAATACCAAGCACAGCACTTTTACAGGGTTTAACAACGCCATACACGTTACAAGTGCAACTTGGAATGTAGGTCCCGAGATAAAAGACGCCGTTTTTAGCAAAAACATGGTGGGGATAAACTTTGATGCTGTAACAGCACCGGCTGCTATTTTTAATGAGTTTACTGTTGGGAATAATCCGTTTTTTGCTCAAGATGACGCAATACTTCACCTTGGAATAAAAGTTAATAATTGCGACGAATACATTGTAGAAGAAAACGAATTTACTGGAAGTGATTCACTTGGTTGGACAACGCATGGTGTTTTTACACTAGATGGAACATATTCTAGCAATAGTAATGAAATTTATAAGAATGAATACACAGGTGTTTCATCTGGCACAATAGCCACTGGCTTCCATGGTGACCCAAGTCCAGAAGATAATTCTATTGGACTTCGCTTTATTTGTAATGAAAACCAGAATAATATAAATGATTTTGAAGTGAGACCCTTCAACGGTAATCCATCTGAAATTTCAAATTATCAAAATGGTGGTGAGCCAGGTATTCCTGCGGGAAATACATTTTCAGCGGGCACCAGTAATGACAATGTATATACACATCTTGATTTTTACAGCGATGCGGCGTACGTTTACATGATGAACACAAACGATATTAACCCTGATGAAGATGAAATTTTCATAGCACCGGGAACAATTACGCTCGCTACTGTAAATACTCAAAACACCTGCGCCACGAATTATCCGGCATCTGGTGGCGGGCTTGGCTCTGGATTAACCTATGGTAAACTGAAAACGGACAGAGAGGCTTACAACAACCTGTATTACCCCTATCTACAATTAATTGATGCAGGAAATACACAGGGCATGATAAGCGAAATAGAACTTTCGTGGCCAAATGATGCTTGGACTTTACACGATGAGCTTATGACCCGCTCACCATACAATTCTGAAACTGTACTAATAGCGGCAGCAGATAAAAACATTCTCACCCATGGTATGCTACTCGAAATTCTTCTTGCCAATCCAGATGTACTTAGAAGTGGAAATGTTATTCGGCACGTTGGCGAGATTATAGCCAATCCAATGCCACAGTACATGATAGATATTTTGATCGAAGCTGCACGAGATCCCAATACTGTTCGCTCCGGAATGGAAAAGAACCTGAGCAATCTACATCTTGAAATGATTAGAACTCATAAGCGAATTTCACACAAACTTATGAATGATTCAGTCGCAGGATTTCATCCAGATACTTTGATTAAGTATTTCAGTTCAGTCAGGTCGCTCACAGGTCGTTATCAGCAAATTTACGCTTATACTGGTCTTCATCAATATATTAATGCACTAGCTGTGGTGGATAGTATCTCACTTCACTATAAATTGTCAAGTGAACAAATTTCAGAATTAGATAACACAGAAGACTTTCTATATTTTCTAAAGGCTGTAAATGATGATGTACGCGATGTTGATCAGCTTACCCAATCGGAAATTAATGATTTGAAGCTTATTTCTATGGTGGAACCAGGCGGCAGTGCAGCAGAACGAGCTGAAAATATTTTATGTTTTTTTTATGATAAATGTGCAGCTATGGTTGCAACTCCCAAAAACAATGGCGCTAAAATTAAGAAACCAAGCCTAACTAAAAAATCAATAGAAGAAGTTTTGAATTCTGTCAGAATTGCACCTAATCCCGCCAACTTATATGTCGAATTTGAGTTTGAGATTTTTAAATCATCTAAAGACAATACGTTGAGAATTATAGATATTCAGGGCAAACCCATAAAATCTTGGAATCTTGGTATTAACCAGCAAGGCATTAAAGTGCTTGATACAAGGAAACTGCCAAATGGAGTATATTTCTATGAATTACTTCAAGATGGCAGCAAGTTAAAAGGTGGTAAGTTCATCATTCAACACTAAGAGATATGTACTTCAGAAAATCTATGACTATAAAAGTAATCCTAATTTTTTTAGGATTGCTTCCTTTCGGCACTTGCAATAGTCAGATGCCAACTTACACAATTGACCCAAACTTTAATACCGAAGAGCTCTTTAGAGATGTTTGGCCTGTATTTGATTTATTGACGCTAGCTGATGGCAGGTATTTAGTGGGGGGGGCATTCTCGAATTATGGTGTAAGTCCGGTTTCTGGTTTTGGAATGATTTTTAGTAATGGAAGCTGGGATAGCAGTTTTCAATCACCGGCAGTAACTCCTATTAAAATGATTCCTCAGGTTGATGGATATGTCTATGCATATATTACCGGATATTCTAAGCTTTTATTAAATGGACTTTCTTGGGGCCCAAATGGTGGTGACTATTGGTCTGAATTTAATGCAGGTGGTACTCATAGTCCCTATAACGTGGCTCGCACTTGGGATATTTACCAGATGGAGAATAGTGATCTAATACTATGTGGTGCTATTACAACGGATACACTTCAGCCTGAGTTGTTTCGGGGAATTACGCGCATTCATGCAGACGGTACCATTGACCCCACCTTTCCAATAATTGACATTGCGCCTAATAATTCATCCGGAGCTGTACGTGCCATATTCCCAGCGCCTGATGGAAGCTGGTATATCTCCGGTAGTTTTACTGCCATCAATGGACATGAAACCAATCATGTAGCAAAACTTACATCCGACTTTTACATAGACACTACATTTATTTCGCCATTTATGTATGATGGACCGGTAAATTATACCGAAGATATAATTTTGGTGGATAATCAAAGTCGTGTATGGGTAAGTGGGTATGACATGCGATTGCTAGAAAATCCTAACGATACTATTCAGCTCTGTAGGTTACTACCTGATGGGAATTTAGACACTTCATTCCCTTTAATTAAGCTATCAAGTGTATACCCCGCAGAGTGGATGACACCAAAACCAAATTTAGCTGTATATGCAAATGAACTAGAAGCCTATCCGGGTAATTACATTATTTATGGTTCTTTTAGCCACTACAACGATACATTACAACCTTGTATTGCTGTGGTTAATGATGCGGGTGTAATTCAAGATCATTTCTTTCAAGGGCAGGGGGCTACCAAGCTTATTCCTTATGCCGATGATGTTTTCATTTACCCTGCTGTTTATATGATAAAGCAACTTAACAATGGCGAGTTACTTATTGGTGGCGCTTTTAGCGAGTTTATGGGAGAAACCCATTATAGCGTAGTAAAGCTTAAACAAGGTTTTGTTGGGGTGCAAGAAGCTGAACTAGAATTGGATATTAAAATCTATCCAAACCCGGTAATAGATGTTTTGCGCATCACATCTAATAATACCAAGATAAAATCGGGAGTAATTTACAATGCACTTGGTCAAAAAGTTGATTCTTTTTCAATTGAGCATCCAGAGAATCACGTTGATATTAGTGGGCTTAAGGCTGGGATTTATTTTGTGGAGATTAGATTGGAGAGTGGATATGTGGTGGTTAAGAAGTTTGTGAAAGGGTGAAGTGAAACTTTTTTCAAAATTCTACTTTCTGAAAGTTATAACAAGGTTTGTTTACAATACTTAAATTTTTAAATCATGAAAAAATCTATATTTTTTATTCTTTTTTTATTTGCTGTGCAAGCAATGTCTGGCCAAGATTGGCCGGCCCCAAATTCAGAGTGGTCATATTGCGTTGGTGGAGGGGCTGCAGGGACTATAGGAATCAAGCCTTATATTTACTCGCGGGATAGTATTATAAACGACACGACCTATGCAATGATAAGGCCTAAGTTTCATTATTTAGGCAATTCGCCTTACAGCGATCAGGATGCACTGGATAATGATAATATGACCTTTCTGCGCCAATCCAGTGACACCATTTATAGAAGGGTAGGCGAAACGGAGTACCTATTCTTTATGAACGGCATGGATGTGGGCGATACATTTACTACCTATAGATCTGGATCGGGGTCAACAAATTTGTTTTATTGCATTCCTGTGTTGGAACTTGAAGTGATTGAAGTAACAACTGTGATTATAGAGGGAGAACAGTATAGGCGTGTCTCAATGGAAGATGTCAATTTTTATGAGCTCCTTTTTGGTGGAGATTCTGAGCCCGTGCTTTATCATTACATAGAAGGCATAGGCTTGGAAAATGATTTTCCCTATTTTAATTTTGGAGCTTTTTCGGGAGAGGGTGAACCGGGTGTTTCTTGCCCTTATGGCGTTACAGAGCCAATTGTAGAATCTCTATTTGCCTATATGAATGATGATGTGAATCTGGTGATATTTAACTGTGTTCCATCGAATGTAAGCGATTATGAGGCTATTCAGTTTTCTATTTCTCCTAATCCGACTAACAGTCTATTACGGCTTGAGGGTCTCGACGATCATGCTATGCGGTTCGAAATTTATGACAGTGCAGGAAAACAAATAGATGCGGGTCGCTTAGACGATAATCTTATTGATGTATCTAAGGTCTTTCCAGGGTTATATCTCTTGGTAATTATTTCGAGAGATGGTGAAAAGGGGCTGCGAAAGTTTGTGGTTGAATAGAATGTTTATCACATATATATTTATTGATCAATGGAGATGCCACTTGATTTAACGTGTGAGATGGCGATATAATTGATTGATTACAGACATTCTTTCTACCGGTCAAACAACCTCTGATTAAATTTGAAAGATTCTACACTTTGGATTTTGATTTTCGTAAAATCTTTATGACCAGGATTAATGAGGTGATTAAATTCATCTTGGATGATGGCTGATGGTACTTTAAGAACGAAAAAGTCATTTTGGTTCACAAATTCATCTCCGATTTTTTTTGTACCTGGAATATGAGGAAAAGTTCGCCAATTTTTAGGCAGACTGTTTACATCACTTTGTTTAATTTTTATATCCTCCGGAATTTCAATTGAAATTAAAAAATAATCTTTAGGGACAATTCCAAGTGGAGTATGGACTGCAATTTCAGCAGTACACAAGGCTCTGCTTTCAGCAGTATAAATGATTGCATTCCCGATGGAATTCCATCTGCCTCCACTCATTTCAGCTCCTTTGCCGGAAAGTTCATTCCTGTATTTTTCCTTGCAAAGGCGAAAAACAATCATGCTAGTACGCCGTGTTCGATTCTTATTAATTCCTGATTCAAAATTGAGATTCCGAAAGAGCTATCCAATAATGTTTTAAGCTTAATTCCACTTATAACGATCTAAGAGCTTGGTGTATGTCCCGCATGATCAGCATTAGTTTTGGAAAAGAAAGTTGGACATCATCTGGCCAACAGAACCAGTAATAAGTCCAATTGCTAAAAAAAAGCCCTAAAATTAAAAAATACTTTTTAAGTCCTGTTTGCCGACTATTGCTAAAATCTCAACCATATCGCCAGAAAAAGTATAATAAATACTATCCGAGCCACATGTGTAACATCTAACGCCTTCACTAATAAAATCGACTGACTTTAAAGAAAGTGGTCTTTGAGCGATTAAGTCGAAATACTCCAAGAAGGTACTGAAATATTCATCCGCTTGAGCCATTCCAAACCTTCTTATTCCGAATTGATGGATTCTTATTAAATCAGCTTCTGCATCGTTGCTAATTTTATATTTCCGCATCGAATAATGCTTTGGATTTAGCTAAAATTTCAGCACCTGAATTATTTGTAATTCCGCTTTTCTTTGCTTTCTCAAGTTTTGAAGCAATCCAGTCAATTTGTATCTGTTGATGTCTTGCTTGTCTTACCAAGTCATTAACTAATTCACTTTTGCTTGAATATTCTTTATTGTCTACTTGAGATCTTAACCAATCATCGTTACACTCAGTAAAAGAAATACTTTGTCTTGCCATCTTACATGTTTTGATGTTACAGCAAATTAATTAATTTAATAGGGTTACCCATGTAAGTCGCGAAAAACACAATTCATCTCTCATGCTTTGCAGCTTGATGTCACCCTTTCAGGGCTGTCAGTCAATAATTTGGAAAAATATAATCACCTCCACGAGCTCTGTCCATTTCATCTAGCGATCTAAAGGGGTAACCCTATAATTTAATATTCAATTCTTTTTTTGTTTCATTGGCCATAGCGACTGAGGTGTGAGACGCAGCTTATCTAAGGCAGCTATTCATTATACGGTGTGTGACCCTGACCTATCCTGTCGGAGCGGGGAAAGATGCAGCGGGATCAATACTTAGTTATTCTGCTCGAAGAACTTGTTAAAGGCAATACACTACTGGGTTTGGTCAGAGTATCTACAAACCTATTTAGACAAATTTTACACTAAAGTCAACCAAAGATTTTGAGGTGAAACCGTGTTTGAAAGCGCACTAATAGCATCTGTTTTAGCCACTTTATATGGATGGCAAATAATGCCTTCGAATTGCAGATAAACTAAACCTATTTGTCCTCACCTTTCTTAGTATCCTCATTGGTATTCCCTTTATTCGTTAATTGCTTAATCGCATCAGGGTTCTTGGCCATATTTTCCATAAAAGGCTTAAAAAGATCAATCGGAATAGGGAAAAGCGTAGTAGAATTATTTTCAGCTGCAATTTCAGTTAAAGTTTGCAGATAACGAAGAGTCAAAGCACTAGGCTGTTTCGAAAGTACTTCAGCGGCATCTGCCAATTTTTGGGATGCCTGAAATTCTCCTTCGGCAGCAATTACTTTTGCTCTTCTGTCTCTTTCTGCTTCGGCTTGTCTTGCCATTGCTCTTTGCATTTCCTGCGGCAAATCTACTTGTTTAATTTCTACAGTTGAGACCTTAACGCCCCAAGGATCAGTATGTGCATCTATAATTTCTTGCAACTGCAAATTTAATTTATCTCGTTTAGAAAGAATGTCATCCAATTCTGATTGGCCCAGCACACTACGAAGAATGGTTTGGGAAAGCTGTGATGTGGCATAAAAATAATCTTCTACTTCAATAGTCGCTTTTTCAGCATCAACCACTCGGAAATAAACAACCGCATTTACTTTTAAGGTAACATTATCAAGTGAAATAATATCTTGAGTTGGCACATCGTGTACAATCGTTCGCAATGTTACTTTTTTCATTTTATCAATAAAAGGAAGAAGGATAATAAGACCCGGCCCCTTGCTTCCGCCTTTTAAAACTCTTCCCAATCGAAATACAACAGCACGCTCGTATTCTTTTAAGATTTTTATTGAACTGACTAAAATGAGAAAAACGAAAAATATCAGGACATAAACTGGAATCATAATAATTGGATTTTTATTTGGTTAATAAAGGTACTCTTTTAACTGTAAGCTTAAAGTGCACAACCGCTACAACTTCTATTTCAGTTTCGGCTGCAATATCACCGTCTTCGGCAATGGCATTCCAAAATTCTCCGTTTACTCTTACTCTGCCTTTCGGCGAAAGATTTTCCATTGCAATTCCCCTTAAGCCCACTAATGCTTCAGTACCCGTTTTCTGCTTGGTATATTGCGCTTTAATGCCAAAATAGACAAGCAAGATAAAGAAAGCAGACGTGACTATTACAGAAGTTATAAGCACAGACCAGGAAATTTGAAGCACATCGATTGAAGGGGTTTCGTCAATTAAAAATATGGAGCCCAAAAATAGACAAATTACACCACCAAGGGATAATAAAGCATAGCTCTGAACTTTTATCTCCAATACAAAAAGGATAATAGCCACAAGGATTAGTGCCAAGCCTGTATAATCAATTGGTAAAACAGACATTCCAAAACCTGCCAATATTAAACAAATCACGCCGATTATACCGGGCACCAATCCGCCGGGATTGCTAAATTCAAAAAACAAACCCATCAAACCCATTACTAAAAGCACATACATCAAATTGGGGTTACTAAAGAAAGTCAAAAACTTTTCTTTAAATCCCATTTCTATGGTTTCAACTTCTGCAGAAGCGGTGTGAAGGACTATTTCTTTGTCCGAACTTAGCTGAACAGTCCGGCCATCTATCAGTGCAAACAATTCATTCAGATTATTAGCTTTCAGATCAATTATATTATTTTCCAATGCTTGATCAGCCGAAAAAGAGCGGCTATTGGTAACCATCTGCATAATTAATGTCGTGTCTTTACCTCTGTGCTCCGCAATAGAGCGTATAAAAGCTGCTGCATCTTCTGTCATTTTCGCGTTCATAACCGAATCAGGGATTCTGTCTTGCAAAACGGGATGAGAAGCACCGATATTAGATCCCGGACTCATCGCAGCGATATTTGCAGAGAGTGTTATAAAAGCACCTGCAGACCCAGCATGTGCCCCAGATGGAGTGACAAAAGAAATAACTGGAATAGGTGATTCCATTATTTCGCCCACTATCTGCCTTGTAGCCTTCAACAAACCACCCGGCGTATTGATTTTCAGCACCACGCAAACCGCATTTTCATCAGCAGCTTTTTGAAGTCCGTTTTCAATATATTCTGCCGTTGAAGGATAAATGGCCCCGTCCAAATTCAATACAAATACTTTCTGCGCCTGAGTGAAGCTGCTCAACGCTACGCCCAATACAATAAAGGAAATTTTTAAAAAGAGATTCATCGTGCTAACCTTCAAAAGAAGTTTTTTTAAAGGTAAACAAAGCATTTCGGATTATGGTGAAATTTGTTTTTAGTGTGGGAAATAATTCCGATGGATCCGGCCGATAAGATCAAGCAGTCTTCATGAGGTTTTCTAATTGGCATTTTAAATCTTCGTCTCCTATTTTTGCTCATTTGAAAGCACACTTGGTGTAACTGCAAATTGGAAACCCCAGGCCGACAGTCTACTCCATGCTGATGTGGTACCTATCCTAATTCTTCACGCTAAGTATCACAAGCCTATCGAAGATTCTGCTTTGGTAACTTCGCTGATAACCGAACAAAATGGACAAATGCATGATGTGCCAAACCGAAGCACCTCGCTGTATGAGGCTTATGAAATATTCTCATTCAGCCCGAAGAAAAACAGGGTTGATGACTTACTCTCTCAAAACTTTAGAATAGACACTGATTTTTTTAGGAGCAATACCGGAAAATCGATCACGACTATAGAGATTGATTTTGATTATACAACTTCATGGCTCTTTTGTTAAATATGATGTACTTTAATTGTAATTCAGTCATTTTAGAGGCTGGAGAGTACCAATTTAGTGAAGATATCGGAAGAAAAGATCAATGCCCGGATAAGATCGATAAAACCGAAAAATACTCCTAAAGGAGTATTGTGAGATCAAAAAAGAACCCCGAACTTTAAAATGTTGAAATTCTCTTCATTATTAAACATAAAAGAATAGCGTCATGAATAAATTCAAAACAATTTTTATAGTACTCATATTGTTAAGCACAAGCTTTTCATGTTGCAAAGATGATGATGGTTTACAATCAGACGATCAAGATAGTTTTGCAGAGTATTTTACTTGCAAGATAAATGGGGTGGAGTTCAATCCCATAGGAACATTCAATTGTAATAATTTGAGTTTCTATTATTATCAGGAAGAGATTGTCCATCAAATCGATCTATTGCTCTTAGGTTTACTGGCATGACAACAAATAACGGTTATTTAAATTTTTTAGAACCTACATATGCCGATTCCTGCTTTCCGGGTTACCGTCAATATATTAGGGAACTGGAGAATTTTTATTCGAAAATCTCAATTCTGGGTTTATGAATATAGCCACTTTTACTCCGAGAGATTCTAGCTCTGAAAAACTCGGAAAAATAGAAGGAACTTTTGAATTTACTGTCGTAAATGAAGAAAACGATTCAATAATACACATAACAGACGGTGCCTTTAGATTTAAGGTGCCAAACGTCTGGTAACAGCAGTTTACATTTTCTAACCTAAACAACCCCCTTTAAGATGTGATCACCTTCATTATACTGAGCGCATCTTAATTTTTAACAATCCTTTCTTAACCTTAAAATTTACAAAACGAAAAAGCCAAGCTTTTTTCTTTGGAAGAGTCGATTGCCGGGCTGAATAAATTTTTTCGCAGGAGAGGTTAATGACAACTGGACTAATGGGCTTACTTAAGTAGAAGTTAAAACGACTAATGTTTATTTTGGCCAAAATTCCCAATGCGATGAAAAAATTATGCATTTATTTACCCCTCGGCATTTTGGCCACCTTGTTTTTTTCTTGTGTAAAAGATGATGGCGGCAAAGGTTCAGGAGGTGATCCTCCATTGTCGTTTATTTTAACCTTTTATTTTTCTGATTCTCTGGGCAACAATTTACTCCCCTACTACTTGCCGGAAAATCCCATCGTAGACCCTGAGAGTTTTTATGCTTATTCTGACCGGGAGGACAACATCGGGCATTACACTCGCTCTGAAGAATATGGATACTACTTTGTACTGAGTGAATTGATTTATACTATCCGAACCGATACTGCCGGCTGGCAACAAGACTCCATCATTTACTTTTACCCATGTTTTGACCAGGATTGTGATACGATTAAAATATACAAAACGGATATCGGGAATGGGTCAATTAATAATAATAATAATAATGAATCACCCAATTGCTCTGCGCAGTGGATTATTTACCAATCAGACACCCTTGACACGCCGTATTGTAGGCAAATTCCCGTTGTAACCAATTGAATTATGAAACAAATAGCTAAACTACTTTGCGTGATTATAGGGGGCGTTGTGTTGCAAAACCCAGCTATAGGGCAGGAGAGTATTGCTTGTGGCACCTTTCCCATGGATTCAGCCACTTTTATTAACCAACCCTGGTATGGAAACAATCAGTTCCTTTTGGATTTAATAGATAGCGTAGGGTACAATTCCGCTGCACCGAAAAGTAATATTGCCGGAGGGTTTGATCCACAAGTCCTTTAATTGGTGCCCGTAAAGGCGTGGGTATACCATGATGACAATGGAAATGACGGGCTCACTCAAGTGCAAATTGAAAGGAGTATAAAAACCATGAACGAGAATTTTTCGGGAATAACCAATGCTACCGGAAATACCCACGCCCATATCATGGTTCAATTTTATCTGAATTGTGATATAACTTATGTGAATAGCTCGCAATATACTCTTGATCCTTCTGATAATGAAGTAAAGGATATGTTTGAAGACAATCACACATCCGGAATGATGAACATTCACTACATACAGGAGAGTGACGATTTTGGCGGCAAGGCAAACCGTCCTCATGAAAATCCACCTTTTTCTTTCACGGTAGTAGGCAATGCACGTCAAACCTCCACGATGGCTCATGAAGCAGGTCATGCCTTTAGCTTGTCGCATACCCACCAAGGGAGATGTTGACTCCATAGTGATAACGGAAATTGTTCCAATCGCCATTAGGAGCCGGTTTCAAAGGTGATGATCCAACCAGTAGGCTGTGGAAATTTTTCCGGTGATAAGAAATGTGAAGTAAATGGTGATGGGCTTTGTGATACACCGGGCGATCCAAATATTAGCGAATTAGTAGATATAGTAGATGAAAATGCTGGATTATATAACTATACCGGTACAGGCCAGACGGAAGTTTGTGGACGCGCTGAAATACGATAAAACCAAGGCCACCAATGTGCTGGAGCGTATGGGTCAACTTTATAAATTGGAGCAGGATATGCGCGATGAAGGTCTCACTTGGGAGCAGCGCACCCAAAGAAGGCAGCAGGAAGCTCTGCCGGTGCTCCATGAGATTAAAAAGTGGATGGATGAAAACGTGCAGAAAGTTTTACCCAAAAGTCCATTGGGGCAGGCCATCGCTTACACACTGCCCAGATGGGATGGCCTGTGCGCCTATGCACAACACGGACAAGTAGAAATTGATAATAATCTGGTCGAGAATGCCATTAGGCCTATGGCTATAGGTAGAAAAAATTACCTGTTCGCAGGATCTCATGAAGCTGCAGAAATGACTGCCGCAATGTACTCTTTCATGTCGACCTGCAAGAAGAATAAAGTCAACGAACTCGAGTGGCTCACAGATGTAATGGCCCGAACCCAGTCAATCAATCACAAAGATCTCCATCAGCTCCTGCCTAACAACTGGGCAAAACATAAGCGGGGGGAGAAAGCTTGCTTATGGGGTGGTCGGACGGATACATTTAATTCAAATAGTTACCTTGTGTTAAAATTTAGTGATGATGAAACGTTTATCTTGCTTATTTCTTTTTCTTTCATTAACAGCCATTTTCTCTTCTTGTAAAAAAGATAATAATGATTGGACTCCTCCACGGTCTGGAGATTATTTTACTTGCTTGATTAATGGTGAACGTTTTGAAACTGAAGGAAGTTTTAACTGTTCAGGTGATCAATTTTCTTATTATCCTGCCGGAACAGCTGGAATGGAAGAGAGTTATTTGCTTTTTAAAGGTCGAATTTGCAATATAGGTAAAAGTGTCGCTATTAGAATGTCAGGTGTAGAACCTTTTACAGGAACATTGAATATGGTCGAATCAACTCTGGTTGATTCCTGCTTTCCCTATGTCTGGCTTAGAGCGGATCAGTTTTACGAACAGCTTCAATCCGGAACATTGATTGTTGAAGAATTTACTCCACGTCAGCCAAACAATGGCCCCTTCGGTAATTTTGAAGGTACTTTTGAATTTGTGGTAAGCAATGATACACTTGATTCTGTCATTCACATTACCGAAGGTCAATTCAGATTCAGAGTACCCAATATTTGGTAACACATATCTATTTAATTTAATCAAAATCCCTTAACCTATGAAGATTAAAGCACTATTTATCGCTATGCTATGCACAAGCGTGGTTTCTGCCCAACTGACCAATCCCCTTGGTCAGCAAATGCTTACATTAACACAAAACTTAGATTTTCAGGAGGTTTCCTCTGGAATTCTTTTTGATCGTGGAACGCAATTGGCGCTGCCGGCAGGATTTGATGGAAGTTCATCATCCGATACCTTATATAGTTATGACGATTGGTACTTGCAATATGGCGCCATAAAGGGAACTTTCCATTTCACGGTTACAGACACGAACGCTCTTGACACGTTTCGAATCACAGACGGAAGCTTCCGATTCGACGTCCCACAAATCTTCTAATTTTTTTAACCAAAAAACCTATTATTATGAAAACCAAATCAATTTTTACGCTACTATTCATATTTATAGTAGTTACGCTATGTGGTCAGGTACCACAACCCCAATTTGAAGTTACAGACAGTACTGTCGATCTGTCCATTGCCATCGACGCCGTAATCGAAGACCTCGATCTCACCGATGTTACCACCAATATCCTATACGACCGTGGTTGGAAACTCGGTTCGCTTGATAATTTTGACGGAGCACTTACTGCAGATGCACGGCTCAGGCAGTACGACCTATTTGCGATCCGTATTGTAGACGGATAATCCAAATTTCATTTTCCAAAATATTGCAATCTTTAAATCACATCTAAACCCATTAATTATGAAAAACATCCTAAAAATAACATTATTAACCATCAGCATTTTAACCCTGTCGCAATGCAAAGACGATGATGACAAACCTGAGAAACCCAATTACGGCGCAGAGTATTTTAAATGCAAAGTGAATGGGTTGGAATTTCAAACACCTTCAGACTTCTCATGTGACGGCAAATATTTTAATTATTATCCAGAAGCATACGGGGGAAATGAGGCAGGCTATATGGTTATGAGCGGTACGAATTGTCCAACATACACATATGTCACAATTAGAATCTATGGATTACTGCCGACCACAGGGCATTTAGATTTTCTAACGCCCGCATTTGCTGATTCTATTTCGCCATTCTATAATTATACAGCTGCTGATAGTACAAGTACAATATACGAGCAGCTCATTGATGGTGAAATGAACATAGAGCAATTCATTCCACGAGCTGATGGCAGTAGCCCATATGGCACTATCAAAGGAACTTTCCATTTCACAGTAACAGACACTAACGCTTTGGATACGTTTCGAATCACAGACGGAAGTTTCCGTTTCGATGTACCCCAAATCTTCTAATTTATATCACACTTTAAAACCCAATTATTATGAAAACCAATTCGATTTTTACTTTAGTATTTTCATTGATAGTATTTACGCTATGTGGTCAAAATATACCAGCACCACAATTCACAGTTACTGGCAATTCGGATGATCCTTCTGTCGCCATAGATGAAGTTATTGAAAATCTTGATTTAACAGATGTAACCACGAGTATAGTTTACGACCGCGGTTGGAAACTGGGTCAATTAGAGAATTTTGATGGTGCGATTGCATCAGATACGGTGCACGATCATGCAGAATGGCTGCGGCAATATGACCTATTTGCGATCCGTATTTTAGACGGTTAACTCTGATATCATTTTCCAAAATATTACAATCTTTAAATCACATCTAAACTCATTAA
>NZ_JAAGVY010000062.1 GCF_010686655.1 Cryomorpha ignava | reverse complement strand
TTGTCATAAGTCACAGTTCAGGACTTTGCATAAATTCCACATGGTAGCTAATCAAAATGAATTGAAAGCTCATTCAAAAGCGTTCAATAAAGAATATTATACCATAATAGAATAAACGATTTGCCAACAATGTATATAAAAAATAGGCGAAACAGTAGTAAATTCAAGGCTTTTGGCTCGTGTCAAATTTTGTGCTTAACCGAAAGTTCAGTGCTTCGTAATCGCCTACTTTTCATATACTAAACGTTGTGTGGCATTTGAAGAGAGTAACTTAATACATGAACACCAAATTATGAACTTGACAGAAAAGAACAATCAAGATAAAAATCATGAGACATTATACCGAAATTTTGGAATGGTCATATTTTGTGTTTTGGGTGTTCTTTCAATATATGGCTATTTCTTAATTGACACTTCAGAAACCGTTAGTCATTATTCCAATACTGCGGCGGGTGACGCTTCGGGATTTAGATTTATAATTTTCCTTGGAATTGTAAAGTATGGTATTTTACTCTTGGGCTTATCATTAATTTTTACGGTTTTAGGAATGTTTATCAAGCAGAAAATAAATAAGAAAGTTACATAAAAATTACGAAGAAAACATGAGGACGTAAATGGACTTAAGTGGACAAATATTATGATTCACGATGTTCTCGACGTCTGCAATTTTGATTCCCTTGACTTGGAAAATAAAAAGTTTGAAAAAAAATATTCCGAGTGATAATTGGGCTTTTGGTTACGATTATAACTGCATTTATTCCTTATCAGATTAATTTAGCAATTATTTTCAGAGACGGAATAAAATCAAGCTAATGAAAAGATAGACGCCACACAACATTTTATAAACGTAATGCGGGCTTCACGTCTAAAAATGAATATCTTTCAAGCAAGAAAATTTACGGTTTATTGGAAGTAAGTGCTTCGAAATCCCGCACTACGTTTATATTGCCGTTGTGCTTCATGTTAGAAACTGTAAAAAAGAAACGAATTAATGGATAAATACAAAATATTCTGGGAGTTTATAAAAGAAAATCATATCGGATTCATAACTATGGAAGCCACCCATGAAAGGCTTATACGCGCTGTTCAAAGACGAAACAAAGATATCAGTTCCTTACCGAATTTTTCCGATATTGAAGACAAGGCCAATTATTTACAATTACTTGATGTTATCGGGCTTGATAATAGTACAACAACAAATAACATTGGTAATGACTTGCAGAATATGGTTAAACAGTTAACGCCCATCAATGATGCGAAGCAATTATTAAATAAAGAAGAGCAAGAAGAAAAAAAGGAGCTGACGAAAGCCGTATACATTGTATTAAAAAACTTAGATGATATTTTGGAAATAATTCT
Source organism: Cryomorpha ignava (assembly GCF_010686655.1). Taxonomy (GTDB): domain Bacteria; phylum Bacteroidota; class Bacteroidia; order Flavobacteriales_D; family Cryomorphaceae; genus Cryomorpha; species Cryomorpha ignava. The sequence goes on along the minus strand of NZ_JAAGVY010000062.1, from coordinate 15,483 downwards.
CAACTCAGAAAATATCGAGGATGCTGTCTATCTTCTGTGTTCTAAATATGAATTTTCTGACTCTCAAGCCCACAATTTAGTAGCCCTTAATCTGGAATCTCAAAATGAAATCATAATCTCAAAATTTGCAGAAGAGCAAAAAAACATATTCGATTATATGTTACGGGATCTGAAATTTAAAGAAAGAAAACCTCAAAAAGCTCATGAGTTGGCTCTCGACACGGTAGAGAAAATAGAGAAATACTTGGAAAACAACCAAGACCCGAGCACCATGCATGTTTTATCCCTTTTCTATTATCAACTTGCTTGTGACTTTGATAAATTTGACAAACCCGAAGTTGCTTTAGAATATTACAAAAAAACGGTAGAAGCTAAAAAAAATAGTTTTCTCACTTCCCAAAATCTTAAAAGTTTAAAAGAATTAAGTGACTGTTACTATTTTCTAAGTATACAGCTGAAAAGAATGGCCATGATTGAAGATGCGCTTGAAAAGATACGATTAGCCTATCATATTATTCAATACATTGACTCATCAAATAATTATGTAGATTCTGTCAAAGATGATCTCTACGAAATTAGACAAGTATTGGAGGAACTTGATGACGTCATGCGATAGAATTATTTGAATATTATCAAAAATATTTAAGGCTTCAACTATATATGACTTTAACTCAAACAAAATGACTAACCATTTTATTCAAAATAATTTTTGGAACAAAACTCTTTTGGCTCCAGGACACCATGATGTTGAAATTACCTGCATTGAATCGGGAGAGAATTTGTCAACAGGAACTCAATTCATCATTTGTATTTTTGAAAATAAGAACGGCTATTTCCCCAAAAAAATTAATGCTAAGTTGACAAGTAAACTAAATCGAAAGTTTATTGACAATCTATTCAATTACGTTGGTCTTGACGTACCGACGGGTGAAATTGATTTTACACAGCTATTAAACAAAAAACTTAATATTTATATAGCTGGTTGCGCCACACTTGATTTCGGAAAAGGAATAAGCATAAATAGCCTGTCCAAGTTTCGTGGGGAAAATGATATATAAAATAAAGTAGTTTACGGAAAATTAAAAGTATATAGACCAACAACCCGCCTGCACTTATACTCACGTTGGCGTTAATTTGAAAACATAAAAAATCATGAATACAGAACTAAATGAGGATTATAAAGAAACCGTTAAATTGATGATTCTTGCAAAACACATTTTATCCAACATTAAATGTGATAGATGTAAAACCAAAAGTATATGGTACAATATTACGACTGACAGAAAGGCGGAGTATAATTGGTGCTGCGATGAATTGAAAATCGAAATTTCAAGACAATTAAACTTAATTGGATTTGTAGACAATAATTAAACCCGAGAAAATGACAATAAATCAAAAAATCACCTCTGTATTGTTTATGAAAGAAACAATTGACAGAGTCAAACAGCAGTTCAATAAAGGGCCTCAAATTATACCGTTAGAAGAATTTGATATAACATTTCGCCTTTATAAACCTACAAACTTCAATATTAATCTTGAAGTTCCAATTAAAATGCCAATTGAAGGTACCTCAGAAGATGTTGATTTTGGAGAATTGGGTAAGGGCATAAAACGTAGTATGGTTATGTTTTGGAAGCCAATCGGTTTTTACACGTTAAAACGGAATTTATTGTCTTCAGACGATATTGAGTTAAACATTTTGAAAGAATATGAAGATTCATTAGATTCTTTAAGGCAACAAAATAAAATTTCATCATCAATAAAAATCAATAAATTATCATTAAAAGAAAATGCGCTTATTGCTGGGTTTTCAAAAGAAACAAGTTTAAGGGCAGCTAAGAATGAAGATTGTTTTTCATTTATTTCAAATGGATTGTTATTAGACATATATATGACTGACGAGGGCTATCCTGAAGTTTTTCTTGATGACAAATATGAAACACAAGGTGCTATTGTAAAGTATCGACTTTACGACAACCCTGCTGGAATTGACCCAATTGTAAATTACAAAGAACTCTTCGATAAAATGTATTCAATGAGTTTATTAACTGCGCACGGAAAAAGTATCTAACAGTAAAAACAGGACAAATGAAAAACGATTATTCGAAATTTATTTATTGTTTTAAAATAATCATTTCGGATCTGAAATGATTTTGTTAACAATTTTAAGATTCTTGCCCACATCAAACATTTGTAATCTTCTAACTAAATTGAGAGAAATATATCTTGACAAGATCGAAATATTCAATATGTTATCATTGTCTTCTACCAAGTTGGAAATCTAATTTTCGGAGTGCTGTTTGCGACAAGATAAAAAAACATAAGGGCAGAATGGTGGCTGACCATTATGGTTTTGGACTACTCGAAGTTGCTGGAAAAAGAAAATACATGAGAAAAAATTAAAATACACGAAAGCACAACATTGTATAAGCGTAATGCAGAGTTATCGCCTAATGATGAACACCTTACAAGCAATGAACTTTACGATAAATTGGAAGTCTGTGCTTCTAAGTCCTGCACTACGCTTATACTCACGTTGGCAACCATTAAAAACTAAAAAGAAATGAATAGAATTAAATTATCCCTGTTTATATTGATGCTCATCACGAGTATAGAAACTTACGCTCAAAACAATTCTAATTTAATTATCATAAGATGGTCAACGGTAGACAAAAGAGCAATGAATAGCGGAGATGCATATTTCTATATTATAGACGAGAACTCCGATGTTCAGAAGATAGAAATTGGTAAGGAAAAATTAGAAGAAGGTAAAACAGCTATTTTAATTCATAAAAAGCTAAAAGAGTATTACTCCCAAGGTTATAAATTAATCTCATCTAATTTCAGCACAACCGCAATGGGATATTGCGATAAAGGTGAATATATTCTTCAGAAAGAATGAAAAACGATTTGCCAACACACAATATACGCCATAAAAAAAACGGCGCATATTGTAGCCGTTACCTGCAAGCCTAAAGAACGACATCGCTGATAATGACAAACAAAAAACAAGAACAATGGCACTAAAACAAATAAAATCTTTCGAAGAATTTAAGACTCAACTTGAAACCAATGTTGACTTACAAAAGGAATTCAAAGAGAATCCAGTCAATGCGATTCAAAATTTCCACCAACAAAACCCATTATCCAATGACAAATGGATTTATAGGATAATTGTCCTTTCTCTTGGTTTGACAATTATCTCTATCATAATCGGAGTGATAATATTAATTGGCGCTGGAAAGATAATAGATGACGGGAGTGTACCAACAATTTTAACTGCTATCGGTTCTGCTGCAATTGGTGCATTAGCTGGACTATTGGCTCCACCACCAAGAAATAACGTTTAATTTTTTTACACCCAAAAACTTATAAATATGAAATTTCAAGAACTAAAAACCAAACTAGAATCTATAGAAAATGGAAAGGCTTTCAAATTTGATTTATCTTGGATAAACTCAAAACTGACAGAGCAATTAGATGATTTTGTCCAAATTGTTGACAACATCATAAACCTTTATAATTCAAAATATGACCTAATTGACAAAGACACTATTTCGTTTTCAGGAGAGATTCACGTAAAAGGGTCTACAACCTATTTTGAAATAAGAATGGCTTTTTTTAATACCGTAGACTTGGACTACCTTATTACAGTAGAGCCTAATGGTAATTGGGAAAATGAAGTAGATGGCTCAATAAGGACAATATTGAGAGCCTTACCTATTGACTTCAAAGAAACAATGTTTATTCACTCTTCCATGGATTTGGAAAAAGCCACCATTGTTTTTGATGAAAATAAAATTTATGAATTAGGGATTTCAAAAGGTGTTGGAATTGTAACACATATTAAAAGTGACCTACTAAAGAGATTAAATTTACCCGACAGCTTATTTCAAATTATCCGAACTTCTGAAGGTATTTATAAAGTATTCAAAGAACTAAATTTTGAAAGTTCAATTGCAAACACTTTTAAAATAATGCTAAAAAAAGTTCAACTCATTGACAAACAAAGCATAGAAGTAGCAGGCATTCTTACTTTACCTTTCCCGAACAATAAATTAGACGTTCCTGCATCGTTTGTAGTTAACAAAGATTTATATCAAGCCAAAATTAAGGTTGATAAAAGTATAAAACTTAATCTTCCATACTTCTTGGCGGGGGACGGACTTTATGTTGGAAATATTGAAATTGACCTTCAAGGTTCGTTTACTCAACCACAATACAATTATGGACTATATGCAAACTTTGCAATTGGTCAAGAAGTAAAACCCCAAAGTGTTTCTACTAGCAGAAACACTTTAAATGACGGAGAAGTAAGAATTATTTATAATAGCACATCGCAAGCCACTTTAATTCCTGCATTTATTGAAGCATATTCTAAAGAAATCACGTTAAGTAAAATAGTTCAGTTGTTTGCTGGAAAAATCATCTCGCTACCAAATTTCTTAAATCAAATCGTTAGCTTTTATTCTACATATTTTTATTACTGCGAACCAAGTCAAAACAGAATACTACTTAATGGTGTTGAAGCAAAAAAGGGAATTGCTTTAAGTTCGGGAGTAAAAATACTCGGGTTAGATGCTTATTGTGAATTTTCATCCATTGAAGAGCAAACAAAAGGAAATATCATTTTAGAGCCAATCAATATTTTAAACTTGGTGAAAATTGAGGGTGATGGTGGTGGAAGCCCCGATAATTATCAAGGACCTCAAATAAAAAAAGGCGGAGTTCAATTATTTTTTGATAGTAAAGGTCCAACTTATTTTAGAACCGATGTAAGTGTAAACCTTTTTGACATTTACAAATTTAAAACGGGCGCAAATGTTCAAGAGGAAGGATTGCAATTCTATTACGACATAGATTTAGGGTTTGTGAAAGCTCAAATAGACTGTCTATTAAATGCAATAGACAACTTTAAGATGGCATCTAAATTTGATGCTAAGTTAATAGGATTGAAAGCCAACATACCTGTGTTAGGCAAACTCTCATTAAACCTATCTATTAATTCTGAAATTTTATTTGCTATCAAATCCCAAACATCGGATGGAATGGCTTCTTTATTAGTTGGCTTTAGTTTTAATGGCTCTACTCAAGCAATAAAAATCCCATTCAAGGTCAAAGAAATTCGTTCGTTAGAAGAAGTCATAAGAAAAGCAATAATTGATTTAATTATTTCGCTTCTTAAATCAGCGGAAGAATGGCTGAAAGCAATTTTGAATGGTGCAATCAAAATTGCAGATGATATGATTCAAGAATCAAAACGAATTGCTGAAAATTTGCTGAACACCTTTAAACAAAGTGTTGAAGATTCAGCAAAACTTTTAAAAAGCGCTGGTTATACACTTGAACGAACCACAGAAATTTTGAAAGACGGTTTTGGAAAAGCTGAAAAAGAGATTGCATCTATTCTTAAAACAGCAGACCATACAACAGAGCAAATAGCAAATGCATTACTTTATGTGCTGAAAGTTGCTCCTATTGAGGTTTTTGAAATTCTTAAAATTCTAAAGGCACCTATTGAGGAAATTGGGAATGCTCTAAAATCGGTATCATCTGTGTTGGAGAAAAATATCTTAAGCTTAGGTCTTAATGATAATGAAGTATCAAAACTTCTAATTGGATTTGGTAAGAATGCTAATGAAGCAGTAGACTTTTTTGTTGATATTATGGGCAGGCCAAACGAAATCATTAATGACACTCTGGTAAAAGCCGGTTATAAAGCTGAAGAAATTGCGAAGTCCCTTATTAGAAGATTTCCCCGATCACCAATACCTCTTCCTGCTCCTATAAAAATTTGTGTGTTACGTAATCCTTTAAATGGTAATTGTATAAAATGGATTATAACATAACTCATTAAAACAAATCACAATGTTTCTATTTAAAATTAAATTCTAAAAAAAAACAAATATGAGCAAGCTAGTAAATATGATTGCCGGGCCATTTAATGTTTGGGGGGCAGAAAAAGAAGTATATTCAGTTTTTGGTTCAAATACTGGATGTAAAATGAGTGTTTTTGAGAATAACACAAACGGTAATATCAGAATTCAAGTTAGACATAACACAGATGTATCAAGTGGCGATTGGTATGAATACAATGAAGGCAATTTTATTAAAGCACAAGTTGTTCATTGCCGATTAGCTTCAACAAGTACTGGCGGAAGCGTTGTTTTAAAAATTGAGTAAAAAAACTGACGGATTTGGCAAGAAAAGAAAGTGAATTAGATGGAAATATTTGACTTATAGTGCTATATATTAGAATGTTAGATAAACACACCTGCTTGGACACAGTTGAGAATCGACAAATCAAATATTGCCTTAGAAACAATAAAAAACGATTGAAAACAAATACTTCTAAACGTGTCTAAATAAAGGCCAGCAGGTAACAATGTATATAAAAAATAGGCGAACTAGCAGCAAAATCAAGGCTTTTGGCTCGTATCAAACTTTGTGCTTAACCGAAAGTTTCGGGCTTCGTAATCGCCTACTTTTCATATACTAACCGTTATCTGCAATTAAGGAAATGAAAGTTAAACTACTTGTACTCGGCCTGATGTTATTATGCTTGAATAGCTACGCGCAAGAAAATAGCGAAAATATTTGTGGGAGTTATAAAGACGGTTTAGGTGATATGGTAATTACCAAACTAATTTTGAAGGAAGACAGTACTTTTGAATTAACGACCCCTGACCCGATTTTTGCTCATACGCACGAGAATTACACAAATATGGGACGGTGGACTTATTCAAGCCAGTCTGTTATTTTAAATCAAAGTCTTAAACCAAGACAGATTAATGTGGAAATAAAAGAACGTCATTTAGATTCTTCCGATTCCATTACGGTCAAAATAAATTATATTTTGGATGTATATGAAAACGAAAAGTTGATTTCTTCCGAACCCTTTGAATTTGAGATGTTGACTTTGACATTGAACGGCAAAAAGAAGGGGTATAATTTCAGGAGTTGGGAAAGTCATCGAACTTGTCTTTTCGCACCGAAAGTAAAAAACCAAGTGTTGTTGGACTCTCTTGGGACTGCACAAATTCCCAGAAAAGATTTAAAGTCGATTTCTGTTTACGGCTATGGATTTGATCAACCATTGATTTTATCAATTGAAAACCGAGAGACGAATTATTTGGAGATAAAGATAATTCATCCTGTTGATCGAGAACGAATGCCTCGAAATAAGCAAGTGATTGTAAAGGGGGACAGAGCATTCTATTATGAGCTCAACGGAAAAGTCCTAACCACGGGGATGTTAAGCCCTTTGGTAAAACAGAAATAAAAGAATAAAGCAGATAACATTGTATAAGAGATAATGGGGCTATCCGTCAAAAAATGAATATCTTGAATTTAATGTACATTTCGGAATGTTGAAAGTCTGTACTTCGAAATGCCCCACTACTCTTATACTCACGTTGTGCAACATGTAGAAAAAGCCAACGCGCAAATAGGCACATTTGGTTTTTGCCCACACACAATCCAAACGCAAAAAACCAAAAGAGCCTATTTTTTTGCTCACGCTCGGACAGACTAATAAGGAAACGAACGAAATGTATATTGAAAAACGAGATATTTGAAAATTTTAGGCTATTTTAGTCACATAAATTTATGCGGACATGAACCGAATAAAGGAAGTGCTTGAAGAGAAAGGAATAAAGCAAACTTGGTTGGCTGAAAAACTCGGTAAAAGTTATAACATGGTGAACGGATACGTTCAAAACCGACAACAGCCAAGACTTGAAATCCTTTATGAGATTGCCACAATTCTTGAAATTGATGTAAAGGAACTTTTAATATCTAACAAAGAAAATTAAACGAGTGCGAACAGGAATTGACATACTTGAAAATGAAATAGTCGCTCAGTACCCTGATGTACTCGAAATATTGCTCCGTGACCACACAACTCAAAAAAATATATTTTGGGCTACAAACAACTACGAACATCTCGGGAAGTCATACAATTCTAACTCCTACATTCTACCAGAGCTAATCACAGGTGAAAACGGCAATATCATCATGCCTAGAGTTCATAAAGACAAAGCTCTGCAACAATCCAGATCTAAAGAAATGGCAGAGGTTTTTACTCCGTCTTGGATATGTAATGCACAGAACAACCTAATTGACAATGCATGGTTTGGAAAACATGGAGTTTTCAATAAAGATAAAACCATGGCTGATAGAGCTAAATCTTGGGAAGTAAACACTAACAAAATAACCTTCCCAAAAGGTAAAACTTGGAGAGGCTATGTGAGAGATACAAGACTTGAAATTGCTTGCGGTGAAGCTCCTTATATCACTAGCCGATATGATAGTACAACAGGGGAATTCATTCCTATTCAAAATAGAGTTGGAATTTTAGACAGAAAACTAAGAGTGATTAACGAAAATATTGACTCATCAGGGGAATGGCTCAAGGCAGCTCAAACAGCTTTTAAAAACACCTACGCTTTCGAATGGCAAGGCGATAGCTTACTTCTCGCAAGGGAAGCCATGCTAGCAACATTTATAGAAAATTACACGGTTAAGTTTGACAAAGAGCCACTTTTAAAATCTATTCAATATATCGCATACATCATTTCTTGGAATGCTTGGCAAATGGATGGGCTGAAAGGCGTAATTCCAAACAGCTGCGGTCATAAAACGGAAACTTGTGTGAATCTTTTTGGAGAAACTGAATCCAAACACACATTTTGCGAAGGTTGCGAAAAGGGTAATATCCGAAAACACAATGGCACATACGCTTTAATTAAAGATTGGTCTAATAAAGATTCGAAAACAGGAAAGACAGGTACAAAAATTAGATTTATTGACCTATTAAATAATCGCGGAAAATGAAATTTACATCATCTTTAAAGCTAAAGTTAATCTATGTTTTCCGCATCAATGGTGATGCCCATAGAGGTTGTTTAAAAATTGGAGAAGCAACTTCTGACAATGAAAATATTTGGGGGCTCGAACCGAACAGCAAAGCAATTAACAAAGCTGCCAAAAAGCGTATTGACCAATACACGCAAACCGCAGGTATTGCTTACGACTTACTTTATACGGAACTCACGATTTACAATGATAAAAGTGGTCTTAAATCTTTTTCAGACCATGAGGTTCATAATGTGCTTACACGTTCAGGAGTTAAAAAGAAAACATTTGACTCAAAAAACAAGGCCAATGAGTGGTTTATAACCGACCTTGAAACCATTAAAAAAGCAATCACCGCTGTAAAAGAGGGGAAAGATTCACTCCATGCCAGCGAGGTTTCAGATACTCAAAATCCGATTGTATTTAGACCCGAACAAAAAGAAGCGATTGACAAAACCATTAAGCAATTCAAAAAAAGCAACGAAATGCTTTGGTTCGCTAAAATGCGTTTTGGAAAAACCCTTTCTGCATTACAAGTTGTTAAAGACCATGATTTTACTAGAACACTTATTTTAACCCACCGTCCTGTTGTTGATAAGGGTTGGTTTGAAGACTTTGGGAAAATATTCTACGATTCTCCACAGTACGCTTATGGTTCAAAAAACCAAGGAAACCGGTTTACCACACTAGAAAGAGAATGTAAAAAAGGAAATTCCAAGTACATCTACTTTGCATCCATGCAAGACCTTAGAGGTTCTGAATTGGTAGGTGGTAACTTCAATAAAAATGACGAGTTATTTGGAACGACTTGGGATTTGGTAATTGTAGATGAAGCACATGAAGGCACACAAACTGAACTAGGAACAAATGTGCTCAGCGAGCTTAAAAAGGAAAATACAAAGGTTCTACACCTATCAGGAACACCATTCAATTTACTCGACAATTACCAAGAAGAAGAAATCTATACTTGGGATTATGTGATGGAACAAAAGGCCAAGGCAGATTGGGACAAAATCCACTTTGGCGACCCAAACCCTTATGCTTCACTTCCAAAACTCAATATATTCACTTACGACCTTGGTAAATTATTACATGGTTATATTGATGAAGAAGTAGCTTTTAATTTTCGTGAGTTTTTTAGAGTGGGCGAAACAGGGAGCTTTCTCCATGAAAAAGATGTGCTTTCATTCTTAAATCTTATCTGCAAATCCGATACTGAAAGCAATTACCCTTACTCTACTGAAGAATATCGAGATAATTTCAGACACTCACTTTGGATGGTTCCAGGCGTGAAAGAGGCAAAAGCTTTGAGCACTATGCTAAAAACACACCCTGTTTTTAGTCAATTTGACATTGTAAATGTAGCGGGTGACGGAGACGAAGAAGAAGCCAACGAAGAAGCATTAAAAAAAGTCGAAAATGCCATTGGTGATAATCCGCATGAAACTTACACGATTACCCTTTCATGCGGTCGTTTGACCACAGGTGTTTCCGTTAAAGCATGGACAGCCGTTTTCATGCTTTCAGGCTCACATAACACTTCGGCTTCTGCATACATGCAAACCATTTTCAGAGTACAAACTCCTGCAACCATAAATGGTAAAGTGAAAGAAGAATGCTTTGTTTTTGATTTTGCTCCAGACCGCACCCTAAAAGTGATTGCTGAAACAGCCAGAATTTCGGCAAAGGCCGGAACAACTACAGAGCAAGGAAGAAAAAACATGGGTGAGTTCCTGAATTTCTGTCCAATCATAGCTTTTGACGGTTCGCGAATGAGGGATTATGATGTGAACGGCATGCTCGAACAACTCAAGAAAGTGTATATCGAGCGTGTTGTAAACAATGGTTTTGAGGATTCGCATCTATACAACAGAGACCAATTAGAGCAATTGAATGATGTGGAAGTGGAAGAATTCAATGGGCTCAAAAAAGTGATTGGCAGCACCAAAGCCATGCCCAAGAGCAAGGACATAGAAATAAACAAACAAGGTTTTACAGAGGAAGAGCGTGAAGAGTTAGAGAAGGCAAAGAAAAAAGCAAAAAAAGAACTTACACCAGAGCAAAATGCACTTCTTAAAAGAGATAAAGAGCAGAAAAAAATGCGCGATACAGCTGTTTCAATTCTTCGTGGCATTTCTATTCGTATGCCTTTAATGATTTACGGTGCTGATGTAAAAAATGAAGAAACCGAAATTTCAATTGATAACTTTACTGAATTGGTGGATAATCAATCTTGGGAAGAGTTTATGCCCAAAGGAGTTACCAAAGCCACTTTTAAAAAGTTCAAAAAGTATTACGAACCAGATGTTTTCCGAGCAGCAGGAAAACGAATTAGAGCTTTAGCCCGTGCTACTGACCACTTAATCATAGAGGATCGTATAGAGCGTATTACCCACATTTTTAGCACTTTTAGAAATCCCGACAAAGAAACTGTGTTGACGCCTTGGCGTGTGGTGAATATGCACTTGGGTGATTGCTTGGGTGGTTACGTCTTTTTAGATGAAAAGCGTGAGAAAACTATCGCACATCCAATTTATAGTTCGCAAGGTCATGTAACTGATGACGTTTTTGCAACGGATGCTCGTATTTTAGAAATCAACTCTAAATCGGGTCTGTACCCCTTGTATGTAGCGTATTCTATTTTCCGAAATCGTGTAAAGGAAGTCTATCCTAACAAAGAGCCTAATACACTCACCATTGAGCAACAACAAGGATTGTGGGATAAAACGGTAGCAGAAAATGTGTTTGTACTCTGCAAAACGCCAATGGCAAAAAGCATCACAAAACGAACTTTGGTAGGTTTTAGAGCAGCTAATGTAAACACGCATTATTTTGAGGATATGGTGCGACAAATTACTCAACGTCCTGAAAAATTTATCGCAAAAATCAAAAAGGGTCAATCTTATTGGAAAGCAAATAAAAACAACGACATGAAATTTAACGCAATCGTAGGCAATCCGCCTTATCAAGAAACGACAGAAGGTACAAGTGATAAACCTATCTACCACTTGTTTATGGATATTGCTTACAAAATATCTAACAAAGTTACTTTCATTACACCAGGTAGGTTTTTATTCAATGCAGGTAAAACGCCTAAAGATTGGAATAAAAAGATTTTAAATGATAAGCATTTCAAAGTAATATGGTATGAAAGTGATAGTACAAATGTTTTCCCAAATGTTGATATCAAAGGAGGTGTGGCAGTCACGTTTAGAGACAAACAGCAGGAATTCAAGGAGATTGGTGTTTTCTCTTCTTATCCAGAACTAAGTTCTATTGCAAGTAAAGTAGGGTCAAATAACAGTTTTACCTCGATTAGCAACGTTATATACTCTCAAAATAAATTCAATCTTAATAGACTTTACAAGGATTTTCCAGAATATAAGAATATAATAGGCAGTAATGGAACTGAAAAAAGGTTTACGACATCTATTTTCCAACAGCTAGAGATTTTTAAAGAAGAACCTAAAAAAGATACAGATATTAAAGTTCTTGGTCTAATTGACAATACAAGAGTTTTCAGGTTCATTCCTGCCCAGTATTTGGAAAAACACTCTAATTTGGACAAATCAAAAGTTCTATTGCCATTCAGCAATGGTTCAGGATCATTTGGTGAGACATTATCATCCCCTGTTGTAGCTAAACCAAACGAAGGTTTTACACAGTCTTTCATAAGTATTGGAATTTTCGATTCATCTTTTGAAGCCGAAGCATGTAGAAAATACATCTGCTCCAAATTTGCAAGAGCCTTATTGGGTGTTTTGAAAGTGACACAACACAACAGTAAAGAAGTATGGCAATTCATTCCACTACAAAAATTTACCAAGCATTCAGACATAGATTGGAGCAAATCCATTTTTGAAATTGACAAACAGTTGTACAAAAAGTACAACTTGAGTGAAGGAGAAATTGAGTTTATTGAAAGTATGATAAAACCAATGGGGCAATAAATTAACCGCTATGTCACGAAAAGCCAGATTTCAGCATTTACTTGAAAAATCCGTTCATGCAGCATTGTCGGCTATTGAGATATACAACAAACCCGATTTCAAATACCGAGAAGAGAGTTTTTCAATTCTCATGGTAAATGCTTGGGAATTGCTTTTAAAAGCCCGCATCCTTCAGCGGAATAAGAACAAATTGGAAAGCATTTACATAGTTGACCCAAACAAAACCAAAAAAGACGGCACACCTTATAAAAAGCCAAAATATAAAACCAGTCGTTCGGGTAACTATTTAACTATTGACATAACCAACGCCATGAAGGAATTGAAACTACCTGAACGGCTTAAAGAAAATTTGGGATTGCTCATTGAAATTCGGGATAATGCCATTCACTTTATGAACGACAGCAAGTTGTTCGAAAAGAAGTTTTTAGAAATAGGAACTTCCTCCTTGAAAAGTTATGTAAACATGGTCAACAAGTGGTTTGAATATGATTTGAGCCAGTACAATTTTTACCTGATGCCAATTTCGTTTTTTCATAATCACGAAATGCAAAGCTTTTCAATTAACAAGGAGGACAAGCAACACCAAAATCTGCTGAAATTCATAGCATCCAAGGAGAAGTCCTTCCCTTCTGACGAAACGCAAGAACACAACATTTCATTGATACTTGAAACAAAGTGGGTAAAATCTAAATCGGTTGACACATTAACATCATTAAAGTACGACCCAGACGACCCGAACGCTATTTCTTATAAAGAAGATTCAGAAGAAGTGTTCAGAAAAAAATACCCTTGGAACTTTACAGACCAGTTGAAACCAAGGCTCAAAGCAAGGTATAAGACCTTCAAGTTTGATACAGCCTACTTGAAGTTGATGGAGAAGTTTAAAAAAGACAAGAAGCTTTCAGATGAAAGACCTTTGGATTGGAATAAGCCAATAGGAACAAAAAAGCGATTTTATAGCACCAATATTTTAAAAGAGTTTGACAAACACTATGAAGTTAAATAGCCCAAAAATGCCAGCGCTTCAAAGCCACACACATTGCCAAGCCGCTCAAGCCAGCCGCACCTGCCTAAGCTTATCAAAGAGTGTGTCTTTCCCAACGCTCGGTCGAAAGAAAAGAAAGCACGATTGCACAACAATGGCTATACGTAATGCGGGCGAAAGTGCTGATATGAAAGTAATTACATTTAATAAACTAAGAGCTAAACGGAAAGTGAAGTGCCTTGAAATCCCGCACTCCGCATAGCCGGGCCGTTGTGCGTAAGCTAAAAAAAAATCCTGCATAAAATGAAAATTCGGAATGGAAATATACACGATTTGAATTCTTTAAAACAGTTGGGAGAAAATACCTGGAAACAATTTGAAAAAGATTTGAGCAATGAAAATTGGGATATATTGTCAAGTAATCTATCAAACGAAAACTTATACAAAGACTTGTTGCAAAATTCTACAAGTTTTGTCTGCGAAAATGGAACAGGAGACTTAATTGGAATGAGTTTCTTGGTCGCAAGTGGAAATCCTACTGAAATTTATAACGAAAAACAATGCTATATTCGATTTGTAACAGTTTCAGAGAAATACAAAGGTTTAAACATCGGACAGAAACTAACGGAAGAATGTATTGAATTTGCGAGAAAAAATGGCGAGAAAAAAATTGCTCTTCACACATCCGAATTTATGGATAAAGCTCGTTACATTTATGAAAAGCTTGGATTTAAAATAATTAAAGAAATTGAGCCGAGATATGGTAAAAAATATTGGCTTTACGAAATGAGTTTATAAAGTATGATAAAGTATAAAATAGAAACAGAATTGAGCGTTGAGGAATTTACAGAAGTTCTCATAAATTCAACGTTGGGAGAAAGAAGACCAGTTTCTGAACCCGAGAGAATTGCTAAAATGCTTGAGCACGGAAATTTAACTATTACAGCAAGACACAACGGGAAATTAGTAGGAGTTTCAAGGTCTTTAACTGACTTTTTGTATTGTACTTACTTATCCGACCTTGCCATAGACGAAAAATACCAAAAACAAGGAATTGGAAAAGAGCTAATAAGACAAACTAAATTAGCTACGCCAAAAGCAAAACTTATTCTACTTTCAGCACCTAAAGCAGTAAACTATTATCCAAAAATTGGAATGAAGCAATGGGAACAATGTTATGTTTTAGATAATGTAGAAGACCTAAAATAAGAGGAGATGATTAATTATAATGGAAAAATTTTTAGACCTACATTAAATTCCGAAAATGGAGAAACATCGAGCGAAACTGTTTTTACCTATAAACAAATAGGAAATATTTTGACCTCTGAATATTCGGGTGGTAAGATAAAAAAAGGACATCTAATTGGAATTGTAGATGAGAACGCCAATATAGATATGCGTTACCATCAAGTAAATAATAAAAACGAAATTATGACTGGAATTTGTAAATCAAGACCCGAAATTCTTGAAAATGGGAAAATCCGGCTTCACGAAAGTTGGGAATGGACATCAGGAGACAAATCAAAAGGACAATCGATAATAGAAGAACAATAAAGCCTACGCACAATAACTAAGTATTCGTCCCGCCGATAGGCCAGGGATGAATAATTTGTTGACGGATCCGGTTTCTCTCTATGGGGAAAGCCTTGCGTTTATCGTTTGTTTGTGTGATTTATTTTGGCAGATCTGCCG
>NZ_JAAGVY010000061.1 GCF_010686655.1 Cryomorpha ignava | reverse complement strand
CCAAAACCGATTTTGGAACAACCATTAACAATATCCCAAATATCAAACGGTTAAATCAATTTCTTGAGGAAGATTAAAAGAATAAATATCATGTTTTAGTGTACTTTTAGATGTGCGAAACTTTAGTTAATAATATTCAATAATGATCGGGCAAAATTAAGAAATATACTCCAAGACCATAATGATATAAGCCCATAATGAAAATGGCAGAAAATAAGCCTAATCATTTTTGTACTTTTGCACTCCGAAACATTTGAATCACTTTAATTAAAGATAATTATGCCAAAAGGAGTATATCAAATACCATTTCCAGAAAACGAACCCATTTTTGACTACGCCCCTGGGTCTATGGAGCGCGAAAAATTACAAGAAGCGTTTAAGAAATTAATGGATCAGGATCCAATAGACGTTCCCATGTACATTGGCGATAAAGAGGTACGCACCGAAAACAAGCTACCCCTAAGTCCACCTTTCGATCATAAAAAAATTATAGGTCACTATAATCGCGGAACAGCAGAGCATGCCAAGCAGGCCATAGATGCTGCGCTTAAAGCTAAAGACAAGTGGGCAGCTTTGAGCTGGGAGCAACGCGCTTCCATATTCTTAAAAGCCGCCGACTTAATTGCCGGGCCTTATAGGTATGAAATGAATGCTACAACCATGATTGCGCAAAGCAAGAATGCGTATCAGTCTGAAATTGATGCGGTTTGCGAATTAATCGACTTCCTTCGCTTTAACGTGTATTTTATGGAAGAGATATATTCCAACCAACCTGGCAGTTCTTCAGGAGTGTGGAATAGGATGGAATACCGCCCACTTGAAGGTTTTGTATTTTGCATTACACCATTTAACTTTACAGCCATAGCCGGAAACCTGCCTGCCTCGGCTGCCCTTATGGGAAATGTGTGTGTATGGAAATGTGCTGATAGCCAGATTTACTCTGCCAATTTGATCATGAAAATATTTAAGGAAGCAGGTCTTCCTGATGGCGTAATTAACCTCATAACCGTAAACGGTCCAGACGCAGGAGAAGTTGTATTTAAACACCGCGATTTTGCCGGGCTTCACTTTACAGGTTCTACAGCAATTTTTAAAGGCCTTTGGAAAGAAATCGGTCAAAACATTGATATCTACCGTTCTTATCCGAGAATTGTAGGCGAAACCGGCGGAAAAGACTTTATCGTAGCGCACAAATCTGCCAATCCCGATGAAGTAGCTGTTGCAATTGCTCGCGGAGCCTTTGAGTTCCAAGGTCAAAAATGTTCAGCCGCGTCGCGCGCATACATACCCACAAACATTTGGGACACAGTGAAGAAAAAGCTTGTTGCCGATGTGAATAGTTTTAAAATGGGCGCACCTTCTGACTTTTCTAACTTTGTAAATGCAGTAATCGACAAACGTGCTTTTGACAAAATAGCTGGCTATATTGATTTCATCAAAGAACAAGACGATGCAGAAATTATTGCCGGTGGAAATTATGACGACTCTAAGGGGTACTTTATTGAGCCCACTGTAGTCGTTACAACCAATCCAAAATTCAGAACCATGTGTGAAGAAATTTTTGGTCCGGTAATTACTATCTATGTTTACAATGAAAATGATTTTGAAAAAACGTTGAAACTTGTTGATGAATCATCAGAATATGCTTTGACAGGTTCAATTATTTCCAGAGACAGATATGCAATTGATCTGGCGACAAAAACGCTGGTAAATGCAGCCGGTAATTTTTACATAAACGACAAACCTACCGGTGCAGTTGTTGGCCAGCAGCCATTTGGTGGCGCACGCGGATCTGGAACAAACGATAAAGCAGGTTCTTACCTTAACTTGCTTCGCTGGGTGTCGCCACGTACCATCAAGGAAACTTTTGTTACTCCACGCGATTATCGCTATCCATTTTTGGGTTAAACCCAAACCGCAATACAATTAAAAAACTCCTGTTTACAATTAAACAGGAGTTTTTATTTACATCAAAAAAATAAGGCTTAAATTTACCCGTGGCTAAAAAAATTCCTAAAATATTACGCAATCGGTACGCACTGGTTTTTATAGGCTTCCTTGTGTATATCACCTTTTTTGACGCGCACGATCTTATTTCTCAAATGCAAATAAGGTGGAAGCTGCATAAAATTAACGAGCAAAAACATTATATAGAATCAGAACTCCAAGAGGCTAAAGCTCAAACTATAGAGCTCACCACTAACAAAGAGATGCTCGAAAAATTTGCCCGCGAGCAATACCGCATGAAGCGGGAAAATGAAGATGTTTTTGTAATACTTAAAGAAAACGAAGAATAAGAGCTGCTATTTTCTTTAATCGTGGCACTCATTATTCCATAAAGTAAATGAGCCATGCAGAAAACAAAAATAGCCCTCTTTCCACTTCAGCTTTTTCTCCTTCCCGGTGAAAAGACAAGACTCCATATTTTTGAACCCAGATACAAGCAATTGCTAATTGATTGCGAGCAAAACCATACCACCTTCGGCATTCCTTTGGCCATGAATGGAGCTTTGACAGGTTACGGAAGCGTCGTGAAAATAATTAATGAGCTTGACGTTCATGCCGATGGTTCTTCAGATATTGAAATTCTATGTGAAGAGATTTTTAAAATTGATAAATTCCATGAACGCATGGGCGAAAAATTGTATCCAGGCGGTGAGGTCAGTATTTTGAGCCGGGAAGAAAGTCAGCCGGTTTCTGAAAACTTCATGAACGAACTTGGTAAATATCTTGAGAATACCCGTCATGAATTAATTCCTGAATTGCTAACTACAAACCTGGATGCATTTGCTGCTGCGCGAATAATTGAGTTGAATGAGCTCGAAAAACTAAAACTTGTAAAATCAAAATCAGCTGTCGGCAAAGAATTGATATTACTGAACAAATTAAAGTTACTCAACCGCATTCAAGAGCAGGTTAAAAGCATTGAAGGAGATATCTTTTTGAATTAGTAGTGTATTTAACAGGTTAATTTTCTAATTTTATGTTTCATTTAAAGCAGATGGTATGTTTGAAAATATAAATCTTAAGGCCGAACTATTCAAAATTCGGGAAAATAAGGCTCAACAAGAAATTGATGAAACGCTCGAAGCGTTTAAAGATTTATTTAGAGCAGATTGGGAAAAAGAAAATAGAATTAATCAAAACCTTAGCAACGGCAGCAAGGCGTACTATTTTCCAAACAGCACCAACTTAGATTCCGATAAAATTTTTGACATCAGCGCAATAAAGAGGCTTTGCATAAAATATCGGTTGCGGTTTTTGCCAACCAAATACTTTAAGGCTAATTTTCCGATTGAAGCTATGCGCGCTATTAAAGATACCGAGCAGGAGCACCACACCGAAATCAAAAATTTTATGATTATTGCTCCTTCGGCACTTTTTAAATTAGAGGATGCCAATAAAGATCCGCTTCTTTTTGTTCCGCTTGAAAACAACAAGTTCTATCTAATTCACCAATGGGGAAATGATCTTTCCTGGTATCGCAGATTTATGGCTTGGCCGCTAAAATCATTTAGCAAACTTGTTTCGTCTATCGTATTCCTATCAATACTCACAGCTTCACTTATTCCCGGGTTTGTAATTTCATCTTCAGTCAATTACTTTAGTTTTGGGCGTCTCTTATTCGCGATATGGCTTATGCTATCAATAAGTGCTATTGTGTCTTTTTTGTGGTTTACATTAAATCAAAAGTTTAGTAAAGACGCATGGAACTCACACACTTTTAATTAGATATAGCAATTCATTCGCTTTTTGACTATTGCTTTTTAGAAACATTTCTCATGAAACTATTGACAACCAAAATACCCTCAAAAATATTTTAATTGCCTTAAAATGTGGTTTTGTCGAATTATTCTTAATTTTGGGCAGATATTGGTGAATCTAGTTTTACCAATCTAACCAATCAGATAAACCCGCTTAAATGACTATTTTTATCAAGAAAGTAGTGAACCATATCTTTGCTACCTTCTTTCACGACACCCTCTCAGATTTACGAGCGACTTTTAAATACAAGCTGCTAATCGTCTCGCTCATGGGTATTTTGGCAGTAACTGCTATCGCTACACTTCTCTATTATAGTTAATATTTAGTACGCAAAGCTTTAGCAAATCATATTTCAATTATTTAATAAGTATATATTACATTCGTAGCCTAACAAATTAAGGCTTTTGAATACCTATTCGATACTTATTTTCCTCAGTCTGGTCGTAGTGTTTTCCTACATCTTTGATCTGATTGCCAAAAAAACCAAGATCCCTTCGGTTCTACTCCTGTTCGGCACAGGGCTTGCCCTTCAGTATATTTTAAAATATTTTGGTGTAAACCCATTTAACTTGTCTAATATACTCCCGGTAGTGGGTACCGTAGGGCTCATACTTATTGTTTTGGAAGGAGCATTGGAATTAAAGTTCGAGAAAGACAAGATAAAAATGATTCAAAAAACGTTTGGGTCAGCGTTTTTCATTCTGATTATTACATCGCTTTTAATCACCTTTCTTTTTAGATATGTTACCCACCTCCCATTTCAAATTTGTCTGGTAAACGCTATTCCTTTGGGAATAATCAGTTCGGCAATAGCCATTCCATCAGCAGCCGATTTGAGCAAGGACAAGCGCGAATTTGTAATTTACGATTCATCTTTTTCGGATATTCTGGGGATTATGTTCTTCAACTTTGCCATTCAAAACGAGACTTATGGCATAAGCGCTTACGTTGACCTGGGAAAAGACACTATTATCACCCTCGTTATTGCGGTTGTAATATCGGTTGTGTTTTTATTCCTGATGAAGCGTATTACACATCACATCAAGTTTTTCCTTATCCTTTCACTCTTAATTCTGGTTTACGCCATTGGTAAGTTCTACCATCTTTCGGCACTTATTGTTGTATTATTTCTGGGTCTTTTTCTCAATAACGCAGAGATAATACCGATTTCTAAATTTAAGCAGCTCTTTTTATATGAAAAGCTTAAAGCCGATTTAAATCAGTTTTTACTGCTTACGGCAGAATCAGCATTCATAATTCGTACATTCTTCTTTTTAATGTTTGGATATACCATGAATATCTATTCATTGCTAAATCTCAGCGTTTTGATGAATGGACTGATCGCATTAATTGTCATTTATTTGGTGCGTGGACTATACCTCAAGTATGTAACCCGGGCAGATTTGGTACCCGCATTATTTATCGCCCCACGTGGTTTGATCAGCATTTTATTATTCTTCTCCATTCCAGATTCTATGAAACTAACTGAGACTTCAGATGGATTGTTACTATTCGTTATTCTCACTACCAGCGTTATAATGACTTATGGTTTGGTGAGCAGTAAGAAAAAGAAAACTGAGACTGCTGAAGCGGCGCCGGCTCCAACACCATCAATTGTAGAGGGATCAGAAGGCGAACAGTAAACCTGCACTCAGAGAAAAACGTGTTACTGAAAAACTATCAGAACTTTGTAGGCTTAATTCCAGTTCTCTTTTTATATCGTCGGGCATGTCCGCCTGTGGTTTTAAGGTAAAGTCGCCTACCGTATTTCCCATATAAGTAAGCTTGATTGGCATATATAGCCCTCCACCAAGATTTAGATTAACAGCGGTATCAACGTGAAAGCCTATACCGTTTGCCTTTAAATTATAGGCGTACACTACTTCCGCATCGTTGAAATAATAATTTATGCCTGGCCCTGCTCCAAGGAAGAAATTGGAATTAGAGCTTCCAAGAGCAAATCTTACAACTACGCTCGCTCCTAGGTAATGAAGCGTTAAATCGTCTGACAAATTGCCTGAAATCGTGCTGTTGCGAATACTAACCGGAACGCTATTTTTAAACCGGGCTTTGGAATACATCATTCCTATACCCAACTGTTGATTAAAGTAGTAATTAACCCCCGCATTAAGACCAGTCCCCCACTCCAATTTCTGGTAATATTCTTTAAAATCGTTGTCTGAAATTCCAGAATTAGGCAGGTAGTATCCTGAAAACGCAACCCAGAATTGCATGAGCTCATAAGTTCGCAACTCTTTGTTGCTTAACCTTCGCAATTCTGCGCTTGGATCTTCAAATTTATATAAAATCTCGGCAATCTCTTTTTTGGAAATTACGTCTACACTACCGTTTTTGGTATCAACAGATTTGTAATAAACAAATGAATCGTTTGTTGACTCAACCTTTACATGCAAAGTGTCTCCGGTTATCCGAACAATAATATCCTGCCCCAATAAAGGGAAAGTTATTAAAAGAGTAATACCGATTAGAAAAAACCGCATAGCTTCATTCCTTACCTCAAATATAAAAGAATAAGCTCAAGTAGATAATTCTGAATGGAAAATCAAAAGGGAAGTAAAGAATTTAGAGGCTTTACGCAGAATCGCGACTTGGTATAGAAGCTTTAAAATATTGCATTAATACAAATGAAAGTATAAATCCTGAGGCAAGCCCTTCTATGAGTATTCCCAGTACAGCTTGGGTGATAGAAATGTTACTAGTAGCCCAAAGTCCTGTATTTCCAAGAATTTTCATAAATTCGGGATCCAAAAACTTGATATAAATCCCTAAAAACACAATGAACATACCTACCGCGATAAGGGTTAGCTGCCCGCCCATCAAGAGACCTTGCAAGTAGCCTACACGATCATGGCTGCCTCTAAGAAATGTATTGCGGTACAAAAAGAAAAGGCCTGCAATCATTATAACTAAATTGAAAATTCTCAAATAAAAGTTTGTTTCAAGTCCAAACAATTTCATCAAGAGAAAATAGGCAATAAGTGCTGCGCCTGTTAAGAGTGCGTATGGGATCGTTCGTTTCATTGTTCTTGTTTTACCTGAATTAGTTAAACAGTATGAACAAAGATTTTGTTTAAACTCGAAATTTATTCATTAAAAAAGCCTCGCAATTGCGAGGCTTTTTTATATACAATAAACAAGTTTAATTACTCTCCGACAACTTCAAAGTTGATCGTTTTCGTAATTTCTTTATGAAGTACAACCTCCGCTTCGTATACACCAATTTGTTTTATTGGCTCATTTTTGATAGTAATACGTTTTCTATCAATGGTAAAGCCTGCTGCTTCAATCGCATCAGCGAGCTGAATGGTATTAACAGATCCAAAGATCTTACCATTTTCGCCAACCTTAGCTCCAATTTTAATTGTCTTTTTCGAAAGTGCTTCTGCCATTTTTTCGGCTTCAGCTTTCAATTTTTCTTCTTTGTGTGAGCGTTGCTTCAAGTTTTCAGCAAGCACCTTTTTCTGCGAAGGTGTAGCGATAATAGCCAACCCTTGAGGGATAAGGAAATTACGTGCATACCCAGGCTTCACGGTTATCAAGTCATCCTTGTAACCCAATTTTTCAATGTCTTCTTTTAGAATAATTTCCATGTCTGCTTATTTTAAAAGGTCAGTAACATAAGGAAGTAAAGCCAGGTGGCGCGCACGCTTAATAGCCTGAGCTACTCTGCGCTGATACTTCATAGAAGTACCTGTAACACGGCGCGGCATAATTTTACCCTGCTCATTCACTAATTTCAAAAGGAAATTAGGGTCTTTGTAATCGATGTATTTAATACGATTCTTTTTAAATCGGCAATACTTTGTTTTCTGCGTATCAATGCTGATAGGCGTCAAATATCTGATTTCGCTGTTGTCTGCCATAATAATCTAATTTTTAGGCTTTAGCCGTCTCTGGTTTTTTATTACTTCTTTTCTTTTCTGCGTAAGCTACTGCATGCTTTTCCATCTTAATGGTCAAGAATCGCAATACACGCTCATCGCGTCTAAAAACTAATTCCAGATCATTAATAAGAGAGCCTTCGCTTTCAAACTCGATCAAATAATAAAATCCAGTAGATTTTTTCTGGATAGGATAGGCCAGCTTTCGCAGACCCCAATCTTCTTCGTGATGGGTTTTTGCATTACCATCTTTCAGAAGAGCCTTGAACTTCGCAACCGCTTCCTTTGCCTGATCATCAGACAAAACGGGAGTCAGAATGAAAACGGTTTCATAACGATTTGTCATAACTGCTTTTGTTGTTGATTAATAATTTTTAAAAATGGAGTGCAAAGGTAGCAAAATAACCTTGCCACACAACTGGTTGTTTGCTTTTTGTGCAGATTCATAGTTGCTTTTATTTTCCCGTGGAAAACTTGTGAAGAAACAGCGTCAGGATAAGCCGTTGCAGAGCCCAAAGAAAACGAATAATCTGTATCTTTACACCTTGAAATTTATTATGGACGATTTTATAGTTTCAGCTCGCAAATACAGACCGCAGGTTTTTGATACCGTAGTGGGTCAGGAAAGTATTACCCAAACACTTCTCAAGGCCATTGAGAATAATCATCTAGCGCAGGCATTTTTATTTTGTGGCCCTCGTGGCGTAGGGAAAACTACCTGCGCACGTATTCTTGCGCGTACCGTAAATGCCCATAGTATGGGTACTGAAGATGAAGATACCGATTATTCATTTAATATTTTTGAGCTTGATGCCGCTTCAAATAACAGCGTTGACGACATTCGAAGTCTGATAGATCAAGTAAGAATACCGCCTCAAATCGGAAAGTATAAAGTCTATATTATCGATGAGGTGCACATGCTATCGGCGCAAGCCTTTAATGCATTCTTGAAAACACTTGAAGAGCCGCCGCCATACGCCATTTTTATTATGGCTACTACCGAGAAACACAAAGTTCTCCCCACCATTTTGTCGCGCTGCCAGGTTTTTGATTTTAATCGTATCCAAATTCCGGATATTGTTAATCATTTAAGCAAGATCTGTGAGAAAGAAGGAATTGTTGCTGAACCCGACGCACTGCACATAATCGCCGAAAAAGCAGATGGAGCCTTGCGCGATGCACTTTCTATTTTTGATCAGGTTGTTAGCTTTTCAGGAAATAAACTCACCTATCAGGATGTTATTGCCAATCTCAATATTCTCGATTACGACTATTACTTTGCTGTGACCGACGCTTTTCTAAAGGATCAGAAAGCCGAAGTATTGGTCACTTTCAATGCAATACTAAATAAAGGATTTGACGGTCACAATTTTATAAACGGATTGGCAAATCACTTTAGAAACCTCTTGTTTTGCACTTCAGATCGAACGGCAGGTATAATGGAAGTGGGCGATACCATTAAAGAAAGGTATCTCGAACAATCTAAAAGATGTGACTCGCGCTTTTTATTGAATGCGCTTAACACTCTTAGCGAAACAGACATACATTACAAATCGAGCAAAAATCCACGCCTGCTCGTGGAGCTCAACCTCTTGAAATTGTGTAGCCTTTCTGCAAGGATATCTGAAAAAAAAAAGCCTGAAAATGACTTAGCGTTTACTGATGACGTCAATTTTGGCGGAGAAGCCCCTAAAGTCAAGCCAAGAACGGACGATAATAAATCGCCTACAAGTTTTCCCTCCCTGGCCGAGCTCATGGCAGATAAACTTACAGTTGTGGAAACGCTCACCAATGAGCCGCGGACATCATATCTACAAGGTGCAGAACCAGCGAATGAGAAAAACGCCTCTGCCATAAATATGCCAGACGAACCTGATGCTGCGTCACCGACCGATAAGGAAGAAAAGCCAACTGAAAAATTGGTTGAGGCGCCGGCGAATGCATCTGACGCAACTCCAAAAACACCTATAACAGAAATACAAACTGATCGCGACACGGCAGAAAAGCCCGAAGCCAAAAAAAGCTTTAGCAGCAAACTAAGTAACGCAAAATCAAAAGGCTTACCTTCACTTGCTTCGATGGCAAACGCAACAAAGTCGACGGTTTTATCGCAGACTGACAGCTCTGACACCTCGGAAAAGGCGGAAGCCGTACTTTACGACGACAGACCGGCAACGGATTTTAATCTCGCCCAACTCTGGAAAGCCTGGGATGAATACGCGGTAATGATAAAAGAGGAAGATAAGCAGAGCTATTACTCCACCTTATCGAAGCACAAACCGGTAATGCGTGAGAAATTCCAGATTGATTTTTTGGTTGATAATCATGTCCAAAAATCTGACTTGGATAATGACAAAGTCCGCATACTGGAATTTTTACGTGAAAGATTGAATAATTGGAAAATCAAGCTCGAATCAATAATAGACGACGAAGAAGGCGACGACGGCGATTCGCTATACGATCCATATAAAAAATATGAGGCAATGATTGACAAAAATCCCACGCTGGCGAAGATGAAGCAATTATTTGACCTCGATGTAGACTACGACGGATAGGGTTCTTTTAAATCAGACAGCAAAAATATTTTTTGGATCTTCGAATGATTTAAATTCAATAGAGTTTCCGTCAGGATCTTGAATAAACATGGTTTTCTGCTCACCTATTTCACCTTCGAAGGCTAAATGTGGCTCTACTAAAAAATTAATACGTGAAGCTTTTAGCTTTTCTTCCATTTTATGCCAGTCGGCCCATGAAAGTATAATTCCAAAATGATTTGCAGGAATATGGCTATTGGGGTTATAATAGTTGCGTGGTTTACGCACTTTTTCAGCAATTTTATGAATACTCATTTGATGACCGAAGAAATCAAAATCGGCCCAGGCAGTTGATTCCCGACCTATTTTACAGCCCAAAAGATCTCCGTAAAAACGTTTTGCCCGAGTCATGTCTGCCGTAGCAAATGCAATATGAAATTTTCCTTTCATAAGATTGTGGTTATAAAAAAAGGGTCATGATTTCGTCTTTGAAAAGCACAACCCTTAATATGGTTCTAATATATTTCTAATTCAATATTCATCATCAAACCGGTCTATGTCCTGTTTTCTAATACGTTTTATAGGCTTTAAACGTTTCTTTTCGCGCTGAATTGATTCATTATCAAAGCCATCATCATACAAATCAATCTTTTTTGAAAGGCTTTTGAGTTTGAGCTTTTTCATTTTCAGAAATTTAAAGTACACAATAAGGTCTAATCGTCATCATCTGTAGATTCGTCGATTTCTACATCAACGTTATCATCTTCAGATCGGTACGAGAAATCATCATCATCGTCATCAGAATCCATATACTCATTAATGTGCTCGTTGAGCTTGGTGCCGAGCTTTATGAGATATGTAATTTCATCAGATTTTACCTCGAGAGCTTTCACAAACTCTCCTTTTGCATTCACAAAAGTCACCAACTGGCTATCTTCATAACCATACGGATACTGCTCGTTTATTAAGGCAACAACATCATCAGTGATGGCCTTAAAATCTTTGATAACCCTTTTCATTTATAGGCGGTGTTTGACTGGGAGTTCTCAATGAGTTTTCCCAAATTTAAAATTACTGAATTTACTTTTGTGCAGTTAAGCATTTATATTGATTATTGAATTTAAGATCAAGTTCTTGCGCTAAAATACGCATCTAAATTTATAAAGGTTTTGTTTACCAATCTAAAATCCAGGCAAAAATTAAGGGTGCCACAATTGTCGCATCGCTTTCCACAATAAATTTCGGCGTCTTAATATCCAGTTTTCCCCATGTTATTTTCTCATTAGGCACTGCTCCTGAATATGATCCATAACTCGTAGTAGAGTCTGAAATCTGACAGAAATAGCTCCAAAATGGGATTTCCGGCATTTCCATATCCTGATAAAGCATTGGCACTACACAAATTGGGAAATCTCCGGCAATTCCTCCACCAATCTGGAAGAACCCTACTCCTTTTCCTCCCGAATTTTTTGTGTACCAGTCAGCAAGCCAGGTCATATACTCTATTCCCGATTTTACTGTAGAAGGATTAAGCTCTCCTTTAATACAATACGATGCAAAAATATTACCCATAGTACTGTCTTCCCAACCGGGAACAATAATCGGTAAATTTTTCTCTGCTGCGGCAATCATCCACGAATTTTTTGGATCAATTTCGTAATGTTCTTTCAAATCGCCAGAGAGAATCATTTTATACATGTACTCGTGTGGAAAATAGCGCTCACCTTTTTCCTGAGCACCTTTCCACAGCTTTACAATATTTCCTTGTAGCCTTCTGAAAGCTTCCTCTTCGGGAATACAGGTATCCGTTACCCGATTTAGGCCACGCTCAAGCAAGGCCCACTCCTCTTCTGGTGTTAAGTCGCGATAATTAGGCACGCGCTCATAATGGCTATGAGCTACAAGGTTCATTACGTCTTCTTCGAGGTTTGCACCGGTGCAAGATATTATTTGCACCTTGTCTTGCCTGATCATTTCAGCCAGACTACGCCCCAGCTCAGCAGTACTCATAGCACCCGCAAGCGTAATCATCATTTTACCGTTTTCGAGCAAATGTGATTCGTAGCCCTTAGCAGCATCTACGAGAGCAGCAGAATTAAAATGTTTGTAATGGTGTTCAATAAAGTTAGAAATCGGTCCTTTCTCAGCCATTCTTTTTGTTCTTTTTCTTAAATATGTAGGTCAATATCTTGTAATAAAGCTTGGCTGCCAAGAAATCAGATGATTTTTCTTCGGCATTTGGCATAAGCTCTACTATATCGAAGCCCACAATATTGCGTTTTTTATTTACTTTTCTAATAAATTTAAGCGTTTCGTACCATTGCATTCCACCCGGCTCAGGCGTACCTGTACTCGGCATAATAGATGGATCAAAGGCATCGAGATCAATGGTAATAAACACATCGCGCGTCATACGATCAATTGCTTCGTTCATCCACTTGGAATTGGTAGCCATTTCGTGAGCAAAAAACACATTTTCGCGTTTCATTACTTTATTTTCGCTCACATCCATGCTTCGAATTCCAACCTGTACCAAATGGGCTTTTTGGTTCGCTTCATATACAGCGCAGGCGTGATTGCACTTGCTTCCCTCGTATGATTCGCGTAAATCGGCATGGGCATCGATTTGCAAAATGGTAAGTTCCTTATACTTTTCCATATAGGCTCGTATAACACCAATACTTATAGAGTGTTCGCCACCAAGAGCCGTTACCATTTTGCCTTTTTCAAGGTAGGAGGCTACGGTTTTGTACACCGCTTCCACCATTGCTTCCGGCGACTCATTTTCGGTAACAGGTGGCGCCAGATAAATTCCTTCCTGATATACTTCAGTTCCGGTTTCTATATCATAAAGCTCCATGTTGCGTGCAGCATCGAGCAAGGCCGCAGGCCCTTCATCTGCACCTTTCTGCCAGGTACTTGTGCCATCATAAGGAACGGGTATTACTACTACTTTCGCGGTCTCGAGACGGGCATACTCGTTGGGAATGCCGCCAAAATTATTTGGATATTCTTCCATTTTCAATTGTTTCTAATTCTTCCTTTTGTGCTTTGTTTGAAGGATAGCCCAGCAATTTCATCATTGAAGCTGCAGCTTGTTGTTCTGAAAAGATGCGATAGGTGAATTCTCCATTTTCGTCTTTATCAATAATTATATGTTTTGGGTTGGGAATAAGGCAGTGTTGCAGGCCGCCATATCCTCCCACAGTATCTTGATAAGCTCCGGTATTAAAAAAGCCAATATACAAAGGTTTTTCTGCATTGAATCGCGGAAGATAAATGGCATTCATGTGTTGTTCTGAATTGTAATAATCATCACTATCGCAGGTTAATCCACCCAAAAACACACGCTCGTATTCACTCTCCCACCTATTTAGCGGAAGCATAACAAAACGCTTGTTAATAGCCCATGAATCGGGGAGGGTAGTCATAAACGATGAGTCTATCATATTCCAACGCTCTTTTTCGTTTTGCCGCTTTTGATAAATCACTTTAAAGAGGGCTCCCCCACTTTCACCTACCGTAAAGCTTCCAAACTCGGTGTAAATATGAGGTTCATGTATTTTCTTGTCCTCGCAAAAGCTCTTGATTTGGCTAATAATTTCTTCGGCCATATAGGCGTAATCGTAATCAAAAGCCAAACTATTTTTTATTGGGAAACCACCACCAATATTCAAGCTGTCCAGTTCTTTGCAATCATCTTTAAGTCGTCCATATACGGTAAGACATTTATTGAGCTCATTCCAGTAATAGGCAGTATCATTTATTCCTGTATTGATAAAGAAATGGAGCATTTTGAGCTTTATCTTCGGATTCTTTTGAATCACATCGCGGTAAAAAGGAGCAATATTGCGATATCCAATTCCGAGGCGGCTGGTGTAAAATTCAAATTTTGGTTCTTCTTCACTAGCTATTCTTATTCCTATTTCAAATTCATTTTCAATCAATGCATCCAGCACTTCAACTTCCTTGTAATTGTCAATAATCGGAAGAATCTTAAGTCCACGATTGATTAAATGCGCAATCTTCTCCAAATAATCATCTGTTTTATAGCCGTTGCAAACAATGTATCGATCCTTATTCAGCTTGTTGCTGTCGAATAAATATTCTACAATATCCAGATCGTATGCCGATGAGGTTTCTATCGAAATATCATTTTTAAGCGCTTGTTCCACAACATGGGCAAAATGCGAGCTCTTGGTACAGTAGCAGTAATTATAATTCCCTTTATAATCTACTTTTTTCATTGCCGCATTAAACCAACCCTTCGCGCGCTGAATATTTTGAGATATTTTGGGGAGGTAGGTAAATTTTAGAGGTGTGCCATATTTCCGCACTAAATCCATCATGGGAATGCCGTGAAAATTTAGTTCATCTTCAGAAAGGTTAAACTCCTCTTGCGGAAAGTGGAAAGTTTGATCAATAAGATCAATATATTGAATTTTCATAGTAGATATGTTCTAAATAAACGTAAAAAGTAAGTGGGTAAAATAGAAATAATCGAGAAATAAGAAAATAAAACTCAAATACGAATAGGAAGAACCACGAAGGCTCGGAAAACAAACAGATCATTAGGTACTGAACACCAGTAACTTAATAAAGAAAAAAGCACCTTATTAGCTATAAATGACCTGCCGGTTTTTGGAAGGGCTGATTTGGAAAACACCTTGTTCATTTCGGGGCGAAAATTAGAAATAAAATCAGTCTCAAATCAAATAAGCAAAAAATTCTCCATCTTTTTTTTCTACGCGCCTAAATCGTATCAATTCACATTTTAAATGAAACTAAAGGCAATGTACAACCTTTGGCTGGTATTCCTTTTAATGAACCGGTTATAACTACTATTTGCTATAACTATTTTTATAGACAAACCAGTTTATTCGTACCTTAGATTCCTAAAATTTATAGACAATTGATTAAATTCACTATCTAATGAAACTTACAATTACACTTATTTCAATCTTGTTTTCAACTGCGCTACTATTTGGTCAAATAGTAGATAAAACCGAGCAAAGAGCCAAAAACAAAACCAACCAGAGAATCGATAATAAGATAGACAATGGTATAGATAAAGGGCTTGATGCCGTGGAGGGACTTTTTAGCAAAAAGAAAAAATCAAACGACAAGCAGAGCACCGACGATGATTACAGCGAGCAAAGTCAAAATTCGACTAACTCTTCTGACACTCAAAGCGCAATGAGCATGTTTGGCGGAAAAGCAGATGTGGAAGACAGCTATGACTTTGATCACAATATGCTTTTAAACATTGATACCTATAATAAGAAGGGTAAACAACAAGACCCTATGGATATGAGAATGTATTTCTCTGACGATAAACCCAACTTTGGAATGGAAATAGAAATGGAAGGGTCAAAAAGCTTTATTATTTACGATATGAAAAGCTACCAGATGGTTTCGTTGATTGAAAATGACGGACAAAAAATTGGAACGGCTATGAAATTTAATCCTGAAAAGTTTGAGGAAAACGTGAAGAAAGCTTCAGAAGACAATTCGGATGTAACTTACAAATTCATAAAAACTGGAAATTCGAAAGTCATTTCGGGATATAACTGCGATGAGTACAAAATGGAAAGCTCTGAAAGCGATCCCGAATGGGATCAAACTTTCTGGGTAACCGACGAGATGGATGCCAACTGGATGGAAAACATGTCCAAAATGGCTTCATCGAATAAAATGATGGCGCAAAAATTCGAAATACCTGAAGGCTATCCGGAGGGCACTATGATTCAGATAATTAGTGAGTCAAATAAGAATCAGGAAAAGTCGATTATGACGGTTAAGGAATACAATAATAATCAAGAAAAATCATTCTCTACCACCGGGTATCAATTTATGAATATTCCCGGCATGGGCGGAAATTAATATTAACAACCATTACTTAAAGAAAATAGCGAGAATCGGATACGGCTCTCGCTATTTTTTTGTGCCTTATAGATTAAAATTCAACGACTATTCCAATTGTTGGCAGCAAAGTCCCCACTGAGTTGGGTATTTGAGTTAACACATACCGAGACGAATCTGAAGGATTGGTAATAGGTTGATTATTATCATCTCTCACTGTATCGAGATAGGGTTCAAGGTCAAATTCTGCAGCTGTTATATTCTCAATGTCGAGATAAATATTCAGGCTCCATTTATCAAAAAAGTACCGCTTGTCGAGCCTAACGTCAAGCTGATAGGTTACAGGATTTCGTTCGGTATTCAGCCTGTCGTAATCGGGTATTCCGCTTCCGCGAATGTCCCAGACATCTTTTAAAGACGAAGTATATTCGTCGTAAGGCGTGTAAGGCGGGCCACCCAAAATTGCCAGTCGGGCTCCCAGTTCCCAGTTCTTTTTAAACTTCTTGCCGGCAGTTAGGCTTAAAATAAAACGGTTGTCCCAGGAAGAAGGAACGTATACGTCATTCTTATCGGTAAACTCGCTTCTTACGAGCGTTAATGCGGCAATTCCATAGAGGCCGTTGTACAGCTTTCGCTGAATAAGGAATTCAAGCCCGTAGCTTCTCCCCGCTCCTATAGATCGCACCGGCTCACTGCCAATAACGCCAAAATCGCCACCCAGATTTGCCAAATTTATGCTATCTCGAAGCGTGAAAGGATAATTGCTGTATTTCTTATAAAACCCTTCTACAGAGACCTTGGTGTTTTTCTCAAATATATATTGAAGACCAGCCACATAATGATCTGACTGAATGTATGTAACCTCATTTTCTTCATTGACCAGTACTCCATCATTATCGCGATAACCCAATACAGTGTATGGCGGTAGCTGATAATACCTTCCAACATTCCCATTAAAACTCAATTCTGGAGTGATGCTGTAAGAGAATGAAAATCGAGGTGAAAGCTGATCAATGGGATTCATCATACTTGTAGAATAATTATTCCAGTCAGAGCGCAAACCAAAAGAAAGCAAGAGCCGGTCGTCAAGAACACTGCGGCTGGCCTGTGCAAAGAAGCCAAACTTCTGAAAGCCAATTTTTGAAGAAAAATCAATGATTTGTATCGCTTCAGAATCGGCTATGCGGTTATATGTGCTATTTGTGTATGTAATATCTTCGAAATTCACACCGCCGTTTAGCTTCCACAATCCGCTACGCTGGGTATGTTCAAATCTGAATTTATTTTCAATTTCGGCCGATTCGTAATTCAAAATAAGGTTATTCGGATCAGTATCGTCATTGTTCTCATACTTCACGGCTTCGTTGTTTAGCTCATTTCGGCTTAACACAATATTTTGAAATCCATTCTTCGAAAAATGTTTGTAGTTGGCTCCAATCGTGTAGTTCCATTGATTGTTGACGGGTATATTACCAAGAATGTATTCGGCCGCTTGTTTTTCTTCAGGTGTTTTTGCGTCGGCAACTGCGCTCTCATTTAATTC
The DNA here is from genome assembly GCF_010686655.1 of Cryomorpha ignava. Classification (GTDB taxonomy): domain Bacteria; phylum Bacteroidota; class Bacteroidia; order Flavobacteriales_D; family Cryomorphaceae; genus Cryomorpha; species Cryomorpha ignava. The sequence goes on along the minus strand of NZ_JAAGVY010000061.1, from coordinate 2,072 downwards.
AAAGGTATCATAGGCTCCAAGGCCAATAAGGGTAAGCTCGTTCTTCTGATTGAACCTATGCTTAATTTTGAACTGTGTATCGTTGTAGGTGGGTAGAAAGGGAAGGCCTATTATTCCGAACAAAAACTGGAGATACGACCGCCTTGCCGAAAAAATATAACTTGTTTTTTCTCCTATCGGGCCGTCAAATGTTATTCCAACATCGCTCGCGCCCAGCGTGAAGTTTGTTTTCAACCGATCTTCATTTCCATCTTTTTGAGTAAATTCGAGAACCGAGCTCAATGCATTCCCTCTATTTGCCGGAAAGGCACCCGAATAGAAATCAACATTGTTAATGAAATTAACATTGATAATTCCCACAGGCCCACCCGAAGATCCCTGGGTAGCAAAATGGTTGATATTGGGCACTTCTATCCCATCCAGATAGAAGCGATTTTCGTTTGGAGCGCCCCCTCGAATAATGATATCGTTGCGAAAGGAAAGCGATGACGACACACCGGGTAAAACTTGCAGCGCCCTTGAAATATCGCGGTTGCCGCCGGGATTTCGCTGAATTTCGTTACTCCCTATCTGCTGAAGTGATACCGGACTCTCAATATTTCTTTCAAAAACATCGCTGGTAACTTCCACCGTTTCAAGTTTCGTAGAACTCGCCGTTAACCCAATATTTAAATTTGTAGGTCTTTGCGCAAAAACCTGAACCTCAAAAACCGTTTTCGGCTCAAATCCCACATAGCTGGTTTGAACGTTGTATAGTCCGGGTTCCAAATTTTCAATGCTGTAAGATCCCTCGATATCGGTAACCGCACCATTTGAACTATTCTGGATGGCAACATTGGCAAAGGGGATTGGCTCATTGGTAAGCTCGTCAAATACGCGACCTTTAATTATTCCTTTTTGGGCTACTGCCGAAATAGAAAAAAGCAGTAAGCACGTAATTAGCAATACAGTACGATTCATTAAAGTGATTTGATTGAAAAGAACAAAGGAATAAACTTTTTGTTTGAGTATTTTCGCAAACTTTTAAACAGGGTTTGCGAAATAATCTAATCGGTTATCACCCAGCAAAAATTTGAAACATTATGATCACAGATCGCCATTTCAAATCTGAAGATTTTGAAGCAAACAACTTGCCGGATACCGAGTTTGAGGCATGCACATTTCAGAATTGTAATTTTTCGAATTGCAACCTTTCGGGAATGCAGTTTGCCGAATGCATCTTTGAAAATTGCGATTTTACGGGTGCGCTGACCGGCGGCACTCAATTAAAAGAGGTTAGCTTTAATGAATGTAAGTTGCTGGGTATGCAATTTTCAGAGTGCAGTGACTTTTTACTTCAGTTTTCATTCAAGAAATGTAATTTGACCTATGCCTCATTTCACAAATTAAAAATTAAGAAAACCCACTTTTCTAATTGCAAATTAGAAGAGGCTGACTTTTCGCAAGCCGATATGGAGTCTACTGTTTATGACGATTGCGACTTGGTTGGCGCCATTTTTGAACGCACCAATCTATCTAAAACTGATTTTCGAACCAGTAGGTATTTCAGCATTGATCCAGCAAATAACAGGATGAAAGGAGCGCGGTTTTCGCTTGATGGACTGCCGGGATTGCTCGTGAAATATGGATTGAAGATTGAGGTGTGATTGCTCAACGCCTACGTTGGTGTTTTCGGCGCTCAATAATCTTCGCCGTGTCAATCGCATAGTTGTTTACACCTTTTTTATCGGTAACAACCTCTAAAGCTCTCAAGCATTCCACAGCCTGATTGTATTCATCAAAATCATTGATTATTATTTCTTCGGACAGATAGTTTGTAACTGAAACATCATACGTTTTGTACGTGATCTTTTCGCCACCCCAACCACCAATCATTGGTAAAATAAACGTGCGCTTGGTATACTGCTGAGTAGATTCACGCAGATTGAGGCTAACGGTGTCTATTAACCTGAGTTCGATTCTAAAATAGTTGTGGCAGCGTGTTAAAATCGGCTTCATATTTTATAGCTGGTTTCTTTTGAAAAAACGAGTATGCTATTAAGCCAGAGAGTAGATTTGAAATAAAATTACCA
>NZ_JAAGVY010000060.1 GCF_010686655.1 Cryomorpha ignava | reverse complement strand
AAACGCATCTACAAGAAATAGAACGTATAGAAAAACTGGTACTGCTGGTTATGATGGCTTTGGTTTGGTGTTATAAAGTTGGTATCTATCTGCATCAAAATGTAAAACCAATAACAATAAAAAAACACGGCCGCAAAGCAAAAAGTATCTTCAAGCATGGATTAGACCATGTAGCAAGCTGTTTGTTAAATCCTAATAATCAGAACAATATGGATATATATCAATTTTTGTCATGTACTTAGAAGTTCAAGTTAAAAGCCATTATTTAGAGGTGAAATATAAAACTGCAGTTTGGGTAATAAATTTGATTCGATGGATTTAAAACAGGTTATTAAGCTTCATTTAAGTGGTCTTTTCAATGCACTTCGTCGTTAAAACAGTCCCCCCGCCTTTTTGGAAGAAAGTAATTTATCTACTATTCAGTTGCTTCTCAAGCTTCTAAATAAATTCTTATTTTTAGCGATAGAATGAGGGATTATAGATTTAAGAATCTTGGTTGCAATCCCATTTGTGAAATATGCACAGCTACTAAACTTTCAATGGCTATTTAGGCAGATAAAATACATGAATGTTGCTTGTTCTATTGACATCTGCAAGATAAATTAACAGATATGACATACTCAGAAAAATATATAGTTGAGAACTTAATAAAATATTCAGAAGAGTTTAGAAACTATTATAATTCCGAAAGACAAAAAATACAATCTGAAATTATATGGAAAAGAGATAAAAAGTTACGTCAAGGAATTAATTTTAGAACCACACAGATAGATGACAAACATTACATATATCTACGAAATGTACCGCCATCACCAATTAACGCATCAAAAATCGCTCATGAATTACAACATATTGTACATAGGAGCATTGGAATTCCAAGTGTTGGTTTCAAAGAAATGAAATACGACTATCTATCATCAGCAATCAATAGTTGTATACATGATTTACTAGTGAATAGAGACATCATAGAATATGAATTCGATCTTTATGACGATTACTTAGAAGAACGCAAAGAAAGTAGAGCTGCCTTAAAGACTATAATAAAAGAACCAACCGATAAGCTTGAGCTTTTGCATTGGGCTTTTAATTATGCTTCTTCAATTCTTGATTATGAATTTATGCTAAGAGAGTATGACATTGACGAAGACCATACCTAGTTTGAATGGTTTGAATCAAAATACACAAATACAGCGGCTTTAGCGAAAAGAGTAAAGAAAATAATTGATAATATTGGGTATGACACAAACGATAAGATTAAAACTTTATTTATAAAGATAATAGACGAATTTGAATTGAAAGGTATAATATTTCTATAAACAAAATTCAGCACCTAAGAATTAATGTTTGTTCGGCGCGCTACATTATTACACCTAAATATAATGAGCCGTTAAGCCCGCTCCTAAAGGAATCAGTCATTCCGTCAGGTGAGCCACTTTTTTAAATAGGTATTCTGGGGCGTATAGACCCTGGTTTATTTTATTTTTTGCTAATTTGATGGATGGCAATTTCGATTCAACTTACACCACCGTCAAGAAGCTGCCGTGCTATCAGCAATTGCGCGCCACCAACAAAACCATAGAACGCCTGCAATCCGGCGAAGGCGGTTTAGTGTGGCATACCCAATGGAGTGGTAAAAGCCTCACCATGGCTTATGTAACCCGTAAGCTGCAAGCGCCCGAATATGGATTTGAAAACCCTACGGTACTGATTATGACCGACCGCAAGGATTTGGACAGACAGATTACCACCACCTTTCAAAACGTGGGGTTTAAGAATGTAAACCAGGCATCGTCGGTAGTACACCTCGATAAACTCTTGCGCAATGACTATGGCGGCATTATCACCACCACCTTGCAAAAATTTCAGGAAACTGACAAAGAAGCTACCACGGATACAGACCAGACAGAACTCGAAGAGCGTGGCAAATGTTGATAGAAAAACACATTGATGGCAGCACGTACCGGTATAACAGGATCGCGAGATGCTACCCGAGAAGCATTCAGCAATGGCTTAGTTGAAGATGGTGAAGTTTGGATGGAAATGATAAAAAGCCGAAACCAATCTTCGCATACTTATAATGAAGATTTGGCAGGGGAGTGGCAGCCAGAAACTTTTATCAGGGTAGTCACCGGTGTGACCCAAGTCACCCACAACTCCCTAAAAACCTTAAAACGACAACATTACTACCTGACACTTGTTCATATTTATAGAGAGACCCGTGACAGCTGATAATTAGTTTGTTTTGAGATCGGTCTCCTCTTTTAAAAAGATATAATTATGAAGATAAAAAATGTAACAGTAGCCGGAGCAGGCGTTCTGGGCAGTCAAATTGCTTTTCAAACAGCATTTAAAGGGTTTAACGTTTCTTCTTACGATATCAATGATAAAGCACTCGAAGAAGCCAAAAAACGATTTAAGGTTTTAATGGAACGCTATCAGGAAGATGAATACGGCACCAAACAACAAGTAGAAGATGCGTACAACCGCATTACGCAAACCACCGATTTGGCGAAAGCTGTCGAGAATGCCGATCTGGTAATCGAGGCGGTACCGGAATTGATTGATATTAAGGAAGACTTTTACAAGAAATTGTCGAAAGTGGCCAAGAAAGAAACCATTTTCGCTTCCAACTCTTCAACCATGGTGCCCAGCCAACTGGTAGGTTTTACCGACCGTCCGGAAAAGTTCTTGCATATGCACTTTGCCAACGAAATTTGGCGATTGAATATCGCTGAAATCATGATGTCTGAAAAGACGGATCCGAAGGTATTTGATGAGGTAATCGAATTTGCAAAAGCGATAGCGATGGTTCCGATTCCACTCCACAAAGAGCAGCCTGGCTATGTGCTTAACACGCTATTGGTTCCGCACCTAAAAGCAGCCGTTCAGATGGCAGCCGATGGAGTTGCCGAGCCGCAAGTTGTAGATAAAACCTGGATGATTTCAACCGGCGCACCGATGGGGCCGTTCGCATTTATGGACATCATTGGACCTAACACACCCTACAACTTATACAAAGCGTGGGGCGAGGGAGGCGATGAGCTTTCTGCAAAAGTGGCCCGATGGATAAAAGCAGAATATCTGGACAAAGGAAAAATGGGTACCGCCAATGGAAAAGGGGTATATACCTATCCCAACCCGGCATACAAGGAAGCCGATTTCTTAAAATAAGCCATTCGCAATAGTCCTTAAATACGTTTGAAAAATCTACAAAAGCAATTTTGTAGATTTTTCTTTTTTAATACAACATCGGCGAGGTCGCCAAGTCCTCGGCGTCGCACCAGAACCCGTACCAACCTTACAATCCTCCACACTCTCTAAATCCGAATCAACTCTAACTTCTTTAAAATAAAGCGTGCCACTTCATTCCTTCGTATAGTCTTGTGGAAATTGCCTGCCTCGTTTATTCTGAGTATTCTCAACTTTCCCAAAATCGTATTTACCTTGAGATCGCGTGGGCAAAATGAGTTTTGCTGAGTCAGCGTCAATCGGATAGGTGCACTTTACATACGTAGGTTCGTCGGGATTTAATGCTACGGTAATGCAATACTTAAAATCTGTCCCCGTGCAGAGTGTTATAGTGCCCTCTGAGAGAGGGTATTGTAAAAGAACATAAGATTTTTGTTCAAATGAATAAAGTTGGTCTCCATCCACAAGAAACTTTACCGGCAGATCTGATTCTTTTTTCGATCTGCGATAAACGATCAATTCATTCTTTTGCTCACGGTTTTCATGAAACGGTTGGTGCGGGTGTATCGGCGTGCCGTTTACCGGATGAATTGTATATCCTATTTTTTGAGATCGGGCATTTGACTGAGCCCCGGCTGCAGAAATTCCACCGCCGACTGCACCAACTATAAGGGTTGTTGCCAACACTCCCGTATTATCCACGCGGTCGAATCCATAAAAAACCAGTTCACCTTTTTCCACTACAATCGGAAAGAACTCTCCCTCATCAAAAATATAGGCTTGTTCTCCATCTGAGAATCCCCAGATTCTCCTTACTTTTTTGTTTTTTCGCACATAGCGTGGCTCAAGTGAATACGTATCTTGCCAAAGGTAGTATGGCCGTGGTGACTTTTTTAGGTAAAATGAATCAATGATGGATGGAGCGTTGGCGAGGAATTCATAATAATGTTTGTAAATACCTCGCTTAGGAGTTTTATTTTCTATCATTTCATAAATATCAGCTTTTGTTGGTGTCTTATCCTGACCAAAAGCGCCGAACGAAAAGATTAGAAAAAAGCTCACCATGATTAGATTTGCGCTTTTTATAGCGCGCGTTCTTTCTAAATGGATTGGATTTCTCATTTTCTGTTCATTAAAATGCGTGTCAAATATAATGATTTGAAAAAAATTGAAACCGGTAGTAGTTAAGGAAAGTCGATTTTGTCAAATTTAATTTTAAAATTATACATGCATAGATCGATTGGTTTTTGGTTTGCAAAGATTTGTTTTAGCCTTTTGAGCAAAGTGAATGCTTATGTACGGCAAATGGACGGGTGGTGATCCGCCCCACCGCATTCACAAGTTATGCCTTCGTACAGGGGCCTGCGAATTCATGTAATTACATAGATATCAGCGGCAGACCGGAAACCATAAAAAAAATGAAATGGATTTGTATCTTTGCTATAAACCCGCCAAATGGATCATATATCTTTATATACTAAGATTAATTCTTTGCCCAATGACATCAAATCTGAGGTGAATGACTTTATTGATTTCTTACTGAAAAAGTGAAGAAAGAAATTAAGAATAGGAAACCAATATTTGGGTGTGCAAAGGGGCAAATTTATAGTTCTCCTGACTTTGATGAGCCACTCGATGATTTTAAGCGGCAGCTTCCATTAGTTAATCCATCCGGACTATCCGACTCTAAATCTGCATCAACAACCTGACGCTGCTATCGCGCTAAGCGACATTTAACCTACAAATTGTGTATATTTGAATAAAGAATCTCTAAAATGAAAGTAGAAAGGACAAAGGATGAAATAGTCATACGGCTTCCATCGAGTATAGACTTATCAGAGTTGCAAGACATGTTGGACTATCTGAAATATAGAGAATTGACGGCGAGTTCAAATGCAAAGCAAGAAGATGTGGATAAGCTGGCAAAAGCAGTTAATTCAACTATGTGGAAGAAAATTAGAGAAAAAAGGAATTTGTAATTGATGAAAATCATAGTTGATTCCAATATCGTGTTTAGTGCAATACTCAATACAAAGAGCCATATTGGACAAATATTGATCCTTGGATCAACCTATTTTGATTTCTACACAGTTGATTTACTTAAAGTTGAAATCACAAAACATAAATCGAAGATTCAGAAGATTACAGAGTTTACCGATGCTCAATTTGAGGAAACGTATGATCTGATAATCTCGAAAATACGTTTTGTGGATGATATATTAATTTCCGATAAATCATTGAGAAATGCAATTAATCTGACAAAAGATATTGATGAAGATGATACATTGTTTGTTGCACTTGCAGATCATCTTAAATCCAAACTTTGGACGGGAGACAAGGTTTTAGAAAACGGATTAAGGAAGCTGGGGTATCCTAATATAATTACAACTACAGAGCTATTTGATATATTCATTAAAAAGAAATTAAAAAGAAAAGGAGCACTTTAGCATACCACCCCGCCACGCTCCGTGGTATTTATATTCAGAGAGAATGCTTACCCGCTCAGCTGCATTTGCTCCCTGCGGTCGTGAGGCCACTTCGTTTAGTTGAAATGCTGCGGCCTCTAACTTGCCATGCGAGACTGTCTTTGGAGGTATAGTTAATTTCTCCTTCTTTTCGCTTGCTGCCAATCTTTTAAATAAATCCTTATTTTTACCGGTAGGATAGGGGGGGGGTAAAGTTTATGGGTTTAGTATTCCCGGATGTGATCCCAATAGTGAAGTAAGCCACAATAGGGGCGTTGCTACCAATGTTCTGCAAAAATGAATGAAGAGGATTACACATAATTATATTGATTCTTTTAAGTTCACCCTTTTTTGATTGCTCAAAATTCTTGGTTTGATAAACTTGCGGTTAAAGACGTTTTGGATGCTAAATTGATTGAATTAGAAATTGAGAACTACTACGGTAAATCAGCATATCAACCAATTGATGTTTCTGGTTTTTATTGGAAGCAATGCATTACCATAACTAGTTATTTAAAAATAAAAAAAAGGAATTATGCGTCCACTCACAAAGTCCAGGTTTAAGGTAGGCTTAGATTGCCCTACTAAACTCTTCTACACCAAGAAGTCACGGTATGAGAACCAGCAAGACGACGATTCCTTTATGGAGGCGCTCGCCCAAGGTGGCTTTCAGGTTGGAGAATTAGCGAAATGCTATCACCCCAATGGACATGACATTACGGAAACGGGTTATGATGCTCCGTTGGAACGAACCAATGAACTGTTGCAACAAGAAAACGTGATCATTTATGAAGCGGCTATTCTTTATAAGAATTTCTTTATTAGAGTGGATGTGCTTGAGAAAATTGGAACTCAAATTAACCTGATAGAAGTAAAATCAAAATCCTTTGATGGAAAGGGTACGGGTAGTATGGTTACAAAAACGGGACATGTAAACAGTAAATGGAATCTCTATTTACAAGATGTGGCTTTTCAAAAATATGTAACAGAAAAAGCATTTCCGGAATGTAATGTAACGGCTTACCTAATGCTTGCTGATAAATCGAAAGTGGCTTCTGTAACCGGATTGAACCAGTTGTTTCAAATAAAGGTCAACGACCAAGGAAGGAAGTATGCAGAGGTAAGTAAGGTGGTGAGTTTAGCTTCGCTGGGTACTGCAATTTTAACTGCTGTAAATGTTGATTCTATCGCACAAAGCATAATAGATGACGAAGATCAAAAAGACAAACCGGAGCTATTGTTTGAAGATAAAATAAACCTATGGGCTGAAAAGTATGACAAAGATGAAAAAATAATCAGCCCGGTAGGTGTGCATTGTTTTAGCTGTGAATTTCATGGAAATGATCCGAAGAAACTATCCGGGCTAAAAGAATATTGGAAACTTCAAAAAGGTTGGACAGATGCCGATTTTTATAAACCGCGCATGACTGAAATTTGGGATCACAGAAGTAAACCAAAGCTTTTTGAGGAGGGAATCATTTTTATGGAAGATGTTCAAAAGGAGCATATTGGAGAGAATATTGAACCAAAGCCAAATGGTGCGCTTTCCAGGCAGGAACGGCAATGGATGCAAGTGGTAAAAGTACAAAACAACGATGACTCTTTCTATTTAGATGCCGATGGTATGCGGCAAGAAATGGCGACGTTTATTTACCCATTGCATTTTATAGATTTTGAAACGTCGATGGTTGCCATCCCTTTTTACAAAGGTCAGAGACCATACGAACAAATTGCATTTCAATTCTCGCATCACATTATGTATGCAGATGGAAGCGTTGAACACAAAGGAGAATTTATTGAAACCGGTAAAGGGGTTTTTCCAAATTTCAATTTTGTTCGAGCATTAAAAAAGGAATTGGAAACCGACAGCGGAACCATATTTCGATTTTCATATCATGAAAACACGGTACTCAATCAAGTTCGTGCACAATTAGCAGTTGCAGATTCGGCTTTAGTGCCCGACAAGGAAGAGTTGATAACATTTATATACAGCATAACCTATCACAAGATAATAGTAAATGGTAAGGAAGAGAAGATTATTGGGAATAGGGATATGGTAGATATGTACAGGATGGTTAAAGATTATCTTTTTGACCCAAAAACAAAAGGATCGAATTCTATAAAAGCAGTTTTGCCGGCAGTGTTGTCCAGATCCGGTTTTATTCAAAAGAAATATGCCGAGCCTATTTATGGTAAAACGAGCGAAATAAGAAGTATAAATTATGAAGATGGTTGGAAATGGATTCAATATGATGCCGAAGGAGAGGTGAAAAATCCATACGATTTACTCCCTTCTATTTTTGAGAAATTATCTGAAGATCATAGAGCTGAAATGATCGCAGATGAATATCTCGCAGATGGAGGTGCGGCCATGATCGCTTTCGCTAAAATGCAGTTTGAAGAGATTACAGAAATGGAAAGAGACAGAATTGTTACGGGTCTCTTGAAATACTGTGAGCTGGATACTCTGGCAATGGTTATGATTTATGAGTTTTGGATGGATGAGGTTTAATTGAACCTGCTTAACGGGAATCAGAAAGATTATTCATAATTTTAATAAAAAACATATAAAATGAAAATAGTAATTTTTTCACACGGAAGAGACAGTGGGCCGAATGGTACCAAAATAAAAGTATTGAGCAAAGTCGCTGAAAGTCATGGATTCGAAACAGCATCTATAGACTATACAAAATGTGAAAATGCAAATGAGCGAATAGAACGCTTAAAGGAATTTATAGAATCGAAAAATGCCGAATCCATTGTGCTGGTTGGGTCAAGTATGGGTGGATATGTATCTACTGTTGTGGCTTATGATTACAAACTGGCCGGGTTGTTTTTACTATGTCCCGCTCTTTTTATGGCAGATGAGGAGTACACGATACAAAATTATCTTCCGATGTGCGATCACATTGAAATTGTACATGGTTGGGATGATCCGACAGTTCCTTGCGATAGTTCAATCAAATTTGGTCGCCAAACAAAAGCAGTTCTCAATTTGATTGATGATAATCATAGTTTGGAACACTCGCATGCTTTTCTCGAAAAAAGGTTTGGAGAATTCTTGAAAAACATAAACTAGTGCTGCCAGCCTGGCTCGGTCTAAAAGCAGAGCCGCAACCTGTTAGCGATAATGGAAAAACGACCATGACCTTAAAAGCGTTTATTGAACAGTTTGATAAAGAAAACGCAATTGTTCTCCTTGAAGGAAAACGGATGGTTTTAGATACCGACACCGACTTATTAATCCAACTCGGTAAAACCCTGGCAACTAAGACAAAACACATAACATTCAGAAGTGGCAACGCCGACGGGTCTGACCATTATTTTTCGCTAGGTGTTTCGTCTGTTGACAAATCCCGATTACAAGTCATAACACCCTACACTGGGCATAGGCAAAAAACCAATCAAGCATACGAGACATTCGCTTTAGATGAAGTCAATATGGCTAATGAACCCGAAGTCGTGTTTCAATCTAAAAGCAATAAGAGAATGGAAAAATTGGTTGACCAATATGTCGCTGGTGCCAGAGATCGCTTTTCGATTAAAGCTGCTTATATCCTTAGAGACACAATAAAAGTAATTGGCACATATGAAATAAAACCGGCAACTTTTGGTATTTTCTATGACGACTTGTCAAATCCAAAAATCGGTGGAACAGGACATACCATGAATGTTTGTGACCGAAACAAGGTTCCAATTATTGATCAAACCACATGGTTTAAATGGTTGGAAGGATAGGGGTATTCAGGTAATATGTTTAAAAGACCCCAACCCTTGGTATAATTTTTGACACATCCCGCCACCATGGAAGAACCAAATGAAAACAGGACCCAAAAAGAAGGCTTCGTTGCTGTGCGTGGCGCGCGTCAACACAATCTCAAAAATGTAAGTCTGGAAATTCCCCGCGATGCTTTGGTGGTATTTACCGGCATTTCCGGATCAGGCAAATCATCACTTGCCTTTGGCACTCTGTATGCCGAAGCACAGCGCAGGTATCTTGAATCTGTATCGCCTTATGCGCGGCGGCTTTTTCATCAAATGCCAATACCCGAAGTTGACGAGATAGAAGGTCTGCCGCCCGCGGTTGCCTTACAGCAGCAGCGCGGTTCGGGAACTATCAGATCGTCGGTAGGCTCGGTTACCACCTTGTCTAACTTGTTGCGCATGTTGTATTCCCGCGCCGGCGATTATCCGGCAGGACAACCGCTTTTATATGCTGAATCCTTTTCGACCAACACACCCGAAGGAGCCTGTAAGACATGCCACGGACTGGGCAGAGTGTATGAAGTAACAGAAAAAAGTATGGTGCCTGATGATTCACTGACGATTCGCGAAAGAGCCATCGCGGCATGGCCCACAGCTTGGCAAGGACAAAACCTTCGGGACATTTTGACCACATTGGGGTATGATGTGGATATTCCATGGAAGGATCTTCCAAAGAAAGACCGCGACTGGATAATATTTACAAAAGAACAACCCCAAGTGCCGGTGTACCCAGGCTTCAACCGGGAAGAGGTACAGCTTGCCATCAAACAAAAGAGGGAACCAAATTATATGGGCACTTTCACGGGTGCCAAAAGATATGTGCTCCACACTTTTGCAAATACCCAAAGTGCTTTAATGAAAAAGCGGGTGTCAAAATACATGCTTAGCAGCGATTGTCCTACCTGCCACGGGAAACGTTTACGTCGCGAATCCCTTTCGGTGACTTTCGCAGGATATGATATTGCCGACATTTCGCGGCTACCGCTCAAGAATTTGCTTTCTATCTTCGCTCCCTATGGCGATGGATCGGCACCGGGTTTAACCAAATTGGCTAAAAATCACCAGGAAAAAGCATTGGTGGCACAAAGAATAGCCGAAGATCTTGTGGCGAGGCTTACCGTTTTATTGGAATTAGGTTTGGGCTATTTATCCTTAGAGCGCAGCACGCCTACGCTTTCGCCCGGAGAGCATCAGCGATTGAGATTGGCGACTCAAATACGCAGTAATTTATTTGGGGTGGTTTACGTCTTAGACGAGCCTTCTGCCGGATTGCATCCTGCCGATACAGAAGCCTTACTAAAAGCCCTGGATGGATTAAAAGCTTGCGGCAACTCACTCTTTGTGGTTGAGCATGAGTTGGATGTTATTCGTCATGCCGACTGGATAGTTGATGTGGGTCCGGATGCAGGCGAAGGTGGCGGAGAAATTTTATACAGCGGTCCGCCTGCCGGTTTAAAAAACATTGCTCGGTCTAAAACCAGAGAACATCTTTTTAATGATTTGCCCATTGAGAGGCCTACAACCCGAAAGCCTTCGGGATGGTTGAAATTAGCTGGCGTTACTAGAAACAATTTAGTGAACCTCGACGTGTCTTTTCCTTTAGGCGTATTGACGAGTGTTACCGGAGTTTCCGGTTCTGGCAAAAGCAGTTTGGTGAGTCAGGTATTGGTCGAACTAATGTTGGCGCAACTTGGAAACGACCCATTTCCCGAAGAGGAAGTTGAAGATGCTTTGCAACAAGACGTCGTTGAAACGGTGGGTGGTAAAATTACGACAGGTTCAGAAGCCATAAAACGCATGGTGGTGGTCAATCAAAAACCAATTGGAAGAACACCGCGCTCTAATCTGGCGACGTATACGGGCTTGTTTGATGTGGTGCGCAAATTATTTGCATCAACAAAATTGGCGAAAGCACGACATTATAATGCCGGCCGCTTTTCATTTAATGTGGGAAAGGGGCGTTGTCCAAATTGCGATGGCGAAGGTTTTGTGATGGTTGAACTCTTGTTTTTGCCGAGTGTCTATGCGCCTTGTCCGGTTTGCGGTGGCGCGCGGTACAATGCCGAAACTCTGGAAGTTACTTATCACGAAAAAAATATCGCCCAGATTCTTCGGATGACTGTAAATGAAGCGGCTGTGTTTTTTGAGGAAGACGACAGGGTGAGTCGCCCGCTTAATGTGTTGCAGGAAGTCGGTTTGGGCTATTTACGATTGGGTCAGCCGGCAACTGAGCTTTCGGGTGGAGAAGCGCAGCGCATTAAACTTGCCACCGAACTCCAGCGCCAGAGCCGTGGAAATACGCTTTATATTTTAGACGAGCCCACAACCGGCTTGCATCCCACTGATGTAGAAAAATTACAACTTCAACTCAACCGATTGGTTGATGCCGGCAACACTGTAATTGTGGTAGAGCACGACATGCAGGTCGTGGCAGCAAGCGATTGGGTTATCGATATAGGACCCGGCGCGGGAGAAGACGGCGGAAAAGTGGTGGCGGAAGGAACGCCGGAGGAAGTTGTCAAAAGTAAGGGTAGTAAAACGGCGGTTTATTTAATGAGAGCATTAAGCGGGCATCAATAAAGTCTCCCGGCTCCTTCGATCAGCAGGAGTAAGTATTCATGCATTCACTTTATTGCTTGAAATTAGCCAAAAGTTAATGTGTTTCCGATCTGAAGTGCATATATTGAAATATATGCTCTACCCAAAAAAGCTACTTGCCAGATTGGGAGTGGCTCGACGAGCCTTGTGAAAGCCTATGCACGGTTGTAAAAGAAGATTTTGAAAGACTTGCACAGAGGGACACTCCGGGGGGGCGTCGGCGAAAACTCTTCTTAAACGGCAAAGCCTTAAAGCAATCGTTCATTCCGGTAAAATGGGTTATTGTACTGGCCATATCTTCTAATAATCACATAGAGCTGCTGATTATCCTTAAAACCCAAACCCCAATTTAATCCCTCCCCATTTCGCAGAATTCCCGGTAGCAAATTCTTTAGTAAGTGCAGTACGCGAATATTCCAGATAGACCTTCTTTATTTGTAAAACAATTCCGTAGTTAAATTGTCCGGTTACGCGCTCAACATCTTTGGCAGCAATGGTATACGGGTTGTTATCATTTAATAAACCACCTTGCAAAGTTGCGTCATACCCTATTACATTCACTATAGACGCTGCGTATGCATAGAGTTTAAAACCTTGATTATTGGTAGCAGGCTTGAACGGTGAATTTAATATCCCAAAAGTCATATTCATTCCTACCGCAGCTCCCGTAAATAAAGTTCCTATGGCTACATTGGCTTGTGCTTGTAAAGAAAATAAATCCTTTAGTCTTATCACTTGTTGTTCAAAACCCATTTCATAAGTAAGCACTAAATCATTCTTTACTTGATTTCTCCAGCCTAGTGGCATTTTGCTTCCTGTAATTTTATGAATGGTTGTCTGCATTGCATCACCAAAAGCTGCAGGCCCAATCATACCAACACTTACCGAAGAAGTTAACCTTCTGGCATTCTCGCGGTCTGTGGCGATCATGAAACTCTTCAAATAAATGGCGGCCGCAAAAGGTCTATCTCCTATTTGGATTTCGGGTAGCTCAAAATTAGCTGGTGTATACGCAATATGTTCTACGAATATGCCATAGCGTATCTCAAAATCATTAGGTCTATAAAACAAGTGGTTAACGGGATTGGCATCTAAGAAAGGAGCAACCAACTCAAAACTAAATCCCTGCGTATAGTTTTGGTCTGTACCTGCAAAAAGATCGTTGTCGTAGTTAAAACGGAAGTAGTTGGAACTTTGAATATCGGAGTATGAACTTAAATGATCTATTTTTTGAGCCGAAGAAGATTTCCAAAAACCGGCTATTAGTAGAATGAGAAGGATGCTTCTTATCATGTTGTCTATACGAAAATTAACAAGTTCCAGTTTTTTTCGAGCTAAATATTAACCAATTCAGCCCTGCCGGAGCGATTGTTTAAATGGGGTAGACCCTAAAAATGAATAGTGTCAAATAAAGCAGTATTAAATCCGTTAATTTACTACTAAAAAAAACTTAAATTTTAATGTAACTTCTCGCAAAGTTAAGCGCCTTACCTTTTTACTGTTACCATATTTTGTTTTTAAAATATCACCACATTATTCCTATGAGATTTCTTTTATTCCTGATCTTCAACTTGGTTTTGGTATTTCCATTATCTTCTCAAACTAAAATAACGCTGAAAGGCACGGTCATAGATAGTTTAAGTCAACAGCCACTTGCTTTTTCGTATGTTAGCCTAAATGGTGTTGCTTTGGGAACAGTAACCAACGGTGATGGGGAATTTGTGTTGAACATTCCGGCAGAGTACAATGACAAAAGCGTTGTATTTTCTTATTTGGGATATGTTCGCAAAATATACTCAATAAGCGCATTAAGAAAGTTGAGCCCATTGGTAGTGTCCTTGGAAAGAGATATTACACAAATTGAAGAAGTAGTAATTAAGCCGGAAAAGAAAATATCAGCAAAGCAATTGCTACAAAAGGTAATTAAGAACATTGAGCTAAACTATGCGCAAGAACCCGTTTTATTAGAAGGTTATTATAGAGAAACGGTTGCCGAAAATGGCGCATTCATATCGTATTCAGATGCTGTTGCAGAAGTGCACTATGCACCCTATCAAGAAAAAGAATACAAAGGGAGTGACTACCGGGTAGAAGCTCAGTATTCCATATCTTCTTTGAGTAACTCTAATATGTACAATGGAAGAAGCTTGCATCGTTGGCATTTCCACTTTCTTACTCTGAATAGCGATCAAGCAAAAGTGATTGATTCACGATCGAGTAAAAACCTAACCAAAACGGATATGTACGCCAATGTGCAAGCAGGACCGATGGGGATTTTTAGCAAAGATTACTTAAAGTTTAAGGCTGCTTTTTTCACTGATAAAAAGTTCAAGCAATTCGACTATGAAATAGGAGAAGTGTTAATGAAAGGAGTCGGTTATGTGTATGTATTGTCTTTCCGAACTGTGCTGACCAAAGAATTAATGGAAGAATTAGACACAAAAGGAAAATTTAAATCTTTTAATAAAGTAAGACGAAACAAGCCTTTGCAAGGCAAAATTTACATTGATAGAGATAATTTTGCAGTTCTAAAATTTGAAAGTTCAGTTCCGCCAGAGTTTAAGAAATACCTCTGTAGTTACGCTGAAATGAACTACAAGCATTTTGATTATAAGTTGAATATTGAATATCAAAAAATTGGCGACACGTATTACTTGAAATATTTGCGGCATGAAGACGAATTTATTTTGAAAGATACTCTTACAAATAACACAACCCCTTACGTTGCGGTAAGCCAATTTTGGGTAGATGAGGTGAAAACCGAAGAGGTAATGATGTTTGATTTCACGGAGGTCTTTGCCAACTTACCAACGAATCAATTATTTGATTTACCATTGGAATACAATAAGGATTTTTGGGATGAGTACACCAAAAAAAACCCGTTGGCCATTATTCCTGATAGCATAAGAAAGGATATGGAGGGTAAAATGCCCTTAGAAAATCAATTTGCTGACAAGCACACACGAAACGATAGTTTAAAACCACCAATTGCCAAAGTGATTCCAACAACAAATGTACTGCATGACACAACATTGGTAGATGATTACGCTTGGTTGAAGCAGCCTAAAAACCCGCTTCAAAACGCAGATATTAAGGAATACTTGGTAGCAGAAAATGAATACACCGACAATTACTTTATCCCACTCAGAAAGAGTCAACGAGAGTTATTTCAAGAGTTAACGAGTAGAATTGATAAAGAAGATGAATCGATTCCCTATGAAGATGATGGATATTGGTACCAAACGAGATGGACAGAAGAAGATGAATATCCTATTTATATGCGCAGAGAAGAAGGTGCTGAAATATGGGATACTTTAATGAATGTTAATGTTTTGGCAAAGGATAAAGACTATTATTCAGCTGGAGGTATTAGAGTAAGTCCAAATACTAAACTGATGATGTATTATGAGAACACGACAGGCAGCGACAAGGTAACTGTTAAATTCAAGAACCTAGAGACCGGCTTTTCTATAGCGGACTCCTTGTTAAACGTCTCAGGAATGCTGTGGCTGAATGATCATCAAGTGTTGTACATCTTGCAAGAGCCTAAAACCAATCGCACGTATCAACTAAAGTTGCATGAATTGAGCACGCCTCAGCAAAGTGATTCATTGCTTTTTCAAGAAGATGATATTCAATTTCAGATCTCAATATCGAAATCAAAATCCAAGGAGTACGTCTATTTGGGTATCTCCAGTAAAAATACCGACGAAGTACATTTCATGAATTTGAAGGCGGTTGATAACGGATTTCATTTAATGGCACCAAGAGAAGGAACGCATGAATATTCTGTGACAGATTATAAGAATGAATTCTACATTTTAAGTAATAAAGAAAGTATAGATTTTGAAGTATTCAAATGCGACGAAACAGCTTATGCTAAAGCAGATTGGAAAAGCTTCTTGAAGCCTAAAAAGGGAAATCTATTGACGAGCTTCATTATTTTCGATGAATTTCTGGTTCTCGGAGAATCTGAAAAGATGGAAAACCGCTTGAGAATCATTGATAAGGAAAGCGGTAAATCGCATTATCTGAAAATTAAAGAAGACATTCATCTGGTTTCACCTGCATACAATCCCAAATTCAATTCCGACACCTTGATGTATTCCACATCTTCTATGAAAACGCCCTCCCAAGCTTGGAATTATAACATGAGAACCCAAGAGAAGCGATTAGTAAAGAAAACGGCAGTAAAAAACTACAATGCAGGAAATTGGATAAAGAATAAACGGGTTTGGGCAGAAGCCAGAGATGGCACAATGATACCGATTACCTTGCTCTACCCGTCCTACGGTATCAATAAAAACAATAGCTATAAGCGTATGTTTATGACTTCTTATGGTTCTTATGGCAGCGGAAGTGAATCTGGATTTAATAGTTCTGTTTACAGTTTAATAAGCCGTGGTTTTGTATATGCTATTCCTCATGTAAGAGGCGGCGGCGAGTTGGGTCAAGCATGGCACGATGGCGGTAAAATGATGAATAAGAGAAACACTTTTACTGACTTTATAGATTGTGCCGAGTTTTTAATTGCAGAAGGCTACGCTCAAAAAGGGAATATTGTAGCGGAGGGTGGTAGTGCAGGTGGTTTATTAATGGGCGGTATAGTGAATATGCGACCTGATCTTTTCAAATTGGTTATTCTGGATGTTCCTTTTGTAGATGTTATAAACACCATGCTTGATGATAAGCTGCCCTTAACGACCATTGAATATGAGGAATGGGGAAACCCAAATGACAAAAAGGCTTTTGAATACATGTTGAGTTATAGCCCGTATGAAAATGTAATAGCTCAAAATTATCCACACATGTTATTTACCACCGGTGTAAACGATACAAGGGTAGGGTATTGGGAGCCTGCAAAAATGGTGGCTAAACTGCGAAAGGTGAAAACAGATGATCATTTATTGCTTCTAAAAACGAACTTAAGCGCTGGTCATGGCGGTGGCTCCGGGCGTTATGATGGCTATAAAGAGTTGGCCTATAAATATGCTGTGATTTTTGATATTTTTTCAAACGACATCCAAGAGGAGGCCGCCGAGAAAGTAGCTGCTGAGAAAGCCGGGAAGTAATCTTGGATGGTGTTACCAAACATCTCTGTTTCTATATGATTTTGAACAGGGTTTTATCTCTTTATTAGGACGCTAACTTTGAAGGAACGGAGGCTTCTCTTCTGCGCGCTTTAATAGTTCAGTGGTAACTGCCTTTTGCAGAGCGGGTGATTTCTCTTTATTCCAGATGCTGTTTAGCCTTTTAAATAAATTCTTAGTTTTACCCATAGGGTTGGGATAACGGCTATAGATTTATAATCTACTTATATGAGACAAAAGCTATAGTTCATTTTTACAACAAGCCAGGCCGCTCAGCGCAGCTATCTACAATACAAACCAAATGAAAAAACTAATTGCCATACTCATTCTCCTGATCCCATTCATAGGCCATGGGCAAGAATCAATCAACGAACAAAGTCGATTTTCAGTAGGAGTAAATTTCTCACCCAATTTCAGCTATCGAACGTTGAGCTATCCTGAACGCTTGGAACCATTGGTAGAAGCAAGAGAAAAATATGAGCATCCTTCATTGGGATTCAATACCGGAATAGCAGCTCGATACCTTATTATTCCGAATCTTGAAGTGGAACTTGGTCTTCAGTTTTCGAGTCAGACTAACATGTTTAAGAACGATCCTTTATCCGATCCTACTGGAGAAGGTTCTCCCGGCGTAGCCAACTACCAACTGCGCTTTCATTATCTCGAAATTCCGCTGCGCCTGAACTATCGGGTCATAGACAAGAAATTCTTTGGCTATATTACCGCCGGAGCTACTTTAAATCAATTTTTGTATGATAAATCCATAACCCGGATAACCTATAGTAACGGTGATAAAGTTGCTATTGCATCGGGAATTACTGATTTCAATAAAAAAACAATAGGATTAATTGGAGGAGTTGGAGTTGGTTATCACATTAACCCAAGGTTTAATATTAGAGTAGAACCACTTTTCAGGTATTCACTTACTGCTTTGGCAGAAACTCCAATTGATCAGAATATTTATTCAATTGGGTGCCAGATGGGGTTGATTATGAGGTTTTGAAAGAATAAAAAGTTACTAGATTACTTTCTCGCCGGAACAAAAAACAGAAGCAAATAAAGCGCAAAAACCCAACAATCTGTACATTGAATAGCCCCTTCGGGATGCTACGAATTCGAATTCTAAAAACCTGCCCGGATTATGAAAATAGAAATTGCAAAATGGATTTTGATATTCTTCGGAATCTTTATGATTTTTATCGGATTTGTGATGCTTATTAATCCAAATAAAGCGAGGAGTACCTTAAGAAAAGCCGGTAGTACAAACTTTATAAATTATGCGGAAATTACATTGCGAATGATTCCGGCTATAGCCTTAATATTATACGCTGAATTCTCTAAATTTCCTGCAGCGTTCACAGTTTTTGGATGGATTATGCTCTTGACTTCGTTGATCCTTTATTTTGTTCCACCGAGAGTGCACCATAAATTTTCAATGAAAAGTGCAGATATACTTAAGCCAATTTACTTTCAGTTAATTTCACCTTTTGCTTTTCTTTTTGGCGGATTAATTATCTATAACACTTTATGAGTGAAATTGTTAGGGAGATATTGAAAGAAAAGTGTTGCGTAATAACCAGGTTGTGGTTCCGCTGAATTTGTCTAGATTCAGCGGCGTAAACCAAGGGCGAAAGAGTGCAACTAAAGATGCAAATTCTCATGAAAAACATCTTGTTGACGGATCCGTTTTTTCTCTATACAGCCAAGGGAAGCACAAATTACCGAAAGCAAAGCGATTCTAATTTGTTTTGGTGGGTCAGCATCTTTTGCATAATAGGCAATTTCTTTTTTCGAGCTGGTGATCAACCTTTTAAATTAATTATTATTTTTAGCGGTAGTATAGGGGTTAAATCCTAGAGATTTAGAAACCTATCCTGAAACCCGTACATAGTAAATCAAAATTAAATTATAAATGAGTTGAATTATGATCCTTAAAAACACCACAATTACAAGGGGCTTTATTCTGGCCGGATTAATGAATGCATCGGTATTGATTTTTTCGAGGTTTTTTACAAATTCGACAATACCTGAATTTGATCCCGAAGTAATGTCCAATTTTGGATTATTGATGATATTGATTTGGGGCTTAGCCTACATATCAGTCGCCAGAAATTATGATAAAGTAAAATGGCTTGTTGGAATTTTTGTCATAGAAAAAGTCATCTATGGATATATTTGGATAAATTGGATGCTAAATAATAGTGTTTCTGATGTTTTTGAAAAAGATGTAATGGCGGGACTATATTATTCAATTTATGGGATAAATGACTGGGTATTTTCAATCTTCTTTCTATGGGTTTTTGTCCAGCTTGCCAAAGGAAAGAAAACGGTATAAGCACTAAGCAAAATAACTTAAGGCTGCTTCCCGCCAGAGATGATGGCCAGGGTAAGTCTTGAACAATAGATAAAGCGTATTTGAAACGCTCGTTATCTTGATAGAGCACAATATTATAAAAAGGAGGTATGAAATTAATTTTAAACAGCTTTATAATTTCATTGGTTTTAATTTCGTGTTCGTCGCCAAAGAATAGCGACACCTTTTTTGTTTTAACTAAAGTTTCGCAGGAGCTATTGTGTTGATAATTAACATTGTAAAGTTAAAAAGTGCAGCATTTTTATTACTTTAAGATTCTGAAAAACAGTATCTTAAAGGCGTAATTCCAAATACGTAAAAATGCTGCAATCCAAAGATATTAAAAATTTGTCAGAGCTGACTACTT
>NZ_JAAGVY010000059.1 GCF_010686655.1 Cryomorpha ignava | reverse complement strand
GAAACTACAGCCCCGCTGCTGCAATGACAGACCGAGGCATGTATAATGATGCCATGACCTTGCTAGACAGCATGCAATTATCTTATAAACTTAGCACCGAGCAGTCTGACGAGATGAACGAATTAAAGACATTATATGGCTTTATAAAATCTGTAAGTGATGATGGTCGCAGTATTGACAATTTAAATTCAGCAGAAATCAGTGACTTACAAAATATTGCAGAAGATGCGACTGCCGGAAGAGCGGCTATAAAAGCTCAAAACGCCTTGTGTTTTCATTACAATATTTGTTATGACACTAATGGTATTCCTAAAAGCAATACAGCTCCGCGCAAACCGAAAGCTACTTACGATGAGCTGATTGCCGGGTTAAATACTTCATCAGCATTCCCTAACCCGGCTGATCCATACATTACTATAAGCTTTAATTTCTTGCAAGCACAAGAAGAATCTGCGCTTATTGTATATGATAATCTTGGAAGACAATTACTTTCGCGCCAATTAGGCAAAGTTTATGAGGGGCAAGAGCTGATTGATACGCGTAAATTGCCAAATGGTATTTACTTCTTTCAATTGCTTCAAAATGGCAAAAAGGTAAGCGAAGGTAAATTTATCACATCTCATTAAGATTATGAGGAAGTTAATTTTAATGTTTATAACAATAATCACTTGCGCAGGCACACTGCCTGCGCAAGTGATTGATTATACCATTGATCCAACCTTTAATTCAGGCATACTTTTTAATAGAGGGAAGGTTTATGATTTGATGGTAACCTCGCAGAATGACTATATGGTTATGGGATGGTTTTTGGGTTATGATTCGCCTATTGAAGTTGGATCTTTGATAACAAATACAGGTCAATTAATTGAACCAAACATGGTGGGTGGGTCTCACATAATAGAGTATCAAAATTTTCTGCTACAATATAATCTTCAGCTAAGAATGCTTGATTTTAATGGAATTCAGACTCCGTTTCGTTTTGAGTTTGCAAAAAACTCTTACAGCGGTCCTTTAAGTGATTATGTCTATGATGCCATGGTAACCCCAGATGAAAACATTCTGGCAGCCGGTCGCTTTTTTACAGATTCAACATTGCTTGGCACTTCACAAAGTCATCTGGCACTTCGTCAGCTATGTATGGTTGATTCTACCGGTGCACCCGTTCCGGATTTTCCAATGCTGCGTTGCAACCAACCCGTTGATGCGGCAATTTTTACTCTTGATAGTCTAAGTACCGGTGAGTACATCATTGCAGGTCATTTTTCTGAAGTTGAAGGCCATCAATCTCACAAAATTGCCAAGCTCAATGCAGATTTTTCAGTAAATACGGAGTTTACAAGTCCTTTTAGTTTAGAAGGCTATCAAGTTATTGTGCTTTTGGTGGATAGTCAAGATAGAATATGGGTTTTAAAATCAACTCCAGTAAATATTGTCAATCAGCCAAATTATCCAAGCTTATTGGTTAGACTATTGCCAGATGGCAGTATTGATGAATCGTATCAGGTAAATGTGTTTACTACCTATGCTGGCGATGAACCTTTTTATTCTTTTAATACATCTCCCACTAATATTTTGGAAGATGATGATGGCACATTTATACTTAGTGGAAATTTTATTGAGGTAAACGGTGAGCCACATAACCGTTTAATAAAAACTCAAGACAATGGAGAGATTATTCCAAATGCATTTGGAGGTTTGGGCGCCGACGAAGCAGTGTGGGATGATTGGTGGGTGCCATCAGTAGGTCCAATAGTTGGTACCTCTATTCGCAAAATTCTCAAACTACCGGATGGCAAACTCTTAGTTGGCGGTCAGTTTTCGTCCTTTGGCGGCGAGCCCTATAGCTGCCTGGTGCGGTTGCAGCCTTCCGGTTTTGTTGGTATAGATGAGAAAGAAGGGCGTGGTAAACTTGAGGTTTATCCAAACCCCGCGGATAATTTTATTAAAATTAAGCTGCCACAGCTTAACCAAGAAATAAGTCTGCTAGAAATTATTACAGTACAAGGTAAGGTTGTAAAGCAAATACAGAATTTTCACCAAGACGATAAAGTGTCAATAAATGGCTTGTCGTCAGGTATATATATTGTTACCGCAAAGACGGGTAAGGGTGTATTTACACAAAAGCTTGTTGTGGAGTGAAGGAGAAATAAAAACTATGAAGAGATATATAATCAAACTGGAAGGCCATAAGTCTTTTTTTACTTGAGTTGAAGGGATCGCTTTAGTTATCCTCAATCGGACTTCAATACTATTTCTGCAAAGAAAATCCGGATAAAAATTCCTTTGGGCTCTGAACTACAAGAGAACTCTTTGAGAAATCTTTTAAATTACGGGTAATAATAAACCTAATACCAGCCTCTTCAGCTGAAAAATTTTGAATAGCATCTTCATAATCTTTGAAGTCCGACATAGCAGCCTTCTTAATCGTAGATTTCCCAACCGAAGAAATTTCAACCAAAGTGAGCAGTTTAATTATGATCTGGCGGGCTTTTTCTCTCGATTCAAGCTTGGACAAAACATAATCTATATTATTCACTGAAAGTGAGGAAATCTCAATTTGTAATTTATTCCTTTCACTTAAGTCAAAAATGATTGCTGCATCTTCGGCAAAACCACTTCTTTTTAAAATGAAATCCAGAACAACATTCGTATCTAAAAAAACCCTTGTCATCATTCCTATAGTTTAAAGATGTTTTCTTAGAATCTCATCCTCAAGAAGTCTTTTTTCATCAAAATCTTTATCTCTAATTTTTACAGCACCAAACAAGGATTTGGTTATGGGACTTAGATTAAGATCAGATTCTTTCAAGTCTGAGCTCGAAACCGACTTTAAGTATTCCTCTATAAGTTTCGACAAGCTTCTGCCCTGAGATTTAGCATATTCCTTTGCCCCTCGGATAACTTTTCCATCAATTGTTAAAGTTAATTTTGTTGACATATCACACGTGTTTTGAGTTATACCAAATATACGTGTAAAATTCATATTTGCAACTTTAAAGCCGCAAATTCAAAGCGATGAGCTACCAAATAATTGATTGTGAGTTGATTCAATAATAACGCTTCCCAACCAAATAATTCTGAACATAATCTTTAACGCCCTCTTCAAGGCTTGTAAAAGGCTTATCGTAACCGTTAGAAATCAGTTTACCCATTTCGGCCTGAGTGTAATATTGGTATTTGTCCCGAATATCTTCGGGAGTATCAATAAACTCAATTTTTGGCTCTAAGTTCAAGGCGTGAAAAGTGGCTTTCGCCAAATCCAAAAAAGCACGCGCCTTTCCGGTTCCAAGATTAAATAAGCCCGATTGATTTTTATTTTTCATCAGGTAAAGACATACGCTTACAACATCTTGCACATAGATAAAATCGCGCAGTTGCTCACCGTCTTTATATTCAGGGTTGTGCGATCGGAATAATTTCACAAACCCTTTTTCCTGAATTTGATTGTAGGCGTGAAAAATAACCGATGCCATTCTTCCTTTGTGGTATTCATTGGGACCATAAACATTGAAAAACTTCAGGCCTGCCCAGAAATAAGGAGCATCTTCCTGCTTCAAAGCCCATTTATCAAAATCATTTTTAGAATCTCCGTAAGGATTTAATGGTTTTAGCTTTTCTACAAGTTCATGGCTGTCAGAATATCCGTGCTCTCCCAGTCCGTAAGTGGCACCAGAACTGGCATACACTAATGGAATAGCGTATTCGGCACATTGCTGCCACATTTTCTTGGTGTAGTTTAAATTCAGCTTATCAAAAATAGCTGTATCAAATTCGGTGGTATCGGTGCGTGCGCCAATGTGAAAAATGAAGTAAACCATTTTGTGATTTGTATCGAGCCATTCGGCAAATTCTTCACGATCTACTTTTTGGGAAAACACTTTCCCTTCCAGGTTAGGTGCTTTTTCGGTTCTAGAAAAATCGTCAACAAGAATTAAATCTTCATACCCTTTGGCATTTAGGCCACTAACAAGGCAACTTCCAATAAAGCCTGCGGCTCCGGTTACTACAATCATTTATCGCTTATTTTAGGCCAAAGATATTGATTTCATTAGGTTTGTACAGTCTTATTCTTCAGAAATAAGATTGAAACGAATAATTTATACAAGGTCTGAATACTGAAGAATAATCGAATTCAGGTTTGTATATTTGCAGCCATTAAATTTGGCATATGGCCGTAGTACATATTACAAGAAAAGAACACTTTAATTCTGCCCACAAATTGTGGAACGAAAACTGGTCGGAAGAAAAGAATTTTGCCATTTTTGGCAAATGCTCCAATACCAACTGGCATGGGCATAATTACAATCTTTTTGTGACCGTAAAGGGTATCCCAAATCCAGATACCGGCTGCATAATAGACTTGAAACTTTTGAGTTCTATTATCAAGGAAAACATTTTAGAAAAACTCGATCATAAAAATCTAAATTTAGACGTTCCTTTTATGAAGGGGGTTATGCCGAGCACTGAAAATTTGGCAGTTGGCATATGGAATGAAATAACAGAAAAGATTGAAGCGCACGGTTGCACGCTCCACAGCGTACGCCTGCATGAAACTGAAAATAATTCCGCTGAATATTTCGGCGACTAAATCATTTTAATTGGAAGAAAACAAGTTCGACATATCGAATGATGCAAATCAAAAACTAGAGTCTTTATACTCTGAGGCTATCACACTTCTAGGAGAAGATGTTCACCGTCAGGGCCTTAAAGACACGCCGAAGCGCGTTGCAAAAGCAATGCAATTCATGCTAAATGGCTATGACCAGGATCCTGTAGCGATTTTGAAATCTGCCATATTTGAGGAAGATTACAGTCAGATGGTAGTTGTGAAAGACATTGAATTGTACAGTCTTTGCGAACATCACATGCTGCCATTTTTCGGAAAAGCGCACATCGCCTATATCCCAAGCGGACGAATTGTCGGTTTAAGTAAAATTCCACGTGTGGTAGATGCTTTTGCACGAAGATTGCAGGTGCAAGAACGATTAACAAATCAAATTAGAGATTGTATTCAAGAGACGATTCAACCCCTTGGAGTAGCAGTTGTAATAGAAGCACGACACCTTTGCATGCAAATGCGCGGGGTTCAAAAACAAAATTCTAAGACTACAACTTCCGCTTTTTACGGAGAATTTTTAAAAGAAGAAACACGATCTGAATTTATAAGCCTTATATCAACTAAATTAGACTAAAAATGGAAAACGATAAATATACAGTGGGTTGGCATACGCAAGATGCCACTGCAAATTTGGCAGATAGCGGCACGCTTGTCAAATCTTTTGTGAGCAATGTTATGACCTACATGGCATCAGCACTTGCTATTTCGGGCGTAATGGCTTATTGGTTTGGAACCAATGAATCGCTCATGGAAATGTTACGCAACCTTGATGGATCTTTAAATATGATCGGCTGGATTGTGATGCTGGCACCATTCGGATTGGTTTTACTTATGGGTTTTGGTTTCAAAAAACTCTCAAGTACAGCCATGCTCACCGTATTTGTAATTTACGCCGTGCTTATGGGAATGAGCCTTAGTTTTATATTCCTGGCTTACACTTCAGCCACGATTTACACGACCTTCTTTATCACAGCGGGTACTTTTGGACTTATGGCTTTTCTGGGGTATACTACCAGTACCGACCTCACTAAAATGGGATCGATTCTTTACATGGCACTTATCGGACTTATTCTCGCCATGGTGGTAAATTGGTTTATGAATAGCGCGGTTATGGATTACGTCATTAGCGGAATAGGTGTCTTGATTTTTACTGGCTTAACAGCTTACGACATGCAGAAAATCAAGCATATAGGAATGGTTACCGATTCAAAAACCGAAGAAGGAACAAAGCTTGCGCTGATGGGTGCATTAAACCTTTACCTCGATTTTGTGAATCTGTTCTTATTCCTGCTGCGCTTTTTAGGCAACAGAAACTAAAAAATTTAAATCCGACTTCGGTCGGATTTTTTTTTCGGAATATTTTTGATTCCGTATAATTGTGATACTAAAATTAAAAATATGAAAGCTTACGTTTTTCCCGGTCAGGGATCTCAGTACCCGGAAATGGGTAAAAACTTGTATGAAAATTATACTGAAGCGAAAAAACTCTTTGATGAGGCAGATTCAATACTGGGTTTTAACATTACCGAAATAATGTTTAATGGTACTCCTGAAGATTTGAAGGAAACACGCGTAACCCAACCCGCTATTTTCCTACATTCAGTGATAATGGCTAAAGTTCTTGGAAACAAATTTGTGCCTAAAATGGTTGCCGGACATAGTCTAGGCGAGTTTTCGGCATTGGTTGCTACCGGAGCCATAAGCTTTGAAGAAGGATTAAGACTCGTATCAAAACGTGCCAATGCTATGCAAAATGCCTGCGAAATAACCGAGGGCACCATGGCTGCCATTCTTGGTCTGGATGATGAAATTGTTGAGAAAATCTGCATGGAATTAGACGGAATTGTTGTGCCTGCTAATTACAACTGCCCCGGGCAATTGGTAATAAGCGGGGAGCTAAAAGCAGTTGAAAAAGCATGCGAGAAACTCACCGAAGCGGGGGCAAGACGTGCTATGATTTTGCCTGTTGGTGGAGCATTTCATTCTCCGCTTATGGAGCCTGCTCGTGCCGACTTAGCTAAAGCTATTGAAAACACAATGATTACAGTGCCCGTTTGCCCTATTTATCAAAATGTAACTGCAAGAGCCGTTACAGATCCTGAAGAAATTAAAAGGAATCTTGTTGCGCAACTAACCTCACCGGTAAAGTGGACCCAAACCATGCAGGCCATGATTGCCGATGGAGCAACGGAAGTAATAGAAGTCGGCCCCGGAAAAGTTCTTCAGGGCTTATTCAAAAAAGTAGATCGTAGTTTTGAAACGGCTTCCGCCGAAGTATAATAGAAGCTTTAAGCCGCTAGCTTCAGGCTGCAAGTTGCTTAATGATGCTACTTTCGGGTAGAGGCCTTTATAGTTTTGTGATACCGTGGCAGCATTTCAAATAATACGAAGGGTTTCTACCGACGGACAATTACGAGAATAATGGATATAAAAAAGGGCAAATCTTTTGATTTGCCCTTTTTTCGTTCCTTTAGAATCTATAGACTCCAGTATCCAAAATTCTTGATTTTATCTTTGTAAATTCCTTTCAAATCAACCAGCAAACCTTTTTCCGTAAGCATAGAATCGAAATAATCTTGCGATAAGTTAGAGTACTCTTTATGATTTACCGAAACGATTATTGCGTCGTATTTCGGATTGGGTTTCTCATTTAAATCGTAGCCGTATTCGAGTTTTATTTCCTCAGCAGAAGCATGCGGGTCGACTACATCTACATGCACTCCAAATGATTGTATCTCTCGCACGGTATCTACAACTTTAGAATTTCGAATATCGCTAACATTTTCTTTAAACGTAGCTCCCATTACAAGCACTTTAGCTTCTTGAATATTCTTGCCTGTAGCAATAATCTTCTTAACCGTTTGCTTGCCTACGTAGCCACCCATTGAGTCGTTAACAAACCTACCGCTGTTTATTATCTGGGCGTGATAGCCAAGTTTTTCGGCTTTGTGAGTAAGATAGTAAGGATCTACACC
The DNA here is from genome assembly GCF_010686655.1 of Cryomorpha ignava. Lineage (GTDB taxonomy): Bacteria > Bacteroidota > Bacteroidia > Flavobacteriales_D > Cryomorphaceae > Cryomorpha > Cryomorpha ignava. Next base: position 12,242 of record NZ_JAAGVY010000059.1, on the reverse strand, counting down.
AATGCAGTGACCTCCTACGAGTCCCGGTTTAAAATTGAGAAAATTCCATTTCGTTCCGGCTGCCTCAAGCACTTCGTACGTGTTGATTCCCATACGGTTAAATATAATTGAAAGCTCGTTTATAAGAGCAATATTTACATCGCGCTGGGTATTCTCAATAATCTTTGCCGCCTCGGCCACACGAATGGAGCTAGCTCTGTGCACTCCGGCATCAACTACCAACTCGTAAACTTTCGCAACTACTTCGGCACTTTCTTCATCGCAACCCGCGCTCACCTTCACGATGGTTTGCAGGGTATGAACCTTATCTCCCGGATTAATTCGTTCAGGACTATAGCCAACTTTAAAGTCTTCACGAAATTTCAATCCTGAATGTTGTTCAAGTACCGGCACGCAGTCCTCTTCGGTACAACCGGGATAAACAGTGCTTTCAAAAACAACATAGTCGCCTTTTTTAAGCAATTTTCCCACTGTAGCAGAAGCGGCCAAAATGGGCTTCAAGTCAGGATTATTTCCTTTGTCAATTGGCGTAGGAACAGCCACAATGAAGAAATTAGCTTCGCGCAAAACTTCCGGATCTGCCGTAAAAACTATATCGCAACCCTCAAAATCTTTAGCTTCCAGCTCATTGCTCGGATCGATGTTTCGATTCATCTGATCAACCCTCTTCGGATTGATATCAAATCCGATTACCGATAGCTTACGCGCAAATTCCAATGCGATTGGAAGACCTACATAACCCAGGCCTATAACTGCAAGCTTATTTTCTTTATTTATTAGTGAATTGTACATTTTCAATTTTTATTCGCGTCTCTAACTTTGTAAATGCGCTCTATTATATCTACTACTTTCAGTCCTTCTAGAGCATTTGTAGTAGCCACGTTTCTATTTTTTAAGGTATCTACCACATTCTGAATTATGAAGTGGTGGTTTGCAGCGCTTCCTTTATATGTTCCGTAATCGTTTGCAGGGCTTGCCTCAGGCAGTTCCGGCATTTCATAATCTTTTACGTGGCAGTATTCCACATTGTTCATATACTGGCCACCCACTTTTACACTTCCTTTTGATCCTATGATAGTCATGCTGCTCTCCAGGTTTTGATCCCACACGGAAGTGCTATAATTTAAAGAACCTACACCGCCGTTTACAAAATCAAAACTCACAATACCGCTATCTTCAAAATCTGTAATTTCATTGTGATTAAAATCCGCAAAGCGTCCTGCAATGTTTTCAATATCACCAAATAGCCAATACATTATATCTATAAAATGCGAAAACTGGGTAAACAGCGTTCCGCCATCAAGCTTCTGCGAGCCTTTCCAGTCGCTCTTGCTATAATAGCGCTCATCGCGGTTCCAATAGCAATTAATATCTACCATGTAGATGTCTCCAAGGCGTTTATTCTCAATAATTTCTTTTAGCCAAACAGATGGTGGCGAATAGCGATTTTGCATAACGCAAATAACGTGACGGCTCACCTGAAGCGCTTTAAAAATCACTTCTTCGCAATTGGCTTTTGAGAGACCCATCGGCTTTTCGCAAACCACGTGCTTTTTCGCGTTAAGCGCTAAAAGAGATTGACTAGCATGCAGTCCGTTAGGTGTACAGATATTTACGACATCAACCCCGGACACTGCTTCGAGCATTTCTTGAACGGTTTTGAAAAAAGGCACGTTGAAATGATCAATATTCAAGCCTTCCGGCGATGCACTATCTACCAGCGCAACCAGTTCGGCTTCATCATTGCGCTCAATCATCTCGGCATGCCTCTTTCCGATATGGCCGCATCCAACGATTGCAAATTTCACCTTTTCATTGCTCATAATTTTGTCACTTTTTCATTCTTCAATTCATACCAGTCGGCACTTTCAGGACATTTAGCTTTATGCTGTTCGTCAAAATCGAGCTTGTGTCCGTATTCGCTCATCCACCCGGTTTGTTTTGCAGGATTTCCCATTACAAGTGCATATGGCGCCACTGTTTTTGTAACTACCGAGCCGGCTCCGATAAAGGCATATTGACCAATGTCGTTTCCACATACAATGGTAGCATTAGCTCCAATAGAAGCCCCTTTGCCGACATGGGTTTTTGCGTATTGATCTTTTCTTACTATGGCACTTCTGGGATTCATAATATTCGTAAAAACCATAGAGGGACCCAGAAAAACATCATCACCGCAAGTTACTCCAGTATAAATACTTACATTGTTTTGAACTTTGACATTATTACCCAAAACTACTTCGGGAGAAATGACAACGTTCTGACCAATATTACATTTAGATCCAATTACCGCACCCGGCATAATATGCGAGAAATGCCATATTTTGGTATCAGCACCTATTGTGCATCCGGCATCTATTACGGCTGTTTCGTGGGCAAAATACTGCATGTTACCGTTTAATGTATTTATCAAAAAGCTTGTGATCCTTTTTGTACAAATCTTCCCTATCAAGCGATTTGAAATAATCGAGTGTTATTTTAAGACCCTTATTTCTCGATACTTTGGGCTCCCAATTAAGCAGCTTTCGCGCAAGCGTAATATCCGGACGACGCTTTTTTGGATCATCGTGTGGCAAATCTTTATAATCTACTTTCGTTTTGGCTCCTGTAAGTTCAATTATTTCGTCGGCAAATTCACGGATGGTAATTTCATCGGGATTCCCAATATTTACAGGTTCTGCATAATCTGAAAGCAAGAGACGATAAATTCCCTCAACTAAATCATCTACATAACAAAATGATCTTGTTTGCGAGCCATCGCCAAACACTGTAAAATCTTCTCCACGCAATGCCTGACCTATAAACGCAGGCAAAACTCTTCCGTCGTTTAGCCTCATACGAGGGCCGTAAGTATTAAAAATACGTACTATTCGTGTTTCAAGTCCGTGAAAACGGTGGTAGGCCATTGTTATAGCTTCCTGAAACCGCTTAGCCTCATCGTAAACTCCGCGCGGACCAATGGGATTTACGTGGCCCCAATATGATTCCTTTTGGGGATGCATTTCAGGATCGCCATACACTTCACTGGTGCTCGCTACAAGTATTCTGGCTGATTTGGCTTTCGCCAGGCCCAGCAAATTGTGCGTTCCCAAAGATCCTACCTTTAATGTTTGAATGGGTATTTTAAGATAATCAATAGGGCTGGCAGGTGAGGCAAAATGTAAAATATAATCAAGCTCTCCAGGCACATATACATAATTGCTTACATCGTGGTTGTAGAAGGTGAAATTCTTCAATGGAAACAAGTGCTCAATATTGCGCAAGTCGCCTGTTATTAAATTATCCATTGCGAGAACGTCGTAGCCTTCAGCAATAAATCTATCGCATAGGTGAGATCCTAAAAACCCCGCTGCACCAGTAATGAGAACCCTTTTAGCCATCATATTATTTTGTTACTTTCTCACGTCCTATACTTTCGTAGTGGAAGCCGAGGTCTTTTAATTTTTTTGTTTCGAATAGGTTCCGACCATCAAAAATCACTTTTTCCTTGAGACTACCAGCAAGTTTAGTGAAATTCGGATTTCGAAAAACAGACCATTCAGTAGCGATTAAAAGGGCATCGGCATCTTTGGTCGAGTCGTAAAGATTATCACAATATTCTATTTTATCGCCAAAAATTCCTTTAACATTTTCCATTGCTTCTGGATCAAAAGCCTTTACTTTAGCTCCTGCTTTTAGCAATTCTTCAATCATATAGAGTGCTGGCGCCTCTCTAATATCGTCGGTATCGGGCTTAAACGCCAAACCCCAGAGTGCAAAAGTTTTTCCCGAAAGGGCATCATTATAATACTCTTTCAGCTTTCTGATCAGCGAAAGCTTTTGCCTGTTATTTACATCAAGCACAGATTCTAATATTTCAAAACGATAGCCGTTTTCAGCTCCACTTTTTGCCAGAGCCTGCACATCTTTCGGAAAGCAACTACCACCGTACCCAATTCCGGGAAAAAGAAAGCGCTTTCCAATACGTGTATCTGTGCCCATACCCGCTCTAACCATATCAACATCAGCACCTACCAACTCGCAAAAGTTGGCAATCTCGTTCATAAAGGTAATTTTGGTAGCGAGAAACGCATTGGCAGCATATTTCGTAAGCTCGGCCGATTTTTCATCCATTATAATCAATGGATTCCCCTGGCGCACAAATGGTTTGTAAAGATCTTCCATCACTTTAGCTGCACGATCAGAGCTGGTACCTATTACCACACGATCAGGCTTCATAAAATCTTCCACTGCAAAACCCTCGCGCAAAAACTCGGGATTTGAAACGATGTCGAAATCCACTTTCGCATTTTTGGCAACAGCCTGGCGCACAAGCTCGGCAGTACCCACAGGCACTGTACTTTTATCTACAATAACCTTATAATCAGTAATAATATGTCCCAACTCTTCGGCTACTCCAAGCACGTAAGATAAGTCTGCAGACCCGTCTTCTCCCGGAGGAGTTGGCAATGCCAAAAAGATAATTTCCGCATCGGCAACCGCTGCTTTTAAATCTGTGGTAAAAGAGAGACGCTCTTGTCGGATATTTCTCTCAAATACAGTATCCAGATATGGTTCATAAATAGGTACTTCGCCATTTTTCATGCGTTCTACCTTTTTTGCATCAATGTCAACACAAATTACATCGTTGCCGGTATCGGCAAAACAAGTTCCGGTAACGAGGCCTACATAGCCCGTTCCTACTACAGCAATCTTCATGATTGGTAATTATTTTTTATAAATGATTTAACAGATTCAGTGATATGAGTGAGCTGTTCGGTACTCAACTCAGTTTGCATAGGCAGCGAAATCACATTTTCGCATAGATTTTCAGTTACCGGAAAGTCGCCTTCGTTATAACGTTCGTCTCTGTAAGCTTTCTGCAAATGAAGTGGTACAGGATAATAGATCATTGCCGGAACATCGCGATCCATTAAATAAGTGCGTAGTGTTTCGCGATCTACTCCATTAAGAATCATGGTGTATTGATGAAATACATGATTGCTTTGCTTAAATCGAACGGGGGTTTTTATTTGAGGTATATCCTTAAAAGCCTTATCGTAAAAATCGGCTGCAATATTTCTTTGATGCGAATACTCATCGAGATGGCGCAGCTTAATACGTAAAATTGCCGCCTGAATAGAATCAAGCCTGGAATTTACGCCTACTTCGTCGTGATAGTATTGACGGGTTTGTCCGTGATTGGCTATTACCCTAAGGTTTGCGGCGTAGGTATCGTTGTTGGTAAATATGGCGCCTCCATCACCGTAACAACCCAAATTTTTACTTGGGAAAAACGATGTGGCACCAATATCGCCTATTGTTCCAACCCGCTGCTTTCTGCCATCAGAAAAAGTATATTCAGCTCCAATGGCTTGGGCAGCATCTTCAATTACATATAAATTATGTGCTTTGGCCACGGCCATAATCTCCTCCATCGGTGCCGCTTGGCCGAAAAGATGAACCGGAACAATGGCTTTGGTTTTTGGAGTAATGGCAGCTTTTATGGCTTCAACATCTATATTAAAAGTGTCTGGATCAACGTCAACCAATACCGGAGTGAGTTGCAGTAGGGCGATAACCTCAGCTGTAGCCACATACGTAAAATCTGCAGTAATTACCTCATCACCAGGCTTTAAACCCAGTGCCATCATAGCGATTTGCAAAGCATCTGTACCGTTTGCACAAGGAATTACATGCTTTACATCCAAATAAGATTCCAGTTCAGATTGAAATGATTTAACTTCGGGGCCGTTAATGTATGCGCAAGAGCGAATGACGTTTAAAACAGCGGTGTCTATCTCATCCTGAATCTTCTCATATTGAGAACCGAGATCGACCATTTGAATTTTCTTCATGAAAAGGCTTAATTTAGCGACTGCGAATATACGTATTTATAGAAACTAGAAGACGATTTTGCGCCTAACTATCCACATTTCCAATTCATGAAGAAGCAAATACTCATTGCCATTTCAATTTTTTCGGTCTCAGCACTCTTTTCTCAGGGCAGCGTGGCAGATACAACGTTGCGCATGTCGCTATTTCAGTTCCAGGGCGGTTTCCATCAGCCTTTTGGCGATATGGGAGAAAAGTATGGCACCAGTGCATCAGTTGGGTTTTCGTATGCCTACAAAACGGGAAAAAACATTTTACTAGGTGCCGATTTCAACTATTTATTTGGCAATAATGTGAAGGATGCCAATACAATGTTTCACGGATTGCGTCTTTCAAACGGAAAAGTGGTGGGTATAAATGAAGAATTTATAAATGCATTGATTCTGGAGCGGGGATATGCAGCGGGTTTTTATGTGGGTAAAATCTTTAGTGGCCTGGGTAGAAATCCAAATTCGGGTATTGTTGTAAAACTCGGTCTGAATTACTTTGAACACCGTACCTATATAGAAACCAGACAAGATGATTATGCGCCTCTGGAAGATGATTATTTAAAAAACTACGACCGAAAAATTGCCGGCTTGGCTCTTTACGAATTTGTTGGTTTTCAACATTTTGGAAACAATAGATACGCCAACTTCTTTGCGGGATTTGATTTCTATCAGGGTTTTACCACAGATTATCGCTCGTACAATATTGATTTGATGCAAAAAACCGACAATAACTATTTTGATATTCTTATCGGATTCAGAGTAGGTTGGGTAATTCCGATTTATAAGCAGGCTGCAAATAAGTTCTATATCAATTAAATGCGCTTTTTTTACACCCTTGGAATTCGGATTTACGGTCTTGGAATTAGGATGGCCGCCCTTGGCAATCCAAAAGCAGGACAATGGGTTAGCGGACGTAAAAAATGGAAACAAGAGCTTAGCAGTGCTCAAGCTCTTAAAGGTTGTATATGGTTTCATTGCGCCTCTCTGGGCGAATTTGAACAAGGTCGTTCGTTACTGGAAAAACTAAAGAGAACCTATCCCTCAAAACCAATACTTTTAACTTTTTTTAGTCCATCGGGATATTTGATTCGCAAAAACTACGATCAGGCAGATCACATAGCTTATCTTCCGCTCGACACTCCAAAAAATGCTCGTATCTTTTTGGATAAGGTAAAGCCCGATCTGGCGATTTTTGTAAAATATGAAGTGTGGCCCAATTTCTTTGCGGCTATCGCCAAAAGAAATATTCCCTTGTTGATGATTTCAGCCATTTTCAGCGAAAATCAAATTTACTTCAAGCCTTACGGCAAATGGTTTCGAAAATCGCTGAAGCAAACGCACGAGATATTCACGCAAGACGTGGAAAGTATTAATCTACTAAATAGCATTGGTGTAGTAAACACTCGCATAGCCGGTGATACCCGGTTTGACCGCGTAATAGAAATAGCCAAAAAAACTCCTGACTTCCCGGAATTGGAACAGTTTACCAGGAACAAACCCACAATTGTTGCAGGTAGCACTTGGCCGGCAGATGAGGAACTGCTGGCAAAATATGCCCAAAAACATCCGGAGGTACGTTTTATTATTGCCCCTCATGAAACGTACAGCGATCATATAAAAACCATACTTCAAAAATTTCCTGAAGCCGTGAGGTGGTCTGAAAAAGAAAGAATAGGAACCGGAAACACTGTAATTATTGATTCCATTGGGTTATTGAGTGCCATTTACAAATATGGCTCCATTGCTTATGTAGGAGGTGGTTTTGGCTCTGGAATTCACAACACCCTGGAGCCGGCTGTATATGGAATGCCCGTAATTTTTGGTCCTGAATACAAAAATTTCAGAGAGGCAATAGCACTTTCTGATGTTGGCGCGGGCAAAAGCATCAAAAACTATAAGGAATTGGAAAACTTCTTAAACGAGCTGCTTGAAAGCAAAGAGCTATTAGCTAAAATGAGCAGTATTGCAGCTCAATTTGTAAAAGAAAATGCTGGTGCTACAGATATAATTCTTGAAGAAATTAAGAAAATTTTGAATTAGTCTGAATTGCATCAAACCGAATTCTTTTATTGGATTCTAACCCTAACAAAATCAACATAAGAGTTTTAATACACTGCTGCTAAGAGGACGCAGTACTCCGATATTGGGCTACCTTAATTCTATCAGCGATAAATTGTATTGCAATGGCAGCGATCAAGGCTATTGCAGCAAACTTGGCTGTATTCATAATAGCCGGCACATCAGCATGCTGAATCCATATTGCAACATAAGCCCAAACGATTACAAAAGTGTAGATATAATCTTTCTTAGCGAAGAGAATATATAGACCCAGGGTAGCACCTAAAATCAACATAATAATAGAGAAAAGCTCCGGTGAATTATTAAACACCGGCAACTGAAGTGAATATAAAAATGCCGAAATATTCACAATGGTCGCAATAGATATCCATCCGAAATACAGACTAAATGGAACCTGAAAAAAATAGCGATGAGTGGTACTAAGAGCATTTCGAAGACGATAGAAATAGCTAAAAATCACAATTAAAGATCCCAATGTAATCAGCATAATAAAGACGGATAAGCCGAGCAATTCGTGCTGAAAAGCAATCAACCATAGCACATTAGATAAAACATTGATCAAAAAATAAGGAAAAACGAGTCTGAAAAATCGAGTATTTTTACCCTTATTAAGCTGAAATACTGCAAACACCAAGAGAGTAAGATAAATCAGGCCCCAGATAGAAAAAGCGTAACTTGCAGGGGTTATTAAGGTGTGAAATGTTGCGCTTACCTCTGCAACCGTATTGCCACCAAATGGAATGGAAGTTGATAAAAAATTCATTACTATCAACAAAACAACCGCTGCGATAAATGCCCAGCGCTGTACTATAGTATATATGTATGCCGTTTTCATTACTACTTTTTTAAAATTGCTTTTGCTTCTTATCCCAAGCGATTGTGATCACTTTAAATTTAGATTTTACAAAAATCAATGAATAATTTGGATTAAGATAGATAAATTGCATTAGATTCCCCAATTCTTTCTTTCAAATAAGAAAATCATTCAATGAAAAAGACAATTATAATCGTCGTTTCCCTACTACTATTAATTCTGTTAGCGCTCTATTTCTTCGTTTATCCAAAACTGGAAATTGTATCGGGCTATAATGCAAAGATTTTATGTTCTTGCGTGTTTGTAAGTGATATGAGTCAAGAAAAAGCCGAAGCTGAAGATTTGGGTTTTTCGCTGCTTTGGCTCTCATCCAACGCGGTTGATAAAGAAGGAAAAACGGTAAAATCAAATGTTTTAGGGATGCATCCTAAAATGGCCGTTTACCGAAAAGGATTGGGCTGCACATTGATAAACAATACAGACGACGACGATTTTCTGAGTAAAAGTGTCGAAATAGACAGTGAAAGCTATGCTCCCGAAATTTGGCCTACACAAAACGTAGCGGGGAGCAAAACCATGCAGGATGCAATAAATATGGCTTTTGATGAAGGTGAGGAGAATCCGATTTACCGAACTAGAGCAGTGGTAGTAATTAAAGATGGAGAGTTGGTTGGAGAGCGCTACGGAGAAGGCTTTTCCAAAGAATCAAAACTTCTCGGCTGGAGTATGACAAAGAGCATAACTTCTGCCCTTTCGGGAATACTTGCAAAACGGGGTTTTTGGAATCCTTCTGCGCCGATGCCGGTTAGCAGTTGGCAGAAAGATGAACGTGGACAAATCACTTTAGAAAATGTACTTCAGCAAACAGTTGGATTAAAATGGGATGAAGATTATGCCAATGTATCAACGGCAACAAAAATGCTCTACAGCAAAGATAATATGGGTGCCTATGCTGCTTCGCAACCCCTGGTAAGCAAACCGGGTTCAGTCTGGGAATATTCTTCAGGTACATCAAACATCTTAGCTGGTACCATGCGACAGGCATTTAGCAATACCGATGAGTATTTGAGTTTCCCGCAGAGTGCGCTCTTTGGGCCGATTGGTGCAAGAAACTTTGTTATTGAAACCGATGCCACAAATCATTTTGTAGGATCCTCATATGGATACGCACCTGCACGCGATTGGGCCAAAGTGGGTTTGCTTTACCTTAACATGGGCAATTGGTTTGATAACCAAATAATTGATACCTCGTGGGTTGCGACCAGTGTCATCGCTGTTGCTGAAAGCGATGGAGCATATGGTTACCAGTTTTGGCTAAATCAAGGCGGCAAGTTTCAAAATTACAGCCCAGATTCGTATTGGATGAATGGGTATCAGGGTCAGCAGGTTTCTATTCACCCCGAAGATAATCTGGTGGTGGTAAGAATAGGCGTAACGTATGATCAAGCTGATTTTCCATTTGATGCGTGGATGAAGGAGATCAAAGCTGCAGCGAAGGATTTATAATTTCTTTGTCTTTTACCTTTAAGATTAATGATTGAAATCTCGCATTATAATTTAAAAAGACAATCTCTACATTTATGACTATCAGATACTTAAAATATTAAAAATGAATTATATCCCGCCAAAACTTTGCTATTTACAGAGTTTTGGCGAAATATGAGGACTAAAATTGACTTTCTAAACCTGAATAACTAACTCTGGAAGGTATCATATAGCCTTTAACTTGTTAGAAACTAGTGCCCTCTGTTATGGTTATCATTTTTTAAGCAAATAAATCGTTAACATTTATCTATCAGAACTTTAAATTAGGTGCAAAGAATTATAATTCGCCAATACTCACCTACTCTTAGAGTTTTGGCAAGATATGAGGTCTTTAATGACATTACAGAAAATCGTTAATATTCAAGTAATCACTGTATGAATAAATAATTACACTATTTCTTGTTTCAAAATAGTGCCGATCAACTACGAAAAGCTAACTATCTTTAGATCAGAATCTTTTAATACATTTGGAAAACTATAATTCGCCAAAACTCTATTTTTTTCTTAATATTGGCGTTATATAACTTTGCTAAGGCAAACCTAATTGGCAGAAAACCGGAGATCAAAATACTTGATGAAGCACTGAAAAACGACCATTCAGAGTTAATCGCGGTCTATGGAAGAAGAAGAATTGGAAAAACGTTTTTAATCAGAAAACATTTTAGCAAGGAAATAGTGGTTGAGTTAACAGGGCTGTATAATGGGGATATGCATGATCAACTGGGTAATTTTCACAGAGAACTTGTAAAAAGAAACAGCAAAATCACATCTACCGTCCCGTCAAACTGGCTTGATGCCTTTTTATTACTCGAAAAACAGCTGGAGAGGCTCAAGTCCAGAAAAAAGAAAGTTGTTTTTATTGATGAGTTTCCCTGGTTTGCCACAGCACGATCTAAATTCTTAATGGCATTCGAGAATTTCTGGAATACATACTGCACTAAAAGAGATGATTTGATTGTGGTAATCTGCGGTTCTGCGGCGTCTTACATGGTTCGGAAAATAATTAAAAATAAAGGAGGTCTTCACAATAGAGTTACCCGAAGAATTCGATTAATGCCTTTTAGCCTTCACGAAACCGATTTATTTCTCAAAAACAGAGGAATAAAATATTCGCAATACGATATTATCCAACTTTATATGTCGATGGGTGGTGTGCCACATTACTTAGATAAAGTCCAAAAAGGATTAAGTGTGGCCCAGAATATTGATGCGCTCTGCTTTGATAAAGATGGTGTACTTAACGATGAATTTAATCAACTCTTTGTTTCCCCGTTTGAAGATTCGCAAAAGCACCTTACAATCATAAGAACCTTGGCAAAATGTAATAAAGGGGTAACGCGTAATGAGCTCATTATAAAAAGCGGAATTCCCAGCGGGGGAGACTTTTCACTTAAGCTGGAAGAATTGATAGAATCCGGATTTGTGAGTGAATATCCATACTATCAGAACAAAAAGCAGCTTAGTTTATATAGGTTATCTGACGAATATTCCAAATTTTATTTGAAATTTATTGAAGGAAATAAAAACTCGGAGCCCGGAATCTGGCAAAGGCTGCATAAAAGCAAGTCGTATAATTCCTGGTCGGGTTTTACTTTTGAAAGTATCTGCTTAAAGCATATTCATCAAATCAAAAAAACACTTCGGATTGATGCCATCTATTCTACAAATAGCAGCTGGTTTAATGAAAATGCCCAAATCGATTTACTCATCAACAGAGATGATAATATTATAAATCTATGCGAGATAAAATTCCATAATGCGCGGTTTACAATTGATAAATCATATTATTTAAGTCTCAAGAATAAACTTATTGACCTGAGTTCGATTATTAACAACTTGACTGTCAATAACTAACGAAAAATAGTTCTAAAAATAGAAAGGTAAAATACAGTGTTTTTGTATATTTAGATCGTTGAAAAATAAACACTTAACAAAAACAA
>NZ_JAAGVY010000058.1 GCF_010686655.1 Cryomorpha ignava | reverse complement strand
GTTAGCATGTTAACCACCGACCCTGTAAGGGTCGCATGTTTGTAGCAGTAAAGGTTCGTAGTCTGCCATGGTGTTGGCGGCATTTTTGATGATTCATTACCCACCGGAAACAGCATTCAAAACGTAATTTACCTTGGAATGAAAACATGTTCTTACCGGGATTCAAAAATGATGACAACACCAACCCCGTTAAATAGAATGGCGCGTGTAAAGGCGCGATGCTTCGCGCCTCTAATACGCTCATTCATTTTTCAACATCAAAAAGAAAAACGGTACAAATCCACAAATCAGCACATATAAATATTCCCCTATTAAATCATATTGTTGTATATTTACGTACGTCAAATTGTAAAAATACAATCATGAGCACAAAGCCAACATCAAAACGATTGTCTAAAAGTACACGGGCAACTACGGTTGCAGCTTCTATAAACACCCCCACTCGTTCAACCAAATTTTCACCCACATGGGTTGTTGGTAACGCCAAATATTCTCCTGATTTTAAACTTGAGATCATTAAACGCATTCGGATTGGTGTAAAGAAAACGGATTGGAAAGCCTTGATTCGTAATATTGGAGCAACCGAAAAGGAATTTGAAAACATCTTACCGACATCAATAAGTAGTATGCAACAGAAAACGGTGTATGGCAAGGAAACTTCAGAGCGAATCTACGAATTGGCAAGATTGTTTGGCTTGGGATATGATGTATTTGATACCAAGGATGATTTTAAGAATTGGTTAATGACCCCGTCAAGATCTCTTGGCAATAAAAAGCCATTTGATTTATTGGATAGTAGTCTTGGATTTGAAATGGTAGAAAGCGAGATCGTTAGGATCCGGTATAATGTCTATAGCTAATGATCGTTTATAGAATTGCTAACGCCAGGTATAAGGACAAGACTCTTTCGGGAATTGGTGCTGAAAAAGTTGGTGGACGTTGGAATGAAGTTGGCACAAGAGCAGTATATTGCTCCGAGAATATCTCTTTGGCACTACTCGAATATTACGTGCATTCCGGCAACATTGCTTATTTACCCAAAGAAATTTTAGTTGCCAAAATTGAATTTCCTGATCAATTTTTAATTTCCGATTTGAATAATCTTCCCGATAAATGGAATCACTACCCTTACTCTTCCACAACAACTTCAATCTTCACCAACTTAGCCAAAGATAGAAATCTATTTGCGCTGCGCGTTCCTTCGACAATTGTAAATTTGGAATCGAATATCATTCTGAATCCCTTATACAAAGATTTTGGAAAAGTTGAAATCGTTGAGTTTATTCAACTAGCTATTAATGAAAGATTAAAAAAGAATAAACGCGGTTAAATTTCCACCATACTCTTCAATCTGAATGAAATCTCGTAAGCCAGCGTCAAGATCGAAATTCCTAATTAAAAGTTCACAATTCGTAATTAATCCTTCGTAATTCACAATTCACAATTCAAAATTCAAAATTCAAAATTCAAAATTCAAAATTCAAAGCCACCCCTCGTAATTCAAAATTCACAATTCAAAATTCAAAATTCAAAGCCACCCCTCGCAATTCAAAATTCACAATTCACAATTCAAAATTCAAAGCCACCCCTCGTAATTCAAAATTCAAAATTCAAAATTCAAAATTCACCCCCCCCAACCCTACTCTTCCAGTTTCTCAACCCGCTCTCCAATTTTAAAAATCAACTCCTTCAGCGCTTCAATTTCCACAGCTTGATTTTCAATAATCACCTGCTGCTCCTGAATAGCCTTGATTGCCACTGCACTCATGCCTGCATAATTTACGGTGTAAAACATTTCCCGCTCACTATCTGGCTCAGGAGCTGTTACAAACTCCGGAAATTGTTTTTCCAGTTCCTGGGCTATATAACCGATCTGAGGCGCTTTTGCCGGGTCTCGTTTAAAATCATAATTTACAATTTGAACCTCTTTCACCTTATTGAGCAAGTTGCCAACGGGTTGAATATTTTCCTTTAGGCTTCTATCTGAAGTAGCCGAATAAGCGCCTGTTGCCGAGTTGAAATTACCGATCAGCGAGCCATTGTAATATAGTCTCAACTGGGTATCTGTAGCCCAATAACTGTAACGATTCGTACCTGTAGCCATCAAAGTTAGATTATCTGATGCCCCGGGTCCATCCACAATTAATCCTCCATAACTCACACCGCTACCAACCGAAGGATCGAAATTAATTCCCACCTTACCATGACCCGCCACCTGTAGAATATTGGTAGCCACGAAATCCGTTGAGCCGTAAGCGATATTAAAAAGCGAGCTCTGTGCCGTCGTATTAGATCCACCTGCAATGATCCATTGACCCGCATTGGCATTTTTAAAGCTGATTCGGCTAAGACCACTGCTATAATCTCTTAAAGTAAGTTGAGGAAACCATACACCACTATTTTTCTTAATCTCTAATCCACCCTCAAAGTAACCGTTACCCTTAACATGAAGTCTTTCCGATGGTGCTGAGGTACCAATGCCTACATTTGTTGGTGACAATGAATCACCTCCTACACTTCCAAGAATCAAAGAATTGCTTTGAGACACAACAGCAAATGCTCCAATAGCAGTAGCATTCATTAAACTTCCTGAGGTCACCGTGGCACCGTAACCCACCGCTGTATTATTACTACCTGTAGTAAGTCCTGTCAATGCGCTGCTTCCAATAGCCACATTCTTGGTTCCGGATGTAACTTGACCCATTGATCCTTTTCCAAATGCCGTATTATCCAATTTTATAAACCCCACATCCTGATTATTCTGCTTAAAGCGCAACGACTGATTATTAGTGGTGCCAATAAAATTGCTGCTGCTTACTGAATTGCCTGACAAACCCCAACCGCTGGTCGAGGTGATGGTTGTTGGCGCCCAACTTGACCCATTAAAATATAAATACTGACCTTGAGTAGCTCCCATATTATTGAGCTTGGCTGCCGTAACAGCACCGTTCACAATTTTAGCTGAGGTAACTTTGTTGTTGCCAATTGTGGGATTGGGATAAGTTCCCGTAAGATCGCCACCGGCCGAAACCCCATTGATAGTTCCGGCAGGCCCTACCGGACCTGTAGCACCGGTAGCACCCTGCGGCCCTACGGCACCGGTCGAACCTGTATTCCCCTGAGGCCCCATTGGTCCGGTAGCACCTTGCGGACCGGCAGGACCCGTTGCGCCCGTTGCACCTTGCGGACCCGTAGCAGCGGCAGTAGGCGCCCAACTTGACCCATTATAGGATAATACCTGACCTTGTGTAGCACCCATTGAACTAATTTTGGTTCCCGTTACTGCTCCATTCAAAATTTTAGTAGTCGTAACTTTATTGCTTCCAATTGTGGGATTGGGATAAGTTCCCGAAAGATCGCCACCTGCCGAACCTGTCGCACCTGTCGCAGCAGAAGTAGGCGCCCAAGTCGATCCATTATAGGATAATACCTGACCTTGTGTAGCACCCATTGAACTAATTTTGGTTCCCGTTACTGCTCCATTCAAAATTTTAGTAGTCGTAACTTTATTGCTTCCAATGCTGGGATTGGGATAGGTGCCCGAAAGATCGCCACCTGCCGAAACCCCATTTATAGTTCCGGCAGGCCCTACCGGACCTGTTGCTCCTGTAGCACCTGTAGCACCCTGAGGACCCATTGCACCGGTAGCTCCCTGCGGCCCCGTATTTCCCTGCGGCCCAATAGCACCCGTGGCACCCGTAGCTCCCTGCGGACCAGCCGGGCCCATAGCGCCTGTAGCACCTTGAGAACCTGTAGCACCCTGCGGACCCGTATTTCCCTGCGGCCCAATAGCACCCGTCGAACCTGTCGCACCCTGAGGACCCGTCGCTCCCTGCGAACCGGGCGGGCCGGGCGGGCCTTGAGGACCTGCCACCCCTGTAGCGCTTTCCACTGCATACAAGGCATAAGGCACACTTAGTAGCTCTGTTGTACCCAAATCGCTGTAATTGCTCCCACCATCCGGGTCAATCTCTACTTTTATAGATTTGTTTCCAGCACTCCAGGTCACATCACTCATGCTCCCTTCTACCGGCGTTCCGCCACCAATGGCAAGCGTGTATAGACCAAACGAATTGGTGGTAATAGTATGTGTTTCAATATATTCAGCGTTGTCGCCGTCAAGAATACTTATCTGCAACCCCAACTGCTCATTTGCCAATGGGGCACCTGCACTATTACGGGCTACACCCTGATAGTTAAATTTCTCCGGAGCCTGACCGCTTAGGTTTAATGCCAGCAAAATACTGGTGAGTACAAGAATGATTTGGATTTTCATGATTTTGGTTGTTTGAGAGGATTTCCGATAAATGGATTATAATTCTGTTTAGAGTTTTAAGTTTTGGCGGGCACAGCCCGGTCATTACAGCACTTAGTTCATTTTCACTAATTTGAAGTTCCGGTAAAAAGATTCAGCTCCCGTTTCAAAAACTGCTTTAAGCACGTAGCTGCCCGCTGCCAGATGTACCAGCGAAAAACGAGTGGATTCTTTCCCGCCAATCGCAGCTACAGCTTTTTGCTCCACCAATTTCCCGGAAAGATCATAAATCAGCAATTGCAGCGATCCACCCGAAGGCAAATTCATCTCCACATTCACCACATCGTCAACCGGATTTGGATACACCTTTATTTGGCTGTCGGCCAATTCACGGTCAGTAATTCCTGTCCCGATATCGCCCGGCTGCAACACCCCCTGGGTAACGATGATATTAGGGGCAGTCGCCGTATGAACAAGCGTCATTTCGCCAATAGAATATTCAAAGACCTGCCCTGAAATGACATTGCTCCCACCGGCAACATTCAGCGTAGCGGGCACATATGTTTGGCCGAATGCTGACATGACCGACGCACCCAAACAAAGAAGAACCACAGATATAATTGCAAAGCTTTTTTTCATAATACCAGAGATTTTACCCGTGCACCACCAACAGTACAAAAGGCATATTTTCAGATAAATGTACTATTATCATCGACCAGTTTATCATTATACCCACTAAATGACTATTTTATAGTTACCCAAATTATTATCCCGACGTGAATTAATTATCCGCTTCATTGAATCCCCGGTATGGAGCACAATTCAAAAAAGCCACCCAGTGCACACAATGGCTCACATCCGACCATGGAACATAGTGGCTTTGATCATCACTACAACCAGTATCAGCACATCAATCTCTCCACCAAACTCTCCCATCAGCAAATCAGTACATCAGCACATCAGCAAATCAGCACATCAATCTCCCCACAAAATTCTCCCATCAGCACATTTCGACTCCCATCAACTTAGTGAAACGCTCTCAGGTGGTCATTGAGCGCAGTCGAAATGCAGCGAAGCAAGTAATGCATCGCATCAGCACATCAGCACATCAATCTCTCCCATCCGCACATTATCTAACTACAATTCGCTATACAAAAAATCACGACCAAACATAAAATTATCCCGACTAATAAATAATTTTGCCCATTGAATATTATTTCTTGAAAATAATTATATACTTTTACTTTAACCAATCTATCCTACCAATGAAATACCTCTACTCACTCCTGGCATTGTGCATCGGGTTCAACATCAATGCACAAAATCTTAAGCCCGCAACCTTCTCGACAAATGGTGTCGTTTATGATCTCGATCACGACGGAGATAACCTCTATATAGGAGGATCCTTCTCTCAAATCGGTTTCGAAACAAACTACTTTACAATATTCCCGGAAGGGGAAGACAGACCCGAATTTGATCTTCTACAACCAAACAGTACCATAGAAGTTTCTATCTCTGACGGAAACGGTGGTTGGTATATAGGCGGCTCATTCTCGCAAATAAACGGACAGCCGGCTTTGAGAATTGCTCATATTCTAAATAACAATACCCTCGATCCCGACTTTAACCTAACCCTTAACAATGCGGTGCTCGCACTTACACTTATCGGAGACGATCTATACGTGGGGGGCTATTTTACCAATGCCAATTCGATAGACGTAAACCGACTCATTCGCGTAAATAAAAATACCGGAGCTATTGACAATTCATGGCTTCCCGGAATACTTAATGGAACCGTTGAAACAGTATTTGCCTCAGGAGATCTGGTGCACGTTGGCGGATCATTTAATAATATAGCCGGATCTGGCGATCAGCAATACTACGCCCAGTTTGATATCAATACTGCACTTCCCGTTACGTCCTTTTCGGTAAATAGCACTGTATCTGATATGGTAGCCGACGGAAACAACCTATACCTATCCGGATCGTTTAACCAAGCCGGTTCTTACAAATCTCACCTGCTTTCATTTGATGAAGATGACATCTTTCCCGATCAGAATTTCCCCGATGCCAACTCTACAATAGAAGTAATAGAACCCGATGGAAACGGGGGGTATTACGTGGGCGGGTCGTTCACCCAAATTAATGGCCAAGCCCAAAGCCGATTGACCCATATCCTTTCCGACGGTACCGTTGATAACGACTTTGCAGTAACCATAAACTCTACTGTACACACCATTGCCCTCATTGGTGCCACAGAACTATATATAGGAGGGTCTTTTACTCAGGTAAATGGCGAAAGTGTAACCCGTGTAGCACGCCTAAACCCCACTACCGGCGCCTTGGACAACACCTGGCTGCCCGCCCTGAATAGCACTGTTAATGCCATTGCCGTAACCGGCAACACCGTACACCTTGGCGGATCATTCTCTGTAGTAAACGGTTTTTCAAATACCCAGTATTATGCAGCCATCGATAAAATTACCGCCGAAACAATTCAAACAGAATCGCCCAACTCCACTGTCAATGATTTTGAAATAGATGGAAACAATCTATTCATGGCCGGTAGCTTTAGCAATTCAGGCTACAACCAGCCATACATGCAATTGCTCGCTCCCGACAATGATATTCCACAATATGATTTCCCAACATCCAACAGCACTATACACAGCGCAATACCCGACGGAAACGGCGGATGGTATATAGCAGGATCTTTTACCAATGTGGGCGGAGTATCGGCTCAAAGGGTTGCACATATTCTTGCCGACAACTCGGTAGATCCCACCTTTGTATTTAGCGCTAACTCTACGGTAAATGCACTCCACATAGATGGAAACAACCTATACATTGGCGGAAGCTTTACCACCATAAATAGCGAAACGGCTAACCGGATAGCCCGTATTAACAAAACTACAGGAGCGCTCGATAATTCGTGGTCGGCAAATCCCAACTCAACAGTAAATGCCGTTAGAACTACATCCGATAAAGTACTTATTGGTGGGAGCTTCTCAGAAGTAAACGGCAATAACAATGTCCGCTATTTTGCTGCACTAAACAAAACAGACGGTCAACCGCTTCAATCTCTTTCGCCTAATTCTACTGTTAACACCATCGAAACAGACGGAAACACAGCATACGTTGGCGGGTCATTTTCATCATTTGGATACGAAACGAGTTACCTGGCGCGCTTTGAGGCTGGAAGCAATATTCCCGACTTTGTAGACTCCGACCCAAACTCTACCGTTAACGAAATAATCAGCGACGGATCAGGCGGATATTACATTGCCGGGTCTTTCTCTTCTATTGACGGAACAACAGCCAGCCGCGTTGCCCACTACCTGGCCGATGGTACGGTAGATCCCGGTTTTGCAACCGTGAATATTAACTCAACAGTAGAAACCCTGGCGCTAAACGGGTCTGACCTATACTTGGGTGGCTCATTTACGACTATAAATGGTGTGGCGATTGCCCGTCTGGCAAAACTAAACGCAAGTACAGGCGTTGCCGACGAAACTTTTGCGCCCAGCATCAACTCTACAGTAAATTCAATAAAAATAGCCGGGGGGCTTATTTATTTCTCCGGTTCATTTACCGAAGTAAACGCCACAACGCGAAACCGCCTTGCAGCTATGAATCCGGCAGGAGTGCTACAAGCGTGGAATCCCGACGCCAACTCAACAGTACATGATTTGGAAACTGACGGCACAACAATTTTTGCCGGAGGTTCCTTTTCTACCATCGGTGGCCTTACGGCAAACAGGCTCGCTGGCATAAACGCAACAACCGGAGCCATTACCACTTTTAACCCATCGGTAAACAGCACTGTAAACGACTTGCTGATCTCCGGATCTACGCTATACATTGGCGGAAGCTTTACACAAATAGACGGTACAGCCAGAACACGCTTTGCTTCCCTAAATATAAATACCGGAGCGCTTAACGCACTTACAATTGATGCAAACAGCACCGTAGAGGCAATCGCCTTAAACGGCAGCGGAATTATTGCCATCGGCGGTTCGTTTACACAGGTGAATGGCGAAGACCGCCTGCGCTTTGCAGAGGTAAATATTGCCACAGGAAATGGCACCGGAAGAAACATAAATTTTAACAGCACAATACATGCCCTGCATTATCTCGGTACGGATTTGATTGCTGGAGGTAGCTTTTCTATTGTCAACGAAATTGTAGCTCAAAGGCTGGCATCCTATAATAACACCGACCTCACTGATCCACCCACAAGTATTGCCAACGTAAATTCTACCGTCCATGATATCCTTATCGACAACGGTGTACTCTACTTCTCGGGTAGCTTTACATCTGTAAACAGCACCTCAAGGCAGCGCGTTGCTGCAGTAAATATTTCTGACGGAGCACTCACCTCGCTTAACCCGTCGGTAAACTCAACAGTAAACACAATGTCGCTGGACGGGAACACACTATACCTGGGTGGCTCATTTAGTGAAATTAATACCATATCACGGTCGCGTGCCGCCGCGCTTAGCGTAACCACCGGAGCACTAACCGATTGGAACCCCGCACCGAACTCAACTATAGAAACGATTGCCATAAACGGTTCTGATATTTTGATTGGCGGAAGCTTCTCCTGGTCACATTATAAAGACAACCGCTACATCGCCGTTCGCCAACTCGATTTGCCCGAATTAGACCAACTTACTGATGGCAATATCAATTCAACCGTAAATGTATTGCACAAAAATGGCACTACCCTTTACGCTGGCGGCAGCTTTACCACCTTCGACGGGGAGAGTAGAGCGCGATTTGCAGAATTTGATCTGAATACCAATGCTGTTACCAATCTCAGCATTTCTGCAAATTCAACCATCAATGCCATAGACATTTATGACAACAAACTCTACCTTGGCGGATCATTTACACTAATAAACGGAACCGACAGATCGAGAATTGTATCCTACAATCTCACAACAGATGTGCTGGAAGATTTTAATCCGGGGGTGAATTCTACCGTAAATGATATAGAAGTTAACAGCGACAGAATACTTATTGGCGGAAGCTTTAGCGCCTCAAATGTACTCAGCAGCTCTTACGTAATGGGCGTTGATCTCACCACCGGATTGCCAAACATCTTCTTTTCAGGCATCAACAGCACCGTTGAAGCCTTGGTTGTACAAGGCGATAATCTGTACTTAGGTGGCTATTTCAGTCAGGTGGGAGGCGAAACGCGCCAAAGATTTGCCTCTATCAATAAAACTACAGGAGCGCTTAACCCGCTTACCCATAACTTTAACAATGCCATATTCGACCTTGACATTGTCGGTGACGGACTCTACGCCGTTGGAATTTTTACTGCCGTTAATGGCGAACCGCGCTTGCGAGGTGCGTCTATAAACCTATTAGACGGATCGCTAAATGCCTTTAACCCGGGATTTAACAGCACTGTAAATTCAATAGCAGGCGATGGATCAAACATCTCATTCGGAGGAAGCTTTACCCGAACACAAACTCTTTCACGGCAAAACTTTGCAGCCATTTCACTGGCAACAAACGAACCCCTTGCCGATTTTAATGCCAATGTAAATTCCACTGTATTTTCCGTAGACGCTTCGACAGACGCTGTTTATATAGGTGGCTTCTTCAACCAGGTAAGCGGAGAATCGCGCAACCGCATAGCATCCTTCTCTACCGCCACTGGAAGCCTTACCACATTTAATCCAAACATTACGGGCAGCTATGTGAGCGCTATAGAAACCAATGGAGACAATGTCTATTTTTCTGGTTCTTTTTCAGCTGTGTCTGGATCAGCACGCGGTAATTTTGGAGCTTGGAATGCATTAACAAATAGCATCCTGCCACTTGAAGTTACTTCAAACTCAGCGATTGAGGATCTTGAATTGGGTAATGGCCTGCTCTATCTCGGTGGTAGCTTTACCCAACTGCTGGGCGAAACCCGAAACCGAATTGGAGCCGTTGATCTTTCCACCGGATTGCTCACCACCTTTAACCCTTCCGCAAACAGCACAGTGAATACCCTCCAATTTGACGGAAACCTGCTATATGCCGGTGGTTCTTTCTCTACTATAGGCGGACAGGCACGCCTAAGAATCGCTGCGCTCAGTATTGCCGACGGATCAGCTAACAGCTGGGCACCCGCTCTCAACAGCACCGTAGAAGATATAGACATTGATGAAAATTACCTCTTCGCAACTGGAAGCTTTACTACCTTGGATGGAAATACAGCAAATCGGCTTGTACTTATCGACAAAAACTCGGGTGAAAATATTTTTGACTTTGCACCATCTCTAAATTCTACCGGCCAGGGTGTAAAGTATATTGATGAAACCCTATACGTAGGTGGTCAGTTTACAACCATCGGAGAAAACCACAGCCATTCTTATCTCGCCAGCTGGAATATTCCTCCACCGGGCACATCTACCTTTGCCGCTTCCATGGCATCAACTACCGATATAAACGGATTTGACATTGCCTGTAATGGACAATCTACAGGTGAGCTTGAAATCACCGTTTCAGGTGGAACCGCTCCTTACTCTTACACACTTACCAACACTGCCTCGCTAAGCCGCACTGGCGCTATTGCCGGGTCAACAGCCACTGAATCAAATCTTCCCGCAGGAAACTATACCCTAAACGTGGAAGATGATGGAGGTGGAATAGCAGTCGCAAATCTGGCGCTTACCCAACCTACGCCTGCATTTGCAGTTAGCGCTACCATTACCACGCCTGTCATTACAGTTGATGGCAATGAGGCATCTGTCACCCTCAATATTACAGGCGGTGTAGCTCCTTTCAATTATACCTACACTGTAGATGGAGGAAGCGAAACAGCCGGCTCTACAGCTACAAATTCAGCTCTTATCGAAGATCTCAGTGCAGGAAATTATAACTTTGAAATTATCGATGCAAATGGCTGTACTGCCAATGTCAGCAAACAAATAAACAATTACGTGCTCTCTACCGTGGCTCTTACGCTATGGGACAACATTACTTGTAATGGCGACAACGACGGGCGCCTGCGCGTTCAGGTTACCAATGGACTCGCGCCTTACGATTACGTGCTCGACAGCGATGACGATACCTATGATAGAACAGGTAGCATCGGCTCCCAAAATGCGGGCAATATCGAAAACAACCTCGGCCCCGGAACTTACAATGTAACGGTAACAGATTTTTCTGGTGCCGTTTATACCGCCGGCCCGTACGTTCTCGTAGAGCCTGAAGTTTTATCGGCAACGATAGCAGTGGCACAAAACCCATCTGCCCCGGGAGTAAATGATGGATCGTTCACCGTCTCCATTTCGGGAGGTGTGGCAAATTACTCTATGCTTATTTATATGAATGATGGAGCAAGCTTTTATCAAACAGCTACTTCCAGCACGGCTACCATTCTTAACCGCCTTGCCGGCTCTTACTACATCGTTCTCACCGATGCCAATGGATGCCAGATTACCACCAATACAATAGAACTCGTAGCAGGCATTGACCCATGTATCGACCTGGGTGGCGATAGCGATAACGATGGAATTTGCGACGACAACGACCCTTGCCCCCTTCTTGCCAATCTTGAAAATGGCGACGATTGCGGAATAAACGGCACCGTCGTTAATTGCGAATGTGTCGAAGCTTGCAATCTTACATTCTTAAGCCCCGTTACCGCTTGTCAGGCCAATACCGCCGGCGATGATAATTACACTGTTTCTATTCCATATCTCGGTATAGACCCCACTGCCGTCATTACAGTTGGCGGTGGCGCTTGCGCGAACACGACCATTACAGTGGCCGGAAGCAATCCGGCGACAAACAATTCTGGCGCTATTCTGCTTACCGCAAATGAAGGCGATGGCTGCTGGAGCATTACGATTCAAAGCGATTTATGCGCTGTCACCCTTTCGGGAGATGCCCCCTCTTGCAACCCCGGCGTGGACTGTCCCGACCTCGGTCTTAACAACGGCGATGCCTGCGGAATAGGAGGAACGGTCGTTGACTGCCAGTGCCTTCTACCCGATTGTAACGGTGACCTTGGCGGTGGTGTGGCAGATGCCGACAATGACGGCGTTTGCGACGATATAGACAATTGTACCGGCCTTGCCAACAACGGACAGGAAGACCTGGATGGAGATGGTGTTGGCGATGCCTGCGATCCGGATATAGACGGCGATGGAATAGCCAATGCTGCCGATTGCGACCCATTAGACGACAACGTCGGGCTCGCCTCTAACTGGTATATTGACAATGATGACGACGGATACGGAACGGATGATGATATTATAGCATCATGCAACCAACCTGTTGGATACGCCCCTGCTAACGGTGATTGCGACGACAATGATCCCGACGTGAATCCCGGCGATCAGTCACTTACCTTCCTGGGTACTGCCGGCTTTGAAAATGCGTTTATGACGCCCCTTCAGGGAAGCCCCAATACAACCTTCAACTTCGCCATCGTTTATACCGATGCTACAGGTGCAATTCCACCACTGGGATTCCCAAGGGTATTGCTCGACTTTGAAGGCAACGGCCAGTTTAACAATGCCAATGACCGTGCAATTCTGCTTTCACCGGCCGATCAAAACGACATGAATACCACAGACGGAAAAGTCTATGTGGGTTCAATCAATGAATTGCCCTCAGGTTCAAATTGGGAAGCACGCATTCAGGTGCAAACCAGTGGATGCATTACCCAAATCGGCCCATTCGACTATCCGAATGTGCTTATCGAACCAGACCTTGAAATATTTGCCGATGACATTGTGTTCGACAACCCGAATCCCGATGTATCATCGCCACTTCAAATTACTGCTACTATTCGAAATACATCAGACCTACCCGCTGAAAACTTTGTGGTGCATCTGGTAAATCAATACGAACCGGCTACTGTTTATCCCGATCTTACGGTAAGCTATCTGGAAGGACACCAATCTACTAGCGTAGTTTGGAATATCATTACGCCTGCCGAACCGTCATGGAACCCCATGGAAGTATTTGTGGACTATACCAATGTAATCGATGAATCGAATGAGCTCGACAACCGCGCTATGCGACCATTCACAAACGGTGACTACAATGTGCCCGGTGCTATAGTGATCTATCCCGTAATAAGCCCTGCTATTCAGTTCGCTTCGACGAATGCTGCAGTGCACGTATCCGGATACGCTTACTACACTGACACAGCCGTACCACTACAAGATTCAAGTGTGGCCGGAGCAACAGTTTCTATCGTAAACCCAATGACAGGTGGCACAGTGGTGGGAAATACCAACTCTAACGGCTACTTCTCTGTAACGCTCTACGGCGGAAATACCCCCGGCACTTACAGCGCATCAGGAGAAATAACCGACTATACCCTTACAGGCCAGTTTACAGTAAACTGGGAACTGCTTACTCCGCCATGTCTTCCCGATTTGAGAACCGTTGTAACCCTAAGCGACTACCAGATTTTTATTGGAGAGTCAATTGACGGAACGATAACCGTTACCAATATCGGTTGCGCATCTGTCGAAATTCAAACACTGCTCGATGCCACTCAAACCGGAGGCATTCCTTTAATTGGGGATGTTATGGTTCCGCCACTCGATCCTGGCGAATCATTTACCTACAACTTTTCTGACATCCAGTTTAATTCTGCCGGAATTTACACCATTTGCGGTTACGCTGATGCTGACTTTCTGGTAGCAGAGTCGAATGAAAACAACAACCTGGGCTGTAGAAGCGTTTCTGTCGTGCCGCCTCTACCCGATATTACACCGATATCTGGCCCAATAGGAAGCGCATATATTTGCTCAAATCTCCCGTTCCCGTCCTTTACAATCAAGAACATTGGTTATGTGCCAACCGGTGAGTTTGACTATACAGTTAATGTATTTTATCAGGGAGTACTTTCAGAAACCTATACACAGACCATTGCCAACCTCAACGCAGGCCAGGCTACATCGGTATCGGTACCTTACGTTTATGAAAATCTCGGCAGCTATACCTTTACCGTTACCTGCGATATTCCTATGCCGCTGGGTATCGTTACGGAAATTTCGGAAACCAACAACATAGGCAATTACGGTATCAATATTGTTCCGTGTAAACCAGATCTGATTGTGCTTTCCTGCAACCAGCTCGATGTTGACCCGGCCGATCTTGAAATTCCCGGTACTGCAACCTATACAGCACGGGTTAAAAATAACGGAAACGCGATTGCAACAGGGCCGGTTGATTTTGAATTTACAGTGTCAAACGGTGAAGTCTATGCCCTTCAATATGCCAACGATATCGCTCCCGGCGAAACAGTGGTAATGACTACCGAAGCACCTGCGGTAACTTCGGGCACAGCAACTCTAACCGCTTATGTTGATCCCGCCGATCTGATTGATGAGTTTAATGAAAACAACAACTCTGCTACCGACTCGCTCTGCTGGGAATATGCACCGGTACCAAAATGTGGATACAATTTTTGGAATACGACTTATTACGAAAACCAATCCGCCTACATATCTGTCGGCTTGCAAGCCAGATTCCTTTACAAAGCATCTGAAGTAAAAGTGCGCTTTGAAGTGAGCGGCCCTGGAATAAGTGGTACTGCCCTGCTAGGCAATGCCACAGTGGCTAACGTAGAGCAAAACTGCGGATGCCCCTATGTCGCATCACTGCCCACTTCATTTATTTTCAATGAAATTGGTACCTACACCTTCACAATGACTGCCGATCCCGACAATGAATACCCGGAGTGTAATGAAGGCAACAACGTGCTGGTACGAGAAGTGCAGGTAGCAAGCTTCCCCGACATGCGAATCTTATCGCAGTTTATTAACCCAACCCTGCTCAACCCCGAGCCAGGCCAGTCGGTATTCTTTGATATTACCTACGAAAATATAGGCGTATCAAATATAGACGACCAGATGAAATTATCGGTTCTCGTTGATGAAGTACCGTTTAGTATAGTTGATAATGTGCCCGGACTTATTACCGGCCAGAATACAACAATCGCTATTCCGGTGCCCTATTCTACCGACTTGGCAGGAGCACACATCATCAGAGCCATTATAGATTCTGACAATGAAATACAAGAGCTCAATGAATTGAACAATGAAGCCACCAGAGCATTGATAGTTGGCTCTGCCGCCAATCTCTTCTTTGAGGTATTTATCCCTTCAGATTCTTCGCCGATTATTGGTGATGGAATTGATATCGATGCCACCATTGGAAACAATGGAGATATTGATGTGGATGCCGATGTGCTCTTCTCTTACATCTCAAATGCAGGCGATACTGTTCAGATTGGAAACATTCCAATATCGGTTGTCGCCGGAGGCAGTCAGGACATTTCACTTCCGTGGATGGTCTTAGACAACAATACCAACTTGCTTGGCGAAATAGTAAATGCCTCTGAAATTGAATTTGACTATACAGACAATTTTGCATCTGCCCCATTGAGCAATTTCGATGTGTCAATTATAGCTACACCAAGCTGTATTGGTCAGAATTTGGGTAGCCTTGCGGCGAATGCATCTAACGGAACTGCACCTTATACTTACAGCTGGAGCAACGGATATATTGGATCAACACTCCAGGCAGCCGCAGGAACTTACTCGGTAACTGTTACCGACAGCGAAGGACAGGAAGCCAATGCCACTGCAACAATTTCCGAAAATCCGGACTGTGTAGTGCCCGTGTGCAATATTTCTGCTGTAAGCTTTAACATCCCCAATTGCAACCCCGAAACCGGTGTTTACAATACCACCCTCGTTGTTGCCTACCAAAATGCCCCCGATGCAGGATTTATAACTGTAAACGGAACAGACTATGGCATTACAAGTAGCCCGCAGAGCTTTACCGTGCCTATCACATCCGGCGCTGTAATTTATAATGTATCCTTTACCGAAAGTACTGATTGTAGTCTGGTAATTCTCACAGGCTCAACCCTTACTGAATGTGAAACAGATTGTGAAGGAGTATTTGGCGGTGCTGCCCTACCGGGAACTGATTGCCACACCGACGATGGAACTTCAGGAGTCTATAATAACGATTGTAATTGTGTGCCCGAAGCAACTATTACATTGCTTACCCTTGATTGCGGTGGACAGGTTATACAAATTACCGGTGCCCTTGCGGGAGATAATAATGGAGGAACTGCTACTGCCGATACCCGCACGATCTATGGCTTTATGCCCGACAATGGTAACGGAATACCTGTTTACAATGGAACAACCTGGCCTTACGTAATTATAGAAGGCGGTCTGAATATTGACCCTGCCGTTTCTGCTACGCTTACCACAAATGCTGATGGTATGCTGCTCATCAACGGATGGCCTGCCTACCAATATAGCGGCGACGCTTCTGCATCAGACATAAACGGAACCTTTGGCCCATGGAATTACTTCCTGCCAAATGGAGCCCTTAGCCAGGATGCCTGCGAAGTTGTGTTTGACTGTCCTGCGCTTGATGCCAATATCGGCGACAGCTGCGATGATGGAAACCCTGATACTGACAACGACATGATCAATGCTGATTGTGAATGTATCGGAACAACTATCCCGGTATGTCTCGCCGATGGTGGAAGCATTCTATTTGAAGATGGCTCTCAGGACATTACCTTATGTCTTGAAACTGATCTGGATGGAACAGTAGATGTAGCAATTATCAGTCAGCCTACAGAAGATCTTGACGCTGCCTGGGTAGTAACAAATCTAAATGGCGACCTCGTGGCTCTGCCAATGACCCAAGAAGCTCTGGAGGAAATTGACTTCCTGACTTATGGTGAGGATCAAAATCTGATCTGGCTGCTAAGCTTCGATATGGACAATAGCAATGTGCTTGATCTTGCTGCATTATTTGATGCCGGATCTACTGTTAACGCCTCTGAATTAACCGGCTGTTACGACCTTTCTGATTCCTTATTGGTGTTGACTCATTACTGCATCGGAGTTGAATGTCCCGATCTGGATGCCAATGTTGGCGATAGCTGCGACGATGGAAATCCGGAGACTAATAATGACATGATCAATGCAGACTGTGAATGTATGGGAACCATCATATACGACTGTCCCGCCCTAGAAGCCAATATCGGCGACAGCTGCGACGACGGAAATCCCGATACTGACAACGACATGATCAATGCAGACTGTGAATGTATGGGAATCTCTATACCAACATGTCTTGCCGACGGTGGATCAATAGAATTCGAAGACGGCTCTACCTCCATTACCCAATGCCTCGAAACAGACGAATTGGGTCTCGTTACTGTCTCTATTACATCTCCACCATCTGACGCTGTCGAATCGGCATGGGTGGTTACAAACAATATCGGAGACTTCATCGCTCTGCCCTTAACCGAAGAAGCACTCGAAGCAATCGACTTCCACAATTTTGGAGAAGGTGAAAGCTTTATCTGGCTCCTTAGCTTCGATATGGACAGCAGCAATGTATTAGAACTTGGTGAGCTCTTTGAAGGCGGTGAAACAGTAAACGTTTCTAACCTTTCCGGCTGCTACGACCTTTCTAATTCCTTATTGGTCATAGGTCATTACTGTATTGGTTATGACTGCCCGGAACTGGAATCCAATTTTGGCGATGCCTGTGAACTTGCCGATGGATCTATAGGTGCGATCAACACCAACTGTGAGTGTGTTACAGCACCAGATTGCGAAAACTTCACTTATTACCTTGCAGATCATGCTGCTGCCGATGGCATCTCAACTATCTACGGAGTAACTCTGAGCGGTGGTGTAGCTACAATGGTTTACATCGCTACAAGCGACATAGAAGTTCACATTGCATTTAGTGCAACAAACAACTTGATCTATGCTGTAAGCAAGCACGAAAACTCATACCGTACACTCAATCCACTTAGTGGAGTGTGGGGACCAACAGTAATGCTTGGTGCCGATTACGGTGAGATTACTGCTGCAGTAATTGCTCCAAACGGTAAACTATTGTTTGGTAGCCAGAATCAAAATGCAATCTTCTCTGTAAATGTGAGTACAAACGTGGTATCAAGCTACGATACGTATTCTCCGGTTACAGGTGGTGACCTTGCATTTACTTCTGACGGTATGCTTTACATGAGTACACGTAGCGGTAATGGACTTTACGAAGTGTATCCTGCACCGGTTCCAGATGTACTGCTCGGAAATGTTCCGATAAAAGTTACAGGTTTAGCTGCCACAGATGGCGACCAACTTCTCTTGTCAGCACAAGGCTTGATGAGTCTTGAGCTGTACAATTCAAATGGCACAAATGCAGGTTCTTATATGCTTGAGCTTGATGGTGATCCTTATACACTCCGCGACGGCGATTTAGCTTCTGGATGTAATACAGGTACTCCATCAGATGAGTGTGAGAATTACGCTACTTTCTATGTAAACCACGGACCTGATATAGATGGTTCAGACCTATACACAGTTGATTTCGCAGGAGGTAACGCAAACCTAACCTATGTAACCAATGTTGACTTTGAAGCACATATTGGATACAATTCTGCTGATGAGTTGATGTACTTTGTAAACAAAAACGGTAGCATAATCCGAATTTACAATGTAGGTACTGATACTTACCAGGGTGATCTTCCAATCCTTGGAGGCATTGACGAGCTTACAGCTGTAGCTTATAACGCTGCTGACGGACAACTCTATGTTGGAGATGCCAATTCAGATGTTATTGCATCCATTAACCTTACAACCGGTATTGCATCTTACTATGCAAATGCTCCCGTGTTTGGTGGTGATCTAACATTCCTGGATGGTACACTGTTTCTTGCACGACGCTCAGTGAGTGAGCTGTATGAAGTAGTACCTTTCGGCAATGCTATTCTACTTGGAAGCATTCCGGGTGGTGTAAATGGTATGGCTCCTTCGCCAAATGCGGGTAACCTGGTTACTTCAAGTGCAGCACAGAATGCGTTTGTTGAAATCAGCGCTACTGATGGATCTACGATCAGCACTTTCCCTGCTATGTTGGGTGGCAACCCTTTCACCTTTATTAATGGTGACATGGCATCTGGATGTATTGACGGTTTAGAAGAACCAAATCCTGTATCAAATCCATTCCAGAGCGAACTACAAAGTGAACTTACTGCTTTCCCCAACCCTACTTCAGGGCTTTCGCAAGTGGTATTTATTACTGCCGAAACAGGTCGCACACTTGTAGAAGTGTATGACATGAGCGGAAGGAATGTTACTACCTTGTTTAATCAGGAAGCACAACAAGGCCAGGAATACCGTCTCGACTTCAACGGCAGCTACTTGCCAAATGGCATTTATATATATAAAATGACTACAACTAAAGAAACCGTAATCGAGAAGTTTATGATCGCTCGATAGTGCGATCATCCTGATCGAATTGCTTTGAGCACGCGCACTTGCGTTGTAAGCACAAAGGTATTCCCGCATCAGGCAAGCAACTTGAATAAGATTAGCTTATAAGATAACCAATCAGAAACAATCACCAACTAAACCCTTCCAGTCACACGAGACAGGAAGGGTTTTTTTTTGCTAAGGATTACTTCGTCGCACATCCTCCACATAATCAATGAAGCACCTTCCTTGTAAAGCCGTTGCACGCAGCGGCTCCGTAGGCAATGGCTCCATCCTTCGCGAAAAATGCTGTCGCCGCACATGCCTCGCTCCGCAGCATCTGCGCTGCTGTGGAATTTTCCAAAGATTGATTAACATATTGTTATTATTCACCATGCTCCGTTGGGAGTGCGTATATAAGGGTATCCCCCGGGTAACCTTATCTGTGCATCTGTGGCTCCCATTTTCATTCGCCACTGATGTGGTCATTGAGTGGTCATTGAGTGGTCGTTGAGTGGTCTTGAGCGTAGTCGAAATGCGTAGTCGAAATACACAACTTAGCCGATTTCATGACCAGTGGGAGTAGATGAATCTAACTATAAAAGAAAAAGCTTTTCAAATATGAATTATAGGCTTCGCTTTAAAAAAGGTTTGAAATTGACCCTGGAATAATCTGAAATCATAAATCATAAATCAAAAGGATCACTCCGACAACGAAAAGTTAAAAAATTCCAATTAGGCAATATCCATTTTCAAATTAACGTGAGTTGTAAGATATACATGAAGGATTATTTAACTATTTAAAAATCTGAATGATAACATATTAAAAAAATAACTACTTCAAAATAAAAACCGTCTAAGAAAGTTTTTATCCTAAATAAACTTGGCTTGGTCGTATTATTTAGTACTTTTATGGCAAGTTGTGGGTTGTTTTTAGTGCTTATGAAACGCCTTCACTATCTATCCAATAATTAATTAATCAATTAAACCAATCATTATTACTATGAAAAAATCATTTACTGAATTTACCAAAGCGTGTTGCGTCTTGGTTTTTCTAATTCTAACCGCATCTACGGGTGTTAATGCTCAGTATTGCACATCTACGGCAACTGACATTGATGACGCCTGGATGACCAATGTCACATTCGCAGGAATTGACTACGACAGTGAAGCCTCACTTTATTCCGATTTCACTGCTATTTCCGGAACTGTCGTTCCCGGAGCAACCTATACTTTTTCTACAACAGTCTCTTTTGGAGGTTTTAATTATACCGAGAAGGCTGGGCTATGGATCGATTGGAATCAAAATGAAGTTTTTGATCCATCTGAATTTTACACCACTGCAACGTGTAATACTGAAGGTTGTGTACTCACAACGCAAGTAGAAGTTCCTGTGGACGCAGTTCCAGGAGAAACAAGAATGAGAGTTCAATTAAGGTTTGGTACCAATCCTACTTTTACTCCATGTGGATCTTTTCCATATGATGAGGTTGAAGATTATACAATTAATGTTCAATCTGGCGTATGTACTCCTCCAAACTTCACTTATACAGTAGTTAATGACTGTGAAGCTGACAACTACGATGTAACTGCTCTTCTTACCGATTTCGGAACAAGCACTTTTATTACTGTTTACCTAACGCGATCTGATGCTGTACCCGTTAATCCGGTTACACTTATTTTTGCGCTTCAAGGTCAAACTGTTAATATATTAAACAATATTCCTTTCGGTGTTACTGTTTCTGCTTCTATAGAAGGATCAAACCCTATCTGTAACCTCACCAGAAACTTTGCACAAGAAATTTGTCCTGCAGAAAATGACGAACCATGCG
>NZ_JAAGVY010000057.1 GCF_010686655.1 Cryomorpha ignava | reverse complement strand
ATCCACCTTCTGTGTATGTTTCACCCATCCACTCATATGAATCACAAGCCGTGGCTTCATTGTATGAGCTAGAGGCGTAGTTGATTGTCAGTTGAAGTGAGTCAACGATGGCACATCCGTTTGGAGTCTCACCATTATTGATATAAAGTCCACTTACATTGTATTCTTCACCGTTCCACTCGAAGCTGTTACACTCGGTAACTTCTGTGTATGAGCTTAGTGATCCATTTATGGTCAATTGTAATGAGTCAACTTTCGCACATCCTGCAGCTGTTTCACCAGTGTTGATGTACAGACCACTTTCGGTGTAAGTCATTCCCATCCAATCGTAGCTGTCGCACTCGGCAACTGCTTCGTATGAACTTTCAGAATAGTTGATGGTCAACAATAAAGAGTCTGTTTGAACACAACCGAAAGCGTTTTCGCTGGTTGCGATTTTCAATCCACCTTCTGTGTATGTTTCACCCATCCACTCATATGAATCACAAGCCGTGGCTTCTGCATAAGAGCTTGATGAATTATTGATTGTCAAATCAAGTGAATCTGTTTGAACACAACCGGCAGCATTTGTTCCGGTTATTATTTTCAAACCACCTTCTGTGTAAACTATTCCCATCCACTCGTATGAATCACAAGCTGTGGCTTCTGCATAAGAGCTTGATGAATTATTGATTGTCAAATCAAGTGAATCTGTTTGAACACAGCCGGCAGCATTTGTTCCGGTTATTATTTTCAAACCACCTTCTGTGTAAACTGTTCCCATCCACTCATATGAATCACAAGCCGTGGCTTCTGCATAAGAGCTTGATGAGTTGTTGATTGTCAAATCAAGTGAATCTGTTTGAACACAACCGGCAGCATTTGTTCCGGTTATTATTTTCAAACCACCTTCTGTGTAAACTATTCCCATCCACTCGTATGAATCACAAGCTGTGGCTTCTGCATAAGAGCTTGATGAATTATTGATTGTCAAATCAAGTGAATCTGTTTGAACACAGCCGGCAGCATTTGTTCCGGTTATTATTTTCAAACCACCTTCTGTGTAAACTGTTCCCATCCACTCATATGAATCACAAGCTGTGGCTTCTGCATAAGAGCTTGATGAGTTGTTGATTGTCAACTGAAGTGAATCTGTTTGAACACAACCGGCAGCATTTGTTCCGGTTACTATTTTCAAACCACCTTCTGTGTATGTTACACCCATCCACTCATAAGAATCACAAGCTGTAATTTCAGTATATGAACTTGATGAATTATTGATTGTAAGATTTAATGTAGATGTACTATCGCAATCTACAACATTCGTATAGCTTTTTGTATAGACTCCAGACGTTCCATAAGTTGTGCCATCCCAAGTGTAAGAATCACAAGCTGAAGCTGCAAAGGATGTTTCTTCAGAGTAATTAACCGTCAAATCCAGCGTATCTCTTTGGATACAGCCTGCGTTATTTGTTGATTCAACTATTACAAATGCAGAAGCATTGTAGTTAACCTGATTTACAGACCATAAATATTCATCACAAACTGTTTCGGTGGTTTTTGAACCGGTTATGTTCGACACTTGCAGAATTGCGTCGTCAGTAACAAGATTAGCATTATCTGCATTGGCAGAAGCCGTATTTGTATATGTGCCACCTGAAGGGGGAGCATTTGCAGTTACCTGTATTGTAACAGGAATATCAGCAACAAGGTCTCCAATATTATAAGTCAATGTACTTCCAGATATGGAGGCTCCTGAAACAGGGGCGCCTACAATGGCGAAATTTGAAAATCCTGCTGGAAATGCATCAGTAAGTACGGTATTAATAGCATCAAAATCGTAACTACCACCTGTATTTTCAACGGTGATTGTAAACGTAACAGATGATTCCGGACAAACCGGATTCGGTGAAACCGTTTTGTCGATTGTAATTTCAGTTCCACAAATTTGATTTACCGCATCCCCTAAGGCATCTGCAAGGTCTTCGAAATTTCCAATTG
The DNA here is from genome assembly GCF_010686655.1 of Cryomorpha ignava. Lineage (GTDB taxonomy): Bacteria > Bacteroidota > Bacteroidia > Flavobacteriales_D > Cryomorphaceae > Cryomorpha > Cryomorpha ignava. The sequence continues at coordinate 19,388 of NZ_JAAGVY010000057.1, read as the reverse complement.
AATAATCGTCCGTATAGATATTTTCACTAATAGCGAAGTTATCGCTTCCTGAAATATCTATTAAGTTTGCAGTGTTTACAGAACCAACTCCAACGGCAAACATGTGTTTACCACTGTTCTTGATAAGATCTGCTTGGGTAATAGCTCTATTTAAGGCGGTAGTATAGCTGAACGAACCGCTATTGGGGGTGCGCACATTTCCACAATCCGCACCATTTACATCGTAAGCTGTTGGGTTGCCATCAGTAAAGAAAATAACCAAATCTGCAGGAAGCCCTTTTGCATCTTTAAGTGCAGCCTCCCAATTTGTCCAACCTGTACAAGGTGAAGCAGAAATTGGATCATAGCTCTGGCCGCTATAGCTGCTGTTTAGATAATTATTAAAATTACTAATGAATGAAGGGTTAACTATTGCACCACCCAAATTTAGAATTGATGAGGTAGTAGCAAATTCTACAACTCTTAACTGAGCTCCCGAATTTAGAAGTGACTGTGCCAACTGCAAGGCTCCGCTTCGCACCGCTGCCGCAGCTCCTGGCGTTTGACCTGGAGAAATGGATCCCGATTCATCGAGAATCAACACTACCCGCAAATCTCCACAGGTGATATCAGCCGGGAGATCGGGGTTGTTTGCTCCCCGTCGCACAATTTGATTTACCCCTTTAATATATGGGTTTCCAATTACACGATCCACTTCACTCGCATTTCCCGAAGGGTCAAAAGTTTGGGTATGGTTGTAATCAAAAATTTGATTCGGATTGATCTGTGCAAAGCTGAGACCAAAGCCAAAAAAAACTATTGCCATTGTGAGCAACAGTCTTTTAAGATAACGCGTTACATCTTTCATTTGCGTCCGCGAGCGCCCCGTAAGCGGACTGGTAGAATTCTTCATAGCATCTTATTTTTAGTTGTTTTAACAATACTCGACAATTGGTTAATCTAATTAATAATATCGCCGAATGGTTACATTTCATCGACAAAAGTATTTCGAAAAGACATCAATGTCAATTTTTTGTCGAAGTATTTTGTAAGTTCATCGTATTTAAACACGGAAATATAGCCAAATCGAGAACTGAATCTTATTTTAAAACCCTTTACTACCGCTAGATGACGAGTTTACGAATCTAAATACTGCTGTATCAAAATAAAAAACAAAAATATTTTGCTGATCTCTTAAGTTTTTATTTTTTTGAACTTTTTCTCGTAATGAAAAAAGTACTCTTATAACTTGTCTGCGAACTTTTAGAAATGATAGGTCGTAAAAGATTTCACCAAGTCGTTTTAGACAAAGAAAATTGGAACAATAGTTGAAATAAAGGCATCATGAATAAAGTGTTAGTTATAGACGATGAAGAAGACATCGGCATAATGATGAGAGCAATGCTTAAGTCTTCAGGATATCTGGTTGTTTATGCAAGCAATATTTCTGAAGCAACCGAAAAGCTTGAAAACAATAAATTTGAAATGGTCTTTTTAGATTTAAACCTTGATAATGAGTACGGTTTAAATTTGGTCGCTACTATTCGAAAAACCAACGTGGACGCCAGTATTGTGGTTATAACTGCCCAAAAAGGGAATGATATTAAAAAAGATGTAACTTTAAACGGTATTGAATGTCTAATTCAAAAACCCTTTAATAAATCACAAATATTGACCATTCTAAAAGAACACGGGGTATAATTACCATTTTTGTAGATTATTTTCCCCTTATCTTTGCTCCAAAACCATTTTTTAAATGATGTCCAAAATATTAGTTGTCGACGATGAAATCGAAATATGTTTGATTCTCGACAAGTTTCTCTCGAAGAAGGGATTTCAAGTAGTAACCGCTCACACCGGAAATGATGCGCTGGCAAAACTGAAAAACGATACTTTCGATCTCATAATTTCTGATTTCAGATTGCCCGATTTTTCCGGCTTGGAATTACTAAAAGAAATTAAGGCTATACGTCAGGAAAATAAAGTTATTATCATCACCGGATATTCTGACATACGGATGGCGGTAGAAGTAATAAAATATGGTGCCATAGATTATATTACAAAACCTTTATATCCGGAAGAATTATTAAGCCTAATAAATAATACAATTGCAGCAGGAGCAGAATCTTCAAGTAAGTCACTACCGAGCGAAAATACAAATGTGCACCAGCTTGCCTCCAAAAATCAAAAAACTTCAACTCATACCAAGTCCACCCCCCAACAACGAAAAGATTACATCATTGGAAAGAGCAAACCTTCACGCGCAATACAGCAGAACGTTGAAATTGTGGCTCCTACTCCAATGTCTGTAATTATTACCGGCGAGACAGGTACTGGTAAAGAATATGTTGCACAGGAGATACACCGCCTTAGTAAAAGGAATAATGGTCCTTTCGTTGCAATAGATTGTGGAGCACTCCCAAAAGATCTTGCCGCCAGCGAGTTTTTTGGTCACGAAAAAGGTGCTTTTACGGGTGCCCTCAGAGAAAAAGACGGTAAGTTTAAATACGCCGATGGAGGAACTTTGTTTTTGGATGAAATTGGAAATTTGTCTTATGAAGTTCAAATGAAATTGTTAAGGGTACTTCAGGAGCGTAAATTTACCCGGGTAGGCGGAAATAAAGACATTAGTGTGGATGTAAGACTTCTTGTCGCAACTAATGAAGATTTAAAGAAATCAGTAGAAGACGGTGATTTTAGAGAAGATTTATATTACCGACTCAACGAGTTCAGCATTGAATTGAATCCAATCAGATCGCGAAACGAAGATCTTGAGGAATTTATAGAGAGTTTTATTGAATTGGCGAATGTGCAACTTGACAAAAATATTAAAGGTGTTGATGCCGAAGTGCTCGAAAAATTTAAAAGTTATAATTGGCCCGGAAATTTGCGCGAGCTCCGAAACGTAATTAAGCGTAGCGTACTGTTGTCTAAAAATGATGTCATAGATTTGAGCACCCTGCCGGAAGAGATTGTGTATAGCTCCAATACACGCAGTGAATCAAACTTAAACTCTTTGAAAGGGGTCGCGAACGAGGCGGAGCGCGAACGAATTCTAAAAGTTTTGACCCAAACTGGAAATAACAAATCTAAAGCAGCCAAAATTTTAAATATTGATCGCAAAACGTTGTACAATAAGTTAAAAAACTACGATCTTTAATTCTCCGGACTTATGTACAGAACCAAGGTACTAATACTTACATCTGACATTGCTTTGGAGAGTGAGATACATCAATTACTTTTAGAACATCCTGATAAATACACTATATTTCATCAAACTGAGCTTGCTCAGAAGACCGACCTGTTTGATGTGACTTTGATAGATGAAAATTTAATCGATAAAAACCCGGCTGATTTTCTCGCTCAATATACAATTGAATTATTTCCCTCAACTGTTATTTATTTAACAGATTCTATAGAGTTAAACGATGAGTTTACTGCCGTGAAAAGCCTTACTGCAGATTATCTTTACAAAAGTCAGCTTACCGCTTCGGGGTTAAATAACAGCATAAAATATGCTTTAGAATCAAGAAAGCTCAAAAGAGAGATAGAAAAACAGCAAAAGCGCTATCAATCCCTCTTTTACAATGCCGTTGATGCCGCCTTTTTTCTAACCGCCGATTTGAAAATCGAAAATATAAATGAGGTTTTTTCCAATCTTTTCGGAGTTAAGCTACATCAAATAAACGGCGATGACTTCAAGACTATTTTTAATGATCCTACAGAATATGAAAGGTTTGTCTCTAGATTTATCGAAGATGACAAGGAAAGTTATGAGTGCGAAATGAAATTTAACCGCCTGGATCGGAAAGGTATTTTTCCAGGACATCTTAAAATTTCGGCACTTCGAGAATACTATTCCAGTAGTGCCACTCCGTCTAAGATGATTTCGGGCTACCACGGCACGCTAAGCAATATTTCATATAAAAAACGGATTAGTAGCATAAAAGAAAATTCATCTCGAATTGCCATGACCTACCGCCTTGCCCGGACTCTGGCTCATGAGATACGTAACCCTTTGACAAACATTACTCTGGCAGTTAATCAACTGGAGGATGAAGTGCCAAAAAATGAGGAAACAGAACTTTACATTGGTATCATTGAAAGATGCACGAGGCGAATTGATAAGCTTATAGATCAACTATTAAAATCATCGGAACAAAAAAGCCTTCAATCTACTGAGTGCGATATTATAGATATTACAAACAGAGCAGTAGATGATGCAAAAGATCGTGCACAGCTCCTCGACATCAAACTAATAACAGATTTTGAATCAGAGAAGTCCCTATATTTTTGTGATTCCGGAAAATTGCTAATTGCGATATCTAATATAATAACAAATGCCATAGAATCTATTGATAACGAATCAGGACAAGTGATTATTGGTACGTATGAAGAAGATGGATATCTATGTATTTATATAGAAGACAATGGAAGTGGGATGACTGAGAGTCAGCAAAAAACGCTTTTCGATCCGTTTTTCACAAGTAAGAAAAAAGGAGTTGGCTTAGGTTTGACTAACACACTCTCTATCATCTCTGAGCATAAAGGCCACATAGAAGTGGATAGCGAAAAAAGTATTGGCTCTACTTTTACCATTTTGCTCCCTATAGCAGATATTTTGCAAAAAGATTGATCGAATAATTGCAAGCATATCTTTTGCTTTTTCAACAATTTGCTGTGCTTCTCTGTTAGTCAGTTAATTGTAGAATCAGTTAATTGTAGAAATTGACTAACACAATATAGACTAACACAATCTGAGAGAAGTATATGATTGAAATTAAAGAAACGACGGCAATAATAACCGAAAAGCTTACAGGTTGGGCGACAACGGCAATTAAAATGTTGCCAAATATAGGAGTCGCAATTTTAATAGTCGTCCTTTTCTACTTTCTAGCAAAAGCAAGCAGGTACGCAGTTAGAAAAATAGATGAAAAAACAAAAGGAAACACGGCAATAATGAAGCTGCTTGGCAACTTCGTTTTCTCCGTCGTTTTTGTATTAGGTCTTTTTGCCGCTCTAAGCGCAGTTCAGCTCGACAAAACAGTTACCTCACTTCTCGCTGGTGCAGGTATAATTGGTTTGGCCTTAGGTTTTGCTTTTCAGGATACCGCCGCAAACTTTTTAGCAGGGATAATTATTGCATTAAAGAGGCCGATTAGACTCCACGACATGGTAGAGTCTAATGACGAAATCGGTATTGTAAGAGAGTTAAATCTGCGATCTACTATCTTACGGAATTTTCAAGGACAGGATATTTTTATTCCAAACAAAAGCGTACTCTACAATAAAATTATAAATTATTCAAGATCGGAAATGCGCAGGCTTGATTTGAGCGTGGGTGTTTCTTATGGAGAGGATTTAGAAAAAGTTAAAAAAATCACACTTGACGCTGTAAGTAATATTCCAAATCTTAATTCTAATAAGGATAAGAATTTATGGTTTGAAGAATTTGGAGATAGCTCTATTAATTTTACGCTTGCCATATGGATGAATGATATGAACCAAGCTAAGTTTCGGACTTTTAAAAGCGATGCGATTATGGCGATTAAGAAAGCCTATGATGAAAATGATATTATGATTCCTTTCCCAATTCGCACGCTGGATTTTGGTATAAAGGGGGGTGAAAAATTAAATGAAATGAAATTACATATCGCTGGCATGGCTGGCGGCGACGATAAAGCAAGTGCTCAATAAATTTCGCCTCATGTACAGTCTTTAAGAATCGGCATTATAAAAAGAATGAATTCAACCTTGCTCCAAAAATGCATTTGAGTCGAAAATCGCGCTTTTTTAATTTATGAGAAAGCGTAGAAATTAAATAGATTAAATATTGATTTATATAGATTGCTCACGCATTATCACTAAAAAGTAATGACCGAATACCACACCTTAAACAAGCATAAATGGATAGTGCGAATAAGTTAAAGATGAACTGCTTAAAGATTCCACAGTTGATGAGTAATTCTCGCCCCATTTTTAAATCTGTCATCATCCTTCAATCGTCTCAAATATCAAACTTACGTATTGATTAATAGATCTTTAAAAGATTTAGATTTTTTTTTTAGCTATTATTCTTTTCTGGAATCTAATTTGCATTTACCATTATATAAAAAACCAAAAAAAACTATTTTATGAAAATCGCACTAATATTATCACTACCACTTCTGATTTTAAGCTCATGTGACAATGGCGCTGATGTAGAGAAATCAAGAACTGAGGCAATGAATGATCTTAAAAGCTTTGTTGACAGCGTGGACACACAAGTGGCTATGACTGCAAATGCAAATTGGGATATGATTGACGCTCGTTATGACCGTCTAGAAAACAATGCTGACGAGGCATTTGAAGACGCTTCAGATGAAATGAAGGCAGATCTTAACAGCGTTGAAGAGAGATATGAGATGGTAAAGGAAGATTATCAGGAAAGAAGAAAAGAATTTAACAAGATGGCTGATGAGCGCATGACTGAAGTAGAGTCATGGTTTGAAAGAACAAGCGATGAAGTCGGAGCTGATTTGGATAATGCTGGTAATGAAATAAACCAGGGCGTTGAAGATAGCATGGATTGGTTAGAAAATAACTACGAAAAGCTAGAAGACAATACGCAAAAGAAATTTGATGATTTGAGAGAAAAGTTTAACAAGAATGAAGTGTGAACTTCTATAAGTTAAATTTTAGATTTTGCAAAATATTTTGTATATTACCAGAATGAGAAGAATAGTTGTAAACGTTACAGCATTTAAACCACAAACACAAAACATATAAACATGAGTAAGAATAGCACAGGAGTTTTAACCTTCATAATTGGAACAGCATTAGGAGTAACAGCAGGTCTGTATTTAAATAGCGAGAATGGTAAAAAACTTCGCAGTAAAACAGCGAAGAAACTCAGCAAGATGGAGGCGACAATTGAAGATAAGGTAAATAAAGCTTACGATGATTTGAAAAGCAAAATAAGCGATACCGCATCTAATGTAAAATCAGCTTCGTCAAATGTTAAAGAGGCAACTCACAATATAAAAGATGCCGCCGGGAACATGAAAGAATCCGCTAAGGTATAATTTGAGCGAGAAATAAAACTGAATGAGAAAATCAGCAGAAGAAATTCTGGAGGAGAGTAAAGCTGCTTTGCAGCTTTACCTTCGTTCAGAAAAAGACCGATACAAACTAATTTTAGTTCGGCAGGCGACAAGAATTTTCGCAAAAAGTATTCAGGTTATTTTTGCCATCGCGTTTGGCTGTATTGCTTTTTGCTTTCTTTTTGTTGCGCTAGCCCTTGTATGGGGGCAACATTTAAATAATTACGTTTTAGGATTTATTTATACCGGTCTGTGTATTTTAGGTCTTTTAGTTATTGTGTTGCTTTTCAGTAAAATATTCATCAGCAGACCTATAATGCAGAGTATGCTCAAAGAAGTATTTGAAGATGATGACGAAGACGAATAAATACGGACATATTAAGTCCATGAAAGACCTGGAGAATGAAATTCTGAGATTAAAAATCAAAAAGAATATCATTAAGGAAGAACTTGGTAATAATGTAGTAGAATTTAAGGAAAGCCTGAGACCTATCAACTTGATAAAAGAGGCGCTTGGTATTGCTGGTAGTGGAAGTCGTAAACATGAGCTTCTGGAAGATAATGACAACATTTTTAGCAACGGCCAAATCTTCACTTATCTAAAATATCTCGCTCTAACAGTTTCAACTGTTAAAGGTGGTGCCAGCTTGGTTAAGAAGGTGAAAAGACTTTTCCGTTAGGACAAATCGCTGAAATGCGATTTTTTTCATTTAGCCCAATACACTTCTCTAATGGCCTTTAAAGCCGGTTTATCTTGCGGGGTATATTTAGTATTATTTTCCCCACCTGCGTTTTCTTCAAATTCCCACTTCCAGATAAATCCGCCTGCTACCCAGCTTTCTTTCCACGGTGAATTAAAAAATGCACGGAAGGCCTTTTCTTGAAGTTCAGCGTTAAAAGTCTTTCCATTTAATTCCCATTGGTTTCCGGCAGCGAAATCGACACTTCGATAGCCAAACTCAGTAAATAAAACAGGCTTTTGAAATTTGGAATGAATCAATTCTATGCGACTTGAAATATTTTGCCAAACAAGCTCTAGCTCTTTTCTTTCCGGATTCTGTTTTTGCGAAAGTGGGAAATAGGCATTAATTCCTATATAATCGAGCTTATCCCAGAAAGAGATACTTTCATATTCATCCCAATTGGCAGCATATGTGAGCTCTCCTGAATAGATTTTTCTTATTTCGGCAATCAAACCAATCCAGTAATCCGGTCTTTGACTGGAGACTACTTTATATTCTGTTCCTATGCAAAAGATCTCCACCTTGTTAGCCTCTGCGATTTCTGCATAGAATACTATATAATTTCTATATGCGTCTTCCCATAATTTCCAATCTGCAGGGCTCTCAAGATTAAAATCGCCCACCCACCCTTGGTGCATCCACACTTGTGGCTTGAGCATAACTCTCATAGTGCGAGAGCGTGCCATTTTTATTAATTCCTCCACTCCTTCTTCCCGTTCGCCCCACCACTGTCGCTTATGATTGAATACTACCGAAGGATTATTTTTGGGGCTAAATGCATAGGGAACAATACAAACATAGTTTACATTTAAGTCTTTGAGCGGATCAAATTTTGAGGAATCAATTGCCTTAGGTGGTGATTCAAGCGTCATTCCGTTTATCTTATCTGACCTTATTCTTTCTTCATTTCGGTGGCTACAAAGTGTATTGCATACAATAAAAATAAACCCGAGCAAGAAGATTTGTGCTTTCATAGAAGAATGGCAACGTGAAGTCGCTTCGCTAAAATATAGAATATCGAGCAGTAAAAATGAATTGCGGACTCTATAAAATCAGAATACCGTTTCACTCTACCTTCATAATTACTGTATTTTGGTCATAAACCAATTTCCATTCATTATTTATTTTTTGAAAGGTAAGGTTGAGAAAGTAATAAAACTCAAGTCAAAAATAAACATTTTACTTTAAATAATTTCTTGGTTATTGTAAAGTAATGTTTGCGATGTGCGAGAATAAACCCTAACGTCGTCGACACTCTCTAAATGAATGGTTTACCTGAATACTCTTGGGTAAAACGTACTTTCGGATCAGTCTCCGCGAATTGGTTAAATTCAAAAAAAAACCCTGCTCTATTTATGGAGCAGGATTCAATCAGTTTCAGGTAGGATTGTATAAAAATGAAGAATAGGTTTAAACTTAGAGTTTCACAAATTTCGTAGCTGTTAATCCAATTTCAGAAGTCATTCTTAAAATGAACACCCCTTTAGGCAGGTCAGAAATGTTAATTGTAGAAACTTTTTCAGGAGATATACGAATTGATTTCACCATTTTACCTGTGATATCAAGAATTTCATACGTTCCTTTTTCAAAGCTTATTTTTTTGTCAATTAGTATATAATCAGCAGCCGGATTTGGATATATGCGCATCACGTCAGATCCGTCAAGCTCTGCAATACCCACGCTTCCATTTACTGCAGTTTGAATAGCAAGGCTTGCATTGATCATACCATATCCAAAAGTTGCGTCCCAGCCGGGTGCGCCCATATCAAAAGCAGTAGCATTGATAATATTTCTAATATCGGCATTGGTCAAATTCATATTTACATGTTTCATCAATCCAGCGAGTCCTGTAACATGAGGTGCAGCCATAGACGTACCTTGCATAGATTCGTATTGATTTAGTGGGATACACGAAACAATTCCATAATTAAATTGAGTTTCTCCACCAGGTGCTGTAATTTCCTGTTCGTTACCATATTGCGAATAGGATGCCAGATCTAGTTGCTCTCCATCTGTTCCGATACTTCCCACTGCCATAGCTGCAGGATAAGCGGCCGGAAAGGATATAGTTCCAGTTCCATCATTTCCGCTTGATACGAGAAGTATCTTTCCGTGATTCCATGCGTAATTAAGTCCTTGCTCATTTACAGCACTAGGCGCACCACCTCCGAAGCTCATATTTACAGCAGTAATTCGGTCAATATCTCCAATATCGTAATATGCATTTACGATACCTTCATCGCTAAGTGTACCGTCTGGCAGTCCCACTTTAGCAAAATACACCGTATCGTTAACCATACCGGCTACTCCAATTCCATTGTTGATTTTTGCAGCAACCGTACCTGTAGTATGAGTTCCATGTTTATGATTATTCGGGTCATCGGGATATATATCGCCATCATCCATCGCATAATCATAACCATACCATACCATATCAGTTAAATCTTCGTGATACCAATCGCAGGCATCATCTATTACTGCCACAACATTCCATGAATTTCCACCAATGCTTACATCCCAGGCTTCATCAAAATAAGTAATATAAGGGCCCCATTGAAGATTGTACATAGGATCATTAGGAGTATAAGAGCTAGTGTAAATAACCGAAGGCTCTAAAAATCGAATACCATGAATGGCCTGGGCAGCCTTTGCCATTTCCACAATTTGTTCCGGAGTGGCATTTTCTAACTTAAAAATCCAATAATTCGTCTGGTGTTTTCTTTTGCTTTCGCTGAGAATCTCGGTGAGTCCATATTCATTAAGAAAATCCCGAATAGCAGGATCGCTTATTGTCAGTCCCTGCTCCAGTTCAACCCATATTCTATTTACATTCACACTTTCCCAATATTTAGAATTACGCTCATTTTCAATAGCATACCATCGTATTGGAGCATGAATTTGATCGTAAACAGGAACATCGGGGTTAATTTTAAATTCGTTGTCACCCGGTCGTACAGGAAGCCTGATGGGATCAATAAATCCATCATCGGTTGTAATATAGCCCGATGGAGCTTTAGCGGGCTTTCGTGCGCCATGATTTATTTGGGCGAATGCAGATCCCGAAATTGTCAGCGTAAAAAGCGCTGCTGCAATAAGTGAGTAAATCTTTGTTTTCATAATCTTAGTTTTAGACTGATTTTAAATCAATATCGATAAGATTTGAAAAGGTGAACAGATTATACTGACAAGCATTCTAAAGCCTTGGAATAACCTTTGAGTTGGGCACTAAACCTTAAAATGGAAAGAAAAGCGGTATTAGAAAGCTGGAAATAATCCAAAATAAGAGATTGAGAAGAAAGCCTACTTTTATAAAGTCGGTAAACTTATACTGACCGGCGCTGTAGACCATGGTATTCGTTTGATAGCCAATGGGCGTCATAAAACTCGCTGAAGCCGCAAACATAATGGCGATTAAAAAGGGTGTTGGACTAATTCCGAGGGTGGTGGCAATGGTAATACCAATTGGTGCCATTAGTGCAGCAGTAGCATTATTTGACATGACTTCTGTGAGTAATGAAGTTGCAAAATAAATACCTGATAGGATAAAAACCGGCCCGAAAGTGCCCAAATTATTGGTTAGCAGATTGGCAATCATCAGGTCAAGACCAGAATTCTTCATTGCAATTCCGAGACTTAATACTCCGGCAAGGACAAAAACAATCTTCCAGTTTACTGCCTCATATGCTTCTTTCATTGTAATATTGCCTATGAAGACCAGTAAGATAACCGCCGCTATCGCTGCTGCCGTAATATCTACCCAACCCATAGCAGCTAAAATGACCATTGCGATTACCAAAGAAATGGTAGTCCAGAATCCGCGCCGATCAAAATCTGTTAGCTCTTGCTGTGATATAATTGCAAATGGAGCGTCCTGTTCATTTTCCATTAGCTTAAGAGCGTGCACGAAATGCGATTTTACTTCGGCGAGAATAACGTCACCCGATCGAAGCACCACATCGTAAAGATTTTCACGTAATACTTCTTCTCTATGTCTAATCGCAAGCGGTGCAGCCCTAAACCGGCGTCTAAAATCGGCCTCGCGCAATGTTTGTCCTTCAATTGCTGCATTTGAAGTTATTACCATCTCTACCAGCGTTGAATTTCCTTCACCCAAGTCATGGTCACCAATTTTCATATCGGGATTGGTAATTATTCTCGCCTGATCTTTCAATGCCATCATTTTCTCGGCACTGCAACGCGTTTTTAGAATATCGCCTGCCTGAAGTACAAAATCGCCCGGAGGAAGTGTAAAGCGTGTTCCATTTCGAGCAATTTCAAGTATGTCCATTTGTAGTTGACGTACCAGACTCGATTCCAAAATCTTGATTCCCACCAGTTTTGAACCGGGCATAATCTCAATATCAGTAAGATAATCTCTTAATCCGAATTTTACTTTTAAATCAGATTCGGGCTCTCGCGAAGGCAGCAATCGGTAACCGATAAAAACCATATATAATATTCCAACAAATAAGAGAATAAGAGCTAAACCCGACATTTCAAAGATGCCGATTGCCTCAACCCCTTCTCGCAAGGCTATTCCATTTACCAAGAGATTGGTAGAAGTACCAAGCAAAGTGCACATACCACCCATAATAGAGGCAAAAGACAAAGGGATAAGCAGCTTGGCCGGATTTATTTTTGAAGCATTGGCAATTTGAATGACAACAGGGATAAAAACCGCAACGACAGGTGTATTATTTACAAATGCAGATATACTGGCCACGAGTACCATCATCAGCAAAATTCCCAATCTGTGATTAATTATAAATATACGCGTCAACCGGTGAGTTACGTACTGAAGAGCCCCGGTTTTAAGTAGCGCCCCACTAAGTATAAACATAAATGCAACAGTAATGGTTGCAGGGTTGCTGAATCCTGAAAGACCTTCTGCCACAGTAACAACCCCCGTGAGCATAAGAATAACCATTAGGCTAATTGCCACAACATCAATTGAAACAACTTCAGTAACGAAGAGAATTATTGCGAGTGCAACAATTAGAAGTGTTATTATAGCGGCAGTAGTCATTTAAACAATCAGTGCCGAAATTATAAATTTTGGTGTTAACCTGGGGAAATATCTGAAAGGGTTTATCAAGTATATATAAGTTGGAATCTAACTCAGTGAAAATAATGCCGATTACAAAAAACTATCTCTAGATTAAAACAAGTAAAATAAGGAAGAGCTTATTGCATTCTTGATTTGAAGTTTGGAAATGCCAATATGTTGTCTCCAAGCATAAATTATTAACCTTTTTTATTGAAACCGAAGCGTATCCATAAGCTTTTTTATTTGCGGCTTAAATTTATCATAATGTTGGGCAGCGCAGGTGAATGTAAGTATATAAGCCTTGTTATTGTGAAAATAATAACGCTGTGTATTTATGAAATCCATATTGTTTTGGTTTCCTGAATAGGTTACCTCCCGAAAGGTGACCCCGCTCAATGTAGCTTCTTCATTTTTCACGATTTTACCATCTGTGATCATGTCAACAATCTGGTAGGTGTTATCTTCCGCAAAATCTTTGAGGCTGCTATCATCAGCATTCATGCTTTGAACTACCAGGCTAAGATTTTCTCTAAACTGATCTTTTTCATCTTCAATTGGAGAAACCACAACAAAGCTCAATCCTAACTGGCCCGTATAGTTCATTTCCCAATTTTCGGGATATTGAATAGTGTAAAGTGAGTCGGTGAGTGTTTTCCACCCTTCCTGGGGCATTAATTTATCTTCTTGAACGATTACTGCCTGTGAATTCAGTTTAATATTGTTTGAATCGCTGCTATCGGCGCAAGCCAGAAGGCAGAAGGCACTTAAAAAGAGCGCAGCAAATAATTTAATTGACATGGTATCAAATTAGTGGGTTTTGAACTGTCAATATTATGCAAATAATGCCACTAATCCGAACGTAAATAAAATATTTCATCTAATGCTATGAAAAGTGCACCTGATATATTTCTAAGAGATCGCACCCATCACCACCAACTGGTCTAGGCTTGGTGAAGCTTTTCCGCCCAGTGGTTCAATAGTAATGGCAAATGTATCTCCGTCTTTGGTTGCGTTTGATGCAATTAGAATTCCTTCTTCTGTTTTTGAGAGAACGCCCATATCTTTTGGCTTACCATCCTTAAGTACCCAAAGTTGATATTGCTTATCACTTGGTAATTTGGGCAGTGCTGAAGTATTTAACTTAACCTCACCTGTTTCTGTATTCCAGAGCAAAGCAAGCTGGGTAGTATTATTCTCTTTAACAGACTTAAGCGTCACCTTTTTTACGGATGAACTATACACTTCATTGAGACCATCTGATAGTTGTGCTACTCTTGTTTCCAGTTCCGCAGTTTTATTTTCGAGCGTATTCTGCTCAACCTTCAAAGCCTGCAATTCATCTTTGCTAGCTTGGTTGTCGGTGTATTGCCATACAGCAATTGCGATAGCAATAACAGCAGCCGCAGCCGCCCATCCGCCCCATGCAGATTTACGTTCAGTTACTTCACTCTGGATTAATATTTCTTTTGTTTCAGACGCATTATCGTCTTTGGTTACGGAATGTATAGTAGAATCTTGCGCCTGTCGCTTAACGGCGACAAGAATATTCTCGCGAGATTTGGAAGGAGATTTTACAGCGTAAGCCGCGGCAAAACTTTCCAAATCTATTTCAGAGGTAGTAAGGGCTTCCCGAATTTCAGGATAGATTTTACTCATACATTCCACTTCGCTGCGCTCTTGGTCACTGATGTGTCCAAGAGCGTATTCCTGAAGAATACCAGATGATATGTACGCGTTAATGTCCATCTCTAAAAATTGATCGCAATTCAATCATTGCGCTTCTTATTCTTGTTTTAACAGTTCCTATTGGCATTTCCATTTTCTCAGATATCTCAGGATGTGTATATCCTAGAATGTAAGAATGCATTATCAAATCTCTGTGATGCTCGTCCAATTGGTCGAGCACTTTTTTAATATCGTGGTTCAGGCTTAAATCAATGTTGTCTGCACTCGTATTTGCTATAGCTACGTCATTGGCCGTCCCATAGATTTTACCAGAGCGATTTGTTTTTCTAATTGCGTCTATACTTTGATTTCTTACTATGCTCATTAACCAGGTAAATAGGCGGCCTTTACTGGGGTCGTAAGATTTAGAACGCTTCCAAACTTTTACAAATGCATCTTGTAAAACGTCCTTGGCCTGATCTTCATCGCCCACAATGCGCAAAATTACCCCATACAACGTATCAGCATAGTTGTCATAGAGCAAGTCCATAGCACGCACGTCGCCGGCGGCAAACATACTTACTATTTTATTTTCAACTGGAGTAATCTGCAAAATGGTGAGGGGAATTAAAGGTCAAATATAATATGAATTCTCAACCTTAGAACAAACAAATCAAATAAAGGTTTATTCTTGAACCTAAAATCATTCCGTTCATCACACTATATCGGCAGTTGCTTTGAATAAAATGTAGATTAAACGGAAATTACAGAAAGAATTAAAATATTTAAAATTAGGACGTTTTACATTTTTTTGTTAATCTCAACATCCTCTTTAAATCTTATTTGTATGAAAAAATTTATACCCAATTTTGCTATTGTTCTGGCTATTTTAGTTTTGAATCCCAATAATTCTGGTGCCCAAATTCAAATTAATGATTCGCTTACTGCTGAAGCGCTTGTGGACGACTTTTTCAATTCGGGAGTTCTGGTTTCCATTTCTAATGTTACGTTTAACGGAGCTTCTGCAGATTCGATAAGTCCGAGACTCGCATTGTTTACGAATGGAAATTCGGATTCTTTAAATATGGATTCTGGATTAATCATGTACACAGGTTCTACGGAAAGAATTGCGGGCGTTCCTCCAGACTGGATTCCCATTGCGAACTATCAGGACAGCGATATTCAAACCATGACAGGAATGCCCGTTAATGATTGCGCGGTCATTGAATTTGATGTGCTGGTAGAAGCCGACGCTCTGGCTTTTAATTATTTCTTTGCTTCAGCCGAATATGCGAGCTTTACCTGTTCAACTTTTAATGATGGCTTTGGTCTTTTTATAAGTGGCCCCGGTCTTGAAGGGCCATTCACAAATAATGCTGTGAATATTGCAACTATTCCAAATAGCACAACTCCCGTAGCTATTAATACGGTTAATTCAGGAGTTTCATCTTACCCGGGTAATGAAGCCAATTGTGAATCGGCAAATCCTAACTGGATTGAAGATTCTCAATACTTCATTCAAAATAGTGGCAACGAAGTGAACGACTTACTTTTTACAGGATATACGGAAAACTTTGAAGCTTATATGGAGGTTGTTAATGGAGAAACTTATCATATAAAATTTGCTATTTGCGATGCTTCTGATGGGGCTTTAGATTCGGGAGTTTTTCTTGAAACCGGCTCTTTTGAAGGGCGGCTTTTGAGCGGCCTCCGCGATATGGAGCGTAAAGCTTTGTATATTTATCCCAACCCGACCACCCATTTTTTAAATCTTGAAAATGTATGTACCGAATGCTCCGGCAATATTCAATTTCAGATTATTGATATACAAGGAAGAATAGTAGCAGAGTACCAAAAACCCAATACAGATCAAATTCGAATTTCAACATCAGGAATTGAAAAAGGCATTTATATTTTAAACGCAATGTATAACAATCAACTACTCGCCTACAAAAAATTTGTAGTCGAGTAATAAGTGAACAGCCCATTAAAGATGAAAAAGCCTGCACATAGCAGGCTTTTTAATTATGTAATATGCTGTATTATGTATGGCCATTAATGGCAATTTACCTTGCAGTTATAACCTCTGACCTGAATAAATACTAAATATTAGCTTCTAGTAAATAGGATCGTATTATCTTTAGCAGATGAAAAAGAATTTGAGAAACATATTGATAGCTATGGCCGCCGTAGCCATATTTCTCGCCATTCTTTTCAATGAATTTTTAGCTTATTCGGCGATTTTCGTCGGAGCAATGATAGTTTTCTACGCCTTGTATTCCGCATTTATACGCACAAAAGACGCTGAAATTGAATCGCTTCAAAAACGACTTGAACAAGAGGATGCCCAACTTTCTAAAGTGAGAAGCGAAAACGAAGAGCTCAGAAGTAGAAAGTTTAATCTTTCAGCCATACGGCAGATTCTCGACGTTGGTTTATTTGAAGTGGATACGAATTTTACACGGACCTGGAATGAGGAACAAATAAGCGATGAGGGCAAAACCATCCAATTTATAGGCGCACTAAAAGTTGATTTAATTGCCAAGTATGGAGTTGATTTAAATGAATTGAGAATTAAATACAGCAATGATGAAGTGCTCATTGCCAATATGAACCTCAAGTCGCTATCTTTTACTGATTTAAATTACGAATGGATTATTGCAGAAGTCCTGGAGCACAAAAAACCCTATCTCGGAGGCAGCCACAGACGAACCAATCCGCTTTTGCAATTGGAGGCTACAAAGATTAAAGACAGACTTCAAAAGCGTGTTCACGAAGAGGTCAAACAGGGACCCGATGAACTCAATACAGTTATTGATATATTAAAGAGGCAACTCACCCACTCTGTGGCTGCATTTTTAGGGATTCACGATAAAAAAGTACGATTTGTGGATCACGCCGATGAGAGTTTTAAGCAACTGGATGGAATTGCACAGATTGGATCTCACACAAGCTCTTAAGGGTATTTTTTTAAATTCGTGATACCAAACCTGAGCCATTTCTGCTGATTGCTTCTACAATTTTATATATGAAAGAACTTTCTGAAGATTGAAATAGTCAGCACAAAATTTTTGATAATAGTTTGTAATAATTTAAATATTACTACATTGTAGTAACCAATTTCAAACTTAATCACTATGAAAACTTTCATTTTACCTTTGGCTATTGGAGCCATGGCGCTAAGTTCGTGCAGCCCTACAAATTATCAGGTTGAACGGGAAATCACCATCGACGCACCTTCAGACCTCGTGTTTTCTCTCGTTAATAATCACAAAGAAAGAGATGCATGGAGCCCATGGGAAGCCATGGACGCGAATATGACAAAAAGCTATGAAGGCCCAGAATCTGGGGTAGGCGCACTTTATAAATGGACGGGGAATGACTCCGTTGGCACGGGATGGATGGAAATATTGGAAAGCGAACCGAATAACCATATTAAAAGCAAGCTGGTTTTTACAGAACCTTTTCAATCTGAATCAACTCTTAACTGGAACTTTACTGAAGTTGATGGAAAAACGACGGCAGTTTGGACAATGAATGGCGAGCTTCCGGGCTATCTCTTCTGGATGGGTCAGGATGAAATGGAAGAGCAAATGGCTCCCGATTTTGAGAAAGGACTTGCGAATTTAAAGAGAGTAGCAGAAGAAAAACTGAGAGCAATGAAGCCAAATTCAAATCTCACAGCCGAAATAGTAACTGTTGAATCAAAACCATACTATTACAGTGCAGATCAATTGCCTATAAGTTCGGTAAATGCTGCTTTTTTTGAAGAGAGATATGGAAAGCTAATGGCATACATTGGTGAAGATGGCCAGAAGAATATGCTCGGAGCTCCATTTGCAATCTTCTCTGTTTGGGATGAAGAAAATAATCTGGCAGAAATAGAAGTGGCAGTCGCTTGTAAAAGCACCAAGCCAGGAAAAGACAAAATTAAGAAAGGCGACACTTATGCGGGCGAAGTCTTGAAATGTCAGTTTATGGGGCCATACGAAAACACAGGTGAGGCACATGAATTTATTAACAAATACGCCAGCGATAATAATTTGGAGATAACTGGCAGCCCCTGGGAAGTGTATGTTACAGATCCTGCCAATGAGCCAGATCAGAATAAATGGATTACGGAGGTTTATTATCCGATAAAGAAAGGATAACTCAATAGATCATCTAGAACAGCCAATTGCATTAAAAGCCGGAGAAATTCCGGCTTTTCTTCTTTTTAATCTGCTTTTATAAATGTAATGGTGTCACCATTGCTTATAAGTCGCAATTCCAAACCATCCTTAATAATAAGCTCGTGGGTTGAAAAATTTAACGCACTAAAAAGGCTGATAGAAATACTTTCTTCAGCGCAGTTTTTATCGGCATAATCCATTCTGTATATTTTCAACCTGCTTCCCATGGGGTCAAAGTAGCCTGTTATTTCTCCACACCCTAAGTTTCCGTATATTCGGTTTGTTTGCATATTGAATTCCAAATAAGCTCCTTTAGGAATTTTTTCAGTCGAATCTAATGACGACCAGCTTCTCACCGCCCATATATCGTGCAAAGTCGGATCATTCAAATACAATCCACAACCGATAAATTGAGCAACAGCTCTATCGGCTTTCTGTGCTGAAATCTTTACACGATTTGGCAATAAGCCGACTTCATGGCTCAGACAGGAATCAGAAAATACCATAACCGAAATTGTTCCCTTTTGGGTTTGCGCTCCGTACACCATGGCATTGAGATCCTGAGGTTCCATTCCTTCAAGATTCGGAGCACCAAAAGAGCCAAAATCAGTTTTTGTAGCTATACTTAATTCGTTATTTTTAGTTATAACTAACTGCCAATCCGGATTTTTTCCAAATGCAATAAAGTCAACTCCGTCCT
>NZ_JAAGVY010000056.1 GCF_010686655.1 Cryomorpha ignava | reverse complement strand
ATTTAGTATTGTGTATTTAGTATTGTGTATTTAGTATTGTGTATTTAGTATTGTGTATTTAGTATTGTGTATTTAGTATTGTGTATTGCTTATTGCGTATTGCCTATTAATTTATTGCCTATTACAAATTAAATCCCATCCAAAAGGATTGCCTATTGCTTATTGCCTATTGCTTATTGCCTATT
This sequence comes from Cryomorpha ignava, assembly GCF_010686655.1. Taxonomy (GTDB): domain Bacteria; phylum Bacteroidota; class Bacteroidia; order Flavobacteriales_D; family Cryomorphaceae; genus Cryomorpha; species Cryomorpha ignava. The sequence goes on along the minus strand of NZ_JAAGVY010000056.1, from coordinate 22,691 downwards.
GCCAATTAGTTTAATTCAAGGAGTTCACGTGCATTCGCTAAAGCAGCATCGCTTGTATTGGCGCCACTCAACATTTGAGCGATTTCAACTATCCGCTCCTCATTGTTAAGTCGCTCAATTTCAGTCTTTACTACTGCGTTTGCTTCAGTTTTAAAAACTTTGTAGTGTGCAACCCCTTTCGATGCTATTTGGGGAAGATGGGTAATACAGATAATCTGCATTTCACTCGCCATTTCTTTCATAATTGATCCCATAGAGTTGGCTACTTCGCCTGAAACTCCGGTATCAATCTCGTCAAAAATTATGGTTTTGCCATCACTTCGTATTGCATATAACTTTTTAATAGCCAGCATAAGTCGCGACAGCTCGCCACCTGATGCGACCATTTTTAGCGGCTCCGGTTTGCGACCCGCGTTCGCACTAAAGAGCATAGTCAGCTTATCAAAACCATCGGTATTTGGCTCATCGGTTTGCCACATATCCATTACCAAAGTCGCCGATTTCATGTTTAGTCCGCCGAGTACTTTTTCTATTTCTGAAGAGAATTTTTTTAGATTCTTCGCTCTTTTCGCCGTTAATTTCGCACCGGCATCTTTTAAGTCGATATAGATTTTAGCGAGCGCCTTTTCAATTTGTTCAATATCTTCATCCAAGCTATCGGTCTTACTCAACTTAGCCTCAAGATCATCTCTTTTCGCCTTGAGCGCAGGCAACCCATCTACATTATGCTTTTGCTCCAACCTGAAAACAGTAGCTCTTAGTTCTTCTAAAGCCCCGAGTCTCGCAGGATTAGCTTCTATCCCGCTGAGCGTATTTTCCACCTCACCTGCTATATCGTCAATTTCAATAATGCTGCTCTTAAGCCTTTCCGCTATTTCGGCGTATGATTTTGAGATGCTTGAAATGCGCCCTAGCAATTCGCGCGCAGCATTTAGAGAGGCAATTACAGGGTTTTCACCATTATTGAGCAGATCTACCGTTGCACTGAGCGTTTGTGTTATTTCTTCCGCATTTGCCAGGGTATTGTATTCTTCTTCAAAAGTTTCTTCATCTATTTTGTCAAGATTTGCAGTACGCAGCTCCTGCACCTGAAACCTTATAAAATCAGCTTCATTTACGCTATCGCGACGCATTTCTAAGGCATGGGCAAGCTCTTTTTGCTTAGCCGTATAAGTTGAAAAGACAGAACGATAAGAAGCGCGTTCAGCAAAAGTATCGGCGTACCTGTCTAATACATTGAGTTGAAACTTAGGATCATTAATTTGAATGGTCTGGTGCTGGGAGTGAATATCGAGTAAGTGCAAGCTCAGTTCTTTTAACACACTGAGTGTAACCGGAGTATCATTCACAAAAGCCCTGCTCTTCCCCGTGCTCAGTATTTCGCGTCTAATAATAGACACCTGCTCAAAATCAAGATCTGCCGCTTTAAACTGCGACTCCAGCCCCATTCCGCTTATATTGAAACTCGCTTCTACCACACATTTTTTCTTCCCTTCCTGAACCACGCGCGTCTCGGCACGTTCGCCAATGATTAAGCCCAATGCCCCGAGAATAATAGATTTTCCACTACCCGTTTCTCCGGTAAGGATGTTTAAAGCTTTATCAAAATCTATTTCCAGATTTTCTATTAGGGCATAATGCTTTATGGAAAGGTGTTGCAACATAGTGCAAATATGGCGATTTAAGATTGAGAAAAGGAAGAAAAAACATCACTCATTTTAAGAAGTGAAGACCAGGGACATGCTACTTTCCTTTTTGCATTTTCTCATATTTGGCAAGATTTCCCGGATCTACTTTCGATAAGGTTTCGTAAACTGTATTGCGTTCAGGCACGGGAGCTTCTTTAAAAATATTGCCAATCTCATCGCTCTTGGCCAAAAAGAAAAGCTGAGTTACGTAAGCCATTGGCTTAATACGATGTATTTGATTAAATCCTTGCAGGGAAGCCATAATTTTTTGACGACCTAATTGCGTTTTATCACTCATTATATCAAGTCCTTCTCTGTGATATTGATATAAAGTAGCTCTAAGCGGCTCAAAAGTTTTGTGCAAAATATCTTCTACCAGCCAGTAGCGGTTTTTGTCGCTTTCAAAGGCCTTCCATCCCGGATAGTTTGACCCCTGTGCACTTTGCACTATGCGCTGCGCCTGCTGGTAATACGGTGTGCCACCACTGGGCGAGTAGGTATCATAATCATACCCTATAACCATATATGCATAATAGGCCAGAATTGAAACCAAATTGTTTTGAAAATTATCTGGATTAAAATTGTATTGGGTGTTTTGAAAATATTCAAAAGTCACTGCGTCATCTCTTACATTCAGCACAGCGCTTTCGTAACTCGAGTTAAACACCGGGCGTGTTGAAACTATTTGCAGTTCCGCTTTGTAAGTATTAGAGCTTGCGCGTGCGTCGGTAATGTTTATCAGCAGGTTGCATTTAATGCGTTCTTCAATCGTAAATTTATCATTCGTCCATTTTCGATTGTTCATGAACTCGAAAACGTCCTGCTTCATCTGATCAAAAATAGCGGTATTCACTCCTTGAATTTGAGGATAAATAACATCTACCTGGCAATTTAATTCCTGCGCACGAGCCATTTGTCCGAATACTGTGAATATGGCAAGGATTAAAAAAAGTCTTTTCATCATAAAAATTCCTGTATAATGCAATCAAAGATATCTTTGGCTACTTCTGACTTTGGTTTCAACTCTAAATTTATATTTTTATTGCGTAAGATCAGTATTACCTTGTTGGTGTCGTGGCCAAAACCGGCTCCTTTGTCGCGGAGCGAATTTAACACAATCATATCGCAATTTTTCTCTTCACGCTTTTTTTTGGCATTCTCGAGAGCGTTTTCTGTTTCCAGAGCAAAACCAATCAAGATTTGGTCTTTTTTCTTCTTTGCACCTAGCGATTTGAGAATATCGTCTGTTTTTTCGAGTTCAATATTCAGATTGTCGCTGCTTTTTTTAATCTTCTCATCAGCCACTTTTACCGGTCGGTAATCTGATACTGCGGCACTTAAAATACCAATGTCCATTTTGTCAAAACGACTCAAAGTCTCCTTATACATTTCGGCGGCTGTGTTTACCAATACGGTTTTCACATTTTTGGGTGGTTCGAGAGCAACCGGGCCGCTGATAAGTGTTACATCGGCGCCCAGAGCTGCGGCTGCCCTAGCTATCTCATATCCCATTTTTCCGGTGCTCCTGTTTCCAATATAGCGCACCGGGTCTATCGGCTCTTGGGTAGGACCGGCGGTAATAAGTACTTTTTTGTTTTTCAGGGGTGCCCTTTCGGTAAAATATGCTTCCAGAAACTCTATTATATGCAGAGGTTCCGCCATTCGTCCTGCGCCAAAAAGTCCACTGGCCAATTCTCCCGACTCAGATGGGATATGGATATTACCGCGGTTTACAAGTCTTTCAATATTTGCCTGGTTGGCACCGTGCGCATGCATATCGAGATCCATTGCCGGAGCGAAAAATACAGGGCATTTTGCGCTTAGATAGGAGGTCAGCAGCAGATTATCTGCCTCTCCGCCCGCCATTTTTGCGAGCGTATTCGCGGAAGCGGGAGCTATTAAAAAAACATCGGCCCAAAGGCCGAGGTCAACATGATTATTCCATACACCAAGCTCGCTATCTTTTACCAATTGGGTTAATACAGGACGCTTACTCAGTGTTCCTAAAGTAAGTGGCGTAACAAAATCGGAAGCAGAAGGGGTGAGAATTACCTGAACATCGGCTCCTTCCTTAATCAAATCTCTTACTATAAAAGCAGATTTGTAGGCGGCTATGCTACCGGTTATTCCAAGCAATACATGCTTCCCTTCAAGCAGACCCATGCTTATTATGCCTCTGCTTCAGGATCTGCTACTCTTCTAAAGTAAATTTCGTCGTCCAGCTTTTCCTGCACAGCAATAGAATGCGGCTTAGGCAAACGTTCATAAAACTTCGAAATTTCAATTTGCTCCCGGTTTTCAAAAATCTCTTCGAGATTGTCCTGGGTTGTAGCAAATTCTTGAAGTTTTGAGTTTAGCTCTTCCTTCATTTCTTGCGAAATTTGGTTTGCGCGTTTAGAAATAATTACAATCGACTCGTAAATATTATCTGTATCTTTCTCAAGGTCTTGCACGTTACGCGTTTTGGTAGTTCGTGCGGCATTTGTATTCTTGAAGTTCATGCTTCAATATTAAGTTAAAATTTCATTTTATCAAGCTCCCGAATAGCATCGGCGTAATAACTCTCTGCCTTTTCTATGTATTCACTATTCTGGTAAGAGTCCACAAATTTATGGTAATTTTCGATGGTTTCGTTCAATCGCTCTTCTTTCTTCGATTCTATGCTGTTAATTGCATATAAATAAGAGCTTTTTACGATCAAAAACTCAATCTCTTCGCGGTGTGGACTATCCGGAAAATCACGTATCAAGTTTTTAAGGGCTACGGTTGCACTTTTATAATTTTCAGTGAGATAGTAAAGCTTTGCATTGTCAAAAGACTTCTTTTCAAGCTTCATTCTAAGCTCATCTATCATTGTATTGGTACTGTCTTTTAAATCGGTATTGGGATACCTGTTTAAAAACAATTGAAATTCTATTAAGGCTTGCTCGGTTTCAGTTTGATCGAGGCTGCTTTTTGGAGAATTCATATAACTGCTATAGGCACTTTTAAATTGTGCCGTTTCTGCTCTGGGACTCGCCGGATACGTCTTTGCGAAGTTTTTATAGTAGTAATTGGCAAAATAGTAGTCCTTTAAATAATAATGACTGTCGGCTATATAAAACTGTACTTCCTCACTTCGTGATGAACCGCGAAAGAGCGTTCCCAATTCGTCAAAAAGTGAAAGCGCCTTACTGTATTCGCCTTCGTCGAAATACTCTTTGGCCTTTGTGTATTTATATTCCACGTCTGTACTCTTTAGTACTTTGTTGTACTCGGAGCATCCGGTGAGAATAAATAAACTGAAGATAATAAGTGTTAATCGCAAATTTTCAAAAATATCGCGCAAAGATACAATCATTTTGGTGATGAGAAAGAAGATTAACGGCAGTTAACCAAGTTAATTGTTTATAGTTATTTCAATCCAACTTTGGTAAGATTTTTAATTAGCAGTACTTTTGCACCTTGAAATTTGTATAACACCAGATTTACTATGCAGGATATATTCGACAAAATTAAGAACAACCGTGGCCCGCTGGGCAAGCATGCTAAAGAATCTCATGGATATTTTACCTTTCCAAAATTAGAAGGTGAAATAGGTAATAAAATGACTTTTCGCGGAAAAGAAGTTTTAGTTTGGAGTATTAATAATTACCTCGGATTCTCAAATCACCCAGCCGTAAGAAAGATTGATGGCGAAGCAGCAGTGCAGTGGGGAATGGGATATCCGATGGGTGCGCGCATCATGTCTGGTCAAACATCGCTTCACGAAAAGTTGGAGAATGACTTGGCCGATTTTATGCAAAAAGAAGATGCTTTTTTGCTCAACTACGGCTATCAGGGTTGCCAGTCGGCGATAGAAGCGCTGGTAGATAGAAACGATGTAATTGTTTACGATTCAGAATCTCACGCTTGTATGGTAGATGGTGTACGCCTTCACCAAGGTAAGCGCTTTGTGTTTAAGCACAACGATATGGAGAGCTTTGCCAAACAATTGGAGCACGCCCGCAAATTTTCAGCAAATACCGGTGGTGGTATTCTCGTTGTTACCGAAGGCGTTTTCGGAATGGCCGGTGATCAAGGCAAGCTTAAAGAAATTGTAGAATTCAAAGAAGAATATAAATTCCGTCTTTTTGTAGATGATGCCCACGGTTTTGGAACCATAGGCGAAAATGGTCGCGGAGCTGGAGATTATCAAGGTGTTCATGACAAAATAGACATCTATTTTGGAACATTCGCGAAAGCTATGGCCAGCATTGGCGCTTTCGTTGCCGGCGATGAGCAGGTCATTGAGTTCCTTCGTTACAATATGCGTTCACAAACTTTTGCCAAGGCGCTACCAATGCCTATTGTAGCCGGCGCCATTAAGCGTTTAGAAATGATGCGCACGGAGCCGGAGCACAAAGAGAAGCTTTGGAAAATCGCTACTGCCCTTCAGGATGGTTTGCGCAAAGCCGGATTTGATCTTGGTGTTACAAACTCTGCTGTTACACCGGTTTTCCTTAAAGGATCGCTTGGCGAGGCAACAAATATTACCATGGATCTTCGCGAGAATTACAATATCTTCTGTTCAATTGTGGTTTACCCGGTTGTACCTAAAGAAGTTATTATGCTGCGCTTGATTCCTACTTCGGTGCATACGCTTACAGATGTAGAATACACCATTGAGACTTTCAAAAAAATAAAAGTGAAATTGGAAGCGAAAGAATACGAAGCAAGTGAAATTGTGGACTGGAGATAATCCAACACCACTACCCTATTACAGTGTAAAGAGATGCCTTTTGGTGTCTCTTTTTTTTTGCTTATTCATTTTGGTTCCGCTTCCGCGAAAGCTGAGAATGAAGATGCGAAGTCCTTAAAAAATTATGTATTCTCATAAATACTGAACCTTGTGAAATTGAGAAACCAAAATATATTTCTTAATTTTAGGCATGAGATGGATCCTTACCCTTCTGCTTTTATTCAGTCTTGCTATTGGCTACTCTCAAAACGAAACCATTAGCGGACAAGTAAATGCGGGCTCCTATCTTGGCCCTGTAAGTAAAGTCCATGTAAGAATGGGGAAGTATTCTACCAAGACTGATTACGAAGGGAAATTTACGCTACGTATTACACAAGATGAATCGCTTATCCTTAGCCATTCGTCTTACAACACTCAAAAAATTCCTTATAAAGCAGCAATAACCATTAAAAATGCCACCTACTACCTCACTCCTTCTTCCGGATCGGCCAATATGATTATGGAGGGTGCGGAAGTACAACCCATTTACACTCCTGAATTTGAGCATGTTTTTGACTACACTTTTCTGGGCGATACACTTATAGTGCTCTCGTATATGAATTTGGGCAAACCAGAAAATAAGTTGGATGACAAACCTTACATCAATTGCACATTTACAGCCATGTATTTGGGCGAAATGATTGAAAGAAAAGTGATGCCCAATAATATTCAAAAATTATTTCATCATCCCGGTGGCACTGTGTTTCTGGAAGGATTGGATACTTGCTATGTGCTTAACAGAAAACCAAACGACTTAAATGTATCGGGCTTTAGCTATACTGATTATCAAGATTTTGTATCGCTGGCTTATGCCGAAACTGAACAGTCCATTTTTTATGCGTACAGCTACCCCTATATTCCACAGGTGGCGCATAAAATGTATAATTTTTCAGATGATGAGATTTATCTATTGCGTTTGGTTCAAAACCGGGAGTATTTCGACAAAGTAAATGATGATTATGCCATGCTCACTGAGGGTGAAATAAAATCAGCAATGGCTTTTGAAAAGCAAACGGGCATCAATCACCGCATGTTTTCTACTTATCTGCGCAGCTTTAGAATACTTAGAGATATCGCCGCACCATACGCTCCCGGTTTTTTGGTTGGTGATGAAGTTATTATCTTCGATCATCGAAACAGCTCTGTTTCATACTACGACAGTAATGGAAAATACAAACACTTTCAGGGCATGTTTCACAATACGTTGGTAAAGGAAGAGCTTGTGAAAATGATTCAGGATCCATATACAAAACAGCTATATACCCTTCACAATAAAGCCGGAGTAATGTATTTGCGAAAGGTAGATACCCAAACCGGCGCAACCGGCAGGCCTCTCAAACTGCATTATCCATTTGCGGAAAACGTAAAAGTCTTTGAAAATTATGTTTATTATCTGCATAAAGCTCCCGCGGATGTCAAGTACAATCACCTGGTTCGCCAAAAATTACCCTTCTCGAATGAATTAAATTCGCAAGACGCGGATTCGTATTATAACGAATAGCGATTCACCTTTTTAGAATCTAATCTCTATACACCTTTTTTTACGATTGAAAGAGATATTTTTCTCTTAGTCGACCTGCCAATTGAGGATTAAAAGAAATTAATTAACTGATTGCATATCAATACCCTCGCCCCCCCCGGCGCCTGATGGGGAGCTGCCGTCACACGGTCTATCGTTCCATTTGAAACCTTGAATTCAAGACGAGAGCACTTCGTAGAAAGGGTGATTTAAATGATAAAAATGGTCTCGTGGATGAAGTGTGCGTTGGCGCCCTTTAGGGACCTAATCTCTATACACATCTTTTGATATCTAATTTTACTTGAAGTAGTTTAAGATCGAATTAATTTGAAATTAGTAGAATCGTCATTTCAATCAATCCATTCTTGAAACTACTCAAGTTGCTGTACATCAATGCTATCGGACGCCCCCAGCCCCTAGAGGAATTAGCGTGTACCTAAGCTGAAAGGGTGACATCTACAAAACACCGACGGAATGTATTGCACAACGAATCGCCAGCCGAATATTAGATTGGAAAATGTCACCCTTTCAGGGCTGCGAGTGTGATGGTAATTTTATCGATGGGCTGCACCCATCGCTATCGAATGTAGCCCCTGCGGGGCTTTTACGGCTACTCTTCAAAGTAAAAATCATCTTCATCAGCACTTATGTTGTTATTGAATTACCTAATTGTGAAAGCCATCCGCTCAAAGTGCAAAAAATCCGCAATTCTAAAAGCTCTTAGGTACACGCTAATTGCCTAGAGGGGAGCCTCCACCACACACATTTCGACGCCGCATTTCGACAGGCTCAATAACCACTCAATGCATCGCATTATTGTTCCGTGAAAATCCTTATTTTAGGAATGCTTAGAAAGCTTCAAAATAGAGAAAACTACTCCCTTTGGATAAGGTGTGCGGTGGTCTCCCTTTCGACCTTTTGGGAGTGCGTACGTAAGGGTCGGGGCGCGGGAACGGCTTGATATTTAAAAATTTGGGTGTTTGAAATTCTTAGAGTTTAACTTTTATCTACGATGTGTATAGAGATTAGTTTAGGGACGGGGCGCGGGAAGGTGTTTATGAAAAGCTATTTATAAGGTCTAAGCACCAAAAGACAATTTTCGAGGACGATGTGTATAGAGATTAGCTTATAGAATAAGATAAGCCGCAGCACTTTTCTCATAGACTCAGAAAATATCTCATTAAACGCTTTCGCGAAAAAGCGTCACTGATAAAATTTGCCATGATTCAAAAATTCTCTAAAACTTTCTTTTCCGGGAATAATTAGTTTGGTACGCTTTTTACAAGAGAATGTGTAATTATTAAAACCCATTGTTATGAAAAAGCGAATAGATTCTGTATTACTAATTGATTCCAACAAGCAATCAGCACACATCAATGAAGAGATGATAAAAGCAACAAACTTGGTAGGCTATGTTGCAGTAGCATACAATGCTCAAAATGCGGTTAGCTACCTTAAGCAAAGGCTTGCCGTTGGTAAGGACTTACCAAATATCATACTTCTAGACATTAACTTACCGGGAGTGAGCAGCTGGGATTTTCTGGAAATTTTTGAAACCCAGTTCGTAGATTCTTATAACCATGAAATCTATTTAATGAGCAATGACTCAAATACAAAAGATGTAATAAAAGGTAGTATGCATTCACTAACACAGGGAGTTGTGAATTTGCCAATCATAGATTGGGAAATAAACCAGATTTTGGTCAACTATTCAGAGCGCTATGAACTTCATGTAGCATAATTCTACAGAATCAATAGAAATGTGGGGGAATTTAGACCCCAGAAATCTTTAAATTTATTGGGCAGATTGCATATTCTATTTTTTCGATAGATTTAACAATCTGAAATTAGCCAAAGCTAAGAGGCTTACAATGAGCTTGTACACAAATGGCATATTTCTTGTCTATTCAGCGAAAACAATTGATATGAGTTTAAAGACAATTACAACAACAGCCCTTTTAATATTTACGGTTTTAACTATGAGCGCACAAAATTCTGAAAGTGTACTAAAAGTACGTGGCGAAGCAGTGTTGAAAGCCGTTCCTGAAATATTGAATGTCACCATTCCCATTCAGGAAAAAGCCAGAACCTATGAAGCTTGCACCAACCAACTTACGGCTACTTTTAATGCACTCCACGAGGCATTGGTAAAAGCGGGAATTGATGAAAAGAAAATTTTCAGCAATCGATTGAGCATTACCGAAGACTACAATTATCAGGACAGAACGCGCATTTTAATCGGATATATTGGCAGCATTACGCTCTCTATGGAATTGGAGCACACCGAAAAAAACCTCAATATGCTGATGAGTACTTTAAACGACGAGCGGTTTAATTTTGGATACGATGTAAGTTTTTCACTTTCTGAAAAACAAAAAGATGCATTGCGTGAAGCTGCCATAAAACAAGCTGTAGAAGATGCAAAAACAAAAGCTGCAACATTGGCCGAGGCCTTAAATGTGAGACTGCTTGAAATTAAAGAAGTTAACTTTGAATACTCGGATGGGGGTAATGACATACTGGCAATGCAAAAAAGCATGCGCTTTGAAGCGAATATGAGCGACGGTGGAAACGATATTAAACTCAACCCACAAGAACAGGAAATTAGGAAATCTGTAGGCGTAATTTGGAGAATAGCCAAGTAATAACGAACTTAACAGATCAATAATTGTTATAGCCACTACCCTTTCATGAGGTAGTGGCTTAATCTTTTTAAAAAAATGAGCAGAGGTTTTGTAAAAGAAGATGATCAGGAAGAAAATCCGATCATCCCAAATCGCGCACCGCTCCCTGCGGGCGCCGCAAATTATGTTACTGCCAATGGCTTGAAGGAGTTAATTTTAGAGCAGGAAAGTCTTGAAGCCGAGCGAAAGGCAGTGCCAGCAGAAGAATCACCCGAAAAGCGCTCTGCACTTAAGGTGATAAACGGAAAGTTGAATATGCTTATTGAGCGAATCAATTCGGCCGAGGTTGTTGATCTTTCAGAAATAGAAAGCGATGAAATTCGATTTGGAGCAATCGTTACGTTTCAATTTTCAAATGAAAGTCAAAAACGTATTTTTCAGATTGTAGGTGTGGATGAAGCGGATGTAAAAGAAAAGAAAATCGCCTTTACATCGCCAATCGCCAAGGCGCTAATGGGAAAGAAAACGAAAGAAAATACCCAGCTTCAATTAGAAAATGGAACTAAGGATATTACAATCCACAAAATAGAATATCCCAGTTCGTAGCGATTCACGATGTGCGCATTCATCTATAAATCTTATTTTTGGCGAAAATTGACCATTAATAATCCATAACTCAATATTTTGAAAGATTTTATACAATCCTTACCCAAGGCAGAATTGCACTTGCATATAGAAGGTAGTTTTGAACCTGAACTCATGTTTGAAATTGCCAAACGAAATAATGTTTCCATTCCATTTAATTCAGTCGAAGAAGTTAAGGCAGCATATAAATTCAATAACCTACAGGAGTTTCTGGATATTTATTACGCTGGCGCGAATGTACTGATTGAAGAAAAGGACTTTTATGACCTCACCTGGGCGTACCTAGCAAAAGTGGCTTCTGAAAATGTGAAGCACGTCGAAATATTCTTCGATCCGCAAACGCATACAGATCGTGGTGTTCCGTTTAAAAAAGTGATTACAGGAATTTATAAAGCGCTTGAAAGAGGAGAAAGCGAACTGGGTATTTCATTTAAGTTAATCATGTCATTTTTAAGACATTTAAGCGAGGAATCGGCTTTTAAGACGCTGGAAGAAGCAATGCCTTATCGGGATTGGATTTCAGGAGTAGGTTTAGATTCATCTGAACTCGGAAATCCACCTTCTAAATTTGAGCGTGTATTCGCGGAAGCCAATAAAAGAGGTTTTAAACTTGTGGCCCACGCAGGCGAAGAAGGCCCGGCTGATTATATTTGGGAAGCCCTTGATTTACTTAAAGTGGTACGCATTGATCACGGAAACAGATGTCTTGACGATACCGATTTGGTTACCCGTCTTGCCAATGAGCAAATGCCACTTACTATTTGCCCTTTGTCTAATCTCGAACTTAAAGTGGTTAAAGATTTGAAAAATCATCCACTTAAAAAACTGATGAATAAGGGATTGCTGGCAACGATACACTCCGACGATCCTGCTTATTTTGGTGGGTACATGAATGCCAATTATCTGGCTGTCGCTGATGCACTCAACCTTTCAGAGGCAGATTTGGCACAATTGGCTAAAAATAGTTTCACCGCCAGCTGGCTGCCCGATACAGAAAAACATAGATATCTTGAAGAGATTGACTCAATTGTGCGAAAGCGACCCATGGGTAACACAGATGTCTAAAATTAAAGAAGCATTATCATCGGCGATGCTCCACATACTCAATCAGCGGATTGATGAGTCGAAAGCCGCAATTGATTCAGCCATTGAGTCGAGAAATACGGCCACAAAAAGCAGTGCCGGCGATAAGCATGAAACCGGCAGAGCACTGATGCAGATAGAGATTGACAATCAAAAAAAGCAAGTCGCCAATTCTATTCTTCTCAAGAGCACGCTCGCTCAAATACCTCTTGATACTAATACCCATACAATTGATTTTGGAAGCTTGGTAGAAACGAGTCAGGGATTTTTTTACCTCTCGGTGAGTTTGGGGAAAGTTGAGCTTTCTGGAGGCGTCTATTTTACTGTTTCCCCCTCCACTCCCCTTGCACAGGCACTAATTGGAGCAAAATTGGGCGATACCATAACGTTTCAAAATCGATCGTACGAGATATTGAGTATTGAGTAATAAGTATTGCGTATTGTGTATTGCCGCCCTGCACCTAACTAATCTCTTTACATATCTTTTTCAAACGTTACTTTTTTCGTTTCATGTAATAAATGAGTAAAGTTAGATTGTTAGAATTTTCACCAATGAATGTATCTCCAAAATAATTCAACCTGCTGTTTATCAATGCACTCACGCGCCCCCAGCCCCCTAAAGGGGAGCTTCCAGCACACACATTTCGACTAAGCTCAATGCATCGCATTATCGTTCCCTGAGAAGCTTAATTTTAATAATGTTAAAGAATACCATATTAATGAATAATATTGCCCCCATGAATAAGTTGTGCGGCAGTACCCTTCCTGCATCCGACGAGGCCTTTTGCCGAGAGGAATGCAAGGGTGCGGGAGGGAGTTGATTACGCCCTTCGGTAGGAGGCCGCTTCGCTTAGTTGTTAGTTATTTGTAAAGAGAAAATTTCGGTTGAATAATTTTCATTCACAATGTGTAAAGAGATGAGCGCCCCTAAGGGAGTTTAAATCACGGTATAGTGAGTATTAGAATTTAAATGGACGGATTCGAGTAGTAATTAAGAGCGTTATTGAAAAATGCCCATTGCAAATTGCCTATTGCCTATTGCTCATTACCTATTGCTCATTACCTATTGCCCATTGCTCATTACCTATTGCCCATTGCTCATTGCCCATTGCTCATTGCCTATTGCAAATTGCAAATTGCCTATTGATTTCACTTCTTAACTGCCGCCCCTGAGGTCAAAAAAGATCTAATTTAATTATTATGCCGCGGGGTGGATACCCACGCGGAGCGGTCAGCAACTACGATTAAATTCCACGAAATTCTAATTTGCCCATTGCTCATTGCCTATTGCGTATTGAGTATTGAGTTTTGAGTACAGAGTACAGAGTATTGGGCGGTCATCGAGCGACGGTCATCGAGCGAAGTCGAGATGAGTCGAGATGAGTATTGAATAGAAAATTCCTTCTTAAAAGTTCGAAAGTAAAGTCAAACATGATAAATGTTCTTTTTTGAGGACAGGGCTCGGGCTATCTTCGCGTTTTAATTAAAATAGATTTTAAAGATGAAGGAATTCCAATTTACTACTGCGGACAACGCAGTTGAGAAAATAAAATCAGGAGATCGTGTATTTCTCCACAGCGCAGCCATGACGCCGCATACACTTGTGAATGCTATGTGCGACAGATACTCCGAATTAAGAGGTGTTGAGATTGTTCATATTCATACAGAAGGCCCGGCACCTTATGTGCTTCCCGAAATGAGAGAGTCCTTTTTTCACAACGCCTGCTTTGTGGGAGCCAATGTGCGGCAGGCAGTACAAACCGGTATTGCAGATTACATTCCGGTTTTTCTAAGTGAAATGCCTTTATTATTTAAAAGAGGAATTTTGCCAATCGATGTGGCGATGATTTCGGTTTCACCACCGGATAAGCACGGATTCTGCTCACTGGGCTCGTCGGTTGATATCTCGGTTGCCGCAATTGAAGCAGCAAAAATGGTCATTGCCGAAGTAAATCCCAATATACCGCGAACCCATGGAGACGGCTATCTCCATTTTTCAAGAATCGACTATGCCATTGCAGTGAATACGCCTATTCACGAAGTGAAACCGAAAGCTATTTCCAGCACAGAGCAAAAGATTGGAAGGTATATCGCTGATATGGTTGAAGATGGCGCTACCCTGCAAATGGGAATTGGTGCAATTCCCGATGCGGTTTTAGCTGAACTTGGAAGTCACAAAAAGCTCGGCGTTCATACCGAGATGTTTTCTGATGGAGTGATAGATCTGGTAGAAAAAGGAGTTATAACCGGTGAAATGAAAAAAGTGCTTCCCAATGTTATTACAGCCTGCTTTGCTATGGGAAGCAAACGTTTGTATGATTTTATTGACGACAATCCGAGTGTGATATTCAAGGAATCGACTTATACCAATGATACCTCCCGAATACGCAGAAACCCCAAAGTAACCGCTATAAATTCTGCAATCGAGATTGACCTTACCGGACAGGTTTGTGCCGATTCTATTGGAAGCAAGCAATTTTCGGGCGTAGGTGGACAAATGGATTTTATACGTGGTGCTTCCCTTTCTGAAGGCGGAAAACCAATTATTGCAATGTCTTCTATTACCAGAAACGGAGAATCTAAGCTTGTTTCGTTTTTAAAACCTGGTGCGAGCGTTACGACTACCCGTGCTCATGTGCACTATGTTGTAACCGAAAATGGAGTAGCAAATTTATATGGTAAAAACTTGAGGCAGCGAGCAAAAGCGCTAATTGCCATTGCGCATCCAACACATCAGGAAATGCTTGAAAAAGCAGCTTTTGAGAGGTTTGTTGGTGTCGGTGTTTAGTTCTTAGTGTTTGGTTTTTTGTTTTTGGATTTTTGTACAGGAAATTAACCCTTAAACTCCAATGTTATCTTTGGCAGAATGTTAATAACTACCGCGTGTAGAGCAGATTGGAGATATAATTAAGTATTTACTTTGGCTTAAATTAACATCATTTTATAACATGAACGAATTTAAGAAGTTTATTGCCAAGGGCAATGTGGTTGAATTAGCGGTCGGTTTGATTTTGGCCACTTATTTCGGTGCAATCGTAAAATCATTTGTAAATGATATTTTAATGCCGCCAATTGGAGAATTATTGGGTGGTGTTGATTTTTCGGATCTGAAATATGTAATCTCTGAAGCAACTGCCGAAACAGCCGAAGGGGCTGGAGACGCAATAGCAGAGGTTGCTATTAATTACGGTGTTTTCATCAATACGATTATCACATTTTTGATCGTTGCTTTTGCGGTATTTATCATCGTAAAAGCATATAACAACATGATAGATCGCATGAAAAGGAAGGAAGAAGTAGTTCCGACTCCTCCTATCGAGCCCACGAAAGAAGAAGTGCTATTGGCAGAAATCAGAGATCTTCTGAAAAGGCAATAAAGCTCTAATTCAGTATTTTAGAAAGCGTCGGTTAGAAATTAACGGGTGCTTTTTGTTTTTAATATTGAGACGTAGATAGCCGGATACAAAAAATGAACATTCACAAAACCGCCGTGTTATTCTAACCTTATAAGCAGCTATTAAACTATCAATACCCTATGGCAACCACGGCGGAAAAGAGTAAAGAAAAATTCAGCATTAAGCATTTACCAAAATTATTAAAGCAAACCTTTAAAGCATGGAACAATGACGACCCCTTTCGCCTGAGCGCAATAGTGGCTTATTATGCTGTATTGTCTCTTCCCGGTTTGCTTATTCTTATTATAAATACGGTTGGAGCAATTTGGGGAACAGAAATAGTGCAAGGAAAACTTACCGGAGAAATTTCTGATGCCTTGGGAGCCAGTGCCGCACAATCTATTAAAGACATCATTGAAAGCACCCGCGGCGGCAATAAAAGTTTAATTTCTACAATTCTCGGTATTGCTACGCTTGTTTTTGGAGCCACAGGGGTGTTTTACCATTTACAGCTTTCGCTAAATAATGTATGGGGCATAAAACAAGATGCCGACTCCGGAATTAAAAAAGTTATAAAAGACCGCCTTCTGGGGTTCGGCTTCGTATTGGTGATAGGTTTTTTATTGTTAATCAGCTTTATTGTTTCTACAATGATTTCGCTATTAAACGGGTATTTGCAAAGTTTCCTTCCTGAGTTTTCGGTTTATGCAGCATTTGTTTTCAGCGAATTACTATCACTTGCGGTAATAACCGTCCTTTTTGCTTTATTATTCAAATTCTTGCCCGATGCCAAAATAAAATGGCGCTCTATATGGGTAGGCGCTATTCTTACAGCGGTGCTTTTTACCATTGGTAAATTTTTGCTCGGCTTGTATTTCGGCAAGGCCGATCCAAGTTCGACGTATGGCGCGGCAGGTTCTATGGTTCTAATCCTTCTGTGGGTATCCTATTCATGTCTGATTTTGTTTTTCGGAGCAGAATTTACCTGGGTATATGCCAAAAAGTATGGGTTTAGAATTGAACCAAACTCAAGCGCCGTACTAATAGGCGGAAAGGAAGAAGAAGAAAAAGAAAAGTTTCAAGAAAAAAAAGAGGCACTTAAGGAAGATAATAGTTCGGATAAGTCAGATAGTTAAAGGCCGCAATTAAAAATTCTTAAATCCACTTATCTGATTATCAATCAGTATTTTGTACTCTTGATTGCTCACTCTGCCTTCTTCATTCAAGTGTAAATGAATAGAAGAGAGAAGCGGTTTTTGGCTGTAAACCTCCATTTGCAAATAATGTAGTACGGCAGTTAAATGGTCAAGCCCACGCTGATTTCCAGAGCGACCGGTAGCAACACCTATCAATGCGGCTTTTTTGCCTTTCCACAAATTAGGAGGAGCTGTATCCAGAAATAATTTCAAAATTCCGGGAAAGCTTCCGTTATATTCGGGTGCTATAAAAATAATATGAGAGGCCGGAGCAATTTTCTTTTCAAGAATTTGTGAAAAACTATCTGAAGGATTACCGTAAATACCCTCTGATAAAAATGAAGATGGCAATTCCTGAAGATCCAAAACACCAACTTCAATACCCTGATCAGTAGCGGTTTTTGCGCAATATTCCAGTACTTTATAAGTGTTGCTTTCGGGGCGGTTTGTACCGCTAATAATAGTCATCATTGAGGCTGCGAGTTAACAAAATTCTGTGTATAATTAAAGTGATGTCAAAGCCCATATTAAAGCTTAATGGCTTAATTTTATGGATTCGATTTAATGCACTTTTTCGTTTAATAATGAAACTAACATATTACGGGCATTCTTGTTTTGGTATGGAAGTAAATGGCTCGCATTTACTCTTCGATCCGTTTATTTCACCAAACAAGCTGGCCGCGAAAATAGAGATTTCAAAAATTAAGGCCGACTATATTTTGATTTCACATGGGCACGAAGATCATGTGGCCGACGTGATAGCCATTGCAAAACGAACCGGTGCAGAATTGATTTCAAATTATGAAATTATAAACTGGTTTGCCGGAAAGGGAATTGACAAGGGAACCGGATTAAATATTGGCGGAAGCCTTAGCCTACCATTTGGCAAGCTAAAGTATGTAAATGCCGTACACAGCAGCTCTATGCCCGACGGTAGCTACGGCGGAAATCCGGGTGGATTTGTTATTGAATTTGGCGAGCAAACAATTTATTACGCTGGAGATACTGCTTTAAGTATGGACATGCAACTTATTGGTAAGCAATTTGATATAAGCCATGCTTTACTCCCAATTGGCGACACTTATACCATGGGAATAGAAGACGCAATACAGGCAACTGACTTTATAAAATGTAAAAGTGTAATAGGAATGCACTACAATACATTTCACGCCGTTGAAATTGATAAAGAAGAAGCAAAAGCGAAATTTGAAAGTGCAGGAGCTAACCTTACGCTGCTGGAAATAGGAGAAACGATAGAACTATAATTATGGGAAAAATAATAAGTATTGCCAATCAGAAAGGCGGAGTTGGAAAAACAACCTCTGCAATTAATATTGCGGCTTGCCTGGGTGTGCTGGAGCACAAAGTGCTTTTGGTAGATGCCGATCCGCAGGCCAATGCAACCAGCGGTGTGGGCATAGACCCTAAATCGGTTAAAACCAGCATTTATGAATGTCTGATCAACGATGTAGAACCAAAAGATATTATAATCAAAACCGAGAATCCAAACCTCGATCTCATTCCATCGCATATTGATTTAGTTGGAGCGGAAATAGAGCTCATTAACTTGCCCAACCGCGAGCAAATGATGCGTCACGCTTTGAAGAATATCAAAGATGATTATGATTTTATTATTATTGATTGTTCGCCATCTCTTGGTTTAATTACTGTAAATGCGCTTACAGCATCTGACTCGGTAATTGTACCGGTACAATGCGAGTATTTTGCGCTTGAGGGCCTTGGTAAGCTATTGAATACCATAAAAATAGTTCAGTCACGCCTTAACAATTCGCTTGAAATAGAAGGAATTCTTCTCACTATGTTTGATAGTCGACTAAGGCTTGCAAACCAAGTAGTTGAGGAAGTGAAAATGCACTTTCAGCAAATGGTTTTTAACACCATTATTCACCGCAATACGCGATTGGGCGAAGCGCCGAGCCATGGCGAAACGATTATTATGCACGACGCATCCTGCAAGGGCTCTATAAATTACCTAAATTTAGCGCGCGAAATTTTGCAGAAAAATGATTTGACAAAAATCAAATCAGAAGATAAATTGATTGAACTCGAAAATGAGTAAAAAGAGAGCATTAGGGCGCGGACTTAGCGCGCTTCTTGAAGATGTAGAGACAGATATTACTACCGGTACGAGTACCGAGAGTACGTCGAGGGTGTTGGGATCGGTGGCTATGCTGCCAATGAATCAAATTGAGGCGAATCCTTTTCAACCGCGAACGGTTTTTGATGAGACTTCGCTAATGGAGCTTGTGCAGAGTATTCGCGAGTTGGGTATTATCCAGCCGGTTACAGTGCGTAAAATCGGTTACGACAAGTTTCAGCTTATTAGCGGTGAGCGCAGGTTTAGAGCTTCGCATATCGCCGGTCTTACAGAAATTCCGGTGTTTATACGTATTGCCAACGATCAGGCTATGCTTGAAATGGCTTTGGTAGAAAATATTCAGCGGAAAAATCTGGATGCCATTGAAATTGCTATTTCGTACCAGCGCTTAATGGAAGAATGCAATCTTACTCAAGAAGCATTGAGCGAGCGCGTGGGCAAGAAGCGCGCTACGATAAGCAATTACCTTCGACTATTAAACCTTCCGCCCGAAATACAATTGGGCATTCGCGAAAGCAAAATATCTATGGGTCACGCGCGTGGTCTGCTCGCTTTTGACAGTGAAGAGAAGATGATAAAGGCCTACCAAAAAATTCTTTCAGAAGATTGGTCGGTGCGCCAGGTAGAGCAAGTTGCCAAAGAAGATAAAGGATCGCCTAAGCCAAAAAGCAAACAGATTCCACTCTCTTTTGAATACCAGAAAATTAAATCTGACCTTACCGATTTGTTTGGCACAAAAGTTGACCTTAAACGCGATCAAAAAGGAAAGGGAAAAATTGAAATATCCTTTCAATCTCAAGATGATTTACAACGCATCATTGATAAGCTCGAGTTTTAAATTTCTGCTTACAACGCTATTCGTATTAATGACTTTTTTCGCGAAAGCGCAAACTGACACTACACTTACGAATACCCCCGATAGCGTAGAAGTAATTGATGTTGAGCGTGGAACTGTAACAGGCGACGTAGAAAATGTTCCCGTGCCGGTTGATTCGGCTTATATACACTCACCCAAAAAGGCGACTATCATGTCGGCTGCGCTTCCCGGGCTGGGTCAGATTTACAATAAAAAATACTGGAAAGTGCCCATTATTTATGGCGGTTTCGCTGCGGCAGGATATTATTTGAATGATAATTTGAAAAATATCGAGAAGTACAAAGATTTGTATATCGCCGAAACGGACGGTGATCCCAACACGATAAATAACACAAACTTTACCACGACAGATTTAACCCGAATAATTGATCAGTATAAGCAATGGCGCGACCTTTCGTACATTGCCTTTGCTGTTATTTACGCCCTCAATATTATTGATGCAAATGTGGATGCCCATCTTTTTTACTTTGATGTGAGCGAAGATATTTCGCTGAATATTATGCCGTATATGTCTCCTGTGAGAAGTCAGGGTGTTGGTTTTTCGCTAAGCCTTAAATTGTAACTTTGCCCGCTAAAGATCGTCTGCAATGCGAATAGCCATAATTGGATACGGAAAAATGGGACAGCTTATTGAAAAGCTTGCTACAGAAAAGGGCCATGAAATAGTCTATAAGATTGATAGCCATAATACTAAGCTTACTGCAAATCTGGAGAATATAGATGTGGCAATTGAATTTACCCATCCCGAAATAGCTGTATCGAATTACAAGAAACTTGCCGGTCAAAATATTCCTATTGTGACTGGAACAACCGGCTGGACGGATAATTTTGACGAAGTGGAGAAGCTGATCCAAGACACTGGAAATCGATTTTTTTATGCCTCTAATTTCTCCATCGGTGTGCATCTGGCAATGGCCACGAGCAATTATCTGGCTAAGCTAACTGAAAATTTCCCGGAATATAGCGTGCGGATTGACGAGTGGCATCATACCGCCAAGAAAGATGCGCCAAGTGGCACGGCACTTTCGTTTGGCCGAGAAATCATAAATAATCACAAAGGTTATAAGAAAATATCTACCGAACCTACTGATATACAAGAAGGTGAGCTACCAATATACGCTTATCGCGAAAACGATATACCGGGAACACATCAAATAAAGTACGATTCTGAAATTGATTCAATAATATTGCGCCACGAAGCCAAAAACCGACAAGGGTTTGCGCTTGGAGCTATTAAAGCCGCCGAATTTTTGGTTAATCAAAAACCGGGTGTCTATACCATGAACGACCTGATTAAATTACCTCTATGATAATTGCAACAACTATATTTTACCTGACCATCCTCTCCTACTTTGCTTGCTTTTGGAAAGTTTTTGAAAAAGCCGGCAAACCATCCTGGGCAGGATTTATACCTATTTATAATATTTGGGTATGGCTTAAAATTATGCAAAAACCTTGGTGGTGGATACTTTTATTGATCATTCCCGGAATTAATTTTTTGCTTCTTATCGTAATGCACCTTGAGCTTGCGCGCTCATTTGGTCTGCGCACGTTGCCTCAATACCTCATTGCTATATTTGTTCCTTTCGTAACAATTGCACTGATTGCCTTTAAGCCGGAAATTGTATTTACAGGCCTTCCCGATTATAAAAATGAGAAGAAAAGCAGAGCGCGTGAGTGGGCAGAAGCAATAATTTTTGCCATTATAGCGGCAACAATTATCCGCACATTTTTCGTAGAAGCGTTTACAATCCCAACACCATCTATGGAAGAATCGCTGCTTGTAGGCGATTATCTTTTTGTAAGCAAAGCGAGTTATGGAGCACGCTTGCCCATGACCCCCATTGCAGTACCGCTTACGCACCACACCGTTCCTATTTTCAATATCAAATCGTATGTAGAGTGGCAAAAACTGCCTTATTTGCGCCTTCCCGGGTGGAGCGAAGTTGAGCGCAACGATGCAACTGTTTTTAATTTTCCGGAAGGAGATACTGTAGTGGTAAACATTCCAGAGCAAAGCTACTATCAGCTTAAAAGACAGCTTGGAAGAGAGAATTTGCTTAAAGAAAGATTCATTTTGCCAGATGGACGTGTGGCGAATACTGGAGGAATTACAGTGCGACCTATCGATAAAAAGGAAAACTACATAAAGCGCACAATCGGTCTTCCCGGCGAAACCATTGAAGTAATAGACCGGCAGGTTAGCATTAACGGTTCACCGATGGAAAATCCTGAAGGAATGCAGTTTACGTATAATGTTTATACAAAGTCTGCCCTTTCAGCTGAAGTGTTGCACGAAAAGTATGGCATTTTGCTCACCGGCGATCAAAAGGATTATTACCGGTACAAAGGATTTTATGCGCTACCGCTTACGATTAACGAAAAAGAAATCTTTGACGGAATGTCATCGGTAGATTCCGTTACTATCGAGCTAAAGCGTCCGCAACCAGATTTACACATATTCCCGAATGATGAAAAGTATAGCTGGACAGAAGATAACTTTGGTCCATTATGGATCCCAAAAGAAGGAGAGACTGTTGATTTAACACTTGAAAATCTTCCGCTTTATGAACGTGCGATTCGCGTATACGAATACAATACGCTGGAGGTAAAAGGCGGTGATATTTTCATAAATAACGAAAAAGCAACAACTTACACGTTTAAGCAGAACTATTACTTCATGATGGGAGACAATCGCCACAACTCTGCAGATTCACGGTTTTGGGGTTTTGTACCTTATGACCATATAGTAGGAAAAGCAGTATTTATTTGGTTTAGCAAAGAAG
>NZ_JAAGVY010000055.1 GCF_010686655.1 Cryomorpha ignava | reverse complement strand
CGGCAGATCTGCCAAAATAAATCACACAAACAAACGATAAACGCAAGGCTTTCCCCATAGAGAGAAACCGGATCCGTCAACAAATTATTCATCCCTGGCCTATCGGCGGGACGAATACTTAGTTATTAGCAAGCGTTTTTATTCCTCGTTTCGTATTTCATTTATAATTTCTGTTGTCAAAATCCAGTCAATTCCTTTCTTGCTCAATCCCTTTATTAATTTCTTATCGCCAGTCCAAAGTGGTGAATCGAGTTCCAGCGCAGGAGCAATAAAAGGTGCGTCAAATTCGTCAATATTTTTGGTCATTTCTATTGCTTTCTCCCAAGTTGATTCTCTGATAGATTCCAAATCAATCAGGTCTATTTTTTTGAATAAATTGCGTTGCAGAAAATCCAGTTCCTTTTCTGACAATCCACCAATTTTCAAAAGTTTTTTCTTGTGGTTTTCAAGTTCGTCCAGCGGATAAGTTGGCGAATAAAAATCAAACGTATTTGACGAATTCAGCAAAAGGTCGCTAATCGTTCCATTTGGGCTTAAAAGTCCGCTGAAAATTATATTGGTGTCGACTACGATTTTCACTTTACAAATCGACTTTTGTTTTTATTCCACCAAGAAGATTTGGATTCGGAAGAAAGTTCGTCGATTTGTTTTTGGGATGCTTTGCTTTTTGAAGCTATTTCACGGAATTTCAGATAGTCCAAAATCCGTTGAAGTCCAACCAAATCCGTTTCGGAAGATACTCGGATTAATATTTCTTTATTTGTTCTTTCGATTTGCATATTTAAATGTACTCAAAATTTTCAATCGTTCCTAAATTTTTTTTCAAATGCTTGCTAACGGCGTGATTATAAGAGTATTGGGGCACTTCGAAGCACTTACTTTCAATAAACCGTAACTTTACTTGATTGCAAGATGTTCATATTTAAACGTAAAGCCCCATTATCTCTTATACAATGTTGTGGGAAGTATTTCGTATGGATCAACGGCTACAATCTTTCCTTCCCTAATCACTATCATAGGGCTATTCTTTCGTTTTTTAAACTCTACAAGTCTCCGATAAGTCTCTTCAAGACCTTTTATAATGTTATCCCTTTCTTCTTTTAATTGTTCTTTAGTTCCCATAATATTTCTTTTTCAATTCTTCCCATTTGTGTGAATTGTTGATTGACTCTTCGTTTAAAGCACCTTCTGCAATAATCTCGTATGAATCACCCGAATTATTAACAAATAACCAGTTGTCAATTTTTGGAAGAAACATAGTAAAGAAGTTTTTCAGGCCACTTTTATATCTTCTTCTTATTACATCTTCTGGAATATTGTGACCTCCTTCTTTTACTCTGGTTGCTACTCTCGAAATGGCCAATTCTTCAGAGTCGAGTAAAAAGAACAGACAAGTTATCTGGTAGTTTAATGCCTTTGCTCTCTGAATAAGATTTACATAACTTCTTGTTGCAAGGGTTGTCTCAAAAGCAAAATTTTCTCCTGACTCAAGCAATTTATTAATTCTTTTGAGCATCATTCTACCCGCTTCAATTCCGGCTTTTTCAGGCTGAAACGGAGAAAGGCCTTTAGCAATTTCGTCTGCGTTTACAAACTCTTTACAATCAAGAATTTCAGGCAAGATAGTATATGAGGCTGTAGTTTTTCCAGCCCCATTACAACCTGCTATAATGTAGAGTCTTTTCATCTAAACAAATATACGATTTACTTTATAGCTTAGCCTGAATCTATATTTCCTACAACGGTCTGCAGCTAAGAAACGTGGGGCATTCAAAGCGCAATCTCTCTCGCTTGAGAATAGTTTGAACCAAAATACGAAATGTCTCCCTAACGGATTTCGCCCCATGTTTTCTTACGTGCTGTTAGCAAATGTTTTCTTATTTTTAATTCTGTCAATTGTGAGTCCAAGTATTGCGAAAAGTACACTGCTAATAGGAAAGGTTTCTACCATTCCGAACATGAATTGTCCGTCACCGGCATTTTGTGAATTCATAGTCGCCCAAAAATAAAAGACCAAAGGGTGAATAATAACAAGTTGGGCAGCGAAGAAGAAAATAAGTCTAATGCTGTTAAAGTCTTGCTGTTCTCTTTTATCTTTTTCAATTTGTTTGACAAACCATAGCCCGACAATGAGAAATAGGGCTATTAAGGTTAATAGAACTCCTGTCGAAGTCGCAGCATAACTTGAATTCTCAAAAATTTTTCCAAAGACCAATTCAAGGGGAAGTCCTATAGGTATAATCGTCAACATCGGTACAATATATGTCCATGTAGACGCAAAACAGATAATCGCTATTACCGTTCCCATTATTGTCGCTGCGTACTTACTCGTCATTTTAAATATTTGCTAACGTTTTGCAGCTACAAGAAGTTGGCGATTTCGAAGTACTAAACTTTCTGCCACCACAGAACTTGATACGAAGCACAAAGCTTCATTTAACCACTGAACCGCCAATTTCTTGTAGGTGCTGTTATATGCCGCTTTTCTTGTCATTCCTCGTCACGTATTTTGTTTCTTGCTTCTTTAATAATGTCTTTGTAGTCAGGTCTAAAAGGTTCTACTAATTGTTTTTCCAATTGTCCCTCTATAATCCAAAGTATTTTCTGTTCCGATTGGTCGTCAAAAATGTTTGAATGTTTCGTTTGGTTGAACCTTGCTAAAAATTCAAAAAGAACCAACGCTTCGTCCTTCGTAAATGTAAGATTTATTTTAAGCGGGTCAGTCATATTGATGTTTTAATAAGGATTTGATGTCTTGCACAAATGCTGCAATACAGGTCTGGTCTGTTTGAAATTTGAATTTTACAAAATGGTCTTCGTGTGTTCCTCCGACTTGACCGCTTGCATTGAGTCGTCCGTTTGGTGCCATTTCAAATTCTACAAAGCCGTCAGAATCGTTGTCGTCAAGACGAGTTTTCCCAGATAATTTCAAATGCATATTTGTCAAGTCAGAACACATTTGTTCTAACTGGTCACGTCTAACGCAAAAATGTGAAGTCCCGCTAAAGCCTTCTGACAAAACTGTCAAGTCGAATGTGAAATTGATTTGAACTAAACACCTTGTCGCAAACGAAAGTCGTTCCGTTTTTGTATTTGTTTTAAGTTCAATTATGTCGTCAATTTCTTTCATTTGGTTGTCTGTAGGTGTGTCGTCCTAAAGTGGCATATAACGGCATGGCTAAGAAACGTAGGGCATTAAAATTACTAAATAAAGTATAAACTGAAAAGTAAGTATTCATGACAATATTTAATCATGAGAACGATTTGCCCTATGTTTTCTTAGGTAATGTTGTAGGTAGTTTTTTATTATTCTAATAATCCATTTATTTCATTGCCTAAAATTTTTCCACCATTCAAGTAAACAGTTATTGTTCCTGCCAATAGTAGAAGTATCACTGGTGTCAGAACAATAATAAAGAAGAGTAGGACTTTATTAATTTTCATTCCTTTATACCTTTCCACTAATCTGAAAATGCGTTCATTTTTAATATAAATCCGATATACAAATAGTAAGATAAGAGCCAAAAGTCCAAATACAACTATCATTATTGAGGACTTTTCATATTCTATTTGATCGTTAAATACTTTCTTGTCAATTAAAGTTTTGATTGGCAATAGAATCGCAAACGACAGGAAAAAATAAACTACGCTGATGTAAAGTGTAATACTGTACCTTGGTGAGTCATTCTTTCGTCTGTATTCCTCGAAAAGTTTCGCGAAAATAAAATTCATTCAATTCGTTTTTTTCTAATTATCTACAACGGCATGTATTAGCGTAGTGCGGGATTTCGAAGCACTTACTTTCAATAAACCGTAATATTCCTTGATTGCAAGATATTCATTTTTAGACGTGGAGCCCGCATTACGTTAATATAATGTTGTGCTTTCGTGTTTCTCTTTTTCTTTTTTCTGCGCTTTGTTGCATTGTGTGCAATAGTAGTATTTGTAAATTCTCGGACGGTCTTTACGTATTACACATCCGCCATAGTGGTTTATCTTAGGATATGGATATTCAAAAAAGTCGGTCGAAATATTTTTCATATCTCGTAGACCGTACTTTATGAATGTCCGGGTCTTTTTCATTTTCTGGTCATGCACTCTACAATAATCTTTTGCTCCAATTGTAGCATCTATTGTTTTACAGGATTGAGCACAGGTAATCATTACAAACGCAACTAATATTATTTGAATTCGGTATTTCATTTTGCATTAAGTCCAATTGTAAGTGAGAGCCATATGCCTGATTAATTTTTCATCTTTATTCCTTCTTTAGCAGCAGCCGATTCAATTGCTTTCAAAACTCTAATTTTCAGTTCATCCTTTGACTTTGTGTTTTTTACCTTATCATAAATAGTCTGATAGTCAAACTCGTGAATTGGGTTTTCGGTCTCATTTAGCACTAATTGAATATCGTCAACTTTTTCTTGTTGTAGCACTTTGAGAAACAAATCTGGATCTCGGTCGAGCACATTATAAAGGATTTCATTGCTCCACTCCGAATATTCTGCGTCTATACTGCAAGAAGTGTCAAACGTACAGAAGAAGTCTGCTACCATCCGAAAAGTTAGGCTGTCCATATTCTCGCTGACTATTTTCACCTTTTCAATTTCACATTTTACGCAATCGGTTTGAGCAAAGAGAGTCGAAAGCATCAAAGTCAGGATAATTGTCAATATGTACTTTTTCGTTCTCATTTTTTCATGAAGCACAACATCCCTATAAACGCAACTCCACACATTTCTATATCGTTTATACCCGCTATATCAGATACAAACGAAGGTTTCTAAACAGGTATTGCGTTTATATCGCTTATATCTTCAGGATGTCTATTCCTATAATTTACCCGCCAAATTAACTATTTCTTCCAGATAAATGGTCAATCATCCAATTCGTAAACAAAATAAGCACAGCTATTTCAGTGCTAAAAGAACGTAAGCCTACGCCTTGTTTTTTACACTTGCAGTTGGCGGTGCACAACGCGGGTAAACATCATATACAATCAAAGATTTTAAAAAAAACAAGCCGCGAAGTACACACTCCGCGGCTCGATCATTAAACTTTCTAAGATTTTAATCTTTATGCTTTATACCCCAATATCTCATCAATGGTTTGAGTAGAAACAGTATGATAATTTTTGCGTGCTTTTGCGTACACATCCAAAGCCCATTTTTTATGCGCATCGGTTTTGGCGAGTTCTTCGTAGAGTGGCTTTAGGAATTTTCGGCGGCCTACTCTTTCTAAAAATTTTGCCATTGCCGGAAATGCGGGCTGATAGTCATTTTTTATTGCCAGTAAAAACCATGCAGCAGCTATCTCACTGTTTCCGGTTTCGGTCAGCTTAAACGCTTTGTCAAGCTCGGTCATTTTAGCCGACCCAACATCTGCCGGAAGGCCACGCAAAAAGTGCATCCACTCTTGGGTTGTCCACTCCTTAGCCGGAAAGTTTGCCGGTTTCATTTTTCCGGCCAGATAATCGACCCTAACGGAATCTACTTTGTTAAGAAGCTTTGAATCCGTAACCGGATGATTTGCCGGAAGACCCGGCCCGTAAATCCATGCATCAATATTAGGTCGTTGGTCAAGTTCGTTCAAAAGATTTGAATCCAGATAAGCGATAAACTTATCGGTAGTCATTGTTTTGAATGCATTCGTATCAAAATAATTTCTAAGAAATTTATCAAATCGCTCGCGGCCAACTTCCTGCTCAAGCGAGCGCAAAAACAAAGCACCCTTTTCGTACGCAATGTCCGTCATTCCATCATCGGGATCGCGGCCATCGAGATCGAGTTTTAGGTGTGTATCTGCACTTTCGACACCAAGCTCATCGATTGTATTTTGCAGATCCTGTGCGCCCAGCACTTTGAGCATATCGGCATAATCTGCACCGTAAACGGCCTCCATAATTCGACTTTCAAAATAAACGGTAAAGCCTTCGTTTAGCCAAAAGTCATCCCAGGTGGCATTGGTTACCAAATTCCCACTCCAGCTGTGCGCCAGCTCATGCGCCACAAGCGATGTAAGTGATTGATCGCCTGCAATGATTGTCGGCGTAGCGAAAGTCAATCGTGGGTTTTCCATTCCCCCGAAAGGGAAACTTGGAGGCAATACCAAAAGATCATATTGACCCCAGCGATATGGCCCGTACAAAGCTTCTGCGGCATCTACCATTTTCTCTACATCTTCAAATTCGTAGGCGGCTTTTTTAATCATCGCCGGCTCGGCATACACGCCCGTGCGGCTTCCAAGCGATTCAAACTCCAGATCGCCAACGGCAAGTGCTATCAGATACGGTGGGATGGGCTGATCCATTTTGAAATTGTAAATCCAGGTATCATTTTTCTCTGTAGGATTTACAGCGCTCATTACTGCCATCAACCCTTCAGGTACTTTTACGGTGGCCTCGTACGTCATACGTATGGCGGGGCTGTCTTGAATTGGAATCCACGAGCGGGTAAGAATAGCCTGCCCTTGTGTAAACATAAAAGGAGCTTCCTTGCCCAGCGTTTGCTCCGGATCCATCCACATAAGCGCAGCAGCACTCGGCGAAGTAGTGTATTCAATGGCTACTTTTTTGGTGTCATCGTTTAGGGTAATAACCAAGCCATCTCCAAGTTCATTTCCCTCTTCAACTTCGTAAGTCAATGCAGCATTTCCGGGCATACCGGTTACTTTTTTGATCTCCAATCCGCGCATATCCAGCTTTAAGGTATCACCGTTGTTTCTTTCCAGATCGTAAGTAGCAGTTCCCTGAATGGTTCTATCGGTGATGCTTACGCTGATATCGAGGTTTAAATGCGTAGCTGCAACCTTATTTGGTTCAGAGAAACTATGTGTATCGTTGGCATATTTTTCCATCGTTTCTGTGTTTTGGTTTGCGTCAGTTTCTGAAATTGACGATTTATTATCTGAACAACCTGCTGCCAGTATTAAAACGGTCAGGGCGATAGTGTATTTCATCTGTATTTTAGTTTGAGATAATGGTTTGAGTATCCGGATTTAAGATCAAAGTATTGTTAGACCGATCTACATCAGCCATTCTTTGTGAGGGATCGATTTCAATTTTTTCAATTTCGCCGATGGAGCGTGCAATGGAAAAAGAATATGTTTTATTGGTCCATTGCCAGTCATCTTTTACAGTAAATTTCGTGTCGTCTTCGGCATTTTTCTCACCGCGCATAATTGTCATCGGAATATTTATAACCTCTTCATAACCATCTCGATAAGTAATATTCAAATCTATTGGCATCGGCATTTGCTCTACACGCTCAAGGGCAATAATGGTTTCATTGTTTCGGGCTTCAACTCTTTTAATGGCATAGTCGATTTTTTCAGTCGTACTGAGCATATAGCTTATATACCAATCCAGTTGCATTCCGCTTTCACCTTCTACAATTCGTATAAAATCGTATGGGTCGGGATGTTTAAACTTCCAGGTATTAAAATATCTTTTCAAGCTGCGCATCAGCACATCATCGCCTACGATGTATCCCAGCTGACCAACAAAAACGCCGCCTTTTCCATAAGCTGCTGCGCCATAAGCATAGTTGGTTTTAAAATAATCTCCTCGTGTTGCCATCGGTTCTTCCTTTCCACTATTGACGAGGTTCAGATAAGAATCATAAAATCGGCCTCTGCGGGTATCTTCATCCGGGTTGAATAAATGGCTCATAACCTTCGAGCCGGCAAATTCGGTAAAGCCTTCGTCCATCCAGGGATAGTAGCCCTCGTTAGTGGCCAAAGCACCCTGATACCATGAGTGCATAACCTCATGAACGGTAACACCTACAAGGCTTCCAAGACTTCGCTGACCGGTAATAAGTGTGGCCATCGGGTATTCCATTCCACCATCTCCACCTTGTATTATACTGTAGTGCGACCAGGGATATTGGCCAAAAGTGGCACTCGCAAAATTGAAAAGTTTCACACTATATTCCTGAAGCTTCTGCCAGTTCTCATATATATCTGGCTCATCTTTGTACAAGAAATGTATGGTAAGCCCATTATCGGCTTTCGCAACATCATGAATGTAATTTTTATCGGCAGCCCACACAAAATCATGTACATTTTCGGCTTTAAATTTCCATAAAAATTTAGCCCCGTCAGGGAGTTTCATTTTATCGCCGGGCTGCGCATATCCATGGCCTACCTCTTTGGGATTTTGCAAAACGCCTGTTCCGCCAAGGGTATATGCAGAGTCGATTGAAATATTTACATTAAAATCGCCCCATACGCCATGAAACTCTCTGCTGATGTAGGGATCGGCATGCCAGCCATATCTATCGTATTCGGCCATTTTTGGGTACCACTGGCTCATGCTATATGCTACACCTTCTTTGTTATCGCGTCCAGATCTTCTGATTTGAACAGGTACCTGGCCGAGAAAATCCATTTCAAACTTCACCTTTTTTCCCGGAAGGATAGGCTTATCCAACATTACTTCAAGGATTGTCCCGGATACTTCGTAGTCTAAACTATTTCCGTTCATTTCGAGGGAATTCACTTTTATAAAACCCTGCTCTTCAGGCGTAAGCGCAGCTATTCGGCTTCCCACGCGTGAATCGGGATCTTCGATAGAGCGCGACCGTACATCCATCATACTTCCCGGCTGAAAAGCATTGGGGTAGAGATGAAAATATACGGCGACCAAAGTATCAGGTGAGTTATTGAAATAAGTTAACTCTTGATTGCCAGAGTATTGATTATTTTCTGCATTAAAATCAATGTCCATTGTATATTCTGCGCGCTGTTGCCAATATCCGTGTTGGGCAATTGCACTCAACGACAGGAACGAGAGAATGAAAAGAGAAGTAAATTTCATAGATATTTTTTGAAACATGGCGACAAAGATAAAGTTATAAATGAAGTCGAATACTTGCCATTTCCAGATGCAACTTTGCAGGTTTAAAAGAATCAACAGAAGTAAAACCTGATTTTATGCAAAATTTTACGGTACTTCGAATCTTGAAAAGAGATTAAAAATGAAGTTTCCAAAATCATATACATTAGCAGAAATAGCCTCTCTGGTAGATTGCAAGTACGATGGTGCTCAAGACCATACCATTACTGGAATTAATGAAATACATGTTGTAGAAAATGGTGATATCGTATTTGTAGATCATCCCAAGTATTACGAAAAAGCATTAAACAGCGCTGCGACTACAATTATTATCAATAAAGAGGTGGTGCCGCCGGCGGGAAAAGCACTGATATTTTCTGACGATCCTTTTACAACATTTAACAAAATAACGCTGCATTTCAGCCCGAAACAGGTTTGGCATAATGGGACAGACAATAAAATAGATCCTTCGGCGCTCATAGCACCCGGCGTTGTATTGGGTCATAATATTAAAATCGGAGCGCGGACGGTAATTCATCCCAATGTTACAATTTACGATAATGCAATAATAGGCGTCGATGTAGAGATTCATAGCAATACAGTGATTGGCAGCCATGCATTTTACTATAAAAAGGCAGAGGGCCAGTACACAAAAATGCACAGTTGTGGCGAGGTAATCATTGAGGATCGTGTAGAGATTGGCGCGGGATGCACCGTTGACAAAGGAGTAACAGGCAGCACCACTATTGGTGAAGGAACAAAAATCGACAATTGCGTTCATATCGGCCACGATACCGTAATTGGTAAAAACTGCCTCGTAGCTGCGCAGGTGGGAATAGCAGGTTGTGTAATAATGGAAGATGATATTACGCTTTGGGGCCAGGTGGGCGTACGTAGCGACATTACCATTGGCAAGGGTGCCGTGGTATTGGCACAATCGGGAATTTCGAAAGGGCTGGGAGGTGGAAAAACGTATTTTGGTAGTCCCGTTTCAGAATCGCGTGATAAACTGAAAGAAATGGCCAACACGCGCAAAATTCCGGGAATAATTGACGACCTTCGGGACATCAAAAAGCGTTTAGATGAAAGTTAAAAGGCTACAAGAGCGTTTAAAGCAACGAGATTTTAAGCTTAAAACGCTTCTTGAAATTACGAAGGCAATAAACGATAATCTTTCTACTGAGGGGCTTCTTAAAGCTTATAGAGAAATTGTAGAAAAAGAGCTGCTAATTGGCCGCCTGGCTCTCTTTATAAAGCAGAATGATGACTGGAATTGTGCCGTTTTTTATGGGGTTGACAAAGGCTTTTCGGAAAGCGACATTATTGAGAAATTTCAAGTTTTCAAAGACATAAAAACAATTCAGAGTGATAATGAAGAACACTTTAAGGGATTCGGACTAATCATTCCTGTTTTTCACAACGATAAGCCTCTTGCTTATGTACTTATAGGCGATATAAATGATGATGAGCTAAAAATGAGCCCCATCATTAAGCACATGCGCTACATTCAAACGCTGACCAATATTATTTGCGTAGCTATTGAAAATAAGCAACTTATTGAGAAAAGTCTGGAGCAGGAACGCTATAAAACAGAGCTAAAATTAGCCGCAGAAATGCAAGCTCTCATGGTTGGCTCGGGTAGAAGAGATTACCCATCCACGGAAGTGGCCACCTATTACAAACCTCATCATCAGGTAGGTGGCGATTTTTGTGATTTTATCGAGCTAAATAGTCAGGAATCCTTTTTTTGTGTTGCCGATGTATCGGGAAAAGGAATTAGCGCGGCGTTCTTAATGGCCAATATTCAGGCACACCTGCGCGCCTTGCTACAGTACACCAACTGGACACTAGAATCTCTTGCTATTGAACTGAATAAGAAAGTGGTAGAAACCGTAAACGGAGAAAGATTTGTAACGCTCTTTATGGCCTATTTTCACCGGCCGTCGCGCACGCTGCACTATTTAAATGCGGGCCACAATCCTCCCGTATTACTGTCGAACAATAAAATTCACCATCTGGAAAGCGGCTCTGTTGGGATTGGAATGCTCGAAGAACTTCCCTTTATCAACAAAAGCGAAATTAAAATAGGCAAAGACGCAATGATCGTTTGCTATACCGACGGTGTAGTTGAAATAGAAGATGCGCATGAAGAAGAGTTTGGCTACGAGCGCATAGGTCAGCTAATGAAAGACAATCAACATAACCTAAATCATATTGATGATTTGATTACCCACATAATCAGCTCCCTGGATTCGCATAGAGGCAACAATCCCTATTTTGACGATACGGCATTGCTCTGCTGCCGGTTTAAGTAATCGGTATCTTTCAGGTGGTAAATTTGAATTGCCACTATCATGCTCAACATTCCCCAAATGGGAACCGACGCCTTATCTGTATCAAGGTAATTGTTGAGAATTCCATGAAGGTAATAAGTTACCAATCCAAGAACCATACAAAGTACCACGCCTTTTAGATACGGGTTGTGATCTAATTGATAGTATAGCCTGATACCTGTAACAAGGCTAATGATAAAAACCGCGAGAATACTCAATGCTCCCGGCAGACCTTGTTCTGAAAGAGGTCCCAAATATTCGCTGTGCGCATTTCCACCATCACCATAATTGGTAGAAATAATGGTTTTATCTGAACTTTTTTGATAGCGGCCATAGGTAAACATATAGGTGCCGGGGCCAAATCCCAAAATTGGTTTTTCCTGAAACATTTTTATCGCGCTATTCCATCTATTGAGCCGCTCAAGGTTTGACGCATCGCTCGAAATATTGGTTATAGACTGCACATGTTCGCCAATATTGCCACTGCTATCCTGTCTATTACTTTCCAGCTTATGCAGAATCTGCTCTTCGAAACCAAAGTAAAAACCTGTAATCATCAACCCTCCAAGCAGCACAACTTTAAAGTCTATACGCAACTTTATGAGCGCCCAAACTACCATGGCACCAACAAGGCTAACCCAGGCGGCACGTGTATATGAAAGAATTAGACCAATGGTAAAAATAACGAAAATACCAAAACTCAAAAACCGCTCAAACGACATTTTTTTTGATCTGTATAAGGCATATATAACCAGCGGATAAATCAGGGCGATGATAGCTCCGTAAGAAGTGTGATCTTTAAAGAAAGGCCACATTACCCAATGTGCAGCAGTTTCAGAAAATCCATTGCGCGCATGGGCAAATAGCGTATAAATTATGGCAACAGTCAAACCAATAATGTATGCCTTTATAAATTTGTAAATGAACTTCTCATCTTTAAAAAAATGATTTATCATAAAATAAATCACCAGGATAAACCACATCCGCGACAGCAGAAACTTAAACGATACTACCGGCATGGTAGATGCTGCGGCGGTAAGGGCAATCCATGATACATTAATAAGAATGGCAATAGTTAGCGGGTGCCGCAGAAACTTTTTCGACTCACGCATTCCTGATATCAGCTTGATGATGTAGAGCAGCATAATACCAAAAAGGAGCGGCTCGGTGGGAAAGTAGAATCCAATTCCGCCAAAGCCTCCCAGATTCTCAAAGCTGAATGACAGCGGAGTGGCAAATACTAGAAATATTAAAAGAGGCTTTGGATAATAGATAACGAAAAATGCACCTACCAGCAAAAAAGGGAGAAGCATAAGTGGGTAGAGACGCATATAGTAAAGCATCATACCCAGAAAAACGAGCAAGACGGCTAATAAGCCGGCCAACCAAGGACTCCTTAAACCAATACGCGGCTCATTGCGCATAGATCAATACTTTTTGGCAGCAGCCAGAATGACAAGCGTAACCAGCGACGCCACGGCCACGACAAGCAAGAGAATTAACCAGCGCACCGGCCAAGCTTTTTTGTCAGGCACATCTGGAGATACAACCACATCGAGATAACTCACATTTTCGTAACCAATCGCACGCCAATCCAGAAACTTGTTTGTAAGAATGCCATATTGCTCTGTGGCACGGGCACTAAGTTCTTGCATAGCCTGAAAACTGCTTCCAGAGCTCTGCAAATCATCCAGCCAACTTCGCATTTCTTTGGTACGATCAGAATTTGGCCCCGTGGCATAAGCATCAATATAACCCTTTACAAGCTCTCTGGTTTGACTTTCATAATCGAGCAATCCCTTTTCCTGTCCCAACTTTTGAATTTTTTCCTGAAGGGAATCTATAATAGCAACCTGATAATCCATCTGTCGCTTAAAAGCATTTGAACGACCTAAACCACGCTTGTTATAAAAAGTACGAATTTTATCATTTAGCTGAATCAATATTTCATCGGCCATAAGTTTTGCCGTGTCAGGGCTTTCGTCAAAAACTTCGAGTACAACGGATTCATAAGATGTCTTGCTGCTGACCACTCTGTCATTATACTCCAGATTCATGTAGTATTTTGACGACGGAGTACCTTTTTCAATGTTGTATTTTTTATATAAATCAAACTTTTCTATAATCGAATCGCGCACCGAGCCAGCCTGAAACATCTGTAATAGTTGTTCGGTTTCAGACTCATCACTATAAGGTCTAATATTAACGGGATACACAACCGCAGCAGATTTAAACCGTGGTTTAAGAAAAGCACTACTCGAAAAAATTACCGCCAGGGCTGCCGAGGCAATAATTACAACAATAAAAACTTTTATGTTTTTTCTTATGATTGTGACGATTGTAGAAAAATCGAAATTTTGTCGTTCCATTAAATAGGCTTTTGCTTAAAACGCGACAAAAGTAAGAATATTAGTAAGTCAGGCGACCTATTTTTCGGCCTTCATAAAATTGATGATAGACCGTACTTGAATCGTACCGGAAAGCATTAGCAATATTAAACCCGAAAACGACGACAAAACAAAAATATAGAAACCATTATCAAATTGGTCTTCAATAAGATAATTCACTAATATAAAGCTTACCACAAAAATAGTAAAGCTGAATATGAGCGGCCAGTTTGCTTTGATTTTAAAAGCTTTCACCACAAAAATAAGCTGCATTGCTCCGGCAAATATTTGGGTAGCCATGGTCGTAAAAGCAGCTCCGGCAGCCTGATACTTTGGAATAAGAATAAAATTGAAGATAAGATTCAGCACCAAACCCGAAAAAGCAATAATATTTAGTGCCTTGAGGTTTTCATTGGCAGTCATTAAGGTACCAAACACATAAAACAAGCAAATTCCGCAAAAAGCGAACATCAGTAGAATAAATGAATCAACAGATTCCTGGGTTACATTAATATACCGCCAGCGAAGCACCCATTCACCATTAAAATAAAACACGATAGCAGTAAAAAGACCAATCCCCAATAGCAATCGAATGGAGGTATTGACCATAGGTTTTACATCTTCACCCAGTTTTAGCATACGCGAAAAGATAGGCAAGAGAAGTACCGCAAAAAGGAATGCAAACATTCCCGCCGCTTCATAAAAACGATAACCTTGCGCGTAATAGCCTGCGTGCAAACTGCCATTTGGCAAAATGTTTTCAATCATAATTCCATCTACACGGGTGTACATACTTCCGGTAAGGATAAACAACGCGTAGGGTACACTTTTTTTGAATATTTGAATGCTGAATGCCTTATCGAGATTCCACCGCAACCTGCCCGTATGGCCAGCCAGCATAATGAGCGAAATGATCAGCGTACTGGCATAAGCCAATGTTTGGAGATAGACAAACCACTCAATTTGAAAAACGCCCTCGCTAAAATTGGTGAACAGAAGCAAGCCGCAAAAAATAATCAACAACCCCCTATCGAGTATAGATACTACACTATCGCTCTTAAACATCTGAAGCCCGGCAAGATTTGACCGCGCAAATAAAATAAACGAAACCAGCACCTGATTGAAAACAAGCACGCCTAAAATCCAAAAATCGCCTTCTTTGTAACCGAGTATGATGCCGAGCGCCAAAGTAAACAAAGCGTAAAAGAAAGCAAGCAAACCTTTAACGCTGAATAATTTAGAAAAGTGCTTTCTAATTAATTGGGTGTTTTGAGAAATATTGCGGTTGTTGAAATTATTGATTCCAAAATCAATGAAAATATTAAAAATAAAGCTCAGGTTGAGGAGTGCAAAATAAGTTCCGTAAGCCTCCTGCCCAACTCTATTTTGCACTTCGGCATCGATACCGAGAATGAAAAATGGCTTTACAAGCAGGTTGAGCAGCAAAATAAGGCCTAATGACGACAGAAACTTTTTTTGCATGGATTGTTAAAATTCGGAAGCCAACATTAAACAATATATTTTACATCTACCAATCTACCGATCAGCGATTACCGCTTTTTCTATAGTTTCCCACAGGGCATCGGCCGTTTTATCCCAACTAAATTTTTCGCGTTGATTTCTGCCCTTTTCAATTAGATGATTTCGCAACTCGTTATCAGCAGTTATCTTTTCCATAGCAGCAGTAATTTCTACAATGCTATCTGGATTTACTGTTATCCCGGCATCTCCACAAATCTCTGGCATTGAGCTAGTTGCGGAAGTTATAATTGGAATTTCAGCGTGAAATGCCTCCACAATCGGGATTCCAAAACCTTCGAAATAACTTACATACATGAGCGCGTGCGCACCACCGTATATTCGTACCAGCGACTCCATATCTTTACGGCCCAGGAAAATAATATCCTCTCTAAACTTCGTGGTGTCTAAAATATCTGTCAGTCCGGTACTCCACCAGTGTTTGGCACCAACGATTAAAAATTTCATATCACTTTTACTAGCCTTCTTAAAGGCATCAAAAGCACGAATTTGATTTTCCAGATTTTTGCGCGGATGAATTAATCCGACAAAGAGAAAATACGGTGCGCCATCAGAAAATTCGTTTCGCACATTCCGAATCTCAGCATCAGATAAAGGTTTAAAAAGCGTATTGGCACCATTGTACACCACGTCGGTTTTTGACAGAGGAATGGCGTAACGCTCGTGCAAATCTTTGCGGGTATATTCAGATACCGTGGCAATTCGGGTGGCTTTGCGCGAAAATCGCGGAAAAAACCGTTGATAGTACTTCGCAATATGTGCGGGCAAAAATTCAGGGTGCGCCTCAAAATTCAAATCGTGTATTACGGCAACAGATTTAACCTTCGACCGCAAACTAAGCCATCCATCGGGCGACAGAAAAACATCGGGTTTATACTTCCGTAAAACGCGGTAAACGCCAAATTCAAAAAACAAGTACCATAAAATAGGGTGTCGCGCCTGCGGATGGGCAACCACGGCTTTTACATTGTCAGAAAAAATAAAAGAAGGATCGGGCTTTCGATCAAAAATAAAAATAAATTCATGCTCGGGATGCGCTTTGGTAATACGCTTTAAGGTTTCGTAGGTAAACCAACCAATGCCTTCAAGTTTGCCCTTGAGCAAAAGTCGGGTATTGACTGCTATGCGCATTATTTTTTCTCTATGGTAAAGTTCATCCCAAAAAACATCATTTCGCGCTTCATCGGGCTTTTTTTCCAAAGTTTTTGCTCTTCGGCAATAATCTCATCGGTATTTGAGCCGGTATATTTTCCAGGAAAGAAGTAACGGATATATTCAATACTCTCTTCGTCAAATTTAAACGGCATAATCTCAAATTCCTGCCGCCACTTTTTGAGCCCACGCGTATTTTCGTCGCCGATAAGAATATCTTTCTTCAAGCGCTCGTCGTAAATGGTCTTTACTCTTCGAAAACCGCGCTCGCGAAAATGCTTGATATTGCAGACAATATTGTTTCCATTTTCTTCACTTACCACAATCTTTCCTTCCGGTTTAAGCACATCGTGAAAAATGCGAACAGCCTGATCAAAAGGTTCTAAGTGGTGCAGCGTATCTTGCGCTACAATATAGTCATAACTCTGGCTTTCAGGACTTTCGTCAAACATGTTTTTATACTCAAAACTCAAGTTTGAAAGATCTCCAAATTGACCCCAATACTTCAGTCTCTCCTGCATTTGCTCGTAGTAATACTCAAGAGTAGTTCCTACCACTTTGTGGCCATTGAGCGCAAGCAAAATACTGGTTGTTCCAAATCCGCAACCGACATCCCAAATGCGCGCACCGGGTTTTGTGATTTGAGACATCACAAAGTTCATTCGCTGCTCTAAATAAGCTTTGCGAAAATGATAAAGCTTTGGCGAATTAACAACGCGGTGGTAATCGGTTAGCTCTTTATTGCCTTTTAACTCTTCTTCAAAAAGTGAAAAAAATTCTTTCACGGTCATCTCCCGGGGGTTTTTCAGGCTGCGAAAGTACAATAATTCTATTGATCGTATGTGACTTTACTTTCAAAGCATTTTTAATGAATCGAATGCAGTTACACCAAGATGTTAATTTGATTTATCCTTTGCCTATTGAGTCGAGTCAACCGTAATAGGTAGATTTTAAATGTTTTCCTCAAAATCAAATAATTAAGTGCGATATTATTGTTTATAACTGTTTTATTATCGTTTATCAATAACTTATTATAGATTTGCATTAAGAACATACATAAGAAAAATGAAAAAGAATACAAAAAAAATGGACAAGGGCATGAATGCCTTTTTAACCATTTACATGGTTGGAATAATTTTCGCAATTGGAAAATTAATAGATTATTTACAATGGACATTCCAATTAATAAAAAATTGGAACTTACCGAACGAGCCCTTCTTTTCTAAAGTAAATTTAGTAAATAATACTACAGACATTTCAATAGCGGCATACTTGATATTTGCAATAGCATACATTATTGTATTCTGCTTTATAATTTTAGGATTATATCAGCTTAATGAAACAACTCAACTATTTGCTGATAAAAAGATTTTTCAATCAGAAATAAGCTTAGCTTTTAAAAGATCTGGAAAATCATTCCTTGCTTTCGCATTCGGCACATTAATCATCGACATTGCTTTTCTGGCTTGGGCAAGTATTTCAAATAGGATTATTGACCTCTTGTCAACCGAACTGTTAGTATTCATCATTGTAGGTTATTTGATGTTCTTTTTATCAGACATTTTCAAAGAAGGCGTAAACATTAAGGAAGAAAACGAATTAACTATTTAATTATGGCCATAATTGTTAATCTGGATGTAATGCTTGCAAAACGAAAAATGCAATCAAAAGAACTGGTTGAAATTCTCGGAATTACACCTGCAAATCTCTCTATCTTAAAAACTGGAAAAGCGAAGGCAATTCGATTTACTACATTAGATGCAATTTGTGAGGCTCTTAAATGCCAACCAGGTGATATTTTGGAATATAGAATTGAGTAAAAGAACTACAAACCAAAACCAAGAATTCCTCAAATGGCGGATAAGTATATCAGATTTCAAAAACCCACAAAAAAAACCGAAATTCGCAACCAATGAACGGAGATTTTGGTGATTTTAACAAGCGAAAGGAACTCGACCCCGAAGATTTTTACTATTCGGATGAAGGCTATATAATATTTACTGCCAAGTACTTATTAAAGCGAGGCTATTGCTGCCAAAACGGCTGCAAACATTGCCCTTATGGATTTAATAAAGCCAAAGGCAGATTTGACAAAAAATAGAAAGTATGGAAACAATTCAGCGCGAGACATTAGATTTTAATAAGGAAATTACTTCAGGCCTACCCAAGACTTTGCCCAAGGCTCAATCTCTTGATACGAATGTGAGTCATGCACCCAAGCGCAAAGACATCCTATCTGCTGACGAGAAAAAACTGGCTATAGAAAATGCGCTTCGTTACTTTCCAGAAGAATTTCACGCTGAATTGGCGAAAGAATTCTCTGAAGAACTAAAGGCCTTCGGCCGTATTTACATGCATCGGTTTAGACCCAAGTACGCAATGTATGCGCGCCCTATCGGCGAATACCCTGCTGAATGTGAGCAGGCTGCATCGATTATGCTGATGATTCAAAACAATTTAGATCCGGCTGTAGCGCAGCATCCACATGAGTTAATCACTTATGGCGGCAATGGAGCAGTATTTCAAAACTGGGCGCAATACCTGCTCACAATGCAATATTTGAGCAAAATGACTCACGATCAAACTTTGGTGATGTACAGCGGACATCCCATGGGTCTTTTTCCTTCTCATAAAAATGCACCACGCGTAGTAGTTACTAATGGAATGATGATCCCGAACCACTCATCGCAAGACGATTGGGAAAAATACAATGCACTGGGTGTAACCCAATACGGCCAAATGACTGCCGGCTCATACATGTACATAGGTCCGCAGGGAATTGTACACGGAACCACCATTACCGTTCTTAATGCCGGTCGAAAAATATCTAAATCGGGCGAAGGCCTTGAAGGCAAGTTGTTCGTAACCAGTGGATTGGGCGGCATGAGCGGCGCACAGCCAAAAGCCGGAAATATTGCAGGATGCATAACCGTATGCGCCGAGGTAAATCCAAAAGCCGCCCACAAACGTCACGAGCAGGGATGGGTTGACGAAATTACAGATGATATTTACAAGCTTATTGAACGCGTAAAAACGGCAAAAGTCAATAAAGAAGTCGTGTCTCTCGCCTATTTGGGAAATATCGTTGATGTATGGGAAGAGTTTTACCGAGCCGGAGTTTACATTGATCTCGGCTCTGACCAAACTTCGCTTCACAATCCATGGGCAGGTGGGTACTACCCTGCCGGTCTTAGTTTTGAAGAAGCCAACGAACTGATGGCAAATGATCCCGAAAAATTTAAAACGGCAGTTCAGGAATCCCTTCGCCGACAGGCAAATGCTATAAATCGAAATACCGAAAAAGGCACATACTTCTTTGATTACGGAAATGCTTTTTTACTTGAAGCCAGCAGAGCCGGTGCCGATATTATGGCCGACAACGGAATAGATTTCAAATATGCATCTTATGTTCAAGATATTATGGGGCCAATGTGCTTCGATTATGGATTTGGACCATTTAGATGGGTTTGCGCCAGTGGCAAGCCTGAAGATCTCGACAAAACAGACCAAATAGCCTGTCGTGTATTGGAAAAACTGATACACGATGCTCCTGAAGAAATTCAGCAGCAAATGAGCGATAATATTCTTTGGATTAAAAATGCCAAAAAAAATAAACTTGTTGTAGGCTCCCAGGCACGCATACTCTACGCAGATGCCGAAGGCAGAATGCTGATAGCGAAAGCTTTTAACGAAGCCATAGCCTTAAAAGAAATAGGATCTGTTGTACTCGGAAGAGATCACCATGATGTATCTGGCACCGATTCGCCCTACCGCGAAACGAGCAACATTTACGATGGTTCTCAATTTACTGCCGATATGGCCGTGCAAAATTTTGTCGGCGACGGCTTTAGAGGCGCCACCTGGATAAGCCTTCACAACGGCGGCGGCGTAGGCTGGGGCGAAGTTATAAACGGTGGTTTTGGAATGCTGCTTGACGGCAGTGCCGATGCTGAACGCAGATTAACTTCCATGCTGCACTGGGATGTTAATAATGGAGTAGCGCGGCGCAGCTGGGCAAGGAATGAAGGAGCTATATTTGCCATAAAACGGGCTATGGAAAAAGAGCCAAACTTAATGGTAACTATTCCAAACATGGTAAATAAGAACATTTTAGACCAAATTTCGTAAAGCAAAGCTTATAATTGTACAAATTTTAGTATTGCCCCTTTGCTCTTAGGTATCACTGCCTCAAGATGATGGGTTTAAAATAATGTGAAGAAAACCTTTAATGACAACTTGAGCGTACACTTTACGTCCTCTATATGACTATCTAAAAATGACTATGAAATATTCTCTCTTTTTATTGCTTCTCATCGCTCCGTTTCTTTCTCAAGCACAAATTGATACCGAATTTTGGTTTGGCGCTCCTGACTTAACAAAAGGAACAGGTTCTGAACCACGCAGAGACAGCACGGTATATATTGTTGTTTCTACGCTGAATGAACCAAGTACGGTAATCATTTCGCAACCGGCCAATCTTGATTTTGAACCCATTACCGTAAGCCTTGCTGCCAATAGTGTACAGCAAATTAACTTGGGTACTTTCTTATCACTTATAGAAACCAAACCTGCCAACTCAGTTCTAAACACCGGTTTACTTATTCGCGCTACAAAACCCATTACAGCCTATTATGAGGTGCGAAGCCAAAACAATACAGATTTGTGGTCGCTAAAAGGAAAAAACTCTCTGGGTTTGAAATTCTATGTTCCTTTTCAAACGGAATACCAAAATAATCAATCACTTAACGGAAACCCATATATTCCGGGTCCCCGCTCTGGTTTTATTGTAATGGCATCAAAAAACAATACTACTGTATCTATCACCCCAACAATTGATATTCTCGACCACCCGGGAGGTGAGACATTTACGGTATTGCTAAACCGTGGTCAAACGTATTTTTGTGAGGCATTAGATGGAGCTCCCGCAAATCATCCCGGTGGTTCTCTTGTTGAAAGCGACAAGGAAATAACGGTTACCATTAAGGATGATATGGTAGATGTTGACCCATCAAATGATGGCGGAGCTGACGTTATTGGCGACCAGCTAGTAGCTTATCAATACCTTGGCACACAGCACATTCTTATCGACGGAAGTTTAAATAATGACTCAGATCGTGGGGTAATTTGCGCAACAGAAGACAACACAGAGATTTTTATTGACGGAAGTTCTGTAACCACATTGAATGCTGGAGAGCAATATATGTTTTCACCGGCAGGAGCTGCTTCTTTTATTGAAGGGTCAGCACCGATAGTGGTACTTCAAATTACAGGTGCTTCAGATCAAATAGCCGGTGCAGTAATACCACCTCTAGGGTGTACAGGAAGCAATCAGGTAGGTTTCGTAAGAAGTACAAATGGTCCATTTTTTCTTAATTTAACCATCAGATCAGGATCTGAAAATCAATTTCAATTAAATGGAAACGCAAGTCTTATTCCGGCAAGCGCCTTCTCTGAAGTTCCCGGAAGCAATGGAGAATATGTATTTGCACAAATTCAATATTCTACTGGACAAATCCCATCAGGTCAGGCAAATATCGTAACCAATTTTAGCGACGAACTTTTTCATTTAGGTATTACAAATAGATCGACAGCTGCATCAGCCAACTTTGGCTATTTCTCTGCATTCAGTTACCTCAACATCGGAAAAAACTTTGAAGTTTGTTTAAATGATTCTGTTGTACTCGATGCAGGTCCCGGAAAAACGGCTTATAACTGGAGTACCGGAGATACTACCCAAACTACAACCGTTTATGAACCGGGCACTTACTATGTAGAAGTGTTTAGCGGTACAGACTGTTTTG
The DNA here is from genome assembly GCF_010686655.1 of Cryomorpha ignava. Taxonomy (GTDB): domain Bacteria; phylum Bacteroidota; class Bacteroidia; order Flavobacteriales_D; family Cryomorphaceae; genus Cryomorpha; species Cryomorpha ignava. The sequence continues at coordinate 2,498 of NZ_JAAGVY010000055.1, read as the reverse complement.
CAATCGACAGTATAAATGTAGAATACTACGAGCTGCCAATTGATTTGGGACCAAATGATACAATTTGTGAAAACACCAGCCTAACACTTTCTCTGGAAGGCTTCTATAATTTCACTTGGCAAGATGGCTCCACCGAAAACTTTTTTGAGGTAACTGAGCCTGGAATATACTATGTAGATGTATCTGATTTTCAAGGCTGTGCCCTGCGCGATTCTATTGAAATAGCTGTGAGCCCCAGACCCGAAACACCGGAACTCACAGGCGAAACAACGTATTGTGAAGGTGAGACGATAGAGCTATTTATGAATGATTTTGAAAATGCAAACTATCGGTATATTTTGCCTTCCGGCGATGTGGTATCAGGACAAAACCTAGTAATCGAAAATGCAGTGCCGGCGCAGAGCGGAATGTATTACGGTTATTATGTAGAAGAAGGCTGTGAAACTTTTACCGATTCTCTCGAAATTTTTGTGCGGCCAATGCCGTTGCTTGATCTCGGTGAAGATATTTCGGTTTGTTCTGATGTACCCGTTACGATTGATTCTGGGCTTTCAGAAGGTTCATTTGAGTGGTCAGACGGATCAACCGAAGCTACTTTAAGTCCGCAGGAAACGGGAACGTATTCCTTGATCTATACCGATGAATTTAGTTGCACCGCAACAGATACGGTTGAAGTGGAATTCCGACTCACCCCGGTGAACCCGCAGGTTCTAGGTGATTTAATTTATTGCGAAGGTGATACCATTCAGCTATCCACTCCTGATCAATCTAATGTCTCTTTTCAGTGGAATAAACCAGATGGTAGTATTTTTGGAAGTTCCACAGGACAATACATTGTTGAAAATGCAACGCTTACTGCTAGTGGAGCCTATTCTCTAATCGTAGAACGGTCAGGTTGTTTTTCAGAATCGGTAAACTTTACACTTGTGGTAAATGCCAATCCTGTTTTTACCTTGATGTCTGATACCACAATTTGTACAGACGATCAGGTAGAAATCGTCGGCCCCGCCGGTTTCGATGTTTATGCGTGGAGCAGTGGCGAGTCAAGCCAAAATATTACTGTTCAGTCGGGTAATTTTGAACTTACAGTTATCGATGTAAACGGATGTACCGGAAGCGATGCAGTAGAAATCATCTCACAAGGACCCGTCGCCGATTTTACAGTTGCTCCGTCATTAGTTGGAAATCCGAGTACAATTTTCTATTTCGGTGATAATTCTCAACCCGGTCTTTATCCAATTAATACCTGGCTGTGGGAATTTGGAAATGGAAATATTGACATGAATCAAAATACAAATTACGGTTACGATCAGTCGGGAACTTTCCCGGTTACGCTTACCATTCAAGATGAATTGGGTTGTGAAGACAAAACAGTTCAGGTGGTTACAGTGCGCAATGCATTTAAAATTCCAGATGGGTTTTCACCCAATGGCGACGGTGTAAACGATGTATTCGAAATTCAGGGACTGGATGGAATTTCAGGCGCGGGCATCCAAATTTTTAATCGTTGGGGAGCCGTGGTTTTTGAAAGTAATAGCTATGTGCCAGGCCAATTTTGGGATGGAAAAGACAATACCGATGGAACCTACTTTTACGTGCTTAAAATGCCAAATGCTAAAGCTGTAACAGGTTCGGTTACTATTGCGAGATAAGAAGAAATTAATATTTATTCAAATAGGGAGCACCGATACGGCGCTCCCTATTTTTTTTTGCAAAAATTCGTCTATTTACTGTTCACAAAGTCAATAAATTAACGGAGCCGATTTCTAAATTTGAATAATGTTAATGATTCACGCACTATTTTACTAAAGAACTGGCAAAATACCGAATTTCGATTTAGCTGATTGAATCAGAACCAACCAAAATAACCAGGAGAAAATCAAAGAACTACTTTTCCCTTCCTTTCAATCCGAGGCTAAAACAATATGCCAAGGAATTGAGAAAAGCCGGTAATTTGGCCGAAGTGTTGTTTTGGCAGCAGGTACACAAGGGAAAGTTCATGGGTTACGATTTTGACAGACAAAAGATCATTGGCAATTACATCGTCGATTTTTATTGTAGCAATTGCCAGGTGATAGTCGAGATTGACGGAAGTAGCCATGACAATAAGCAGGAATACGATGCAAAGCGAGATGCGTATTTTATCTCACTGGGCTTAGAGGTTATTCATATCACAGCGCGCGATGTGCTTGACAATTTGGGAGATACTATGCGCTGGTTAAGAGCTCATTCTGCTTTTCAGCCTGAAGAATGAGTAAAGTAAATCCCCCTCCTTGGAGCGAATCTCTATACACATCTTTTTTCTGCCTTTGAATCCTTTGACTTATAAATCAATTTAATTATCTGTGAATCAATGCCTGCACTCCCCCAGCCCCTAAAGGAATTAGCGTGTACTTAAGAACTCCCTGTTATTAGGCGTTCTATATGATTTGTCCTGTCTTTCCTATGTTCATAGCTACAATAGTAAAGAATCCTTTCTATATGCTTTGGTAGACTAT
>NZ_JAAGVY010000054.1 GCF_010686655.1 Cryomorpha ignava | reverse complement strand
TAGTTGGTGCGGATTGCGGATGTGCCGGAACGATCATTTATGATTGTCCAGCCCTTCAAGCAAATATCGGCGACTCATGTGATGATGGAAATGCTGACACTGAAAACGACGTAGTTGGTGCGGATTGTGAATGTGCCGGAACAATCATCTCTTGTACAGTTCCTGATTTTGACTTTACTGTAACAAATGACTGTGAGGCTGACAATTATGATGTTTCTGCTCTTCTTTCAGATTTTGGTACAAGTAGCGTTATTACCATTTACCTAACAAGATCTGATGCTGTACCTGTTAATCCGGTTGCATTAATTTCCTTCCTGGAAGGAGCGTCTGTAAGCATTATTAATAATGTACCTTTTGGTGTTACAGTTACTGCTTCTATTGAAGGTTCAAATCCGGCTTGTAATCTTTCAAATAGCTTTACTCAACTCATTTGTCCTCCAGTATACGATTGTCCTGCTCTCCAAGCAAACATTGGGGATGCTTGTGATGATGGTGATGCTTCAACTGTGAATGATGTGATCGGTGAAGATTGTAACTGTGCAGGCGAGAGTCTGATACCAGTTAATGATCTTCCTTGTGATGCGATTCGTCTTGAATGTGCGAGTTCAGTTTCAGGATCAACAGAATTCGCGACATCAGACAATGAGCCTATTGGATTTTGTGGAACAACACCAAGCGCTCCAGGTGTTTGGTACTCTTTGATTGGAACAGGAGCTGAAACAACAGTTAGCCTTTGTGGTTCTGATTATGACACCAAATTAAATATTTATACAGGATTATGTGATGACTTGGTATGTGTTACCGGTAATGATGATCTTTTCAGCGCATGTGGTGCCGGAAATAATTCACAAGTCACATTTGATGGCGCAGTTGGAACTGAATACTTCATTTTTATAAATGGATTTTCCGGTGATGTTGGAGATTTTGCTCTCGCTATAACTTGTGTTGAGTTCGAGTGCCCTGAAGCTCTCGCTAATATTGGCGATACTTGTGACGATGGAGACCCTACAACAACAGGTGATATAGTTGGAACGGACTGTGTATGTGCGGGTACACCAATTGTATTGCCGAATAATGATGAGTGCGCAGGAGCATTAGAAATTCTTGTAGATTCTGATCCCGTTACGGGAGATAATACGTCTGCAACTGGCAACGATATCGTTATTAATTGTGGCGAATTCAGTGAAACTGCAACACAGTCAGATCTATGGTGGTTCTTTACAGCACCAGATCCCGACCAGCAAATAGTCATTGAAACATTTGCGGGAACAAATAATGACACTCAGTTACAATTATTTGACGCTTGTGGAGGAGAGGTGATCGCTTGTAATGACGATGGTGGATCAGGCTTAATGTCACGCATCACAATTCCTTGCAGTACGTTAACACCTGGATTGGACTACTATATACAGGTTGACGGATACGGTTCTAACGTGGGAACATTTGAGCTATCTGTAACAACTCTACCTTGTGCACCGACGACCTGCGAATTCATTGAATATGATTTAGTGGTTACCGGCGGTGGTTTTCCTAATGAGATTGATTGGACACTTACAGATTTAACCGAGAATGTAGTAGCAAGTGGTGGTGCTCCAACAGAAGGCAGCTTGTGTTTAGAAGATGACTGCTATGTACTTAATCTGTCCGATTCATTTGGAGATGGATGGAATGGTGCAGAATTCACTCTTTCCTCTAACGGATCAGTCGTAGCAGGACCATTCACTTTAGATGGCGGTTTTTCAGGCAGTGTTCAATTTAGCTTAGGTGAAGCTTCTTGTCCGGATTTAACACCTGAAAATGATGATTGTGCAGATGCAGCAGCAATAGCTTGTGGTGATACATTAGTTGGAAATACTACTGGAGCAACAGCTTCTGGTTTAGACACAGAATGTAGTGGTTCCAGTTCATCTGATGCGAGAGATTTATTCTATACTTTCGAAGCAGATGGAACAAGCGACTATAATGTAAGCTTAGGTCAACCAGCAGGATCATTTGGTTTTGATGGTGTATTATTTGTTTATTCAGGTTCTTGTGATGATTTTACAAGTCTGGGTTGTTCAGATTCAGGAAGTATTGAAGAAGTAGAATTGCTCGCTCTGGCAGCAGGAACTTACACAATCAGACTATTTGATTATTCAGGAACAGCTGCATTTACACTTTCGTTAGAATGTATTCCAAACGAAGGTTTCGACTGTCCAATTCTTGAAGGAAATATCGGCGACTCATGTGACGATGGAGATGATACTACAGTGAATGATGTACTTGATGGAGAGTGTAATTGTGTAGGAACTCCTATGGCAAATGCAATAGTAACGAGTACCATTCCAAATTGGAATGCCACTTGTGCTGCGAGAAATGTAACCGTAAAACTGATGAAATATGATATTAATGGGAATCAAGTGATCAGTACTTTCGTAGAGACGCTTAATGACGATGGTAGTTTTGCTTTAACCAATGAATGCCCTGCCGGAACATACGACATTCTATTTAAAGTAGATGGTGGACTTGCCGTGCTAAGCGAAGACGTAACATTGGTTCCAGGCTTGAACATTTTAACAACAGAGTCGGTCCTACTCGGAGATATTAACAATGACAACCGTGTAAACCTTCTTGATATTTCTGCTCTTGGAGCTGGCTTTGGTTCTGTAACCGGAAATAGCAACTTTAACTTCCTTGCAGATTTGAATTGCGATGGAAATATCGGAATTATAGATGTTTCGATAATCAACAATCGATTTGGTATGATAGGCGATAAATTTGAAGCTTCAGGAGCTTCTGCGCTACCAACCGAATAGAATTATTGATTTAAACTCAATAAAAAGTAAGGAGCTGCACTTGTGCAGCTCCTTTTCTTTTTTGAAATATATTCTGAATGATAATACATTTCTGAAATAATATTTAAGAAGTAACCCATATTCACAGATTTGGCTGAAGCAAAAGGATGGAAATGGTCATTCCACTTCGCTCCACCATAATTCGCCGGAAGGCAAGCCATCTAAATTAAATACCCTACCCAATTCAGGCATTGCACTACTTAAATTTTTCTTCTTTGCTTCAAGCGAAAATCGCTATACAGATTCTTTCCAATCATGAAGCGCAAGTAGTAAAAGCACCCCAGTGAATTGGTCCCGCTCTTGATGCCCTGGCATCGATTACGGCTTGAACGGACTCTTCCGGAAACATGTGGATAGCGTGCCAAAGTTTGTTGAATTGACCACATTCCACAAAGGCCCAATCAAAAGGCCCCAATTTCTCACCTATTTCTTTAAAGTGAGCCCCATATCCGCTATCGCCACTCCAATAAATACGTTCTGAAGTCGATATAAATGTATAGCCACCACAAAGTTACTTTCACCTATCAGTGAGGCCGCGACCGGATAAATGCCGAGATGGTACGAAAGTTATAACGACATCTGAAATATTCGTTTCTTCCCACCAGTCCATTTGCATGATTTTCTCGGAAGACACTCCCCACCTCTCTAAATGCCTTGCTACACCTAGAGGAACAAAAAAATGATTTACCTTTTCTTTCAGCCTTTTGATGCTCCTATAATCAGGATGATCATAATGATAGTGCGATATAAACACCGCATCTATTGGCGGAAGCTGATCAATAATAGCAAGTGTGTTTTTACTATACCGTGCTGATTTGACAGGCGCCACAGGAGTAGTATCATCTCCAAACAAAGGATCTATAAGGAAATTCTGTCCACCAATTTTTAGCAGGGCAACCGAATGCCCAAACCAGATTATTTTATTTTGGATGCCATCGTTTTGCCATGAAATGGAATCGAAAGAAGAAACCTCAAGGGCATTATTTGGGCGGCGACCTTCCGTATTGGTAAATTGATTTTTGAGAAGTCCGGGCATATTGCTCAAGCCAAACTCCATTTAGTATTGAGTAATGTGTATTGGGTATTGAGTATTGAGTATTGAGTATTGAGTATTGGGTATTGGGTATTGAGTATTGAGTATTGAGTATTGGGTATTGAGTATTGGGTATTGGGTATTGGGTATTGGGTATTGGGTATTGAGTATTGGGTATTGGGTATTGAGTATTGGGTATTGAGTATTGAGTATTGGGTATTGGGTATTGGGTAATGGGTATTGGGTATTGGGTATTGTAAAAAGCATAAAAGTATTCTATTGGCATCAAATGATTTGATAGGGCTCATTCTTAAATTCAATATGGTAAAAGGAAATAGTGATCTGAAGACAAGTTGAGAGGACCTAACTTTGATTTAAATTAGAGTTAAACAACCCGAATATTGATCTGTTGTTTAAGCGTATAAAAGATTTAAAAAAAATAGAAATGGATAAGTGGATTGATATCATAAAGTACGCAAATAACGGCAATGCGAAACCCGATAAACGCGTTGAGAAAACGGAGCAAGAGTGGAAAGCCATTCTGACCACGGAGCAGTATAGAGTAACAAGGCAACAGGGCACTGAACAAGCTCACAGTTCTGATATGTGCAGTAAGTTTGAGCCGGGTATTTACGCTTGTGTTTGTTGTAAAACCAAGCTTTTTGATGCAAATGAAAAATTTGAGAGTGGAACGGGATGGCCGTCATTTACGCAGCCATTAAAGAAAAATGTAATTAACTACATTAAAGATACCGCCTATGGTATGGTGCGGGTTGAAACCACCTGCAGTACTTGCGATGCGCATTTGGGACATGTATTTCCTGATGGCCCGGAACCCAGTGGTTTGCGCTATTGTATGAATGCTGTAGCTCTTGAAAGAGTTGCCGAAAGTGAGCATAAAATTGTATTTGGTGGCGGATGCTACTGGTGTACCGAGGCGATGTTTTCTGAATTGAGTGGCGTACTGGATGTAAAAAGTGGCTTTAGTGGTGGAAATATTGCGAATCCGACTTATCGGGAAGTATGCAGTGGTCGCACCGGTCATGCCGAAGTAATTGAGCTAACGTATGATCCTGAAGTNNCATTGGCTTTAAGGAGTTGATAGAAATGCATTTACTAACGCATGATCCTACTACGCTAAACCGTCAGGGAGGAGATGTAGGAACGCAATACCGAAGTGTGATTTTTTATAAAACCGAACAGGAAAAAACAGAGATCGAGGCTGTTCTTAACGAGTATAAAGACGCTTTCCCTGAAAAGATTCAAACCGAGGTAAAACCCTTTGATGTGTTTTATGAAGCGGAAGAAGAACATCAGGAGTATTATGCCAACAACAGTGAGGCAGCTTATTGCCAAGCGGTTATTAGTCCAAAGCTCAAAAAGTTACGAGATAAATTTCAATCAAAATTAAAATCGGCTACACCGGTTTAATTTTCTGCATTAAAATACGAATAGAAAGCACCGTCGTTTTTAGGCGGTGCTTTTGTTTTAAAAAAGATGATGATATTTGACCAAAATTAATTTATTGACACCAATGGAGCTTCGCACCGTAACCGTAACCAGATACATCATGCCATTGCGTGAAGGCGGTTCATTGCCTGCACTCGCCGAGGCTGACGATGATTTTAAATACGTTCTTAAATTTCGCGGTGCCGGCCATGGTGTAAAGGCATTGATTGCAGAATTACTTGGTGGAGAAATAGCCCGCACTTTGGGTTTACGTGTCCCAGAGCTGGTTTTTGCTAATCTTGATCCCGCTTTTGGACGAACCGAAGGCGATGAAGAGATACAGGATTTATTAAAAAAGAGCCAAGGATTAAACTTGGGGCTCCATTTTCTTTCCGGCGCTATTACTTATGACCCTGCTGCTGGGGAAGTCAATCCACGACTCGCTTCTGAAATCGTTTGGCTGGACGCCTATACCACTAATATTGACCGAACGGTGCGCAATACAAATATGCTCATGTGGCATAAAGAATTATGGCTTATTGATCACGGCGCTACATTTTACTTCCATCACAGCTGGGATAATTGGGAAAAGCATTCAACAAGCGCCTTTGAACTAATAAAAGACCATGTGCTCTTGTCTGCAGCTTCTGAATTGGATGCGGTGAATACCGATTTTAAATTAAAACTAAGTGCTGAAAAATTACGCGAAATTGTAAATCTGATTCCTGACGACTGGTTGCAGTGGGAAGATTTAGATTTGAAACCAGAGGAAATTAGAGAAGTCTATTTTCAATTTCTTACAGGGCGCCTTGTGCATTCTGAAACCTTTGTAAATGAAGCGAAAAATGCACGAGCCTAAGTTTTACGAATACGCGATTATCAGACTTGTGCCCCGTGTTGAAAGGCATGAGTTTCTGAATGTGGGTCTTATCTTGTTTTCCAAAGAAGCGAAATATCTCAAAGCGCGCACATCTTTAAATGAAGAAAAACTATCTTGTTTTGATTCTGAACTGGATTTGCAGGAGATTAGTCAAAATTTACAATCTTTCAGTGCAGTTTGCTCTGGCCATAAGAGCGGTGGCCCGATGGCGCATGATGATCTTCCCTCCCGCTTCCGATGGCTTACTGCCATGCGTAGCTCATCCATTCAAACATCCAGACCTCATGTAGGATCTAGTCGCGATTTAGATGCAACTTTTGAAAGACTATTTAAGGAAATGGTTTTGTAACCGGAATTAGTAATTCTCTTTTTGTTTACTTTTTCAGAGTCAATCAAGAAAGCGATGGGCTAATTTGAATGATCATTTAGTTTCTTCACAATCTGCGATTTAGCTCTATCGGCATATACACCATAGGAATTTACGATAACTCCTTTTATTTCGTGCTTTTTTGACGAGATACCATACACAATCGATTCGTCTGAAGGGTTTGTCATACCATCAAATCGGTAAACTTCATCAATCTCAAAATCATCTGGCGAAAGCTCCATTGTTGGAGAATGACATATGAGACAATCCTTTTCAGCAGAAAGCGATAAATTAGCAGTATAGCCGCGTTTTACTAAATCATTAATTGCCTGGCTTGAAGTGTCAAATCCTTTGTGTGTCATTTTAAGAAAGATTTATATTGCGTTGCAAAAATTGCAGCGAGAGTAGTGACAGTTCCCACTCGCTTTGATCAAAGTTACTCATTATTTTATGAATTAATCGGCTCGATGTTGCGGCAAAAATGAAGAAAGGATTTTATTGGCTATTTTGTATTCGTCGATGATTCCTTTGAAAAGAGTAAGGTTAAACGGATCTGATTGATCCAAAGCTATTTTTTCCGTCCCGTAAAGTGCTCCATCGTTTTGTAGATGCCCAATACGCTATCGGCAATCCAGTCAAACCAATTAATGGGCAGAATTGCTTGAGATAAACGCGTGATACGGTATATATATCCAGGCAGTGTTACCATCTTCTTATTGTTTTCTATGGCTGTAATAATTGTAAGTGAAGCCGCTTCGGGATTGAGAATGGGCAGTTTAGATTTCACTCCGTCAAACATGCCGGTATTGATGTAATATGGCATAATAGTAGTTACGTTCACGTTCTTTTTCAGCTGTTTCATTTCAAGTCTAACACTGTCAGACCATCCAATAAGCGACCACTTGCTTGCAGCATAAACCGACATTTTAGGGTTGGAAATTAATCCGCCTGAAGAGGCGATATTGCAAATATGACCGGAATCTTGTGCAATCATATCATCCAGAAATTCTCCAGTTATTGTCATTGGAGCGATGGCATTTATTTCCATTGTTTTTAAAATATCTTCAGTAGAATGCTCATGAAAAAACTTGCCAACAATGATTCCCGCATTGTTAATCAAGATATCTACGGTTCCGATATCGTGTTTTACTTTTTCCGCCGAAGCTTTGATCTGGCTTATGATTGAGACATCTAATTGATAACCAGTGATTTTACCCTTTACCGAAAACGCGGAAATAGTTTCGTCAATACCTGTCTGGTTCAAATCCCAGATAATCACCGTTGCATTTCGCTCCAGACATAAGCGGCACATTATTCTACCAATTCCCGAAGCCCCGCCGGTTATCAAAACTACTTTATTCTGAAAGCTATTCATATTCAATATTTGAGATTTTTATTCAATCTATTTCTCACAAAACAGATTCGTTCATTTCAATAGCAAGCCTTAAATACTTATTTCCATTTAACTCAAATCTATCAATTATTTCCCATCCAATTTTTTTATGTGCCTGGGATGAAATTTCATTTACCGGATTAGTAAATGTAACTGAAATAGGAAATCGCTTTACGAATTCCACACGCATCTCTTCAATAATGAGATTTATTACTCCTTTTCCTATATTCCCTCTCTTCTGAAATTCATAAAAGTCACAAAATCACTTTATTACCTTCCGAGAAATAAACCCGTTATTATTTTGAATAGAAACGATATAAACCCCTTTTGAAAAACCTGACATATTAACTTTTATAACACCGTTATTTTGTTGTTTTGAAAACACAACTTGACCCAAGGAATTGTATATGTTTATAGAACTTTTTTTCAAAAGGGTAATTGTCAACTCATCGATCACCATGGTGGGAAAAACTGAAAAGTCATTTACATTTATCTCATTCGTGCCTGTTGTATTAATCTCTTCAATTTTTACGTCATCAAGAAAATAAAATGCACCATAAGTTCCGGGAGCACCTGAACTCAAAGGGTTTTCTATTGTATTTGTAGCGTTATCGTTGTAAAAGTTGCCAATGGTTATGTACGCGTAATCATCTTCTGCCCAAATAGTATCAGAAATTAGAACCCAGTTAACCGCATCGTCAATAAAGTCTTCTGCAACAATTTGCGGTGAATAATTTAATGGATCCGAACTACCTGAATTAATTTGATATGCAGATAAATATGCCCCAATTTTATCAATAGATTTTTCCATAGAGTCTGCTAACGACACATAAAATTCAACACGGTATGTATGTCCTGCAATCATTGGTGTAATTAATTCGGTCTGCACATATTGTCTTTGGTTTAAATCGGAAATTGTGTACAGCCAGAGACCAACCATAACATTTCCGCTGTGCGGAATTTGGCTGCCTTTTATTCCTATTGGCCCATCATAAAGACTTGTTGGTTGATGATTGTAACATGTGTCAGCGTTATTTGTGAAAAACACCTGGGGAGCACCACCGCTAGGATTTATCCAGTCAATCATTGTGCCGTTAAACTCAGACGACCACATTATTCCGCAAAACTCATTTGAATAAATCTCAAACCCCGGATTTGGAACTAAGTTTTGTCCCTGACAAAAGTTAATTGTCAAGAAAAAGAAGCCTGCAATTTTGAGAGTATTTTTCATTGTGTAGGTTTTTGGTTAATTCGTTGTGATCCGTTATTTCATAGAAAAAACATCAAGATACTATTTATTGAATTGCAAACACCGATTTATTCAAGTTTCCCATTTGTGATTACAATGAATTTACGCTATTCACCTTAGTACTTTACGGTTAACGCCGTATTTAATTCAACCCTTTCCATACGTTAATTTGCATAACAAACCATTATTGATAAACTATGGAAAACACAACCAAAGTAAATGATCCCAAATTAACCACACGGGAAATAGAAATCTTACAGCTAATAGCTACGGGCTATTCAAATACAAATATTGGTACTGTGCTAAATATTAGTCCACGGACTGTTAGCGCACACCGCAACAACATTCGGCGTAAGCTGCATGTAAATAATATAGCAGGACTGGTGCGCTATGCCCTTCTAAAAAACTTAATACAATGAGAATTCGTTTTCCGATAAGAGCATAGATAATAGTTTTTATAGGCACAGCTTAAAGTACAAAGGGGAATTGAAAACATTTTGTGATGGTGAAAATGTTTACGAGAAAAAACCATTACTCGTTTGCATACGGAACCTAAAAGTTAATACTAAAACAACCTATTAACAAAAAAGACGAAACAACGAGTTTCGCCTTTTTGTAATATGATTTTTATATTTTAGTCTATTGGGTCTAATTTATATACCGATCTAAAGTTTGAATTATCGCTTACGGTAACACCCAAGTCATTTATAAGGCCGTTGTGTATGTCGTAAGCCCAACCATGCAGATGCGGTCGTTGACGTTCTTTCCAGGAATTTTGAATAATAGAGGTATGAGCAAGTCCATTAATCTGCTCAATTACGTTCAGTTCCACAAATCGTTTGAATCGCTCTGTGCGGTTAGTAATTGCGTCGAGTTCAAGGTGGTGAATGCGATAAACATCTTTTATGTGTAAAACCCAGTTGTCAATAAGCCCAAATTGCTGGTTTCCCATTGCTGCTTCCACTCCACCACATCCGTAGTGGCCGCATACGATTACGTGTTGCACTTTAAGCACGTTTACAGCATAATCGAGCGTGCTGAGCATATTCATATCAGAATGCACCACCATATTCGCAATATTTCTATGTACGAATACCTCGCCGGCTTGGGTGCCTGTAATTTCATTTGCAGGTACCCGGCTATCGGCGCAGCCTATCCAGAATAGCGGAGGCTTTTGTCCCGAAGCGAGTTTATTAAAGAAATCGCTGTCTTCCTGTAATTTTGTTTCTACCCATTTACGGTTGTTTAGAATTAGTTGTTGATAAAAATCAGGCATATGTTCTTTTTAAGTTTAGTTTTAATTCGGTATATTATTTTGTTTTCTCTATTAGTACGCGCACTCAATATACTTAAATTCTTAGAATCACGATGAAATATAGGCTTAATTTTGAAAATCTCAGTGGAGGGAATCAAATGTGACTGCCGATTACCGCAGAGGATATGGCGACATTTATTTTCTAAAAGATATTTTTTACGAGAAGTGCTCAATACATATAAATTTAGGACATAATATTAGGGTCATAACTCAATTTAAAAGAAAATTGTTTAAAAAAAATACAGTAAAAACACCCAAATTTCTTTACGAAATAAATATATCACACTGATATTCAATCGGTTAAGCAAATCAAAAAATATTTTCACTCTCAATTTTTAGGTTTAATATCATTGGGATCAGCGCCGGGTTTAAAGCCTTTAGGAATAGCCATGTCATTACCATCGCGCTCGGCGCGGTAATGCGGTGACATGATTTCAACTCCAGCATTCGCGAAACTATCTTGTATTCGGCTGTGTAATTCAGAATAAATTTTTGAAGAAAAACCAGCCTGTTTTGTGTACATATTAATCTGATAGCTTACATAAAAATCATCCAGGCTGGTCTGAAGAACAAATGGAGCCGGATATTTGCTGATATATTCTGTATTTGTGGCGGAATCAATCAGCAATTCATGCACTTTTCGCCACGGTACATCATAGCCGATAGTTACAGTACTGTGCAAAACGAGACCGAGGGAATCGGCATTCGAAGAATAATTTATCGTACTTCCGTTAAGAATTGCCGAATTTGGAATACTAATATCTTCATTCTTTATAGTTTTGACTCTGGTAACAAGTAAATTTTTTGACATTACATCTCCGGTAGTATCCCCAATTTTTACGCGGTCGCCCAGCTTAAATGGTCTCATATAGGTTATAACCAATCCGGCGATAATATTGCTAACCGCACTTGTTGAGCCTAAGGAAATGAGTATCCCTAAAAACACGCTTACGCCTTTGAATACAGGCGAATCACTACCGGGTAAATACGGAAAAATAGCAATAAACGAGAAGGCAAAAATGATTATGCTCACCAAGTTAAATGTGGGCTTGGCCCAATCGGCATAAAAGCCCGGTACCACAATATTTTCATTCTCAATTTCGCGTGCCACCACTTTCAAGAAACGCGTTACATAGTAAGCTACCACGATTATTACCGCAATGGTTATCATTTCGGGGATATATCCCAAAAACCCAAGAACGATAGATTTTACAGGATTTATAATGTATCCAAACAATTGATTTGCCAGATTTTCGGTTGCCGGAAAAATGCTGAAAATCGTCGGTAGCGCGATATATACGATAAGGATTATCAAAATCCATTTTATACCTTTTAAAACCAGACGTAAGACTTGCTTTTCTCTTTCAGGAGTCAGCACTTCAATTTGTTTAATTTTAATCCCCGAAATGTACTTGCTACTTCGTTCTACAAGCCTTATATTCAATGCAGTAAAACCTCTGTTCATATATTTTATTCCCAAAAAGAGAATAATAAAAACCAAAATTAGAAGACCAAATCGTTTCATGTTGTTATAAACGCCAAAGTGATCTCTATAGGCTGCGAGGCTTTCAACAATCTGCTCCCTATAGGTCTGGATTATTTTGCCGCGTGCCTCATTTATCCAAAAACCGTCAGTATCTGTAACACTCAGTATAATAATCTCCTCATAACTAATGTCATCACTTTCGGCTCCTGTTGTTACTACGAGTTTATCTGGATCAAAATCATCTCTGTCTCCGAGCATTTTCAGTTTATGTGCTATACTTTCTGCACGTTGCGACGGTCCAAAAGGTCCCAGCTTTGAGTATATGTAGAAAAGTGTATCATCATTTAAAATCAATGGTACGCCCAGATTTACTGCCCGCAGGGAATCAACCTGATGCTGAACCATAATTTTTTGCTCTGCCTTCCTTCTATTTAATGAATCAATTTTGGCCTGAAGAGTTTGCCTACGCACTATTTCTGAATTTTGAAGCCTGTCAATCTCTTCTTCAAGTGCAACGGCGCGTAGACTATCAATACGCTGAATAGAGTCTGAAAATTCCATTAGCTGCTCCGTCCGATTTTGATTAGAAGTAAGGCTACTATCAAGATTTTCCACTTTTAACTCCTGACCTGAAGAGATGGACGAAGCAAGTAAATAGAAGATAACAAATAAAGACCCTAGGAGATTATTCATATATGTGACAGTAAATTGGTTTCAAATATGATTAAAAAACGCGGAACTACAACCAATAATATTTTGAGGTCTCTCTACAACACTTTACCATGATGTGTGGAAAAAGTCCACAGTCTCATACACCAAGATTATAATTTAAAAAAGTATTTATGATGTATAACCCTCTATTAAACTGACCCTTATATCATCACCAGAAATTTACATTTATTACTGGTACGTTAATGGCAAACAGTTCGCATATCTTAAAAACCACAACACAAATTACCCATGAAAAGAACCAGAAGTAGAATAGGCAGCCTTAAGGATCGCGTAAAATCCGGAACAAAAAAAACAATGAATAGTCTTAATGGAGGCATTGAAAAAATGGAGCAAGACTACGAATTGGTTTTTAAGGTTAAGAAGAGTCATCTTTAATAAGCCGAATGCTTTTTAGGAAATCAACTATAGTCGTTGATTTTCATGATTTTGGCTGTTCATTTTTTTATTAGCGCACAAAATCTGTAATCAGGTAAGCAATTAGTTTTCCCACGCAAATCATTTCATCGGGTTTTCCGGCATCGGGTGCTGCTTCACAAATGTGTAGGTATTTAAGTTGTTCATTTCTACTAAAGAGATAACTCAACCTGCGCACCTGCTCTACACTGAGACCTGAAGGTGTAAGCGCACTAGTTGGAATATTTTCCATTACATCGCAATCAATTTCCAATCCGAAAGAGGCATTATTGTCTGAAACAAATTTGAGTGCCCGCTGTGCTTCTGAATAAAAGTTTCTTTCGCATCGCACTTCCAGCTGCTCATAGGTATTGTACTCCACATGCTCGGCCCATTCGTCAATCTTTTTCGAAATAGCTTCGGAAATGTAATTCTCGTGCAATCCAAAAATAAAATAGCGCTTTAAAAAACCTTCGTCATAGGCGTAAGTAAATCCGTTTCCGCTATGTCGGTACTCCTGAGGACGCAGGTCAGCATGAGCATCAATATTTATGGCATTCATTGCTGTACCCAAAGCTTTCCCAGAACCTTTTAGCATTCCATAAGCATTGTTATGTCCGCCACCAATTGCAATTGGAATCTTACCGGCAGCTACGATTTTTTCTACAAGTATACTTACTACATCATCAATTTCACAAACAGTTTGGTGCAAATCTGCCGGGTTGTAACCTGCCTTAAGATTTAGCTCATTTAGCAATTCTGAAAAATCGAGATTCCCGAGCAAAACAACATCTTCTGCCCTATTATATCTATTGTACTGCACATTTAGCAGTGCATTAAGTGTAGCGCGCCAGGCATTATCTGCACCATGGCGTCCGTGGTTTGCCAATACGCCGGCATCTTCGGTAATTCCAAAGAGAATGTATTTAGAATTAGTAGACCGCAATTGTTCCACAAGGTCAATATCAGGAGAGAAAAAAGTAATATTCTTGCTCCATACCACCGCCCCTTTACGCACATTTTCATAGGGAGCTAGATCGGCATGTGTATATATTTTGAGATACTTTTTCATAATTAAAAATAGCAAAGGTAAGCGATTGAGATTCTATTGATATAAACATTTGCATCAGCCATCAACAATAGCGAAGACTTTCTGTTAGATATTAGAATTTTAAAGATCAGGTGGTTTCCCAAATGGAGTTTGATATTGTTATAGTCGGTGCTGGGCCCGCCGGAAGTACGGTAGCACGAAAAGTAGCTGCCGCAGGTTTTTCTGTCCTAATTGTAGATAAACGGCAAGAGCTCGGCTCGCCCATTCAATGTAGCGGTGCTGTAAGCCGCCATGCTCTTTTAGAGAACGGTGTAGAACCTGATACTGAATTTATTCACGAGCCTATTTATGGGTTTAAAATAATGAATGGCCTTGGCGGCGAAAAAGAAATTGACTATCGCAAGCTTAAGCCAAATGTCTATGGAACTCAGGAAGGCGCAAACCCGCTGGGCTACGTAGTTGACCGAAGGCGATTTGACCGCTACTTGCTTACTCAAGCCGAGAGAGCCGGAGCAAAAGCCTGGCTAAAGGCTGAAGCTATTGGTTATGAGCAGGCTGGCGATGACGTAATTATTTCGATAAAACATTACAATAAGATTGAGCGGGTAAAGACAGAAATAATTATCGGAGCAGATGGCTTGCGCTCTCAGGTAGGAAAGTGGGCTGGAATCAAAACACACATTAAATTAAAAGAGCTTGCTAGTTGCCTGCAATTTGTGGTTGATGGCGTAGAAACTAACGGCCTTTTGGAATTAATAACCGGAAGTCAAACTGCGCCAGGCGGCTATGGTTGGGTTTTTCCAAAAGGAAATGGATATGCCGAAATTGGTCTGGGAATTATTGCGCCTTACACCAATGTAAATGCGCAAGTCCATCTGGATCGTTTTATCAAAAATTCGTTCCTTTCTCACCGCTTTAAGAATGCGCGTTTACTTGAAGTGCAAGGTGGAGGCGTTCCACTTGCTTCGCCTTTGAAAAAGCAATTTGCCAGAAATATTATTCTTGTTGGCGATGCCGCCCGGCATGTAAATCCTATAACCGGCGGCGGAATACATACTGCCCTAAGTGGCGGAACGGTAGCTGCAGAGTTTCTCATTAAGCATTTGCCATCAGGCGATGATAATTCTGAAAAAAATCTTGCGGAATATCAGGACAATTGGCTCGAGGCTTTTGGCAATCAAATGTGGAAACTCTACGATGTGAAAAAGAAGATTTTTAAAGAAAAAGATATCACTATTCAGGACAAGAAATTATTTGAAACGATGGGCAATTATTTCAGTCCCAACAGCGATTACAAAAAGATATGAAAAAGCCGGTGATTTTTGATATAGGATGGAATGCATGCATAAACTGTGGTGCCTGCATAGCTGTTTGTCCTCAACCGGCAGGTTTTGTAAGCGATTTTGATACAATAGCTGTAAATACACCTTGTGAAATAGCCTGTATGAAATGTGAAGATATTTGTCCGGTGAGTACCATATCGCATTTGGTTGTGGCGGCCCAAGAAAATCCGCACAAATAATAAATCAGGGTAGATGTTGCTTGCCGCAGAGACGTTGCATGCAACGTCTGTACAATATTGCATGCAATGCCTGTGAAATATTGCAAAAACAAATCAAAAATTATTTCCACAATTGAAATAATAAAACGATCTTTGCGCCCCTAAATTAATGATAGGAGTTTCGAACTCCACAACAATTAATAACAACATATGCCAGTAAAAATTAGATTATCTCGCCAAGGAAAAAAAGGACATCCTTATTTTCACATAGTAGTGGCGGACGCTCGCGCACCGCGTGACGGAAAGTACATTGAGCGTCTTGGATTTTACAATCCAAACACCGACCCTGCAACCATTGAAGTGGATGTGGATGGAGCGGTAAAATGGCTCGAAAATGGAGCACAACCAACTGATACAGCTCGCGCTATATTGAGTTACAAAGGTGTGCTTTACAAAAATCACCTGATGAAAGGTGTTAAAAAAGGTGCTTTTGACGAAGCTGAAGCCGAAAAACGCTTCGAAGCTTGGACGAAGGAGAAACAAGATAAAATAGAGAATAAAGTCTCTAATCTTGCATCTGCTGAAACCAAAGCTGCTGCTGAAAGAATGCAAGCTGAAACTGAGAAAAATGAAGCACGCCGCGCTGCAATTGCTGCCGCAAACGCTCCAGCACCGGTTGAAGAAGAAGCTGCAGAAGCAACTGACACTCCAGAAGCGGTAGCCGATACGCCCGAAGCTGTAGCTGATACGCCAAGCGAAGAAGCGAAAGCAATAGTAGGCAAAGACCCGGAAGTAACTGTGGCTGAAGCCGAAGAAACTGTATCTGAAGCTGAAGAAAAAGTAGAAGCAAAAGAAGAAACTCCTGCAAAAGAAGAAAAAGCAGAAGAGACTAAAGCTGAAGCGAAAGAAGAAGCTCCTGCAAAAGAAGAAAAAGCTGAAGAGCCTAAAGCACAAGAAGCTCCTGCTGAAAAAGAAGAAGAAGAAGAGAAAAAATAATTTTCTTAACCTTGATATTAAAACCCCTGGCTATGTCGTTCTTGATGATTTGCCAGGGGTTTTTTAATTACTACGATCCGAATTGTGAATACTTAATTCAAACCGTTTTATGATTATTTCGAAAGATAATTGCTTCCAACTGGGCTACATCAGCAAAACGCAAGGTTTTAAAGGTGGCTTAATTGCTTTTTTTGATGTGGACGACACCAGGAAATACGCAAAGCTCGGCCATATATTGGTTGAACTAAACGGTGTACTAACTCCCTTTTTTTTGGAAACAGTAAATTTAAAAGACAAAAATTTTGTACATTTAAAAATTGAAGGAGTTGACAATCAAGATGCGGCAAATGAGCTGGCCGGAAACGATATTTATCTTCCGCTTGAAGATTTGCCAAAGCTGAAAGACGATGCGTATTATTTGCACGATTTAATAGGTATGACGGTAATTGACGCTACGCAGGGTGAAGTAGGCATTGTAGAAAAAGTGCTCGATTACAACAACAATCCACTTTTGCAAGTAATGCAGAATACGGATGAGATTTTGATTCCTCTAATTGACAATTTTGTGAAACAGGTTGATAAAAAGGCAAAAACAATTCATATTGATGTGCCTGAAGATCTTCTCGATATTAACAAGGCTTGAGCAAACCTTTTACATTTAAGCAATTTACAGTTAGCCAGGAATATGCGCTTATGAAAGTAGGCACCGACGGTGTATTACTTGGCGCCTGGTGTACGTGCGAAAACGCAAAAACAGCTCTTGACATTGGCACCGGAACCGGCCTTATTGCCCTCATGCTCGCGCAGCGCAATAGCAATTTAAGCATTACAGCCATCGAGCCAAATGACCGTGCTATACAAGATGCTGCTCCAAATTTTGAAAATTCTGATTGGCATGACAGAATTGTTCTCCATAAAGCTAATTTGAACACTTTTAAGGCCACTGATCAAAAATTTGATTTGATTGTGGCAAATCCGCCCTTTTTTAAAAACTCGCTGAGAACTCCTGATGCCGATAGAACTATGGCCAGGCATATTGATGATTTTAGTCCTCGCGCATTTGCGGAAGCAGCTATGAACTGCTTAAACCCAAAGGGGGTCTTGTCGGGGATTTATCCCATAGATTCTTTTGAAGAGTTTGATCATGCCGCATCGGTCGTCGGATTAATCCCTTCGCGCTTGTGTGCAGTGCGGCCCACCCCCGAAAAACCAGCTCACCGCATGCTCTTTGAGTATTCATTCGCCGAAAGGCAAACCACCCTAATTGAAGAGCTAATAATAGAAGAAAACGGCAGGCACAATTACAGCAAGCCATACAGAGAATTGACCCGCGAATTTTACCTAAGTTTTTAAAAGTGGTTTGTGAACTATAATTATTTGGAAGTGGAATTTTGTATTAAGGAATACCATTATATTTGAATTGTATAAAACACTTCGCGAGAATTATCTTATCTTGCACCAAATTGTTTTGAAATTTTAGCCAATGGCAGCAGCGAGAAATTATGCTTTAGTTTTGATTTTATTAGTTTCATCTTTAACCAGTTGCAAAGATGATAACCCATCAGATAACTTTGGCGACGGGTCGGGATTAAAAGGTAAAATTAACGTTCAAAATGAATTTCAACAGCCTCTCTACAATGAGCGAAGTGGAATTAAAGTATTTCTGGAAGTTGGTTTTCGAGATTTTGAAGTAGTAGCCGACAATGTAGGTAATTGGCAGCTCGCGGGCGCTCCGGTAGGTGCATACACTATAACATACAGCAAAGAAGGCTACAGCACAATTGTACGAGACGATATTGTATTGAGTTATACCAACCCAAATTATCAACTTGATAATAGATTTCAAAAGTTACCATCAGTAACCATTACGAAGCTTCCACTTACCGATTTTACAGATTTTGAGCTTGCTCTTAATTCTACTCCCGTTGGGCAAGACACTGTTTATACGCTTAACCTTTCGGCAACGATGCTTCCGGCTCCCCCTCCTACCGGACAGGCAAAAGGGTACCGCCTTTTTATAGGCGAAGATGAAGATGTATCTCCTACAAATTACATTTATCAGGAGTATGAGGCGACTACCACAGCGGCCATAAGCAAAACATATAATAACGAGTGGTTTACAAGCTTGGGACTTAGCTCTGGAGATGCGATTTACGCAGCTATTTACGGCGATGTGTCATTTAATCTTGAAGTGGTTGCCGATAGCGTAATGACTTTTCCAAATTTATCGGCACTGCCTGGCGGGATGGCTTCTGTGGTGCTTCCTTAGTTTCAATAGGCAATTAGCAATTGGCAATTGGCAGTTAGCACTATCAATTGGCAATTAGCAATTAGCGCCAAAGAACTCTCCATTTCAACTAACGCAATTTAGATGGAGTTTAGACCCCAAAGTTAACTTAGTGGTTCTGTCTCAGGGGATTTTTAGGATGAATGGATTTATTGCTCAATGCCCATCTCTGTTTACCGGACCAAAGGAATAGTGACCTAAAGCCTAGCTAAAAACTAAACACTAAAAACTAAAAACTAAAAGCTAAACACTAAACACTAAACACTAAAAACTCAATCATTACTACTCACCGGCATATCGCGTTCTTCAAAACGGATTCCGAAACTCTCTAATTCATTTAGAATGGGTTCGTAGATATCTTTGGTAACGGGAGCGTGCACACCGGGTGCGGTTATGGTACCATTAAGAACCAATTTTGCAGCTATTGCCATAGGAAGACCTACAGTTTTGGCCATAGCCGTGCGGGGCTCATCATCGCCAATAACGACCATGCTTGAGTGAATTTCCTTTTCGGCAGCATCTCCATTATCGCGCGTTCTAATCTTGTGCCACATTACAATCATATCTTTATCGCCGGGCTTTAAAGACCATTTTTTCTCCAGAATTTTTTGGAGTATCTGAGCAGGAGTTCCCGGTTTTTTTAATCCAATGGGCTCATCGTCAAAAATTCCAATCCATTGCAATTTGTCAAATACATCGCCATCCTGATCGAGCTTCATGTAGTATTGAAGTTTAAGCTCTACACTGTCGTGCTCGTTGTATTTCAAAAAGCTATTGGTGAAGTCGCGATGGGTCATATTCATGCTATCTTCCATAATATAAGAATCATCGGTCATGCCTATTTGCACAAAAATATCCCATGAGCGGCAAAACCCTTTGCGTCGCAAGGTTCCGCGAAAAATGGTTGGCACCCCTTCCAGATTGTACAAGTCTCTGTAGCTTAGCGAATCGCGGTTGGCATAGCCCTCAAAAAGTCCGTATCCGGGAATTTCGATCACCTCGGTTCTTCTGAAAACTTTTTGGTAGGGAATATATTTAAACTTGCCGTTGTGTTTAAATTTCACAGCTCCCCCCTGGCCTGCGAGAACCACATTTCGCGGATTCCAGGTAAACTTGTAATTCCATGGATTGTTGTCGCTTTCTGGAGCTACAAGTCCGCCGGTAAAACTTTCAAAGCAGGTAATTTCCTTTCCTTTGCTGCGCATATCGTCCAGCAAGCGCATGGCGCTCATGTGGTCAATCCCGGGATCTACACCAAGCTCATTTAAGAAAATGAGACCGGCATCTTTTACTTTTTGATCCATTTTGCGCATATCGTCAGAAATATAGCTCGGAGTAACCAGATTTTTCTTCAAAGCCAGACAATCCTTTGCTACGAGGGTATGCAAAAAGGCCGGCAACATGCTTATAACCAAATCGTGCTTTTCAATAAGTGCAGCGCGTTGCGCATCAATGGTGGCATCGAGCTCTACGGCAGATGCGGCATTGGTACTACCTATCATTTTTTTGGCGTGTGCCACATCGGCATCAGCCACAGTAATATGCCAGTTTTCAGCTGCTGCGTGATCCAATAAATAATCTATTAAAACGATGGCCGATCTCCCGGCTCCTATAACCAATATCTTTTTCATCAATAACGCACTTTTTGGCTGTGCAGGCGCGAAGGTAGAACTCTTTGTAAACACTGGAAAACAATGCGCAAAACTTCTTTTTCAACAAGCCGTATGTAAAAGTTCATTTTCTAATTTGGCACATCACTTGTAATATACCCTTTCAAAATCTATTTTCGCCTAACCTAAAGCCATGATTAAAAAGCTACAAATTAAGTTTTTCTTTTATCGTTTCACCGCATTTGGTGATGCTTTTGCAAATGGTAAATACACTTGGCTAAGACCTAAGCTTTCAATTGGATTGGCTATTTTATTTATAGGCGGTTTTATTTTAGCAGGTTGCAATGGTTCTAAAGGTTTGGCTAAGAAAGGTGGTAAATTGCAAGAAGCCGGACTTTACAGCGACGCAGCCTTGTTTTACTACAATTCGCTTTTAAAAAACAACAACAATGTAGATGCGCGTATTGGCCTCACCTCTACCGGTCAACGCGTTTTGAACGATAAACTAGCCGAATTTTCGCGGGCAAAAACCATTGACGACCACAAAAAAGCTGTTTACAGCTATTTGGATGCCCTCGCCTACCGAGAAAAAATAGAGAGACTGGGTATTTCACTAACAGCACCTGATTATCTCGCCGATGATTTTAAAGAAGCCAAGAGCGTATATCTAAAACGTCTTTACAACCGCGGAAATGATCTCATGGCTGAGAAAAAATTTGACGAGGCCAATTCAGTTTTTAGCGAATTAACAAGGCTTGAACCAAACTATAAAGACGTAAAAGAGCTTAAAAATGTATCGCAGAATGAGCCAATTTATCTTGGCGCCACTACCCTTTTCGACAATCGCGAATACCGAAAAGCTTATTACGAATTTGATGGAATTTACAACCGCGATCCAAATTATAAGGACGTTTCTATTCTGCGCAGCGAATGTCTTGACAAAGGCCAATATCCTGTTGCCGTAGTGCCATTTGACAATGCCAGTGGCAAGCGTGATATAGAAAAAAGAGTTCAGGCATTTGTCCTTACCGACCTCGCCTCTATCAACGATCCGTTTTTAAAAATTATTGAGCGCGAGAATATGGAGATGATTCTGCAAGAGCAGCGTCTTAGCTTGAGTGGTGTAGTAAACGAGCAGACAGCGGCACAAGTAGGTAACTTGCTTGGCGCCAAGGCTATAATTACCGGAACGGTTTTATCATATTCCCAAAAGCCGGGCAGAATGGTAATCCGCGATAAGGAAGCTTATGAAGGATATCAGGTAAAGCTGTACAACAAGGAAGAGGACAGGAATTACTATGAAACTCGCTATAAAGCAGTTTCTTACAAGGAGTATTACAATACCAATGAGGTTTCAATCTCGTTTCAATACAAGGCTATTTCGCTTGAATCTGGAGAAGTTTTGTTTTCAAAAGTGGTGAATAAGAATCTAGATTCACAGGTTTACTACGGGGTATATCCAGGTGAAATTAAGAGCCTTTATCCGGCCGGAAAAGACGGCGTGATTACTGCAAGCCGGGATCGGAATCAGCTTATAAGCCTTATGCGCGCTTCACGCGAAATAAAATCTGTAGAGCAACTTTCTAATGAGGCATACGCTGCTGTGGCGAATGCTCTATCACAAGATTTGATTAACCAGATAAACAAACTATGAGAGCGTTTATCGGATTATTTATCGTCTTGGTTCTATTGGGTTGCAACGCCAATAAGCAAACTGCAGGAAATACTCAGGAGCCCCCTCCGCCGGGTTGGGTCGCCAGCAGGCCGCTAAACTCTGCCTATTACACAGGTATAGGTGTGGCACCAAAAACGGTGGGCACGAATTATCAGCGCACAGCAAAAGAAAATGCATTGAGCGATTTGGCATCGGAAATAAAGGTGAACGTTAATTCCAATTCGCTTTTATACACGCTGGAGACAAATGCGAAATTTGAACAGGAATTTAAAGAATCAATCCGCACCCGAACCGATTTGAATCTGGAAGATTTTGAAATTGTGGATACCTGGGAAGATGGAAATAGCTATTGGGTTTATTATAGATTAAATAAATTGGCTTACGCCGAAAAGTTGCAGGCAAAGAAAAATACGGCCCAGCAACTCGCACTAGATTTTTTGGCTAAAGCCGAATCTGCTCGAAATAATTCAAGTTATGCCATATCAGTCGATTATTATCTGCGGGGCTTGCAGGCATTGGAGAACTTCTGGAATGAAGACAATACCGTAGCCTATCAGGGAAATACTATTCTGCTTGACAATAGCCTGTTTACGGGTTTAAAAGATCAACTAAACCAAGCGAGAATCCAGTTTGAAAGTCCGATTGAACTCAGTTTTCAAAATTCGTTTAAAACGAAGGCAGATTTGTTGGTGACGACATCGGGTGGTGCGCCACTAGAATCTGTGCCCCTGGCTTATGACTATTTTGGCACGTATGGTCGCCATCGTGGAAAAGTAGCCACCAATGCCGATGGGCGCGCCACAATTTCGGTAATTGAAGCTGACAAAGAGCGAGGTGACAACTCCATTCGCGTAAGCGTAGATACAGAATTGATGTTTGAGCCATTTCAAACAGACAAGTTTATGAAGAAGCTTACTGAAACGATGCGTGGTACGGATATGCAGAAAGCAATTATATACAAGCCACCTTCTGTTTATTTGATTTCGAAAGAAGAAAATCTCGGCAGAAGTATGGATAGTGAACCTATTGCATCAGCGATTATTACTTCGCTCGGACGCAGGGGTATAACCTTTGCAAACAGCAAAACCAGTGCCGACATTATACTAAAACTGGATGCAGATACCAAAAAATCAGGGACAGAACAGGGTTTTTACACATCGGTATTGACTGTAAATATTGAAGTTACCGAATCTATTTCTGGCGAAAGCCGTTACAAAGTGAGTAAGAATAATATGAAAGGTGTAGATTTAAACTTTGAAAAAGCTGGATTGAAAGCGTATCAAAGCTTTACCCGAAATATAGAATCTGAACTCATTAGAACCCTTGTAAACGACTTGTTTTAAAATAATTACAACTTTGGCACAATTTCTGAAAACAAATATCTAAACAATAAAACAAAACCATCATGAATTTACAACGACACAACATTAGCCGATTTGCCTTACTGGCATTTTTATCGATTGCCGTATTGACCGGCTGCAAGAAAAACAAGGATATAAAAGCTCCTGAAGGAGAAGTATTGATAAGCGAATACTGCAGTGGAGAAGAGTTTTTTAGCAATGGCGAATTTTTTAGAGCCAATGGTCTTGGCGAAAGTATGGATCAGGCTACAGCCAAGAAGAAGGCGCTTAGCAATGCACGTGCAGATCTCGCTTCTGCCATTAACACTACCATTAAAGGAACGATTGACAACTACGTAAACTCGCGTGAGATGAACAATAAGGAAGAAGTGGAAGAACGCTTTGAAGGCCTAACCCGCGAAGTAATCAATCAGGAACTCAAAGGCACAAAAACCATTTGCCAAAAGGCGGTAAAGGTAACTGACAGCGGAAACTATAAATATTATGTAGCACTTGAGCTTAGCGGACAAGATTTAATCTCTGCAATGAACGAGCGACTGGGAAGCGATGAAAAGTTGAAAATTGATTATGATTACGAGAAGTTTAAAGAGACTTTTAATGAGGAAATGAATAAAATGAAAAAGTAATATTTTCTTTTTTTAGATTTGAAAAGCCGCTGAGAAGCGGCTTTTTTTTTGTGGGTTTTAGTGTCCCCGGCGGCTGTTGGTGTTTAGTGATTGGTTTTTTATTTTTGTGCGATTTGCTAAAGGTAATGACGATAAATGTCATTATGAATCATCAATTTATCGGATTTTTGGTTTTATAGCGGGATGGATTTCACGCTTTTTAAGTTTTGGTGCGGTTCTCGCTGATGCCTTGTCGTTTTCATTTTATTTAATGTAAGAAAGTTCATTGGGAATCCATACTTTTAGGAAATTGATACTTTTAGAGAATCCATGCTTTCAAAAGGGTGATTTTATAAAACAATTAAAAAAGTGAGACCTAACGTTTTCGAATAATCAATACTTCATCATCCGAAAAGACCATCCATGCCAGGTCGTAGACATAATGAAATGTTTTATTTCGTGAGTTTACATAGATGTGGGTGTGATAGTTGAACTTGAATTTCTTTTTCTCCAGCACATTTCTGTACACTTTAATTTGTGATTTGCTCTTTCCGAGAATTTCAAGCA
>NZ_JAAGVY010000053.1 GCF_010686655.1 Cryomorpha ignava | reverse complement strand
GAAAGTAAAATGGGTAAGCAAGTCAGGTAGGATTACTTGACTTGCCAATGCCTAAAAAAAACCTAAAGACAATTATTCAACAAATCTCAAACTTTAACTGTAGTCTAATTTATAGGGGGTCGGGACAGAACGAATTTGTTAGTATTAATGATTTACAAGTCAATCAAAATTTAATTCAGACTTTCTACATTGGGGAAGAACCAACTTGGAATGGAATATCGTTTTCTGAATTAAAGTCTGCAACCGACTATGTTAAGTTGACTTTACCAAATGTCCCGATAATGATAATTGAAGCTTATCCTGCAGTTGACCAACTACAAATCCCAAACTCTGTAGATTGGATTGGATTTGACCATTACTTCATTAAAAACCCAAAAACAGATACCCATTATTTAAACGAATTAAACACTTTGAAATCAAAGTTTTCAAATAATGACCAGAAACTAGTAATTGTTATGGACACTCATTTTATGAGTTCTTTTCACAATGATATTGGTGGAATAGAATTAAACGAAATGCACGAAGTCGCTAATAATTATTATGAATTAGCAAAATCGGAACCTAAAACAATTGCTATCATTGGTTACTTTTGGCCAAGTGGTTTTGATTTACCTAATTCTATTGGAGCACGGAATATGCCGCAAAGTATTAAAGAAAACTACATCCGAATAGGAAAAGAAATAACAAATAAAAATTAAAAAACTGGTTACGACAACGTGTATAATTAATTGCTAGGTTCTAGCCTACTTGGAAATTCCTTCGAAATTTCCTCTGGTTCGTTTTCTTTTACTATTTTAGTTGCTAGCCAACGCTACTAACCATACACAAGCACGTTGTAACACATTAAACAACTGTGGGAGCTAAACTATCTCAATAATGAGAAAAATAAACAAAATTTTACTGGTAATCTCCCTAGGAACTTTATTGGCTTGTAGTAATGATCAAAAACCAAAGGTGACCTTTGAACCTGATAAAATTGGTAATATTATGTATAGAAATATTGAGTTTAAATCACAAGGAGCTATACTTAGAGGAAGGTTATATTTACCAGAGGATAAATCGAAAAAGAGCCCGGTTGTTATAATGGCTCACGGATTTACAACTACCATCAACGGGATGACAGCAGATAAGTATGCGGAGAAATTTAGAGAAGTTGGCTTTGCTGTTTTATTATACGATCACCGAAATTTAGGGATAAGTGATGGAGAACCGCGTCAAGAATTAAATTTCTGGGTACAATCCAGAGGTTATATTGATGCTATCGGTTTAATTTCAAACCAACCCGAAATTGATGCTGATAAAATTGCTGTTTGGGGGGCAAGTTTGAGCTCACGTGAGGCATTTCTAGCTGGAACTACTGATGATAGAGTTAAAGCTGTTATTGCTATGATTCCTGCTTTTGGGGAAGAAATTCCCAAAGAAGATAAAGATGGAAGTTTATATGCTTTTGCAAAAGAAACTCTTTTACTTGAGGAT
The DNA here is from genome assembly GCF_010686655.1 of Cryomorpha ignava. Taxonomy (GTDB): domain Bacteria; phylum Bacteroidota; class Bacteroidia; order Flavobacteriales_D; family Cryomorphaceae; genus Cryomorpha; species Cryomorpha ignava. The sequence continues at coordinate 23,452 of NZ_JAAGVY010000053.1, read as the reverse complement.
ATAATGAGTTTGCCACATACAGCGACTGAACAAATGCCCATAGTATCGACAGACCAAAAAGGAACACCTTCTGCATTAACAGATTTAACGGCATATAACTGGTTTATTGAATATGGTGGTCGGTTTGGCACCAATTGGAAAAATGTAGTTTCATTTTCAAACATTGAAGTTCCTGATGATTTAAACCTTGGTCAATTTGCAGCTCAATTAAAGGCTCCAATACTAATGGTTGTTGCAACCAATGACGAAATGAATGGTGCTAACCCAAAAGTGACACAATTTGTATATGATAACATCACACAACCAAAAGAATGGGTTGATATTGATGGAGGGCATTTCGGACTACTATATTATCCAAGTCCCCTATTTGATAAATCGAGTAAAGCACAAATCGATTTTCTAAATAAATATTTAAAATAATAATAACGTGTTACAAAACAGTATATAAGCTATGGCTTGGTCTGTCCCTACTTGGAAAATCCTGCGGATTTCCCAAAGCCAGTTTTTATTTGGAGAAGTTCGTGCTTTAACACACGTCACAGCTCATATACCAAACGTTGTGCTTAAGTAAAAACAAGAAAAATGAGACAGATTAAATCGTTAGCAGTATTGTCAACTTTATTAATTGTCGTCTTTGCTTGCGAAAAGGAAGAAGACGAGAATGACAACAATACGGCAGAAACCAGCTCCATCTATTATCAAGAGTTTAGTATCGACACCACGAATTATTTAAATGATACGGTTTTTTATGATGTGGACAATGATGGAGTCTTTGACATCGAAGTCTCTCGATTTATTGAGATAGAAAATTCAGAGGCTCAATATGGGGGGCAATTCAAATGGATTAATGAACCCATGGACTTTTGTTTTATGAAATACACGCCCATGACTTTTATGATTGAACTTGGAGATGAGATAAACTGAAATGGCGATCTATTCGAATGGGAACCAATCATTAACTATTCCGGTAGTATTGGAGTATTCAATGAAAATCACTACTGGGCACAGGGCGTATTTACCGAGTACTTCGGATTTAAATACATTTCTAACCAAGGCACTCTGTATGGTTGGTTTAGGTTCAAACACTTTGAATTAGCCGAAATGGCTATCAATACCAATCCAAATGAACCCATACTGGTTGGTCAAAAGGAATAAAAAACTAAGCACAATCGAGTAGACGGCTCCGCTCCTAAATAGGGACGGAGTGCGCACTTCGACAAGCACTTCGACAAGCTCAGTAACCACTCTGCAACCACCTCTCACACCATCCCGCAAAGATGCGGGACGGTTCGTTGCGTTGTTGAGCGATTTTGTGGTGGAGCTCCGCGGCCGATAAGTATCCTCTACTACGCAGCCTTTCTAATGTAATTGTAGGACTCTGGGCAACTGCCCATCCTCCCATTACTCATAAAACAATTTGATTTTAAAGGTATTCGGAGAACGCTTGCGCTAAGTTCGCGTGAGACTCCATGCATAGGCTTAACCGGATTTTATGCCCTACCGTATCAGGTTTTTCCGTTTACGTTCTCCTCCCGCCAGCTGGCTCATTCACTAAAATAGTCCACTGCACTATTTTCTCAACGTTCGGCCAGTGATGCCATATGCAATAGCGCAGGCGGTTGCGCAACCATCCCTCTACTTTGCCTAGCTTTTGATAAGTATTGGCCATGCGGTAGTGGTTTACCCATGCCCGTATTACTTCGTTGAGACGTTTTATACCCTCATCAAAACTCAATGCTTTACGCACTTGGCTTGGCAAATAGAAAAGAGGAAGTGAAATATATTTTAAAAGCTTTCGATATGAAAGTGCAAGTATGCGTTGCTTTCAAATTTCTTAATTCAAATTCTATAAGCAATAAACCTTGAGTTCTAAAACAAAACACCTTTAAGCTTGAGCCCTAACCAGCTTTATTACTGATTAAATAATAGCTTCCAAAATTCAGGAACTTACTCAAGAAACTAGTCCACACAAAAAATGTTAATAACTTTTGTTTAATTATTACGCCTAATACTTAAACAAGACTCAAAGATCGGTGTTGAAGAGAAAACTAAATCTTTAATGTTATGATCTTATTAGATGTGCTTACAATTCCAAAAGATGACGCCGTAGCGTTTACATTCTTTACTGGTTACATGGCCATGCTGGCCGCTTCTATTTTTTTCATCTTTGAAAGAGGTAGAGTTGACGATAAGTGGAAGCTTTCGCTACTTATATCAGCCCTTATTACTTTCATTGCTGCCGTTCATTATTATTACATGCGTGATTATTACCTGGCCACAGGCGAAAACCCAACATCACTCAGGTACATAGACTGGACCCTGACCGTGCCGCTGATGTGTGTAGAATTTTACCTGCTCACAAAAGCTGCCGGAGCTAAGATCGGCTTGCTCTGGAAATTGATTATCGCTTCTGTCTGGATGCTCGTTGCCGGATACATAGGCGAAGCCTTCAACCCAGAGGGAGGAGATACAACCCACTCTGTACTTTGGGGTTTTCTTTCAACGATTGGTTACATCTACGTGCTCTATACGGCATGGTTTGGTGAGGTTGCTAAGCTTGCCGCAGCGAGCAACAACCCAGTAGTAAAAAGAGGCGTGCGCACCTTGGCTTGGTTTGTCCTTGTGGGATGGGCCATATACCCTATAGGCTATATGTGTATGCCCGGAGGATGGCTTAATACAGCTTTTGGATGGGGTTCTGGCAATGTAGACTTGTTTTACAATATTGCTGATGCCATAAACAAAATCGGATTTGGCTTGGTAGTGTATAGTATAGCTATCACATCATCTCGAAAGTAAAAAGCCTAAAAATGTAACCCCCGTGCTTGTAAAAAGCACGGGGATTTATTCTATTATGACCAAGGCGATATTTGTTTTTATAGCGAGTTTTCTTTTAATTCTGCCATTTGTTTTTAACGCTGGTGATATAACTTTATCAAGCCAGTTGATGATATGTGCGCCCTTTCTATTCTTTCTCGGTATTCCGCATGGAGCGATTGATAATGTTCTCTTCCTGCGGGGTAATCAAATTAAAAACAGGGAGTTCATAGGAGTTTATCTTGTTATTATCGCGTCCAATATAATTTTGTGGATGATCCTGCCCAGCATTGCCTATTTGTTATTTCTGCTTTTATCAGCATACCATTTCGGACAATCCCAATTCTCACATTATTCAGATAAACCCTCCCTATTCTACAAAGCACTCTATTTTTTCTGGGGTGTTTCTATCCTTTCAGGATTAGTGTATTTCAATATCGGCGAAATTCAAGTTTTAATGAATCAACAAGACGAATTTGCCGCTTTAAGTTCTCTCCATGAGGAAAGCATTGTGCTCTATACTTTTCTGTTAGCCACTTGTATCACATTTGTGTTGCTGGTATTTCTCAGCATCAAAAACTTACTTGATCTGGAAGCATTATTTATGGAAACGCTGGTTATCGCATTAGTGTTGATTTGCTTTTATTTAATGCCGATCCTAATAGGATTTACGCTCTATTTTGTCATTCTTCATTCATTCAAAGTACTTAGGGAAGAATACTTGTTCTTAAACTCAAAGAAGGTGGTAAATTCAATTGGCAATTTCGTAAAGCTGGTAATGCCATTCACCTTGTTATCAATTGGTGGGATTGCTCTTTTGTTTGGATTAATCTACCTGAATATTCTAAGCATCCCATATGGATATCTCCTTTTAATCGTAATTTCATCCATTACCTTGCCTCACGTTTTTGTAATGAATAGGTTCTACAATCTGATTTAGAAAAAAAACCGATTGGCAATTTAGTTAAGAACCTTCAAAAAGGTACAAAACCCCTGATCAAAAATTCACAAATACCACAAAATCAGGGTTTAACTTAACTTTCATTTTCATCTTGAGTGTAGTAAGCCTTCTAAATTCTTAACTGCTATTCCTTTATAATCTTAATCCTGTAGTCTGTGCCCTCTTGGGTAATACGCAATATATATAGTCCAGATTTGAAGCTGCTCATATCAAAAGACGAACTAAATACTCCCCTTTGTTCTAATAATATCGCTCCTGTAATAGAAATGAGTTTTACTTCAAATGCATCGTACGATCTGCTGCGAACTTGAAGGATATCAAAAACGGGATTTGGAAAAACCACAAAATCATTCTGTGCTAAATTAACCGGTGATTCTGAAGCGCTGGAATCGCTGCCGATTAATGGAGGCGTAATTTCTGTGATGCCTCCCGCCCAAAGAATGGCTTGCTCAGCCATGATTCTGAAATCTGTATTGCTGTTATAATCGAAACCATTGTGACCCAATGCAGTGTAGAAAGAACGACCGCCGTCATACTCTTTGTACCAGGTAATGGGACGAGGTGCATCGTAAGATTGACTTCCAGTAGATCGCACCTGCAGTAAATCGATATTTCCATCAAACAAGTACCCGCCATTTAGCTCCCAATAATAGTATTCTTCGTTTTTGTTCCATTCGGTGCCTAAGTGATCAACGGCAGGATGGCTTCCTACCACATCCATCGTGGCGTTGAAATTATTGGATGTGTGATTGGGACCGGTCTGGACAATAGCACCTACCAGATCGTTGTACCAAGGCCAGCTGCCATTTCGGTAAGTATCGGTAGCAGCGTGAAAACCTACGAATCCACCTCCATTTTGGATAAAAAGCTCAAAAGCATCTTGCTCATCATCGGTCAATAATCCATTTCCCGATGTATTCAGCCAAACCACTACATCTACCGTAGCGAGGTTGGCATTATTAAAAACCGCACTGGTTTGCGATTCATTCACAATCCAACTGTTTTGAATGCCAAATTCTTCGATCATATCAATACCCGCATTGATCGATCCGTGTCTGAATCCGTTGGTCTCATGATAAACCAGCACTCGAAAGTCTGTTTCATCTTCAACCGTTATTAAAGCTACCCAATCATTTGATGGGTCAGTGGGTGGCAGACCAATTGAAACGGTACTTCCACCGGCTATCGAAGTCACAGAACCATCCTGAAGGCTTCCGCCAATTCGGGGGTCATACCATTTTACTTCAAATGTGCCAATTTGCCCCGAAAGATCCAGATCAGTACCTCCGCCGTTGGGACGGTAGATCGCATAAATAGCTCCTTCCTTGGCAAAAACATAATCGCCGTTGTCTGTGGTCAAACCATCATTGCTCAACATTTCTACCACCGAATTCTGTAGATAATCGTTAAAGAAATCTAAGGCTATTTTGGCATCGTTCCATTTACTTTGACGCGTGCGGTGATCCTGACAATCCAGGTCATCACAACCTGTTTGATAACCGTAGTAGTACTCTACTCCTGACCCACCAGCAAGCATGGTACCCCATAGCACTTGGTGGCGCACTGCATCGCGGTTATCGGGGCTGTTATTGGCTTCGGGCAGCTGACTGTCGGGATAATCGGCATCAACGGTTACTCCCGTTTGGGCGTTCCCTTGTTCGTCATTCGCCACCACCCATTTTTTGTCGGAAAGGCGCGACTCTTCCACCCAATTCTTCACATCAGAATGGATGTTTCCAATTCCCGATTGGACGGAAACTCCGGTGAGTTCTGAAGATGTTCCGAGCAATGGAGTATAAACCTCATCTTGCTGACCTGGATACGTGTGAATCACGATGTTGTGGTCATACGGATCTACTTGGTGAATGTAATTGGCGTAAGATCTCACAAGGTCATTATTTGGATCTCCGAGCTCTTGCCAAATGTCATTCTCCTCACCCAGATTCCAGTTCAGCGCTAAGTGGTGACCAAAGCGCGCAATGAGTTCACGGTAGTAAAGCTTTCGCTCCCTGCCCAGTTGCCCGCCATCCATCTTTTGGTCGTTTTCGGTTTCCTGGGTTTTAAAGTGCATATAAACTCCTTTCTTATCGGCATATTCCAAAATTTTCTCCCATTGGGCGAGTTTAGAAACATCGAAGCGATCATGGTAAACGTCGTTGTAACTTGTTGCATTGTTGATTTCCTGAAGGTGCGGATACACATTGTCGTCATCGCCATCAAGGCTAAAAGTCAGGAATGAAAAAACATTCATGCCTTGATCAGAGAGGTAATTGATTACGCCCAGCAACTCCCTACCGTTTTCACCAAAACCATCACTTTGGGTAGTTCCCCAGGTGTATTCGCCGGCATCGCTCAAGGCGAAATCGCCCGCATGTGGAGCCCAGCTTTTTCTGCGGTTACCTTGATTGGGCGTAGCATCAAAATCTTCGTATGCAAAGGTGTTTTCGGGTGCATCGGCTCCCACTTTAAAGAAGTAGTCGCCTGTTTCGGCAAATTGGAGGTAGTGCTCTCCCACATATTCCAATCGACCGGTATTTCTAAAATCTCTGCCCGTTTTATCAGAAGCGGCTATGTCAAATGTTCCCGATTGGCCATCGAATGAATTGGCCGTTCCTGCGTTTAAATCCGTAGATGTAGCCACGTCGGTACCTGTTCGAAAAGAGGCTGTATACGTCCACGTCCCTGTTTCGCTTGGCGAAAAATGCGCCTGCCAGATATTACCATCAGTAGCAGAAGTGTTGGCAGCATTTCCATCAGCAGCGTAGTAGCCGGGCACAATGTAAGTTTCTGATCCATTGGTAAACGTTACATCAAGTCGGTAATCGGCAAAGGGATTGTTCTCAGCCGTTTCACTTAGTTGTGGTCCCAGAAAAGAAACAGTCACTTTGTGCCATTTTTTCAATTCACCTGAAACCACTGGGTCACCAGTTATCACTTCGGGCTCAATGGCAATCGACATGGTTTCGTTTTGCGGACAGCAAGTACCGTTTTCGCCACCGTTTGCCACAATAAGCTGATCGCCAAAAACCTTTGCTGCCGGAGCCAATAGATTCGAAGGCAGTTCGCAACGCTCTGTCCAGGTGTTAGTTGCGGGATCGTATTCTGTTACATCGTCGAAAAAGAATCCGCCACGACGACCACCTACAATAATGATTTTGTCGTTGTGAACCATCGTTCCGGGCTCGAAGTGGGAGCGATCTGATGGCAAATCAGCCATCTGTGTCCACGAATCTGTCAACGGGTCGTAAGCGTGAAGGAATTTCTGATCGTCTACCCCGCTGTCATGTCCGTATTGCCCACCAATGGCGTAGATGATTCCGTTCACCGCCGCCGCGCTATGGTGATTTCTTGGCTCCGGCATATCAGCTAGTGCTTGCCATCCCGATGCCTGATCGTTGACGTCGAGCACGTAATGCTCCCCAACGTCAGTAACTCTATCGGGCAATAGACCACCGAAAAAGTGGATCTTTCCATCGCTGTAGGCCGCCGCTCCCGATCCACGCGGATTGGGAAGCGCAGGACCGATAGACCAGGTATCGGTCGTGGTATTGTAGATTTGAACCAAACCGGTGGCTACACCGGGATGATTGCCCACAAAGCCGGCCAGAATCCAAATATCTTCGCCCACTGCTACTGCGCCCATGTGGGTTACAGGTGTCGGCATAGGAGCGCCATTTGTCCAGGTGTTGGTTGCAGGATCGTATATTTCCGTAGCACCGGTTATTTGGAGTCCCGATAAGAATCCTGCCAATACATAAAGCTTGTCATTCACCTTCACGCTTTGTGCCTCCACTTTGCTCAGCGAAGAAGACGCCAGCATATTCCAGGTGCAGTCGGTCGGGTCTGTGAGTAAACTCCCTTCTCCATATACTTCTATAGCCGAGACTTTTGGTTGATTTACCGAAGCGCTGAAGGTAAGATCGAGTGACTGATCTGCTACTGTGGTAGTAAACGTTTCAACCAATGCGGTCATAGGACTAACTTGGAAATTAATATCAAAATCTGTTAGGATGTTTTGTCCCTCTAATGTTACGTCAAAAACGCGCTGACCTGTTCCGCCCGAACCGCCTCCTGTAGCACCGAAGTAGATTTCGGCAAAGTGGAGATTAATTGTGTACTCTCCATTCGTTACCGGAATGGAGTAGCTGAACGACTGAAGACTTTGATTGGTGCTACGTTCTGTTTTGTAAATCTCGTCTTGGGTTGTTCCAATGATATCCGCTATATTGCTGTTTTCATACTCATTCCCATTTCCTGAAAAGAAATCATCGGCAATAAAAATCGAATCGCCGTATGTAACGGTTGGGCCGCCACTATTGATTCGCACAACAGCTGGAAGCGTAGGATCATCTTCTAAAAACTCAAAACTTACAGTAAGCGGCTCTCCGGCCAATCCCGTTCCACTGTTGCCGTCGTAAGCCGTAGCTGTAATCACATTGGCTCCCAAGTCGGGCACCCATGCGTTGTAGTCACCGCCGCTGTCGCCACCAATGGCGTATACGGGTACACTTTCAATTTGGTACCCCGCTACTCCCTGGTAATCAAATACCACACTTTCCGTATTTGGGTCAACTTCTGCTCGCACATTGAGATTTGAAGTTCCTATAATCTCCAGATAGAATACATCGCCTTCGTTGATTTCTCCGATATCCTGATCGGTATCGGCATTGACCAATATGAGTGCGATAACTGGAGGACCCACCTGTGGAATCGTGTCCAAAATCGTGATGGTACATTGGTCTAAAACCGCTCCGTCGCTTAAACTAGTTGCCGTAACAGTAATTTCGCCTGGAGATACTGCGGTAAATTCTCCACTCAAATTATCCACACTGGTTCCGTCGCTCGCGGTAAAAGCGACCGTCTGGTTTGTTGTATTCGCAGGGATAATTTCTACGTCCAGATCAATCACATCACCAACAAAAATGGGCTCTGTGGGGCAATTGGTAATATTCAAATCTTCAATGAATACATCAACGGGTTCGGTTACCAGACTCCCCTCTCCATACACCTCAATGGCCGAGATTTTAGGTTCATTTACCGAGGCGATAAATTTCAGGTCGAGAGACCCATCCATAACGTTGGTGCCGAAGGTTTTGATAATTGCAGTCATCGGGCTAACCTGAGCATTGAGATCAAAATCTAATAGGATAACTTGTCCTTCCAATATCACATCAAAAATGCGCTTTTCAGGTCCGGCCGCTCCCCCATCGGTGGCGCCCCAAAAAATTTCAGCAAAATGCAGACTGATCCAATACTCTCCGTTGGTAACGGGAATGCTATAAACGAATGATTGAAGGTCGGCATTTGTGCTACGCTCGGTTTTGTAAATCTCATCGCTGGTAGTTCCAAAAATATCAGAAATGCTGTTGTTTGCATAAATATTTCCGTTTCCGGAAAAAAAGTCATCCGCAATAAAGATCGAATCTCCGTAGGTTACAGTTGGTCCGCCGGCGTTGATTCTTACAACCGCTGATAGAGATGGATCTTCTTCCAAAATTTCAAAGTTTACTGTAAAAGGCTCACCATCAAAACCAGAACCATTGGCCCCGGCATAAGCCACTGCCTTTATAGTGTTAGCTCCAAAATCGGGCACCCATGCATTGTAATCGGCACCACTATTGCCACCAATGGCATAGACGGCGTTATTATCAATACTATAACCTGTAATGCCTTGGTAGGCAAACACCACACTTTCCGTATTTGCTCCCGTTTCTGCGCGCACATTCAAGTTCAATGTGCCGAGATCTTCAAATAAAAAAACATCACCCTCATTGATTTCTGCGATATCCTGATCGGTGTCGGCATTGACCAAAATAAGCGCATTAACAGGTGGGCCAAACTGCGGAGAAGCATTTGATTCATTACCAGCCAAGCCATTTATTGGAAAATAAATTAAAATAAAAACGATCGCTCTCAATACCTCCTCTCGAATCATAATTATTTATTTTTTTGATTTCGAACAAGTTAGGCATACTATCGTCCACTCACAAATTCAATTAGACGGACAGCTCTGTATTTTGACTAAATCGCAATAAGTCCATTCTCTTACTTTTTCCGAAATAGCTTTTTCTGTGCCTCCTCCCACCTTCCTACATGCATAAACGGAGGCTTCACTCCTTGTCTTACAGAAAACTAGCTTTCAGTTTGCTAAACATCAACCAACTGCGAAATAAAAGGCTTTATTCATTTCCTTTTCTACTTTTAATCGAATTGGCATAATACCCTCTTGATAACGTAAAGAACAATTGTAATTTGCATTCTGATTTTTGCCTATGCAGAATACACATTTTAATATTGCATGGCACCTCGAGATGCTACGGCAGGATTCAGTTTTCTTAGGCACAATTTAACAAATCGTCAACTAAGACTTTTTACAAAAAATCTAATTAATGTATATTGTCGCCCTATCATTAAGTAAAATTATGGAACAAAATAAAATGCTGAATTATATTAAAGAGGTATTAGAAAACATGCCAAGTGGCTGGTTAGGTCTAACAACTCATCGACTAGATATTTATGACGAAAAATTAGCCAAAACGCAATTCTTAGAGCAGTTTGAAGATCTATTTAACGAAAATAATTCTGACTCATCGGCGCTAAATGATTTACCCACTGCTTACGACTATATTCGATTAGGTCATCCATTATCAAGTATTCTGGAATGGGCAATTGCTAACTTAAATAATTTAAATCCAAAAAATGTTATAAGTTTTTCATCAAAGACGATTCCTGTTTTAGCCATTTTAAGAAAGAATTTATTAGACAATAAAAACACTCAAATCAGCTATGCGGGAGAATTGCCGGAATTTTTTGATGCTGAATTATTGCGGCGTGTTTATGGGTATAAATTTGAGTTAAAGAAAGTTGAGAAAGCAGCTGACATTTCCGAGTTTAACGGCAGCACTATTTTCATTTCACAACAGGATGAAATTGGAAATTTTGAGCTCAACCCAAAAATTGACTTTTTCATTCCTCTTCATGCTGAACTTGGAAGTGTTTTATTAGTAAATGGTCAGCAAAACGAACTTTATATTTCAGAAATTCAGCATGTAAGAAGAAGAGAGACCATTGCCATGACGCCAGCTGATTCACTTGCTGCCTTAAAGTTATTAATTGGTAACTCTTCTTTTGAGCCCATTAAAAGTAATGCCGGAGCCAATAAAAAAAGTGTTTCAGATTCGATTAAAAGGATTACAGGCTCAAACACGAAGCCTCTAATTGCTTCTAGTGGACTATCTATTCAGTATGCGATTATGATGGGCCTCATTAACGAAGCACTCGATAAACATAAAGGAAAGGCTATCAAATTTATTGTTCCTCCAAATTGTTACGGTGGCACGAATGACCAGGCAAGACGCGTAGCTGCTTGCATCGATAATGTTGAAGTGGTGGATTTACCAGTTGACGGTGATAATGAAATGGTTCAAAGTATTGATATCATTTTAGATAAAATCGCCAGCGAAGATGCCGTCCCTTACATCATCGCCGAAATTCCAACAAACCCTAGAGTTGAAGTTCCAGATCTTCTACAATTAGAGGCTGTTTTGAGTAAAGTACGTAAAACTGAAACTGGTGAAAATGCTATCGACCCTGTTTTTATTTTAGATCAAACCTTTTGTCCGAATGTGCACTTTTTAGGTGAAGGTGAAATACTCTCAACAGTTAGGGCGATTTCATACGTTAGTGGATCGAAATTTCCCAGTGGAGGGCAGTGTACAGCCGGCTACTGTGTAGGAAATAATAAAACAGAGACTTTGATGAATAAGATAGAGGTGCATTTAAGACTTTGCGATAACGAGGCTACAAATCTTCAAATGGAAATATTAGCAAAACAATTGCCGTCAATGAATCAAAGAATTAAAGATGCCTATAAGAACACGCGGGAATTTGTAAACTTTATTCACGAAACTTTGCCAGAGGCGAAAATCAATTTTGTTTCAGAAGAATTGGCAAATCAAGGATTTACACCATCTGTTTTTTCATTAGATCTTCCCACTGAAGGAAATACGGATGCGGAAAGAGAATCTTATAAAAGAGCTTTAAATCTTGAGTTAATCAATTTAATGATTACAGAAATTCCCAACGAGAGTAAGTTCTGCGTGAGCTATGGGCAGTTGAATGGATGTTATTGGACCGTGCCCGCTACATCTACGCAAGGCACGACTAAAGAAGGCGACAAAGATTATATAGTCCGTGCATCACTTTCTCCCAATATGGATCTTGAACTTCATAAAAAAGTCTTTTTAGATTTTGCTGAAAATCTTTGACCATATTGAATCCCGGAATTTTCCGGTTATAGCCTCAGCCCTAATGGAGGTGTCTCCTTTATGTATAATTACTGAAAATTCAATCAGTAGTATAATTTTCTACATTACTTTGCAGAATGAATACGTTTGAAGATTTCAAGATCAAAAAGCAGTTAAAAAATGCTATTGCCGATTTAGGGTTTGAAAAGCCAACCCCCATTCAGCAAGAGTCCTACTCTACTATTCTTGGTGGAGCTGATTTTGTGGGAATAGCACAAACCGGAACAGGAAAAACGATCGCCTATTTGCTTCCTATCTTGCAGGATTTGAATTATTCAGACCAACCCCAGCCGAGGGTGTTGATAATGGCTCCAACCAGAGAACTGGTCATTCAAATAGTAGAACAAATCGAAAAACTCACCTCCTACCTCAGTGTAAGAGCATTAGGTGTTTATGGGGGCTCAAATAATATAAACCCTCAAAAAAGAGCCATTGCCGAAGGGCTGGATATTATTGTAGGCACGCCCAGAAGATTATATGACCTGGCTCTTTCTAACGTCTTACGACTAAAGTCAATCAAAAAACTAGTGATTGATGAAGTGGATATTATGCTAGATTTTGGCTACAAAACTCAGTTGAAAAACATCTTTGATCACCTGCCGGAAAAACGCCAAAACATCCTTTTTTCTGCCACAATGACTTCCTACGTGGATGAATTGATGAATGATTTTCTGGTTAATCCGGTTAAGAAAACCATTTCTATCAGCGGCACCCCTTTGGAGAATATTAGTCAGGAATCTTATGCCGCTCCTAATTTTTATACCAAGGCCAACTTATTAAATCATTTATTGGAAGACAAAAAGGAATATAATAAAGTCTTGGTTTTTGTAGATACCAAAGTGAATGCCAACCGACTATCTGAAATATTAGATTTTGAATCGGAAATATCTGTAATTCATTCAGGTAAAGAGCAGAATCACCGTACTAAATCTATAGAAAAATTTGCAGACGGTACGAGTAGAATTCTTATTGCCACCGACGTAATAGCTCGTGGTATTGATATTGAGAAAATTTCGACGGTAATCAGTTTTGATACCCCTTTCTACCCCGAAAATTATATTCACCGAATAGGTAGAACCGGAAGAGCTGAACAGAAAGGTAGGTCTATCCTTTTCTTCAATGAAAAGGAAACAGCATCAAAAGAGGCGATCGAAACCCTGATGAATTACAGCATTCCATTCAATGAATTTCCTGACGAAGTAAAGATATCTTCTCAACTCACGCCCGAGGAAAAAAACAAACCCATTGACCTGGATGAGCTGTCTCTTGAAAAGTCACCTCCGATAGTTGGGGCTTCATTTCATGAAAAAAAAGCCAAGAACAGCAAGGAAAAAACCGAAAAGAAAAGTTACAAGAAACAAATAAAAGAGCGGTTCAAAAAGCCCATAAGGCGTGGCGACAAAATTCAAAACATGAAAAAGAAAAGGAAGTAATTTTCTGGTGTATTTTAGAAATCAGAAAGTGCCAACCCTTCTTTTCAACACACTAATTGCACTGACAGACTTTAATGAGTCAGAACCCACAACTCTACCTCTTCAGAACCACGCCAGTTTTGATCTCGTTTTGTTTTTTCGGAAGCTTCTTTCACCTTTTTCTTAAAGGATCTTTCCAATTGAAATCTCCCACCCTCGGCTACTTCCTTTTCTATTGGATGTTCTTTTGTAAGGTTCGTTATCTGAGCCAAATTTGAGAATAAGATTACCAGCTTTCCTTCCGGTAATAGCCTTTTCTTAGCTTCCGCAAAAAATTCAGAAAATAGATTTTCATTGTAATAAATTGCCTCGTCAATACCGTCCAAATTATTAGCTGACGGCAACCAAGGTGGATTAAAAACAATCAGTTCAGTCTGCTTTTCCCATTTTCCAAAAAGATGTCCAAGATCTAATTCTATCTTTCTAGACAACTTTGTTTCTCCCATAAACTCAGTCAGCCCGACAACTGCATTGGGATTTATGTCTGTACCAAAAACCTTTTGAAAACCATGCTGTATCATTTGTAGAGAAAGTACGCCACTCCCAAACCCAACATCTATTGCAGATTTTTTAGGACCATCATACCGTTTCAACCAATTGTCGAATAAGTTTAAATGATCAAACCGTGTAGGAAAATAAGTGCCGTAATAAGGATGTATTTTATTTCGCAGTACAGGAATCGAAACCCCATTTTGGTACCATTGCCAGGAGCTGTTTAGTCCTTGTACTTGAGGAAAGGTCAAAAGAAAAGCTTTGTTTTCGGGATAAAATTTTTCCAGCCAACCAATAGAAGGTGCTTTTTTTACAGCCAATTGATGATCTGCAATTTCTATTAAAATAAGATTTGACAGCTTATGATATTCTGCACGGAAGGCGCGTTGCTCCTGAAAAGTCTCATTAGGCATCTTTCTTTTCAGATGTGTTTGTAATTTCCTGAGAAGTAAGATTCCATTGCTATAAAATTCCGTTATCAGCACTCGTTTACCATCCTCTAAGGCTTTAATAGTACGGGTAGTATCAGTCTCACGATCAAACATTTCTATTGCTTCCCTATTCACAATAGGTTCTGGTTTCTTTATAGCTATATCGTTAATCATTGATTTGTTTTGATGTGGAATATTTGATATTTTTTGCAATATGTGAATTTGAAAAGATCATATTTTTTCAAGATGAAGCGCATTGCCAGGTGATGACCACAGGAAAGCGTAATACTTCAGTTTCAATTGGTAATTTACTTTTGGGACAAAGGTACTTTATAAGAACCCATTTTAGAGATATTATCAAAGCAATAATAATAGCCAAATCTTTGAATTCGCGATTCGCGAATTGCAAATAAAATTTATACAGAGATTCATTTAAGAACGAAAGTGACCATCTTCACTATTGCCAAAACACCTAACAAAATAAGTCCGTCCTAAGCTAGGAGCAGGCGCAAACAAAACCATATGCCGTCGCTTGGAAATATCATTATGCTTTATAACAAATCTTGCAGACCAGAATTTTTAGTAACTTGCAATGTAAACTCGAAGAGTTATGACAACATCTGATTTGATAAACGAAATCCAAAAATTATCGATTTCCGATCGAATCTATGTAGTTGAAAAGACTATCTACTCTATCCGTAATCAAAAAGATAAAAACAAAATGAAAAAAGCAGCAGATTGCTTGATTTCTGATTACAAAATAGACACAGAATTGACTGCTTTTACGGATATAGATTTTGAAAATTTTTATGAAACAAAATGAAGTATGGTTAATCAATCTTGATCCTACTGTTGGCTCCGAAATTAAAAAAACAAGACCAGCCGTTATTGTAAATGATGATTCATTGGGCAAGTTACCATTGAAAGTCATTGTTCCTATTACCGATTGGAAGGACAAATATAAGATAGCCTCATGGATGATAAATGTAAAACCAAATTCGCAAACGGGTTGACTAAAGATTCATCAGCTGACTGTTTTCAAGTGCGTTCTGTATCACACGATCGATTTGTTAGAAGGCTTGGTGAATTGTCTGAAGAAATAATGTTTGAAATACGTATAGGATTATCTAAGGTATTGTCGATCAGTACAAAAATTGCGTAGTCTGGTAAATACCAGCGATCCAGAGTAAATGAAAACAAATCGAATTCGTATGAAGTAACCCATCCAAAATTGAAGATCTATGAAGTAGAAAGCTACGAAATTGATCTTGATATGGAGCTGTATATGAAGCGGATTTTACGTTTCTGAATTCAATAATTCCTTGTTCTGCTATGCTCGCAGAAGGCTCTGAAATAACGGTGGAGAATAAGAATACGATAAAAAAGCTTTAAGTTATTTACTCCTTGAATTTATGAAGAGATAATTCTCTCACTAAAAATTGAATACGAAATAATTGAGCCGAGACTTGAAAATTTAATATTGAGAAAAGTGACTCAAACCACTGACTACGTAATAGTTCTGCCTAATTCACTCATTTACGTGGATTCAATTCATAAATCAAATACTGCAATTCATATTAATGAGGAACAAACAAAAGCTAAAACAAACTTGAGGGAATCCAAAAAGAGCATTGACCAGACGACCAATTAAGAATATTAGGTCAACCCTCAAAATTCTCCCTTCCCCTCATATCATTTCAAAAACTATCTTTACCAGCTAAATTTAAAATTCACTTCATGAATCGTTTTACAACAATCCTTTTTATCAGTGCCGGTCTCTTGTTCGCTTCTTGCGGAGACGGAAGTTCCGATCAGGAATCAAAACAAACATCAAAATACACTTATGAAACCGTAGAAGATGACCCGTTAGGAACCAAAATCTACACCCTCGACAATGGCCTAAAACTCTACATGTCGGTTAATAAAGACGAACCGAGAGTTGTAGCTCAAATTGCGGTACGCACGGGAAGCAAGCAAGATCCTGCTGATGCGACCGGTCTCGCCCACTATTTGGAGCACATGCTCTTTAAAGGTACGTCGCAATATGGCACCAAAGATTGGCCAGCCGAAAAGGAATTGATAAGCCAGATCAGCGATTTATATGAAGCGAACAGAAATACAACTGATGCAGCAGAGCGAAAAACTATTTATCATAAAATTGACAGCATTTCGGGCCTTGCCGCAGATTTGGCAATAGCCAATGAATATGACAAAATGATAGGTTCGCTGGGCGCACAAGGCACCAATGCATACACTTGGTACGACATGACGGTGTACATTAATGATATACCGGCCAATGAATTAGAAAAATGGGCAGTGCTGGAGTCAAACAGATTCAGCGAATTGGTTTTACGCTTGTTTCACACCGAGCTGGAAGCCGTTTATGAAGAGTTTAACCGCGCACAGGATGCCGATTCGCGTAAAGCGTATTATGCCATGATGGAAAATCTTTTTAAGACGCATCCATATGGAACCCAGACCACCATTGGTACAAGCGAGCATTTAAAAAATCCGTCGATGGAGAAGATTCAGGCGTACTTTAAAGCCCGTTACAAGCCAAACAATATGGCGATTATCCTTTCGGGAGATATTGATCCTGACGCCACTGTAGAAGTAATTGAAAAATATTTTGGAGATTACGTAAAAGGCGAAGTGGCCGATCCTGAATTTCCGGCAGAGGCACCTATTACCGAACCTATTGTAAAAGAGGTTACCGGTGTGCAGTCAGAGTTTGTATATGTGGCTTACCGTATGCCGGGAGCGTCAAGCAGAGAAGTTATGATGGCAGAAGTTATGGACGGAATCTTATCAAACGGACAGGCAGGACTGATTGACCTCAACCTGGTGCAGAAGCAAAAAGTGCTTCAGGCCTACGCATCAGTTTCTGCTTTTAGAGACTATTCTGTGTTTATGCTTAACGGCAAGCCACGCGAAGGACAAGATTTAAATGAGGTGGCAGATTTGCTGCGCGGACAAATTGAAATGGTGAAGAATGGCGAGTTTGAAGACTGGATGGTGGAAGCGGTAGTAAATGACATGAAGCTAACCGAATTGCGCGCGAGCGAATCAAATTGGGCACGAGCCGGGATAATGGTAGATTCGTATATCAACCACATTCCATGGTCGCAAACGGTAAACCAATACAACGAAATGGCCAAGCTTACCAAAGCAGATATTGTGGCTTTCGCCAATGAATGGTTTGGAGAAAACTACGTGCAGGTAAATAAACGAATGGGCAAAAATGACGCTGTAAAAGTTGAAAAGCCTACCATCACTCCGGTGAATATTGACCGCGAAGCCAAATCTGATTTTTACGCACAGTGGGATTCGATTGAATCCGGTCGTCTGGAGCCTGTTTTTCTTGATTATGACAAGGCTATCGACAATAAGAAATTTGATAATGGCATTGAATTCAGCAGCATTAAAAACGAAAACAACGACTTGTTTAGCCTGTACTACATTTTGGATATGGGTACTGACAATGATCTGGAAATGGGATTGGCCATAGACTACCTCCCCTATTTAGGCACATCGGAAATGACTGCAGAAGAGCTGCAAAAAGAACTGTTTAAACTAGGTGTGAGCTTTGATGTGTTTAGCTCGCGTAACCGCACCTACGTAGTGCTGCGCGGATTAAACGAATCGCTTGAGCCGGGTGTGAAACTATTTGAAAGCGTGCTCGCCAATGTAGAGCCCAATGCAGAAGCATATAGCGATATGGTAGATGGAGTTTTGAAAAAACGCCAGGACGATATGAAGAGCAAAGGCCAGATTTTGTTTGGTGCTATGACCGAATATGCGAAATATGGAAAAGATACTCCAATGAAGCACATCCTCAGCAAAGAAGAACTTATGGCAGTAAATCCTGAAAAACTGGCTGAAAAAATAAAACAAATCAACGCCTACAAGCACCGTATGTTTTACTACGGCCCCGAAGGAGCAAAAGAGGTAATGGCAATGCTTGAAAAGTATCACAATGTTCCCGAAACGCTTATCGATTACCCTGTTGCGAAGCAATTTCCAGAACTGGAAACCAACGACAATAAAGTCTATTTCACCAATTACGATATGGTGCAAAGCGAATTGATGATGGTTTCTAAAGGGCCAAAATTTGACGCGTCGATGGCACCACAGATCGATCTTTTTAACCAATATTTCGGCAGCGGTTTATCATCAATTGTTTTTCAGGAAATACGCGAATCAAAAGCCCTGGCCTATTCGGCATTCAGCTCGTTTACTATGCCAACCAAGAAAGAAGAATCGCATTATGTACGCTCATACATAGGAGCGCAGGTAGATAAACTTCCCGAAGCTACAGACGCCATGCTTGATTTGATGAACAATATACCACGAGCAGATATTCAGTTTGAATCGGCCCGCGATGCTGCAATGAAGCAAATTGAAACCAACCGCACTACGCGTGAATCAATTTTCTGGAGCTACCAAATTGCAAAAGAACGCGGATTGGATTACGACCTTCAAGAAGTGGTTTATGATTCGCTGCAAACTATGGATTTTGATAATCTGCAGGTTTTCTTTGACAAAAATATCAAAGGTAAAACCTACACGTATTCGGTAATTGGAAACGAGAAAATGATAGACAAAAAGGTATTGGAAAAACTAGGCCCTGTTGAAGTGCTCACGCTTGAAGAACTTTTTGGATATCCTGAAACGGATAATGTAAAACCGGTTAAGAATTAAGCTACCGGAAATGTAAATTGAAAGCCTTCACAAATTGTGGAGGCTTTTTTTGTGGGTTCATTTTATACTTCTACACCAATCCTTTTCAAAAAAACTTGTAATTATTTACTCTTCTTTGCCGCCTTATTGAAATCCAGACAGAGGTCAACCCAGTATTTCAAATCGGAAGGTGATCTAATTCTTTCCGCATTTACATAACAATATCCACTTAGCTCCTTTCCTTTCATAACCATTGGTTCATAACCGGGCTTTTCTGTGACTTCTGCTTCTCGTTCGGGATTAAACCGGCACATCAGTCTGTCACCACTTACATTCACACACATTTTTTTATTTACCATAAATGCCAGTCCGCCAAACATTCGTTTTTCTTTGATTTCGAATTGAGGGAAATCTGCCAGATATTCTCTTACCTCATCGGCGAGTTTTGTGTTAAATGCCATTTTCTAAAGTTTTGTTTATAGAGTTAAAGTATAAAATATACCGATTAAATCACGTCTTTATTTCATTTTTCACATACGGGTTAATCTTGATGTTTCATGCGTAACACTTCCTTACATAAATATTCGTAATGATCAACAGACGAAGATCAGGACAATATAAATGTAAAAATAAAGTCTGAAGTTCGATGGCGTTTGAATACGATTAAACGCAAACAGAAAACCCAGAACCGCGACAAAAACCCTACCTTTGCTGGCTATGATAAATACGCTCACCACCGACACTATAATAAAACTTTTGAGTCCAAAACCGCGGATTGTAATTACGATTCACCGGGGGCCTGACGGCGACGCTGTAGGCAGTGGCCTTGGCTGGATGCATATTTTGGCCAATGCCGGAATGCAGGCAACCGTTATTGCGCCAGATGCATATCCCGACTTCTTAAAATGGATGCCCGGTAATGACGGCGTAGTTGTGTATGAATCCCAAAAAGAAGTAGCGCAGAAAGCTATCGATGACGCAGATCTTATTTTTTGTCTCGACTTTAATTCTCCTTCGCGGATGGGCGATTTGGCGGAAGCCGTAACCACTGCAAATAAACCAATTGTAGTAGTAGATCACCACCAGCAACCCGACGAATTTGCGCAGGGGTATTACACAGACGATACCGCAAGCAGCACCGCCGAAATGATTTACCGGCTTTGTGAAGCGCTAAATTGGGAGCAATATATAGACCACGATGCCGCAATATGCCTCTATACCGGAATTGTAACAGATACCGGCTCGTTTCGTTTTTCATCGGTGAGCCCACGCCTGATGCGCATAGCGGCAGACCTTATGGAAAAAGGAATTGATCACACCCGCATTTACCGCGAGGTTTATGATAGCAATACTTTCGAAAGACTTAAGCTTCGCGGATTTGCCCTTTCAGAAAAACTGGAAGTTCTACCCAATTCTGCCACAGCTTTTATCGCACTGAAAGAAAAGGAATTGAAAAAATTTAACTTTCAAAAAGGAGATACTGAAGGTCTCGTAAACTACGCTTTAAGCATTGATGGCGTTGGCCTCGCTGCGTTCTTTGCAGAAAAGGACGGAATGATTAAAATCTCACTTCGCAGCAAGGGAAATTACGATGTAAACAAGCTTGCCCGTGCGCATTTTGAAGGGGGCGGACACGTTAATGCAGCAGGTGGCCGCAAACTCGATTCAATGAAAAATACCATTGACCGCTTTAAAGAAATTGTTGCCCAGGAAGCCGATAAAATCAAAGCCTCAATATGAATTGGATGACGAAATCGGTTTTGATCCTGGCCAGTCTGGCGCTCTTTTCATCCTCTTGCGAAAGCGATGTAAAAAAGCAACCGCGCACATATACTCAAGAAGAATTGCTGGATGCCAACCGCAAAATGGTCAATAGCGAATCTGACTATATTGATGAGTATATTTCCAGAAACGACTGGAAAATGGAGAAGACCGCCACCGGATTGCGCTATGAGATATACCACGACACCGCAGGCCCCTCACCCACTGCCGAGATGATTGCCACTGTAACTTACCGCGCTTACTTGCTCGATAGCACAGAAGTAGCCAATACAGCCATGGCTGGCCCTCAGCAATTTCGAATAGGTCGCGATGCTGTGATTAGCGGATTGCACGAAGCGGTTACACTCCTCTCTCCCGGCGACAGTGCGCGGTTTATTATGCCCGCTTACCTCGCTTACGGCCTTACAGGCGATAAAAACATCCCATCAAATGCTGCCATTTTTTACGACCTTTCGCTTGTCAATATTCAATAGGTTGTGCCTCCTGGCGATGGTGATATGGATATCGTCATGCACAAATCCTCCGCAATATCAAACCCTGCCCGATGGAAGCAAATGGCGACTTCTCGCCTTTGGAGAACAAAAAGCTAAACTCGATTCTGCCGAGCTGGTTTACATGGATGGATTGGTCTTAAACAGAACCGGAGATACCATAAATGAATTTTACAATGAACCATTTACCAAAACTGATGATGAGTTGTGGTGGGTTTTAAAAGCACATTTTTCGGGCGACAGCTTGGAGTATGTTTCTGCATCTACAGATATGCTCCATCCCGAAAAGCTGGGAAAAGATACACTCACCTACTTCTTACGCATTGATCGCATGAGAACCTTAAAGCAGGTGCGCGACGATAGATTTGTAGAATTGACAAAACTCGATAGTATCATTCGATCAGATACGGTTGCAACCTATTATACAGAGTACAAAGGAGTTTACTTACGCAGTCTTTTTACACGCGATACGGCAACCGTACGCGAAGGAAGAGAGATATTGCTTCAATACCGTGGCGCTACCCTTTCGGGAAAAGTATTTGACGATAGCAAGCGCATGGAAGGACCTCTCCGCTTTGTAATGGGCAATGAAAATCAGGTAATTGCCGGCATTGAACTCGCTCTTGAAAAAATGCACCGAAAAGAAAAGATGCGGGTTATTATTCCCTCATGGCTAGCTTTTGGCGCTCGCGGAAGTGCGGGAGGCCTTGTTCCTCCTTACACCACAGTGGTATACGATTTGGAGGTTTTGCAGTTGGGAGACTGAGATTTTATGAACTGAAAGCTTTAAACTACAGCTGCAAGCAAAATTTGAAATGCTTGTTCTAAAATTTTAAACATTAACCTCATAATCTACAATTTTACCATCTTCTTAGTAAAAACGCCTTTTTCACTACTAAAAATGAAAAAATAAATCCCAGGTTTAAGCCTGCTCACATCCATCGTATTTGTAAAATTGTCAAGCATTTTTACTGCGAGCTTCTTTCCCTGCATATCATAAATCTCCAATTGTACAGGACTTGAAAAATCAGATTCAAAAGTTACTTTATCTATATAGGGGTTGGGATAGACTGAGATTTCGGCAATTTCCGAATCGTCGATTCCCAAAATATAATTGACCAAGCAATCCGTATAGAATGGATTATCCCAATAAAGCTCCGAATTCGAAAATGAGCAAGTTAAATAAAGTGAGTCGGGTATTTCATCACTATACAACCCCGGCCTGGCAGGAGCCAATGGACCGTGAACACTACCGACACCATAAATCCATTTCTCTTTAAAATATACAAATCCGAAAATTTCTGCAGTCTCTGCAAAATGAATTCGCATTACTTCTTCTCCTAATATTTCAACATTATCGATATTTATGACAGGAATTTTTTCTGATACAAATCCAAAATCAAATAAAACCGAATCGCCTACGCTCAACCGAAAATCGTAAAGTGTATCCAGTACATTTTCAGGATTTCGGTACATCACCACACTATCAGTAGAATGGATATAACCCTCAAAAAGTAGATTTTCTTGAAAAGCTTCGTCCGTTGCTGAATACATTTTAAACCACGATTCATTTTCTATTAAGGTATCGCCAATAAATCCAAAAATGGTTGTTCGCGTCTCTACGAAACTAGGATTCTCCATATTAGCATTTGGATAGGTTCGTGCTACATACCACCGCGAGTCACTGATTGTAAATTGATTAATGGGCTGCGCGAATGCATTAACCGAAAGGAATAAGAAAAGAATTTGGAAAAGTGATTTCATAACAACTATATTTATTGGAATAAAAAACGTCAATAAAGATAAGCATTGATTATTAAAACGTTTTATGAATTAGTATCTCATGAAATTCATTGTTTTATTCCAATAGCGTCCTAAACGTTTAAAAATTTCAAAAAAGAAAGAGGGAAGTTTTGTATTTCAAATTAACTTTGAATTGCACAACAAAAACACTCCCTCTTATGGCAAATATAACGTTGTTTTCTCAGATTATCTCAAAATTAGATCGCTCAAAATTCAA
>NZ_JAAGVY010000052.1 GCF_010686655.1 Cryomorpha ignava | reverse complement strand
GTAGAACCTATGGCCTGGCTTACTGCCGTGCTTGGCAAAATCGCCGATCATCCGGTCAACAAACTTTTTGAACTCTTCCCTGGGAATATAGACATACCAGAAAAGTTAACAAGCTTTGGTGAGTTGGAAAATCAGGCGGTGTAGTTGGTCGGGTGGATACTTTGTTGCTTACTGAAAAAGCAGAAAATTGACATTCATTCTATACGAAGTTTTGAGAAAATAATGTTATTTTTTCGTACTTTTAAATATATTGTTCAAAATTGTCGATGGCGACAATAAATTCTCCAAAAATCGGTTTTATAACAAAGCAATGGATTGCCTAAGGGTAGTTTAACCATGGTTTAACCACAGTTTAACCATTGGATAATATACGAGTTGGTATGCCGTAAGTATAAGGATGGTGTCACGATACTTTAGAGTAACACTTTAGTATGACGCATATTAGAATGGATTTACTATTTATGTGCATCGTGTTTAACACTCCTACAATTCATTGCAGTGTTTTTATTAAGCGCGGAGCGGCTCACCATCACAAACGGCTAAATTCGCAAAGATTTTGGCGTTATAATATTGAATTATTCACTAAAAAATAGAAGAAATGGCAAGTTATAAGGGAGATAATAAATACAATGGAAAAATAGGAAATTTGGTGTTTTACACATTAAACGGAAAACCTGTTGTACGGAAAAAGCGGGAGAAATTAAGCAAAGCCGAAAAAGAGAACATGAACGCTTCCATAAAAAGACAAAATAGCCGTTTGGGCGCTGTAAGTAAATTTTGTAAAATGTTAAGGTATGGAGTGCCGGAAGAATATGCAGGCCATTCGAACAGACATGGAACTCTGGTACAACATGTAGCAAAAGAGATATTGCAAAGGGACAGCATTAGCTCCAGAGATGACTTCAAGATTCGGAAAGAACACTTGCATCATTTGAACGGCGCAATTTTAAATGATGAATTCCCTCTGGAAATTTTGAAAAAATTGACGTTAACGAAATTCGAATTTGAGGGCGAAAACCTGAACGTAGTAATACCTAAGCTAATTCTGAGTAAACTGGCAAAAAAGCCGGAAGCATTTAAGCTTTGGGTTCAACTCAAAATTATTTCTTTGGAGGCATCTTATGATATAAGTTATGTGAGATTGAAGGAGTCAGATTCTATTGACTCCAATGAAAATCAAGAGATGGTTTTTTCCTTTGATGTTCCTGAAACAAGTGAAAATGAAGGTGTTTTTGCAGCGATTGGTTTTAGGAGTTTAAAAGGTGGTAAAATGATTGAGGATTTGCGGATGAATGGTTATGTTGTAGTCAACGCAATATGATACCAAAAAGATTTTGTGCCAATGTCCCTGAAAGGATCAAAATTCATCTGCTTTTTGCTTGAATTATTTCAAGTAGAACCATCTTGTTGTGTTCATTATATGAAGGTTTCAATAGTTAAATAATTTGGCCTTAACTTCGTGTCCGTACAATTGGAGCAGTTATAGAAGTCATATTATTTCCGGAGAATCAATAGATCATTTAACTAATATGTTATACCAAAAAATAGAATGTGATCTAAACACATTTTGACCATGACTTACGATCAAGAAGAAAAGTTTAAAGAACTTATTCAGTATATTTCTACTCATACCATTAATAAAGATACTAATCGTATTGATCAAAAAGCAAAAGATGAGGACTTAAAATGGAATGCTTCATTATTTCTTGCAAAGTCAATCCATTTGGCTGAGATAAGAGAACAGGAGCTTATAATAGAGCAATTTAACCAGTTTAAGAAAGATTACGAGCTACGAAGTGAAACGCATATAGATACAAGCGTATTATTTCAAAAAGATTGGTTGAGAAATATCTTGGGGATCGTAAAAATTGCGGGAACGGTATCTTCAGCTTGCTATGAATTCAAAAAAATATCCGATTACTATTATGAATTAGATTTCATATTTAATTATCTCAATAAAAATCCTGACGCAAGTAAGAATCTTACGAGAGAACTTATTAGTCATGAAAAAGAAAGATACGAAGCGGATAATGATCTTTCACTCAATATTGAATGGACTATAAATCAGCTTACACCTCATAGGAATAATAATAATGAGAAAGCCCTTGAAATTAACCCGTATTATAGCTCTTTCTTAAGTCATTGGGAAGAATTTAAATTCCTTTCAGCCTATAAAGACAGGATATCAAGCAGTGAGAACAAAGGACTGAAGATTGCTAAAAAGGATTTAGGAAATTTGCACAAATCTTTCAAACAATTTTATTCCAAAACACCTTCAATTGCCACACTTATTGGTCAAAAACTCTTCAAAGCAGAGGGAGGTTTCTACTATTTAGACTTGCACAATGTTGATATTTCTTACTGGTCAACTTTAGGAGATCCTATCTCTGCCGGTTATTGGCAATGTTTAGTTGAAGATATAAGCTTTATAAATGATGAGGATAGAGTAAAAAAGTTTCTTCACCAAATATTTTATTTTGGCTGGCATTCTGATTTCTTAAACCATACGACTGCTGCATCAAAAAAGAGATTTTTGGATGCAGCTTGTACCCTTTTGATTGTTGAACCTGATTTAAATGGAATAGATTCAGAATTCAAAAAAGTAAGTATTGATGGAAGCTTTGGTTCAAGTGAAACCCGATTGCTCTTCCATGATCGTGAAGTATATGATGATTTTACACTTAACAATACAGATCACTTTGAATTATTCGAGAGCTTAGATAATTGGGAGGAAAAAGCAAATACAACCTTTTTGTATGGACAAAGGTCAAGAGAAGATATTACCTTTTTAATTAAGGTAATTATCACCCATGATTATGAAGTGGAGAGAAAGGAGACAAAAGATGATGATAACCCCGAAATCCATTATTACAAAATAGTTTTCAAGTTACTTGAGGAATCATTAACGAAGCCATTCCTATTTTGGAACATAAAGTGCTTTGTAATTATGTGTCGCAGAGAATTTATACCGCATTTAATAAAGCATTCATCATACACCTCCTTAGCCTTTCAGTTTATTGATAGAATTGGTGAATACCTGCCACATGAAGACAAGGAAAAAATTCATAAAGTAATCTGGGTAAAATCAATTGAATTAGCAATCTATACAATTCGTTCAGTTGTGCAAAAAGGTATTGCTTCAAAGTTGATCTTTCAGATATTCAGACAACTTAATTCCAAAAAATACAATATTCCTTATAACAGACAGAAACTTACTGAAAATTTAAGCCGGAAAGAAAGAGAAGAAAAAGAAAAAGCAGTACTTAATTTAATTGAGGACAGTCCTTTACATAATCAAACATTACACGGAGGAAGCGGAAGAAATCAGTTTCTAATTCCGGAATTATTCAATGAGTTAACCAAACTTTTTATTGATCTACTCTCAAAGCCAAAATACAATAATGGAACCATAAGCTTTCCTATGCTTCAATGGGACGGAATTAGTTGGTTAATGAAATGTGGCACCTATTGGAAATACAAAACTCATTTTGAGATTAATCCTCCAGATGTTGACACGCTTACAAATTCCTTTTTCCAACTTTACATAGATAGAATAGAAGTTACAGAGATTAAAAAATACAATTTCTTCGAGATGAAAGAGGAAAAGGGGCTACCTCTATGGAGTGAAAAAATCGAAAGGCTCGAATATATTGAATGGATTTATCCTATTTATTGGATTCATGCTCAGGGTAATTTGGGAAGTTTTTTATCTCCCAAATTTCCTTTTAAAACATCGATTGAAGAGGATTATCGTGAATGGAATGGCTTTGTAATAGATAAACTCAGGACACACATTGGAGTTTTACTTCAAGTACTTCGTCAATTGGTAATCCCAAGCATTCCTTTTGGATTAGAAAGGGCAAAGCTACAGGAAATTAAATTAAGAATTGAACAACAAATCATTGACTATCTGAATCAACACATCAAGAACATCCCGGGCAAAGGTCGTGTTGATCTATTTAATTATAATAAGGAACGGGCTTTTCAAAGATCTGAAAAAGAAGCGTTGTTACCGCAAGTTGCGCGAGCCTTAAATTGGTTCTCCAAGAAGGAACAAATTATTCAAGCCATTATTGAGACACAGGATATAGTAAAAATATTAACTATTGCTAAATGGATAACCTCAGCAGGTGTCAAAAATAAGTTAATAGAAAAAATTAAGCAATCAGATATTAAAACCTTTTTAGAAGAGACCCATTGGATTCCGGAAATTCAACAAGCCCTTTTGGAAATAAGTAATTATCCGCAATTGATACTCCAGATCAATCAAGTAGTTGAGTTTTGGAAAAAAAAGGTGTCAAAAAAGAGCCGGGAATATGAAATCCAGCTTTATCAGACCAAGATGCTATTGGCTTACTTTGATAATGATGAAGAGAGGCTGGATACGATTAATGAACCTGATTCGCGAAATCATTCACCGAGTGAATTGTCTAATGGTGACTATAAACAGTTTTACAGGGGACTATTAAGATTGAAAGATAGTCCGGAATTTTCATATTCCATATTCAGTAAGTTAAGCATGAAATATCCTCAATATGACTCTCTGGCTTTAAATCGTATGGCAGCCAAAATTAATATAGCAGATGAAAGCAAAGATTTAAAAATCTATAAAGAAGCCTTGGAAGAATGGGAAGTTTATGCATTACAGGTAAATATAAATAAAGAGGAGGATTTGGGTTCAACATTCATTACTAATAAATTATACATACTTCTCAAACAGGGAGATTATGATGAGTTGGATAGTTTTTATAGCAAACTTGAAATGCCTTATCAAATGCTACCCGATGTCCTAACAGTGAAAGTTGAAAGTCTCATAGGGAGAGAGAGAAAAAAGATTGAAGAGGCTTCTGTTCTTCTGGAAGAAGCTGAGAATTATCATCAGTTTTTGGGAGCCGGAGAAAATGAATTTATTGAAGCACTCAAAGTCAAAGTTGGAGATATTGATGATGTTGAACTGCTCATTTCATATTATTCAAGAATTTTTAATAGCTCTCCCGAGAAACTTATTGAAATATTGCCACAGGACTTAAACGGTCAAAGACAATTGCAAACTTTCATAATGACAGAAATTGCCGGTGCAGCAAAAATGATGTTAGATAAGATCGTCTCTCTTTCTGATATTAAAAGCGAAGATAAGTATAATGATGTTATTCAATTACTTCTAAATGCCAAAATGAATCCATGGGGCTGGTTTATTACAGATCAATCAAGAGGTGGGTATTCAGATTCTCAGAACAAATCTAAAAAGAGACAACCCGGCGAAAGAGATCTTAAAATATCCAACAAAAAAGGCACTTTTAGCGTATGTGAAGCTTTTATTTATAGAAGGCCCGCCACCGCTAAAAGACATTTAAAAAAGATCTTCGATTATTATCACCAAAGAGATAATCTTCACATTCTTATTTATGATTTAGGTGATTCGATACAAGCAGGTATAAATTGGACAAAATATCTTAACTCAATTCTGCCAGAAACTGATTATCCAAATGAATTTAAATATATTTCGAGTAAGGATGTAAGCATTGATTTTGGTCATAAAAATTCAGCCATAAAAATTGCGCAATCAATACATGAAGGAGATATGACATTATATCATATTTTTGTTAACCTTAATTACAATGTAAATAATTAAATCTATCAGAATATTGGGGTACTAATCCAATAAAACATATCCAAATTATAGTTTCCCATTTCATCAAAATTTATTGTTTCTCGTCTTCCAAATTCTTTGCATCAGATTTATTCTCTTTCTTCATTTATCAGGCTGTTTCGGTTCGATTTGTGCCATGTGTGCAGCGGAGGAGATCAAAAAAACCTGAGACCAGTTTAAAGAACCGAACTCAGGTTTAAATGTTATTTGAAATAAAAGTAGTGAGAAGTATAAAGAACTACCATTTTCCACCACCCACATAAAAGCCGACAGTTACACCTAAATAATTGTTTGTGATAGATCCCACTTCATTTCCGTCAACATCCTGAAGCGTTGACTTAGGAATGAAGTCATACTCCAATGTGAACCTAAACTTAGATGCTTCAAATCCTCCACGGATGAACCCTCCAAATTTGGTATTCGCATCTAAATTACTATCATTAAATTCGTCACCGTCTTTTGCTGAAACACTGGCAAGGGTATATGCTCCTACTCCTGCGCCAACAAAAGGATTGAATGATCCACCCAAAACAAAGTAGTAATCATAAGTAGCCATATAGGAGGCATTAGCAGAAATGTTAGCTGACTCAAATTCATCACCACTATCAAGCTTAACAGCTTTAGCGATAACCGCAGAACCGTAACGGAAACCGACGTTCATATTGTCTTTTAAGTTATACTTTAGTTCCAGGTCGAATAAAAAGCCTGCACCACCCGATGGGATAGCAACGCCAAGGTTTAAGCCACCTCTGAACTTACCTTCTTCCTGAGCTTTAGCATTGAAAGAGATACCCAATAAAATTGCAATTGATAGTAAAATTGTTTTCATCATTTTATTTTTTTTGCGAATTTAACAAGAATTTGATGAAACCCGGTGTACTAATTTGTTAATTGCTTCAGAAACGGGATATTTAACAAAACCTTGTTTAGGAAACAATGTTTTAGAAATCCCTAATTCCAATTTTCACAGATCAAATGAGCGGTGAAATTATAATGTCCCTCATTTTTGCTTATCACCAAATTTATCAGTCCGCTGAAGTTGATAGCTGGGTCAAGCGTTTTCTGATCCATTATGTAAAAAGTACTGCCCGAGAGTTCTTGCTTTTGGAGCTCAAAGTTTCGGTCTTTAAACCAGGTTTTATTCAACTCTGCTATTAGGGAGGGTGATTGACTCTTTCCGCCCGTTTCGGGCTTTGATTCTTTCACCTGACTACGACCGAGGGTGATTCCCGGGCGGTACTCGTCGATAATTGAAGCAAAAAAGCTCACTTCGGTGCTTGAAATGCCCATCCCAATTTCAAATATGTTCATTAAACCAAGTACTTTTTTAACTTACCCCGGTAGGTCTGATAACAATCATCTGGAACCAATAAAGCAGGGCAAAAAATAGAATGATAAGAGAATACTTTATGAATCTTTTTACCTTGAAGATAAACATAAAACATGCTGAAATTATAAAATAAATCAATAAAATGTAGGGGAATATTCTGTAATAATCGGATTCGTAAATGAATAGTATGGATGAAATTCTTAAATTATAAAAAAATACACTACCGAAAATTATAGTCAGATATAAGAATAGATGATCTAAAATAAACAAATAAACTCCAAAAATTAGCCAAATGGAAAGAACTAAATTCTTCATGTTAGAGAGTTAAATTTTTGACGAATCCTAAGAATTTTGATTCAAATGATTCTTGTATCTTGTTTAAAACCCATACTTCCGGTTGGCTGAAGTCCATAAATTCACTAAAATGATTAATAAGATTACTTGGAAATGAAAAATTCAAACGGAGAGCAAAACCTAATGTAGCTATAGATTCCCGACTTGTTAGCCAAAATTCTGCATAGTCAAAAAGTCTATTGTTATAATCCTTCCCTGTGGGATTAGCAATACTGTATGGTGCTTTTACTTTTGCCCAAAGTGTCGGATCATCGGGAATCCATACAAACCCACCGAAACCATCTTCGGCCAAAAAACCAAAATAAAGTGAAAATATTTTCCAACGGTCCTGTGCGGTGTACAGAGAATAGGATGGATTAGTAGGTAAGTTGATTTCGGATCTTAGTTGCGCTTCACCCTTATAATAAAGGGTAAAAACATCACTAAGTTTCAATTTACCTTCGTTTGGCTCATGATCATTGAGAACTTGGTATGCCCTGTAAATACCAATCGAGTCAGCGTTGCCATACAGATCAGCTCGTGGGGCTGAGTAGTCGTAAAACGCATTGAAATTAGTGTCTGGGGCTTCATCCCCTGCATACGGACTTTTCCCCGATTCTTCCCAAATAAAAAAATCTGTTACAGGTATAATTACATTTGCTATCCATCCTGCCAAATCATTTACTATCTTAACAGGAAAATTTTCATAAGAGGGGCTATATGTGCCTATAGCTGGTTTGTTGGACGCTAAAATTTCAGATGGTGGGTAATGCTTTTGATAAAAAATTGATTCAAAACCATAAAGTACTTGACCTAAATCAATAAAATATAGATTATCTACTAAATATGGACTTGGGTTATCCTTAGTGCCATTTTCATTTGCGTGAGAAGTTAATTGAGAATATGCACTGAGATTACTAAATCCAGATGCGAGCATTTCAAAAAACCCCAAATTTCTATCGTGATATCTAAGCTCCAACTTGGCCAAAGGAAGAGTATGTTCAAAAATATTCCCAGTAGCAAATTCGCTAATCAACATATCTGTTAAAGAATTATTAGAATTAGTATTGTACTCACCGTAGTAGTGTCGCCTTATTCGAGTTGATGTTTGTACAGCAAAGGCATCTTTCGCTGAATAAACATCCTCCACGACCTTCAAAGCCTCAAAAAAATCATCCACAGTCAAAATACCACTAAGAGCAGGCTTCAGCTCCACCACATTCCCCGCCGCTTCCGAATTAAGCATGCCATAATTAAAAGTCAGCAAATCAACACCAAGTCCTGCCGTGGTTTTTGTGCCGCTACTCGTAGCACCATTTACTTTTAAGGCTGCTTTTCTATACGGCACTTGATTATTATCAGACTCCATGCTAAAGTTTTGAAACGAAAGCAATGGCGCATGTATGGTGGTATCCAAATTGGAAGGTATAGAAATTGCATCGTATTCACTTTTGCTTATCACCAGATTTATCAGACCGCTGAAGTTGGTAGGTGGGTCGAGCGTTTTCTGATCCATAATGTAAAACGTACTGCCTGAGAGTTCCTGCTTTTGGAGTTCAAAGTTGCGGTCTTTAAACCACGTTTTATTCAATTCTGCTATTAGGGATGATGATTGGCTTTTTCCACCCATTTCGGGAGTTGATTTTTTCACTTGGCTGCGTCCAAATGTTATCCCTGGGCGATACTCGTCGATAATCGACGC
Organism: Cryomorpha ignava; assembly: GCF_010686655.1. Lineage (GTDB taxonomy): Bacteria > Bacteroidota > Bacteroidia > Flavobacteriales_D > Cryomorphaceae > Cryomorpha > Cryomorpha ignava. The sequence continues at coordinate 19,042 of NZ_JAAGVY010000052.1, read as the reverse complement.
AAAAAAGCTCACTTCTGTACTTGAAATGCCCATGCCAATTTCAAATACACCTGCAACACCCATTTCGTTTCGGCCATCAATAAATCTTTTGCCTAAGCCGCTTATCCATTGCGTGGTCGAGCCTGCCGCTACATCGGGCACATAATTTGCCGGTCCAAAAGCATTATCGAGAAAATGTTCTTTTTGAACTACGGTACTTGGTAGTGCTATATCGGGATTCTTCTGGCGGATGTTCATAAGCTTAGTAGGAAAAGCAGGTGCGGTATGACTAGAAGCAGCTGGGTTATTCGGTAATTTAAACGTAAAACCACTTGACCAAGGTGCAGCAAGCACCGGGTTTGTTTCTTGTTTAAATTTCATTGATGATGAAATATTAATCAGCGTATCACTTATCAATTCAACTGCATAGTCTGCGTAAAGCAAAGGTTCCGGGTTGTAAATCTTTCTAAACTTTACATGCAATTCATTAAATTCCGTAGTAGCATTGGCAGGTGGGCTTAACGTTAATATCGGCCAGTAATCTTTGTAGTAATTGGCAGGTGCGAAGGTGGTTCCGTCCCACGAGATTTGAATATGCTCTCCATAATCGCTGTCGCCAGTCTGCCCTTCATTGTCTTTATAGTAATTAAGCGAATAGCTGTTTTCGTTGCGAATATCCAGATAGAGGGTGTTGCGCGTTATGAAGGTTGATAAAAGGGTTGTGTAAAGCGCATCAAAGCCTTTTACGGGTTCTGCTTCGTCAGGTATATTTACACCTGCTTTAAAAAAAGTCATGTACCATGTTCGAATCCATAAAATATCTGATCAATATCTATTATATAGCTGTAATTTAAATAAGCATGCGAGTTATTTCTTTAAATAGTTGTAAGAATCTTAAGTGACAAAAACAAAACTACAGATAATACCATTTATTCTCCAATATTCTAACGAAATTAGGAGACTTCGGGAAGAGCACTACTAAAAATCCAAAATGAGAACAAGACCAATAGTCCAAAGAGTAATAAAATCACACCATATATAATAAATTTTCGTAATTTAAATATATATATGAACGCAAAATAAACAACAGCATAGGATAAGTAAATATAAGGGAACCAAGATATATAAGTGGCTTCAGATACACCTATAGAGTAATAAAGTGAGTTTCTGGAACTTCCCAAAATGCTTAGAATAAAACATACATCGATTACGAATATATATCCGCCTAAGCCTAGTAAGACAACAAAAAAGACTTTTTCAAATTGCTTGGATGAAGCCGTCATAAAGTTAAATTTTTTATGAACGGTAGAAATTTGTTCTCAAATGCATTTTGGATGAAACTTTCGACCCATTGAACCGGCTCTTCAAATTCTGTGAATTCAGAGAACCTGTTTATATCTTCTTCGTCAATCTCATTATTAAGTAAAAGCGAAAATCCAGTACCTGCTTCCCTTTTTCGTCTTGTCAACCAAAATTCCGCATAATCAAACAGCCTTTTATCGTAATTTTTACCGCTCGGAGTTGAAGCACTATATTCGCCTTTTACGGTTGTCCAATTCGGAGAGTCGGGAACCCAAATGTACCCGCCTGTTCCATCTTCGGCCAAAAAACCAAAATAAAGTGAAAATATTTTCCAACGGTCCTGTGCGGTATACAGAGAATAGGATGGATTAGTAGGTAAGTTGATTTCGGATCTTAGTTGCGCTTCACCCTTATAATAAAGGGTAAAAACATCACTAAGTTTCAATTTACCTTCGTTCGGCTCATGATCATTGAGAACTTGGTATGCCCTGTAAATACCAATCGAGTCAGCACTGCCATACAGATCAGCTCGTGGGGCTGAGTAGTCGTAAAACGCATTGAAATTAGTGTCTGGGGCTTCATCCCCCGCATACGGACTTTTCCCCGATTCTTCCCAAATAAAAAAATCTGTTACAGGTATAATTACATTTGCTATCCATCCTGCCAAATCATTTACTATCTTAACAGGAAAATTTTCATAAGAGGGGCTATATGTGCCTATAGCTGGTTTGTTGGACGCTAAAATTTCAGATGGTGGGTAATGCTTTTGATAAAAAATTGATTCAAAACCATAAAGTACTTGACCTAAATCAATAAAATATAGATTATCTACTAAATATGGACTTGGGTTATCCTTAGTGCCATTTTCATTTGCGTGAGAAGTTAATTGAGAATATGCACTGAGATTACTAAATCCAGATGCGAGCATTTCAAAAAACCCCAAATTTCTATCGTGATATCCAGGTTCCAACTTGGCCAGAGGAAGGGTATGTTCAAAAATGTGCCCAGTAGCAAATTCGCTAATCAACATATCTGTTAAAGAACTATTAGAATTGGTATTGTACTCACCGTAGTAATGTCGCCTTATTCGAGTCGATGTTTGTATAGCATAGGCATCATTCGCTGAATAAACATCCTCCACGACCTTCAAAGCCTCAATAAACTCATCCACAGTCAAAATACCACTAAGAGCAGGCTTCAACTCCACCACATTTCCAGCGGCTTCCGAATTAAGCATCCCGTAATTGAAAGTAAGCAAATCAACACCAAGTTCTGCCGTAGTTGTTGTACCGTTACTTGTAGCACCATTTACTTTCAAGGCTGCTTTTCTATAAGGAACTTGGTTATTATCAGCTTCCATGCTAAAGTTTTGAAACGAAAGCAATGGTGCGTGTATTGTAGTATCTAAATTGGAAGGTATTGTAATCGCATCGTATTCACTTTTGCTCATCACCATATTTATCTGACCGCTGATATTTGTCGGTGGGTCGAGCGTTTTCTCATCCATAATGTAAAACGTACTGCCCGACAGTTCTTGCTTTTGCAAGGCGAAATTGCGGTCTTTAAATTTGGTGAACTTCGAGACTTTCATTCCAATTGTATATGCGTCTGCATAAAAAGTGCTCATGTATATGTACTTGGTGGTTGAAGAATAAACATTGTCATCCAATAAATCAGCCCAAATACAATAATCAATATTAACCACTTCAACTGTTGTTTGACTTTGAATAAATATACATATAGACTATATACTATAGAATAAATAATCAAGACATAAGGATAAATGACATAATACTCAGATTGATGAATTCCTAAGACGTTTGGCACACTCAGAAATACCATCGCCTTTACGAGAAATAATGGTGAACCTAACAACATGACTATAAAAATAAATAGAAAATCGAAAATAAACAGATATATTCCTAATAGACGGATAAGAATTAGCACAAAGGATTTCATGTCACATTGCGAGATTTTTGACGAATGATAGAAATTTTGTTTCGAAGAGATCATTTAATACGTTTTTTATCCACAATACGGGTTGAGTAAAATCAGTATTATCACTGAAATGATTGATTAAAAAATCTGGATATTTCATATTGGACAATAAGTATATACCAAGAGATTTAGTCGATTCTCTTCTTGTCAACCAAAACTCGGAATAAAAGAACAATCTGTTGTCATAGTCTTTACCTATTGGGTTTGATGAACTGTACGGGGATTTTACTGCCGCCCAGAGAGTTGGTGAATCAGGAACCCAAATATATCCACCAACGCCGTCGTCAACCATAAATCCAAAGAAAAGTGCAAATATCTTCCATCTATTACCTGCAGTATAAAACGGATGGCTTGGTGAGGAAGGTAAAGCAATTTCTGGACGAAGGAATGTCTCACCTTTATAGTACAAAGTGAATACATCGCTCAACTTTAATCCTTCATTATTGATGTTTTCATTTAGCACTTCATACGCCCACAAAATTCCAATTGAATCAGCGTTACCATTCAAATCTACTATGGGTGCAGATATATCATAGTATGCTTGAAGGTTGGGTGTCGTGGGTGCGTAGTCTTGTTTAATGGGACTCGCGTCATCCCGAACATGAAGAAAGTATTCTGTGGCGGGAATGGCGATATTCGCTAACCACCCAGCAAGGTCGTTGACGATTTTTACGGGAAAATTTTCGTACGAAGGGCTGAATGTGTTGGATGGGGGTTTATCCATGTCCGACGGTGGAGTGGGAAAAATACTGGAAGGCGGATAATGTGGCTGATAAAAGATGGATTCGAAACCATATAATACTTGGCCCAAGTCAACATATCCCAAATCATTAACCAAATATGGACTCGGATTGTCTTTTACTGCGTTTTCATTGCCATGCGAAGTTAATTGATCATAAACATTTACTCCACTAAAAAGTGCCCGAGTCGTAAACGGAAGTCTTTCAAGTTTTCTATCAAATATGAGATCAACCATATACTCGGCCATTGGGATACTATTATTAAAAATTTTACCATACACATTATCTTTGAGATCGTAAACATCAGGCATATCCTGCTCGCCCCCATAATAATGCACCCTTAGCCGGGTGCAAATTTCGATCAAATTATCACCAAAATCGAAAATGCCTTCTCTCTCTCCATACACATCTTCAACTACCTTAAGCATTTCGATAAATCCATTAACTGTGATGATTCCGTTTACAGCCTCTTCCAACTCCACCACATTTCCAGCGGCTTCCGAATTAAGGATACCGTAATTGAAAGTAAGCAAATCAACACCAAGTCCTGCCGTGGTTTTTGTACCGCTACTCGTAGCACCGTTTACTTTTAAGGCTGCTTTTCTATACGGCACTTGGTTATTATCAGACTCCATACTAAAGCTTTGAAACGATAGCAATGGAGCATGTATGGTTGTATCTAAATTGGAAGGTATTGTAATCGCATCGTATTCGCTTTTACTTATCACCAAATTTATCAGACCGCTGAAGTTAGTAGGTGGGTCGAGCGTTTTCTGATCCATAATGTAAAACGTACTGCCCGACAACTCCTGCTTTTGGAGCTCAAAATTCCGGTCTTTAAACCAAGTTTTCTTCAACTCTGCTATTAGAGATGATGATTGGCTTTTTCCGCCCGTTTCGGGAGTTGATTTTTTCACCTGACTGCGACCAAGTGTTATTCCGGGGCGGTACTCGTCGATAATTGACGCAAAAAAGCTCACCTCGGTGCTTGAAATACCCATCCCCATTTCAAATATACCCGAAACGCCCATTTCGTTACGGCCATCAATAAACTTTTTGCCCAGTCCGCTCACCCATTGTGTGGAAGAACCCGCAGCCACATCGGGAACATAATTTGCCGGGCCAAAAGCATTATCAAGAAAATGTTCTTTTTGAACTACTGTACTTGGTAGTGCTATATCGGGATTCTTCTGCCGGATGTTCATAAGCTTAATTGGAAAAGCAGGTGCGGTATTACCAGAAGCAGCTGGATTATTCGGTAATTTGAATGTGAAACTACTTGACCATGTTGCAGCAAGCACGGGGTTTGTTTCTTGTTTAAATTTCATTGATGATGAAATATTAATCAGCGTATCACTAATCAATTCAACTGCATAATCTGCGTATAACAAAGGTTCCGGGTTGTAAATCTTTCTAAACTTTACATGCAATTCATTAAATTCCGTAGTAGTATTGGCAGGTGGGCTTAACGTTAATATCGGCCAATAATCTTTGTAGTAATTGGCAAATGCGAAGGTGGTTCCGTCCCACGAGACCTGAATATGCTCTCCATAATCGCTGTCGCCAGTCTGTCCTTCATTGTCATTATAGTAATTAAGCGAATAGCTGTTTTCATTTCGAATGTCCAGATACAGCGTATTGCGCGTAATGAAGGTTGATAAAAGGGTTGTGTATAGCGCATCAAAGCCTTTTACGGGTTCGGCATCGTCAGGTATATTTACACCTGCTTTAAAAAAAGTCATGTACCACGCTGCGGGATCCATAAAGTTCAGTATGGCTTCTCTTTGGCGCATCTTGGCGATGGGTTGATTGCCGGGAATATCGCCAGATTGGGGTGTGGTGGTTGTAATTTTAAAATCAGCAGCTCGCACATAAGCCAAATCTGGTTCATAGAAATGTTCTTCCAGCATCACTTCAAAGCCTGCATTAAGCATATCAAATTTTGCAAGCGTTTGCCCCGCCTGAATGGCAGCTAACTGAAAGTCAGAATTATCAGCATTGAGGAGCTCATTTAATGAGTCGGTGCCTGGATTTGAACTCGTATCCCATCCTACAGCTGCGGTGTTGGGTGATGTAGAATCGATTGTGGAAACAAGCGTTTTCAGCATATTGTATTGCTGCCAAATACTATTTACCAAATCAGAAGCATCTGGATGTGACTCGGCTAAAAATGCATCAGAACCCGTTAGAATATTGCTTTTTTTAAGACCACGGTAAATAAAATATTTTACTGCCGTGTAGTTATTCTCTATCTGATCGGCCAACATTGGAAGTAAATCTAAATTTACCAGAGAATTGTCAGTTGCATGGGGCTGAAGAAAAACGTAACCTGTGCATACGGCAATGGCATCTGCTTCAGATGAGAACTGCAATTTGCTTGCTACCATATACTCCGTGTTCTCATTGCCAGAAACAGGACCATAGGATGTCAATTGAGCGTTTAGTTTAGATGGGTCAGTGAAAAAATGGGCGGTAGATGGCATGGGAATGAGTTTTTATATATTTATTGTAACCACAAACCCTCCAACATAGAGTCAGCTATTGACAGCATCAACCAATAAAGTAACCCCAATATAAAAATAATCATAAAGAATTTAATGAATCTCCTCGCATTAAAGACAAAGATTAGAACTATAAATATTAATGAATAAAGTATTAAAATATAGGGATATATTTTGTGATAATCTGGGTTTGAAACTCCTAACAAATTGGATTCATTTAAAAAAACTAAAAAATCAACAAGAAACGGAAAAATAGAATGAAATAAAAGCACGCACAAAATAAGGAGTAAATCAAAAACGAAAAGAAAGAAGCCCAACAGGCATAAAAAGATGAGAATTACTCTTTTCATTTCAAAATGTTAAACTCTTTATGTATGGAAGAAACTTTAACTCGAAACTCTCGTCTATCATGTTTTGCACCCAGGTGAGAGGTTCAATAAAGTTAGGCATATTGACAAAGTGATCTATAGAAGTAGTAGGATATTCTAAATTTCCTAACAAAAATATTGCCAAAAAAACCTCTGATTTGCGAGTGGTTAACCAGAACTCTGCAAACCTAAACAGCCTATTATCATAATCTTTCCCCGTCGGGTTTGATAGGCTATAAGGTGCTTTAACACTTTCCCATAGAGTCTGATTGTCAGGCACCCAAAAATACCCACCTACACCGTCATCCGCCAGAAATCCAAAGAAAAGAGCTAATAATTTCCAACGATTAGATGATGTGTAAAATGGATTCGTAGGAATTGCTGGCATCATAATTTCTTTTCTTTATTGAGTAATTATTAAATATGTCATAATCATTCTCTTAAACCATGATTTTCAACATATTCAGTATATTGTAAGAATTATTTTACTGAAAGTTGTTCAACTTAAAAAACCAATTGTACATTTATTTGATAAGAATATCAATCAAATAATTTAATATCATCAAAAGCTATTATAGTCAACAATCGAAATAATCCCGCTATGAATAAGATAATCAGCCAATATATTTTTCGATTAGCCCAGAACATCACGACCAGTGGCAGGAACATTAGCAAAAACATCAACAAACAGAAAACATAAAAATATTTTATGATTTGAGATGGAATCTTATAGATATATGAAATTGATAATCGGAAATCCCCTATTAAAGAAAAGTAAAAATCAAAGACAAAAATATACGTAAATAGTGCAGTAAAAATAATCAAATAAATATAGGATATTGCTTTCATTCTACAATTGAGAATATATGAATGGAATAAAATCATTCTCAAATACATCTAAAATTTTTTCTTCAACCCAAGTTTTCTGAGAAACACCATCATTCAGATATTCTGTGCTATTAGAAAACCTGAAGATTTCATACTCAAAAATCTCTAAATCTAAAAATAAGTTGACACCAGTGCGGCTTTTACTTTTCCGAGTCGTATACCAAAATTCAGCGAAAGCAAGCAATCTTTTAGTGTACCCTTTACCGATATTATTGAATGCCGAAAATTCACTCTTGACATCCGCCCACAAGGTTGGATTATTTGGTAACCAAACATAATTGCCTTGTTGATCAATTGTCATAAATCCAAAGAAAATCGAAAAAATTTTCCAACGATCAGCAACTGTATAAAATGACTGAGATGGTGATTCAAGCAGTGATATTTCCGGTCTCAAAAAGGATACGCCTTTATAATAAAGTATAAATATATCACTTAAACGTAAATCAACATTGGCTGTATTTTCAATTAAAACTTCGTATGCTCTATAAATACCTATTCCGTCTGCATTGCCATACAGGTCGGCCAGTGGAGCTGAATATTCATAATAGTCTGCAAAATCCAGACTAATGGGAGGATTCAGAGGTGAATTTCCGGTTGTAGCGTGAACAAAAAAGTCTGTAACCGGAGTAATAATATTAGCTAACCAACCCGTTAAATCATTGACAATTTTGACAGGGAAGTTTGCGTAACTCTGGCTGTAAGTGGATCCTGAAGGAGGGAAAATATTGATTGGTGGATAATGTCGTTGCCAATAGACACTTTCAAAACCATATAAAATCTGCCCTAAATCAATGTCCTTTCCTTCAAATACAATGTATGGACTCGGATTATCCATTATTCCATTCTCATTGGCATGGGAAGTTAAGCGATTCCAAGTATCAGCAATTCCTTTCTTTTCAAAATCAACTCTTCTGAGCTTTCGAACACTTATAATATTGGGGTCAAAACTTATTATTTCGACATATCCGCCAGCACCATTAAGTGGAGGTAATGCGTTATTCAGAATATGGCCAGCAGCAGTATCATCAATCGAGCCTAATAATACATTCCAAAAACCGTCTTTTGGCAAGTCTCTTGCACTTCCGTAAGAATGAACCCGAATTCTCAAGCAAGTTTGTGAGAAATTGTCATTCGGATAGACCTTTTCTACTTCCTTCAGATCGTCAAGAAAAGTATCTATAAGTAATATCCCATTCTCCGCCTCTTCCAACTCAACCACGTTCCCCGCCGCTTCCGAATTAAGCATACCGTAATTAAAAGTAAGCAAATCAACACCAAGACCTGTAGTGGTTTTTGTACCGCTACTTGTAGCACCGTTTACTTTCAAGGCTGCTTTTCTATATGGCACTTGGTTATTATCAGACTCCATGCTAAAGTTTTGAAACGAAAGCAATGGAGCATGTATGGTTGTATCCAAATTGGAAGGTATAGAAATTGCATCGTATTCACTTTTGCTTATCACCAAATTTATCTGTCCGCTGAAATTGGTCGGTGGGTCGAGCGTTTTCTGATCCATAATGTAAAACGTACTGCCTGAGAGTTCCTGCTTTTGGAGTTCAAAGTTGCGGTCTTTAAACCAAGTTTTCTTAAACTCTGCTATTAGAGATGCTGTTTGGCTTTTTCCACCCGTTTCGGGAGTTGATTTTTTCACCTGGCTGCGCCCAAGTGTTATTCCAGGGCGGTACTCATCGATAATTGAAGCAAAAAAGCTCACTTCGGTGCTTGAAATGCCCATCCCAATTTCAAATATGCCTGCAACGCCCATTTCGTTACGGCCATCAATAAACTTTTTGCCTAAACCGCTCACCCATTGTGTGGAAGAACCCGCAGCCACATCGGGAACATAATTTGCCGGGCCAAAAGCATTATCAAGAAAATGTTCTTTTTGAACTACTGTACTTGGTAGTGCTATATCGGGATTCTTCTGGCGGATGTTCATAGGCTTAATGTTCACTGTTTGATCATTTTATAATTCTTAATATATCATTGATGTGGCTTTGATACATAATGTAACTCAAATTAAGTATCTTAAATCAATCTATACCCCTTCCTCCCATCACCCACATAAGAAATAGCAAGACTGAAGTTAATGGAAGGAAAACAAATATCCATGATAAAAATATTATTTTCTTCCATAATTCAATAAGCTTCCACTTAATTCTTAGAATTATTGTCAATGAAATCAATCCAATTATGTTAAGAAGAAAAATAATAAGATACAAGGGTACATGATGTAAACTGTTTTGATTTATATAAGACCAAAAAGAGAGTATTAATATTAAAAATAGTACCGCAAGCAGAAGTCCGAGTGCATTTTTGCGTATCAAGCTAACGAATTTAATTTCCGGTAAAAATTCACTAAACCAATTGGCTATTAAAACAATACCTATGGATAATGCCAAAATAATTATATATACGCATAAAGATGAAGAAACCCAACTCATAAAAAGCTCTTGTTAGGTTGTTCATTTTCCAATCTTGGTTTTAGCCATTGTAAAAATTTTATCAATACATATTTACAATCTTGAAAGTGGTAATTTACTGGTGGGTTTTTAAAAATTAGAAGAAGTTCATTGTATTGATCAAACCAAAATGTTGCCATCCACTCTACTGGCTCTAAGAGACTCACAGGCAAATTGGTGTAATTAGGCCAACTATATGTATTCCCCGAAATTTGCGTCACAATACCATTTTGCAAACAAAATATAAAATACCTATTACCATAATGGTTTAAATTATTTTCTGGATCAGGATTTTGAAAATAGTATTTTAGAACATCAGAAAACTTAAACTCTGGATTTATACTTTCCACATCTTCCCATGCAGCCTTTAGACCATAAGCATCAATATCACCTTCTAAATCCGGTTCAGGGGCTGAAATTTCAAAATAACGATCAATATCCGGATTTTCAGGGTAATAAATGTTGCCATAATGTCTAACTGCAACTGGCACTTCGTTATCAAAAATATGTCTTTCATTTGTGCCGACAGCTATTCCAATGTCTGCCACCCAGCCTGCATAATGAATCCCTCTCAAATTATACTTTAAGAAAAATCGCCCAATAAGTGAAGGGCTTGGCGAGTTTTCCAGAGGAAATTGAAGAGCCTGAAGACCAAATAATACATGACCTAAATCAATTTCCCGTGCATTTGGGAGGTCTAATAGATATGGACTCGGATTGTCTCCGTCTAAATTTTCATCCGCTTTAGAAACTAAATGTACATAAGATACCAGTAGCTCACTTGGCGATTGCATTACAGATTTATGCAATTCTTTTGTTTCGAATTCCGGTGAATTATCTTCGTATTCCAAATCAGGCACGATTGGATTAAATTTGAATCCACTATAATACATTACTCTAATACGAGTAACAAATGAGACCGGCGAGTCATTGAATGGGGCAATTGAGAATACATCTTCTGCGGTCTGCGCATAACCAATGAAATCAGAAAAGTTAAAATAAGCATTTGGATCATGACCAGATGGAAGTTCAATATTGGAATTTATGGCTATGCTACTGAATGAATAATTATCTCGTGTAAATATGTAAATATTGCCGTTTGATGGCTGGTTTCTTTGATAGATGCCATTAGAATCAAGCCCCACGATAGAAATAATTCCATCAAAGTATGTTTTTCCGTTATCATCTGTCTTTTGGTTAAAGGCATCAATTGTGAACATAGGTTCTTGAACGCTTGTATCTAACGTTGCTAAAGCAGGTACTATTTGATCTTCGAATTCACTAACAGATATAGAAAGCTCAACATAGTTAAGATTGTTATTTCTCAACTTTTCGTTGGAGAAATATCTTATGGGAATCGGTATCGTGTTTACTATAACATTGTCTTTTCTTAATTCAAAATCAGTTGCATACGTTAAGCCATTATCCAAATAATCTGAAATTAAGACTTCTGCATTAGAGTTTTGGGATCTGCCAGAAGGGGGCATAAAAGAAGTTGTTATTTGATTTTTATAATCTTGAGAAAGGAAAGGATCGAACCGATAGTATTCATTGAGAACTCTAAAATAAAATGTAATAGCGTTATTAGAACGTTCAACTCCTGATTCCCCTACCAATATAGAATTGGGGCCAACATAAAACCTCTTTTTGGGATAAACTTCCCAATTAGTTTCATCCGAAGGCCAATGAAGTGGGAAATCCGTTATCGGCCCAAAAATATTATCAATTGGTGTTTCCTTTGGAAACCCAGTACTTGGTATACTAATTTCAGGCAATTTTGTACGCACGTTGAACAGTTTCAAATAAAATGCTATTGAATTTTGTCCGGATACAGCACTGCTCATGTTCGGAGTGACAAAACTGAATTCTTGTGTCCAATCATTTTCAATGATACCAAGCGGAAACTCGAATAAAAACTGTGGTTCGCTTAGTTGTATGGTGGGCGAGTTATCATTGTCTGCGACCAACTTGAATGTATAATCCCCGAAGATCAATGGTTCTGGATTGTAAAGTTTTCTAAACTTTAAGTGTAGTTCATTGTAATTAGATGTCGCATTTGCGGGAGGGCTTAACGTTAATATCGGCCAGTAATCTTTGTAATAATTGGCAGGTGCGAAGGTGGTTCCGTCCCACGAGACTTGAATATGCTCTCCATAATCACTGTCGCCGGTCTGTCCTTCGTTGTCCTTGTAATAGTTGAGCGAATAGCTGTTTTCATTTCGAATGTCCAGATACAGCGTATTGCGCGTAATGAAGGTTGATAAAAGGGTAGTGTAAAGCGCATCAAAGCCTTTTACCGGTTCGGCATCGCCGGGTATATTTACACCTGCTTTAAAAAAGGTCATGTACCATGCTGCGGGATCCATAAAGTTCAATATGATTTCCCTTTGGCGCATCTTGGCGATGGGTTCGTTGCCGGGGATATCGCCAGATTGGGGTATGGTGGTTGTAATTTTAAAATCGGCGGCTCGCACGTAAGCCAAGTCTGGTTCAAAGAAATTTTCTTCAAGCATCACTTCAAAGCCTGCGTTGAGCATATCAAATTTTGCCAGTGTTTGTCCGGCCTGAATGGCGGCTAATTGAATGTCGTCATTATCAGCATTGTGGAGCGCATTTAATGAGTCGGTGCCTGGATTTGAACTCGTATCCCAACCTATAGCTGCAATGTTGGGTGCTGTAGAATCAATTGTAGAGACAAGCGTTTTTAGCATATTATATTGCTGCCAAATACTATTTACCAAATCAGAAGCATCTGGATGTGATTCGGCTAAAAATTCATCCGATCCGGTTAAAATATTGCTCTTTTTCAATCCACGATATACAAAGTATTTTACGGCTGTGTAGTTATTCTCTATCTGATCGGCCAAAATTGGGAGTAAAACCAAATTTACCAGAGAATTATCAGTTGCATGGGGCTGAAGAAAAACGTATCCGGTACAAACGGCAATGGCATCTGCTTCAGATGAAAACTGCAATTTGCTTGTTATCATATACTCCGTGTTCTCATTACCAGAAACAGGGCCATAAGATGTTAATTGGGTGCTTAATTTAGTTGGGTCTGTGAAAAAATGGGCGGTGGAAGGCATGGGAATGAATTTATTTATCCAAGTTAATTACATCATGGCGTTGACTACAGACATCATCATCCAATAAAGCAAACCGAAAACAATAAGAGTTATCAACCATTTATAGTATTTATTTGCTCTAAAAACAAAAATTAAAATTAAAAACAAGATTGCATAGATAAATAAAATAATAGGGAAAATGCTAAAAAATTCAGGGTCAGAAAGACCAAAAACTCTAGAAATTCTGAGAAGGAATAACAATTCTGATTGAAAAAATAAGCTCAAATAAATCAATAAATGATCTATCAAGAAAAGGTACAGTCCTAAAACGATAACCAAAATTAAAACTATATCTTTAAATATATCTTTAATTATCATGACTTTAGATTACCAAGTTCTTAACGAAAGGTAAAAACTTTGATTCAAAACTTTCTGATAGTTTACTTTTAACCCATTCTAAAACAGGCTGGTCAAAATCATTTATATTACTAAAACGACTGATAAAAAACTCATGATACTTTGAATCAGCTACAAGCGCTGGCTCTATAAACAAAAATAGCTTTCGTCTAGTCAACCAGAACTCTGAAAACTTAAACAGCCTATTATCATAATCTTTACCTGTAGGATTTGATATGCTATAGGGTGCTTTAACTTTATCCCATAGTGTTTGATTGTCAGGCACCCAAATATACCCACCTGCACTGTCATCTGCCAGAAAACCGAAATATAAAGAAAAAACTTTACATCTATTAGTTACTGTGTAGAATGGTTGAGAAGGTGAAACAGAAATGTTTATTTCAGGTCGCAATTCAGACTCACCTTTATAATATAATGTGAATACATCACTTAACCTTAATTTTCCTTCGTTTGGAGCAAATTCATTTAACACCTGATAGGCTTGATAAATGCCAATAGCATCAGCATTACCGTATAGATCAGCGTGAGGGGCAGAATACTCATAGTACGCGTCGAAATTAGAGGCAGGGGTATTCTCTTTATAAGGGCTCGTACCTGTTTGTTCTAAAATAAAGAAATCTGTTACGGGTATGACTATATTTGCAAGCCACCCAGCTAAGTCGTTCACAAGATGAACAGGGAAATTTTCATACGTCTGACTATAAGTTGATGAGTCTGGCGGAAAAATTTCAGAAGGTGGGTAATGAGGTTGAAAAAAAATAGATTCAAATCCATATAGAATCTGACCAAAATCAATCTTTTTTCCACCATACTTTAAATAAGGGCTTGGATTATCCTGTATACCATTTTCATTAGCATTTGACGTTAGCTGTTTGTAGGTAATGAACTTCCTGGGCGTAAGAAAAAAAAGCACATCTAAATATCTAAACCCATAACCCGATTTTGCTTGAGCAAGGGGTAGTGTGTTATCTAAAACTTCTCCTTTTAGTCGATCTGTAATTTCAGGGTTTAAAACACTTGTTTTAGGATCATCGACGTAAAAGCCATAGTAATGACGTCGAATTCGCGCACAGGTTTCATCTACTGTTCGATCAAATAAAAAGTCAGTAATCGAATCGTCAGTAACAAAATAGATATCCTCAACTACTTTGATTGCTGAAATTATTTCATCGATATCCAATATTCCACTAAGAGCAGACTCCAAATCCACCACATTCCCTGCCGCTTCCGAATTAAGCATCCCATAATTAAAGGTCAGCAAATCAACACCAAGTCCTGCCGTGGTTTTTGTACCGCTACTCGAAGCACCATTTACTTTCAAGGCTGCTTTTCTATAAGGCACTTGGTTATTATCAGCTTCCATGCTAAAGTTTTGAAACGAAAGCAAAGGCGTATGTATAGTTGTATCTAAATTGGATGGAATAGCAATAGAGTCGTATTCACTTTTGCTTATAACCAAATTTATCTGTCCGCTGATATTGGTCGGTGGGTCGAGCGTTTTCTGATCCATTATGTAAAAAGTACTACCCGAGAGTTCTTGCTTTTGCAGGGCGAAATTGCGGTCTTTAAACCAGCTGCGCTTCATTTCTGCAGTCAATGAATCTGTTTGACTCTTTCCGCCCAAATCGGGCTTTGATTCTTTTACCTGACTGCGACCGAGGGTGATTCCGGGGCGGTATTCGTCTATAAGCGAGGCAAAGAAGGTTACGTCATTATTCGATATTCCCATGCCGGTTTCAAATATACCTGCAAGACCCATTTCGTTACGCCCGTCAATGAACTTTTTGCCCAGACCGCTTGTCCATTGTGTTGTTGTACCCGAAGCAATATCAGGTGTATAATTTGCCGATCCGAACACATTATCGAGAAAATGTGTTTTGGCAATTACGGTATTGGATAAGGCTATTTCGGGATTTTTTTGGCGGATATTCATTAGCAATATAAGTATTTGTCAATCAGAAAGAGTTATCAAATAAAATATAGTTACTTAAAAGCTATGTTCGCCAATTAACATCATTGAAAGTTAAGTACAAAATACACAACACAATTATGATAAAAAGTGTAAAACCAAAGCAATAAGCTAACGCTCTGGACTTAAGTTTATTTTCGACTTCATGATGACTTACCCATATAATTATTATTATTTTATCAACTATTATTGCCAGCAAATAGATTTCAGCAAGATTTACGCTTCTGTTGTCAAATAAATCTATTTCCACATTAAGCATCTCAAAAAGTAAAGACCAGAAAAGTAAAGGCAATAATGTTGCAATCGCATCTAATCCTATCCAATTTAAAATTATTTTCCTGTGATTCATAATAAAAACAACTTAATACGAATTTCACTTGCTAAAAAATTTGAGAATAAACATAATTCAGGAATTTATCCTCTAACAATATTTTCAATTGAGAATTTATCCAAAGAATTTGAGTAGTTTCGGGATTATAGAAACTTTCAGATGTGAATCTTTTTATGAGTGTCTCTGGTATTTCTTTACCAAGTTGTAAATTATATGCAATTTTAGGAATACTAATTATGGGGATTGGATAATTATTGTCAACGCTCGAATACCAAAATTCAGCGAGATTAAATAATCTTTCATCGTAATTCTTTCCTTGAGGATTAGATTGGCTAAATGGAGCTTTTACCTTCGCCCAAAGCGTTGGGTTGTCGGGCACCCAGATATACTCCCCACCATCTTCAGCCATAAAACCGAAAAACAGCGAGAATATTTTCCACCTGTTGACGGCTGCATAAAAAGGAAGGCTTGGTGTGGAAGGCAAAGTAATCTCTGAACGAAGGTTTGTCTCACCTTGATAATACAAAGTGAATACATCACTCAACTTTAAGCCCTCGTTATTAGGATTTTCGTTGAGAACTTCATAGGCCCACAGAATTCCAATGGAATCGGCATTTCCATTCAAATCAACAATGGGAGCAGATATATCATAATATGCTTGAAGGTTGGGTGTTGTGGGTGCATACCTTTCCTTGATTGGACTTACTCCGTCCCTGACATGAAGAAAATAGTCTGTTGCCGGAATAGCGATATTTGCTATCCAACCGGCCAAGTCATTGATGATCTTTACCGGAAAGTTTTCGTACGATGGGCTATATGTGTCGGATGGAGGTTTATCCATGTCCGACGGTGGTGTCGGAAAAATACTTGTCGGCGGATAATGGGGTTGATAAAAAATGGACTCGAACCCATATAAAACTTGACCCAGATCGACATATCCCAAATCATTGACCAAGTATGGGCTCGGATTGTCCTTTACCGCATTTTCGTTGCCATGCGAAGTCAGTTGATCATATACGTTCACTCCGCTAAAAAGTGCCCTTGTCGCAAAAGGAAGTCTGTCAAGTTTTCTATAAAATATGGGATCAACCATATACTCGGCCAATGGGATGGTATTGTTGAATATTTTGCCGTTGACAACATCCTTAAGATAATACACTTCAGGTAAATCGCGCTCGCCCCCATAATAGTGTACTCTAATTCGAGTGCATATTTCGATTAGGTTATCACCAAAATCAATTATGCCTTCTTTTTCTCCATAAACATCTTCAACTACCTTAAGCATTTCGATAAATCCATTGACTGTGATAATTCCGTTTACAGCCTCTTCCAGCTCCACAACATTCCCAGCCGTTTCCGAATTAAGCATTCCGTAATTAAAAGTAAGCAAATCAACACCAAGACCTGATGTGGTTTTTGTACCGCTACTCGTAGCACCGTTTACTTTTAAGGCTGCTTTTCTATACGGCACTTGGTTATTATCAGACTCCATGCTAAAGCTCTGAAACGAAAGCAATGGAGCATGTATGGTTGTATCTAAATTGGAAGGTATTGTAATCGCATCGTATTCACTTTTGCTCATCACCACATTTATCAGGCCGCTTATATTTGTCGGTGGGTCGAGCGTTTTCTGATCCATAATGTAAAACGTACTGCCCGAGAGTTCCTGCTTTTGGAGCTCAAAGTTCCGGTCTTTAAACCAAGTTTTATTCAGCTCTGCTATTAGAGATGGTGATTGGCTTTTTCCGCCCGTTTCGGGAGTTGATTTTTTCACTTGGCTGCGTCCAAATGTTATTCCGGGGCGGTACTCATCAATAATTGAAGCAAAAAAGCTCACTTCGGTGCTTGAAATGCCCATTCCAATTTCAAATACACCTGCAACACCCATTTCGTTCCGGCCATCAATAAACCTTTTGCCCAGTCCGCTCACCCATTGTGTGGAAGAACCCGCAGCCACATCGGGCACATAATTTGCCGGACCAAAAGCATTGTCGAGAAAATGTTCTTTTTGAACTACGGTACTTGGTAGTGCTATATCGGGATTCTTCTGCCGGATGTTCATGAGCTTAATTGGAAAAGCAGGTGCTGTATTGCCAGATACAGCCGGGTTATTCGGTAATTTGAATGTAAAACCACTTGACCAAGGTTCGGCAAGGACTGGGTTTGTTTCTGATTTAAATTTCGTTGATGATGAAATGTTCATCAATGTATCACTAATCAATTCAACTGCATAATCTGCGTACAGCAAAGGTTCGGGATTGTAAAGTTTTCTGAATTTTAAGTGTAGTTCATTATAATTGGTATTTGTATTTGCTGGAGGGCTTAATGTTAGTATGGGCCAGTAGTCTTTGTAGAAATTGGCTGGCGCGAAGGTGATTCCGTCCCACGAGACTTGAATATGGTCACCATAATCGCTGTCGCCAGTCAGCCCTTCGTTGTCTTTATAGTAATTAAGCGAATAGCTGTTTTCATTGCGAATGTCCAGATACAGCGTATTGCGCGTAATGAAGGTTGATAAAAGGGTTGTGTATATGGCATCAAAACCTTTTACAGGTTCTGCTTCGTCAGGTATATTTACACCTGCTTTAAAAAAAGTCATGTACCATGCTGCGGGATCCATAAAGTTCAATATGGCTTCTCTTTGGCGCAACTTGGCGATGGGTTGGTTGTATATTTTTGATTCTAATGGGTGTTTCATTTTAATCTAAAGTATGCATTTTGCCGCGAAAAAGATGTGATACAGTATTTTTAATGCTAAAAAAATGATTAACCAATAGATTTAGGATTTAAGCAATATAGATTCTCCGTTCCATAACGTAACTAATCATCTAGATGCAATAATTCCAATTATACATGTAATAAAGGAGTTACTTCTGAAATCTGACTATTAAGGCTCTAAAGTTTCGCACATCTAAAAGTACACTAAAACATGATATTTATTCTTTTAATCTTCCTCAAGAAATTGATTTAACCGTTTGATATTTGGGATATTGTTAATGGTTGTTCCAAAATCGGTTTTGGC